>JAXMLV010000054.1:0-104155 GCA_034367065.1 Flavobacteriaceae bacterium
GTTCTTTTATGTTTGCGTACACTTCTTTAACAAACGATTTAAACTCAAAAGAGGCGAAGAATTAAATTTTAACAACACTTAAAAAAATCAAAATGAAAGGCAAGAAAATTTTAAAAATAACCGGAATCAGCGTACTGATTCTATTGTTAATTCTGGTGGTTACGCCTTTTCTTTTTAAAGGAAAGATTGAAAACATGCTCAAAAAAGCAATCAATGAGCAAGTCAATGCCAAATTCGATTTCAGTGAAGTTGATTTGAGTCTCATCCGCAGTTTCCCCAAAGCTTCATTGCGAATTTCAGATTTATCGCTCATCAACAATGCGCCTTTTGAAGGTGATACTTTGGTAGCGGCAAAAGAAATTTACTTGACGCTTTCTATCGCTCAATTGTTCAAAAGTGAGGGCATGGCCATCGATGCGTTTAAGATTGACCATGCTTATATCAACATCAAAATAGATTCTTTAGAACATGCAAATTATGACATTGCCAAAGATTCGAAAGCTTCAAACACCAACGAAGCCAAATCAAATTCGTCATCATTCAATTTTGAATTAAGCGAGTATGAAATCACAAACTCGCGCATCAACTACTTGGATGACAGCGCGAAAATGTATTTGCGATTGGATGATTTTCAACATTCCGGAAGCGGCAATTTGTCTGCTGCCAATTCACTTTTGAAAACGAAAACCCAAAGTTTGGTTTCGTTCGAGTTTGGCGGCACCAATTACTTTAAAAATGCCAAAGTTACCCTCGATGCCGATTTAGGCATTGATATGGAAAGCCAGAAATACACCTTTAAGGACAACAAAGCTTTAATCAATCAATTGCCATTGGTTTTTGACGGTTTTGTGCAATTGACAGACGAAGGTCAAAACATCGACCTCAGTTTCAAAACACCCTCTTCATCGTTTAAAAACTTCTTGGCTATCATTCCCGAAGAATACGCCAAAAACATCGAAAACGTGGAAACTCAGGGTGATTTTGTTGTGCAGGGAATCATCAAAGGCGTTTCAGACGACACCCACATTCCGCATTTAGACATTCGGATTGCTTCTGAAAAAGCAGCCTTCAAATATCCAGACTTACCCAAAAAAGTGGAAGATATTTACATCAAAATGGATATCAAAAACGAAACCGGATTGGTCGAAGACACCTACATCAAATTGGACACGCTTTGTTTTCGAATCGATCAAGATGTTTTCAGAGCCAATGCCCGTTTTTCCAATTTGGCCGAAAATATGGTCGTAAAAACACACATCGATGGCAAAATAGATTTATCGAAAGTTTCGCAAGCCTATCCGATTACCATGGAAACGCCATTACAAGGAATTGTAAAAGCCAACTTGAAAGCTACTTTTGACAAAAATGCCATTGAAAAGAACGAATATCAGCGTATTGAATCCAACGGCGATTTTTCTATCTCAGATTTTGTCTATCAATCGGACGCATTCCCAAATCCAATCAAAATCTCACAAGCCAATATCGTGTTCAATCCCGGGCGTATTCAACTCACGCAATTTGAGGCAACTTCCGGAAAAAGCGACATCAAAGCTTCCGGAAATTTGGATAACTTTTTTGGGTTTTTGTTTGCGGACACCGAACTCAAAGGGACTTTTGATTTGAGCTCAAAATCTTTTGCGGTTAGTGATTTCATGACAGAAGAGGCTGCGGCATCGACCGAAACCAAAAAAACAGATGAAAAAAGTTCGGAGGATGGTAAAACTGCCGAAGAAGGTTTCAAAATTCCCAAACAAATCAACGCCGTGGTAAACGTAAGTGCCAACCAGGTTTTATATGACAATTTGGTGCTTAAAAATGTAAAGGGAAAAGCAATCATCAAGGATCAAAAAATCACTTTTGACAATGTAACTTCCGACATTTTTGGCGGGAAATTGGGATTGGTAGGCGATGTTTCTACGCAAAACGAAACGCCCGATTTCAACATGAAACTCAATGTACAAGAATTCGATATTCCACAGGCCTTCAAAGGATTGGAGTTGTTTCAAAGCCTGACGCCGCTGGCAGCAGCATTGACCGGAAGGCTCAATTCGTCCATCGATTTATCCGGGAAACTCGACAAAGATTTTGCCCCCGATTTGAACTCACTTACCGGTAATTTACTGGCAAGCCTGCTCAATGCAAAAATGAGTCCGGAGAAAACTGCGTTGATGTCTTCGCTTTCATCATCCCTTAACTTTTTGGATTTCAGCAAACTCAATTTGAATGACTTAAAAGCGCATCTCGACTTTAAAGACGGAATGGTAACCGTGAAACCATTTCAAATCAAGTACCAAGACATCGCCATTGATGTGTCAGGCACACACGGTTTCGACAAGAAAATGAATTACAAAGCGACGTTCAACGTGCCGGCAAAATATTTCGGCAGTCAGGCAAGTGGTTTGTTGGCAAACCTCAGCGGCGGCGATGCCAAAAACATGACTGTTCCGGTCACCGCAACAATCGGTGGTAGTTTTGACAATCCGAAGGTGAACACAGACATGCAAAGCGCCATTGCGAATCTGACAACCCAATTGGTCAACAACCAAAAACAAAAATTGGTCAATCAGGGGACGGGAGCGTTGAGCAACTTGTTGGGTGGCAACAAACAAGCAAACGACAGCATCAAAAAAGACAGTACAATTACAAAAAAACCGGCTGAAGAAGCTGCCAAAAGCATCTTGAACAATCTTTTTGGCGGGAAAAAGAAGAAAAAAGACACGGTGAATTGAGCCGATATTAGGACTCTTAAACCAATTTTTTTAAATTCTTTCGCTCTTTTCGATTTTTTTAAATTGTTGTCATATCTCCCTCCGAATCGCCTCCGCGACAGACTCATACACTTCTTCAGGGAACGACTTTTTATCGGTAAAATCCATATCGGCAATGCTGTTGAGTGGAATTAAATGCACGTGAACATGCGGCACTTCAAGCCCGATGACTGCCACACCTACTCTTTTGCAGGGAACTGCTTTTTCGAGTGCAATAGCGACTTTACGGCTGAAAAAAAGCAAATCGGCATAGGTCTTTTCATCCAAATCAAACAATTTGTCGGTTTCTTGTTTGGGGATGCAAATGGTGTGTCCTTTCGCGGTCGGAAAGACATCTAAAAAAGCCATAAAACGATCGTCTTCGGCTATTTTATAACACGGAATTTCTCCGTTGACTATTTTGGTGAATATGCTGGGCATGGTAGTTAGATTATATAGTTAAAATGAACTTTAGTCCCGATAGATTTTGAAAACCTGTCGGATCTGAATTGAAATTTTTACTTCCCGTTGACTTCTATCCAATACCCGTCCGGATCTTGCAGATACACTTGACGGACTTTGTCGGGGCGCAAGTTGGTTGTGCCTACCGCACCTTGCCAATTCTCGAAATAGATGTTTTTGGCTTTCAGTTCATTGATAAATCCGTCTAAATCGTCAACTCCCAAAGCAAAATGAAAACCTTTTACATGGGAAATTTCCTGGTTTTTATCTTGTATAAGATGCAGTTGTGCCGAGCCGCCCATCGAAAACCATCGAATGTGTTCCTGTTCGGTGGCATCAAAAATTTCTTCCAAATGCAACACTTCTTGGTAGAAATGTACACTTGTTTCCAAATCCTTTACCAACAAGGCTAGGTGATCAAAATGCAGTTTGGGTTGTTGCGCAAAAATATTTCCAAAACAAAACAACAAAGCGATAAACCATACTTTTTTCATTGTAAAAATTGATTGATGAATAATCCTGTGAAGATACTGTAAGCTAATTTAATAAAAAATTAATCACCTCAGAAAGTTGTTGCTTTTAAATGGTTGTTAAAAAGCCTATTTTTGAAAAAAAAAGTTTCTTATGAAGGGAGTATTATTGGTCAACTTGGGATCGCCCGATTCGACCTCCACGAAAGATGTCCGCAAATATTTAGATGAATTTTTGATGGATGAACGTGTCATCGATGTGCCTTATTTGCTTCGGGCTTTTCTAGTCAAAGGTATTATTTTGAATACCCGTCCGAAAAAATCGGCGGCAGCTTATAAAAAAATCTGGTGGGAAGAAGGTTCACCGCTGATTGTGCTTTCCAAACGCTTACGCGAAAAGACAGATGAACTCACTTCGGTTCCGGTAGTCTTGGCCATGCGATACGGCAATCCGTCTATCAAATTCGGATTGCAGGAATTGGCTGACAAAGGCGTTGATGATGTATTGATCGTTCCATTGTATCCCCAGTTTGCGATGGCTACAACCGAAACCATTTTGGTGTTGGCAGAAGAAATACGAAAAAAGCATTTTCCAAAAATGCAGTTTACGAATGTCCCCGCCTTTTACAAACATCCCGATTATGTAAGGGCTTTGGGAAATTCCATCAAAAATTATTTGAAAGACAAAGATTGGAATCATCTTTTGTTTTCCTATCACGGGGTGCCGGAGCGTCACATCAAAAAATCTGATGTGACTCAATCGCATTGCAAAATAGACGGGCAATGTTGTCAAACAGCCTCTGCTGCGCATGAATTTTGCTACCGGCATCAATGCTACGAAACCACCCGGCAAGTCGGCGAATATTTGGGTTTGAAAGCGGGTGGTTTTTCCACTTCCTTTCAATCGAGATTGGGGAGAGACCCTTGGTTGCAACCTTACACAGACCAAACCATCCAAAAATTCGCACACGAGGGTGTAAAGAAATTAGCCATCGTCACGCCTGCTTTTGTATCCGATTGTTTGGAAACCTTGGAAGAAATCGGGATGGAAGGCAAAGAAGAATTTCTCAAAAACGGCGGAGAAGAGTTTCATGTAATCCCATGTTTGAACGATGGTGATGAGTGGGTAAAAACACTTGCTCGTTGGGTTGACGAATGGGCGAGTCAAAATTAAGACATCTTTGATGAAGGCAAATAGCGCATCTATTTTAGGAACTGAAACCATTGGTAAACTGCTTTTCAAACAGGCTGTTCCCGCTTCCATTGGCATTTTGGTCATGTCTCTTAATGTGCTGATCGACACCATTTTTGTCGGGAACTGGATTGGCTCGGTGGCTATTGCCGCCATCAACGTGGTGTTGCCGGTTTCCTTTTTTATTGCTGCATTGGGCATGTCTATCGGGATTGGCGGTTCCTCTGTTATTTCCCGTGCTTTGGGTGCAAATGAGCACGAAAAAGCACTCAAAACCTTTGGCAACCAAATCATGCTGACGCTTTCGCTTAGCGTCTTGTTTGTTGTTTTCGGACTGATCTATGTTGAAACCCTCATCCCGAGTTTTGGGGGCAAAGGTGCCATCTACGAACCTGCCAAAATATACTACGTCATCGTGCTGTACGGTGTGCCGTTTTTGGCACTTTGCATGATGGGAAATACGGTTATTCGCGCGGAAGGAAAGCCCAAATATTCCATGATTGCCATGATTATACCCTCGGTGGCAAACTTGATCATGGACTATCTTTTCATCAATGTATTGGGCTACGGAATGGCAGGCGCAGCGTGGGCGACCAGTATTTCGTATGTGTTTTGTTTTTCTTTTATCTTGTGGTTTTTTTTATCCAAAAATTCAGAACTCAAAATCCATCTGAAACATCTGTGGTTGGATGTTAAAATAGTTTCTGAAATCGCCGCCTTGGGTTTTGTCACCTTGGCACGGCAGGCGGTGGTGAGCATTACGTATTTGATTGTCAACAACATTCTTTTTCATTTGGGCGGTGAATCTTCGGTAGCGGTTTATGCCATCGTCGGACGGTTGTTGATGTTTGCATTGTTTCCGATTTTGGGTGTCACACAAGGCTTTTTGCCCATCGCCGGATTCAATTTTGGCGCAGGAAATTATCATCGCGTTCGCGAAACCATCCAAAAAGCAATCTTGTATGCATCCGTTTTGGCGTTTTTAGTATTCGTTCTTTTGATGGTTTTCCCGTATGAAATTGCGCGGGTTTTCACCTCCGATTTGGCGGTTGTCCGTGAAGCACCGCATGCCATCCGTTGGGTGTTTGCCGCCACGCCGATAATTGCTATTCAACTCATTGGAGCAGCTTATTTTCAGGCAGTGGGGAAATCGGTTCCGGCGCTGTTGCTCACCCTCACCCGGCAGGGATTTTTCTTTATTCCGTTGGTGTTGATCTTGCCAAAGTTTTACGGCGAACCGGCCGTTTGGATTTCCTTTTTTGCAGCTGATATACTGTCAACGCTTGTGACGGGTTATTTTTTGAGGAGGGAAATTGAGTTAAATTTATCTAAATAAACGTTTAATTTTGTTTAGAAAATGTACTTTTAAGTGTTTTTACTAATACAATGTAAGCCATCCAAATGAGAAATTTTTCTTTAATTATTTTTATCTCAATCATTGGTTTTTTCCAACCATCTTTTGGGCAACTCGTTGGAAAATCAGACAAAAAACTATTTAGAAACAGTAAAGACCTTATCCTGAAATATCGAAAAGATTCAAAAAAATACTTGGACAAAAACGATTCAAAAAAAGCAACTAAATATGCAGATTCAATAAGGATGGCTATTGTAGATTCCTATATTGACAATTACGATTTTGTTTCCGTATCCGGCACCATCTATTCAACAAAAAAACGAACGAAACCTTTGTTTCTTCAGGTTACGGCCTCGTGGTGTGCTCCTTGCCGGGCAGAAATACCGGCACTCAATAAGGTTGCCGAAAAATATTCCGACAAAGTAGATTTTGTGCTTCTTTTTTGGGACGATAAGGAGTCTCTTGAGAAATTTAAAGATAGATTTAATAATCGTATCTTTTTGGTTCCATCCGAGGAAAAATCTCACACCTATAATGTGGTAAATATTTCAGGATTTAATCATATGATGAGTTTTCCTACAAATTATTTAATCGACATGAATAATAGAATCATCGATTATACCGGAGGTGGGGTTATACCAAATTCTACGGATGAAAAAAATCCTTACTTCACGGACGAGGCAACGAACAAATCGAATTACGACAGGCTTGAATCTGATGTCAAACTTTTATTAGCAAAAAAATAAACCTAACTTTATCCCTAAACTTAACATCCATCCAAAATGAACAAACAAACCAAACTTTTAGCGCTCTTGCTTTTTTGTTTCTTCCTGACCGTTCCAAGTATGCAAGCCCAGAGAAACAAAAAAACGACAACTACTACAACCTATGACAAATCGCTTTATGATGCCTTGGAATATCGGTTAATCGGCCCTTTCAGAGGAGGCCGGTCGGCAGCCGTAACGGGCGTGGAAGGAGAGCCTAACCTGTTTTATTTTGGCGCAACCGGAGGCGGTGTTTGGAAAACCCAAGACGGCGGAATCACATGGACAAACATTTCCGATGGCTATTTCGGTGGCAGCATCGGTGCGGTTTCCGTTGCTCCAAGCGATCATAATGTGATTTATGTTGGCGGTGGTGAAGTGACTGTTCGTGGCAACGTATCTTCCGGAAGCGGTATGTGGAAAAGCGAAGATGCCGGAAAAACCTGGAAACAAATCGGATTGACCAATTCAAGACATGTTCCCCGTATCCGCATTCACCCCAGCGATTCAGACATTGTTTATGCAGCCGTTTTGGGGGACATCTACAAACCTTCATCTGACAGAGGCGTTTATAAAAGTACTGATGGCGGAAACACTTGGCGAAAAGTATTGTTTACCAACGACGATGCCGGCGCAGTTGATTTAATCATAGACCCGAATAATCCGAGAATACTGTATGCCTCTACCTGGAATATGCGAAGGACTCCTTATAGTTTGAGTAGCGGCGGTCCCGGCTCGGCACTTTGGAAAAGCACCGACAGCGGGGAGACTTGGGTGGAAATTTCTAAAAACAAAGGTTTCCCAACCGATATGCTCGGCATCATGGGGGTAACAGTTTCTCCACTGAATTCCGAAAGAATATGGGCTTTGGTTGAAAACAAAGAAAAAGGAGGCGTTTATCGCTCGGAAGATGGTGGTAAAACCTGGGAAAACATCAACAGTGATCGCAAACTCAGACAACGTGCTTGGTACTACACCCGCATTTATGCCGACACCCAAGATGCCAATACGGTCTATGTGGTAAACGTCGATTATCACAAATCAACAGACGGCGGCAAGACTTTTGAAGATTATGAAGCCCCGCACGGCGACCACCACGATTTATGGATTGCACCCGAAGACAACCAACGGATGATTATTGCCGACGACGGAGGTGCGCAAGTAAGTTTTGACGGCGGTGATACTTGGAGTACCTATCACAATCAACCAACCGCACAATTCTATAGGCTTACCACAGACAATCATTTTCCGTATCGAATTTATTCAGCACAACAAGACAACAGCACGGTTCGCATTGAACATCGTTCAGACGGAAGAAGCATCGACGAAGAAAATTGGGAAGAAACCGCCGGTGGAGAATCAGCACACATTGCCGTTGATCCAACCAACAACGAAATCGTATATGGCGGAAGTTATGGTGGCTTTTTGACGCGGGTCAATCACAAAAATGGAACGGTAAGAGGTATCAATGTTTGGCCGGACAACCCGATGGGACACGGTGCTGAGGATATGAAATACCGTTTTCAATGGAATTTCCCCATCATCTTCAGCAAGCACAATCCAAGAAAATTATATGTATTTTCAAATCACGTTCACGTAACCACCACCGAAGGTGCTTCTTGGGAAACCATCAGCCCGGATTTGACCAAAAATGATCCAAAAACACTGGGTGTCAGTGGCGGGCCGATTACCAAAGACAACACCGGCGTAGAATATTACGGGACTATTTTTGCCGCCAATGAAAGCCCATTAAAAGAAGGATTGATTTGGGTCGGAAGCGACGATGGTCTTTTGCACATTACAAAAGACGGCGGAAAAACCTGGGAAAATAGAACTCCGAAAAACATGCCGGAATGGTCGATGATCAACAGCATCGAACCCAGTGCGTTTAATGAAGGGACTGCTTATGTGGCTTCAACCCGATACAAATCAGGAGATTTTCAACCCTATCTGTACAAAACTACCGACTACGGCAAAACATGGACAAAAATTACCAATGGAATCAAAAGTGAAGATTTTACCCGTGTAGTGCGCGAAGACCCGAAAAGAAAAGGACTTTTGTATGCCGGAACCGAAAACGGTATGTACATCTCCTACGATGACGGAGCCAATTGGGAAGCTTTTCAACTCAATCTGCCGATAGTTCCGATTACAGATTTGCTGGTGCGCGACAACAATCTTATTGTTGCTACACAAGGAAGAAGTCTTTGGATTATTGACGATTTGACCGTATTACATCAACTGAATGACGAGGTTAAAACCAAATCAAACTTTGTCTTGCAACCCAAAGACAGTTACCGCATGAGTGGTGGCTCCAGGAAAGACTCTAAAACAGAGGGAACCAATCATCCAAATGGGGTGATGACTTTTTTCTACATTTCAGACCCCGAAAAAGAAGTTCGTTTGGAATATCTCAATGCCCAAGGCGATACCCTTAAAACTTTCAGCAACAAAGCCAAAAAGAACAAATTGGAAACCAAAAAAGGATCCAATCTTTTTGTTTGGAACACCATATCGGATGGTGCCGAACGATTGCCGGGCATGATTCTTTGGTGGGCAAACCTCAACGGACCCAAAGCCGTTCCGGGAAATTATCAAGTTCGAATGGTCGTTGATAAAGATACTATTCAAACCCAAAGTTTTAAAATTCTACCCGACCCACGATCTGAAGCAACCGTTGCCGACATGCAAAAACAATTTGATTTTATCACGGAGGTTAATGCAACAGTCGATAAAGCACATAAATCCATCAAAAAAATCAGAAAAATCAACGAACAACTCTCTGCTTTTGAAAAACAATACAAAGACAATGAAGCGGTAAAAGACTTGTTGGAACAAGCCAAAGAAATCAAAAAAGGATTTACAGAAGTGGAAGAAGCACTGTATCAAACCCAAAATAGAAGTGGGCAAGACCCGTTGAATTTCCCGATTCGATTGACCAACAAATTGGGACACCTCAACTCGTTGGTTGGGTTGAACGATTTTGCACCTACAACTCAAGATGTTGCAGTCAAAAACGAACTCACTGCTGAAATTAATAATCAGCTTAGTACCTTTGATAAATTGGTAGATGAGAAAGTAAAAGCCTTTAACGATGCATTTAACAAGTTAGACTTAAAATATCTTTTTATAGAGAACTGAGATAAATTATCAATTAACCTAAACCCCATTCGTATGAAATTTTTGAGTGGGGTTTTTTGTGCCGTCTTATTTTTTGAAGAATATGTCGGCATGTTTATTGTGAAGTTAATTCAATGGATTGTTTTAACTTTGATACTTCAAAAACAATCGCTTCAGGATGATTTATAAAAGATTTTCACTCCGATTACGAATTTTCGTTTCCATGATTGTTTTGGTACTGGCAGCTTTTATCCTGATTGCCATCGTGACGATTATTCAATACAGAGAGGAAGTGGCGGACTATCACAAAGACCGGTTGGAGCGCAAGGAGGAAGCCATCAAAGAAAACATCAATTACGTCATTCGAACTACTACATACGCAGTTGAAACAAATCAAATTCCGCTGATTTTCAAAGAAAAAATCTTTGAAATTTCAAACATACATAACTTGCAAATCAATTTGTATGACCTTGACGGTAAGTTGCTGAAAAGCTCGAAAGAAACTTTTGAAGTTGACAGTATTCAACAAAACATTCCTCCGAATGTATTCGAACAGATCATCAGCAATCCAGACAAGCGATATGTCGATAAAATCATCGATGGCAATCGCGTCTTTCAATCCTCGTATTCTTACCTTACCGACACGAAATTCAAGCCTTTGGCAATCTTAAATATTCCCTATTTAGAAGAAGAAGATTTTATTGCTCGGGAGCACTATGACTTTTTAGCTCGATTGGGACAGGTCTATCTATTCATGTTAATTATAGCCATTCTTTTCGCTTATTTAATTTCTACTTACATCACAAAATCACTAAAAACCATCAGCGACAAAATGTATCGGGTTCGGATTGGTGAACGCAATCAGAAAATAGAAGTTCAACATGCGGGTGAAGAAATACACAATTTGGTTGCTGCCTACAACAGCATGGTCGATCAGTTGGAGGAAAGTGCTGCCAAATTGGCTGCGGGAGAACGCGAACACGCATGGCGCGAAATGGCAAAACAAGTGGCGCACGAAATCAAAAACCCGCTCACGCCCATGCGCCTGTCTGTGCAAAGTTTTGAGTATCGTTTCAATCCGGAAGACGTGGATGCGAAGAAAAAAATCATTGATTTCTGTCGAAGTCTCATCCAGCAAATCGACACCATGAACGCCATCGCGTCGGCTTTTTCGAATTTTTCTGAGATGCCTGCACAGAAAAACGAACTCATCAATGTAACCAAAGTAGTTCAATTGGCTTTAGAGATTTTTAGTGAAGATTATATCCATTTTCAACCCGGTTCTGACAATATATTGCTAAAGTTTGATCGGACACAAATAATCCGCATCGTAACCAATTTGGTGAAAAATGGGATTCAGGCAGTTTCGGAAATCAGCCAACCCACGATATTGGTTCAAATTCAAGAAAAAGAGGATGCCGTAATTTTGATGGTTTCCGATAATGGAATAGGCATATCAGACAGCCATAAGGATCGCGTGTTTGAACCACAATTCACAACCAAAACAAGCGGAATGGGGCTTGGTTTAGCCATGATAAAAACCATCATAGAGAATTATGGCGGCACCATTTCTTTTGTTTCAATACCCGAAAGAGGAACGGTATTCACGGTTCAAATCCCAAAAAATTAGAAATTTTAATTAATAACCTAAAAAACACCTAAACATGGCAAACTATCAAAACATTTTATACACCATTGATGCCCCAATCGCGACAATCACCATCAATCGTCCAGAAAAACTCAATGCGCTCAACAAAGCTACTTTGGCTGAATTGAGAATAGCATTAGAAAAAGTTGAAAAAAATGCTGCCATACGGGTATTAATTTTAACAGGAAGCGGAAACAAAGCTTTTGTGGCAGGAGCGGACATTGCGGAATTTTCTTCTTTCGATAAAAATCAAGGGAGTGAGTTGGCACAAAAAGGACAAGAATCGGTGATGAATTTTTTGCAAAATTTCAGCAAGCCCATCATCGCTGCAATCAATGGTTATGCTTTGGGCGGCGGGTTGGAATTGGCAATGGCGGCACACATTCGCATCGCTTCCGACAATGCCAAAATGGGACTGCCCGAAGTTTCTCTCGGAGTGATCCCTGGTTATGGTGGTACACAAAGATTGTCGCAACTCATCGGAAAAGGCCGGGCTTTGGAAATGATTGTATCCGCACAAACAATATCCGCATCTCAAGCACTCGAATACGGCTTGGTAAACCATGTAGTTTCACAAGAAAACCTATTTGAAACCTGCTTAGGCTTGGCGCAAAAAATTGCATCAAACAGCCCCAAAGCAATCGGGAAAGCCATCGAAGCAGTCAATGCTGGTTTTGACACTTCCAAGAGTGGTTTTGATGAAGAAATCCGTCTGTTTGGCGAATGTTTTGGCACAGAAGATTTTAAGGAAGGAATCACTGCTTTTTTGGAAAAAAGAAAGGCTGAATTTCCGGGAAAGTGAAATGTCTTTTATAGAATAAATTAGGAATGTCATCAAAAAACCCTATAAATATTGTTTTTAGACGGATGGGTTATTCCTCATTCTAATAGCTTTTCAGTATTTTTGCAAAAAAAATCAATGAGTCATTTCCACACACTCACCATACGAGAAGTCCGAAGAGAAACCCCCGATGCAGTATCCGTCCTTTTTGAAGTGCCTGATTCGCTGAAAAAAGAATTTCATTTTACGCCCGGTCAGTACCTCACACTCAAAACAACAATCGATGGAAAAGAAGTGCGCAGAGCCTATTCTATTTGTGCTTCACCCAACAGCGACGAGCTTCGGGTTGCAGTCAAAAAAGTCCAAAACGGAGCCTTTTCTGTCTATGCCAACGAACAGCTCAAAGCCGGCGATAAGTTGGAGGTTTATATACCCGAAGGGCGTTTTTTGCTTCATCCCGAAGATGGAAAATCATATTTGGCATTTGTCGCAGGAAGCGGCATCACGCCTGTAATGTCTATGATAAAAACAACATTGAAAGACACAAAAAAGTCAAAATTTGTTTTGGTATATGGCAACAAATTACCGGATGATACTCTTTTTTTGACTGAATTAAAAAAACTTCAAAATCAATTCCCTGAGCGATTGTATATTCAATATGTGTACAGTCGAGCGCAAGAATCAGACAGCTTGTTTGGCAGAATTGATTCTTCTATAGTAAATCTGATTGTCAAAAATAAATTTAAGGACACGAACTTTGCGGGCTATTATCTTTGTGGACCTGAAGAAATGATTCATGTTGTGAAAGATGCTTTGTTAGCAAATAAAGTACCGAAAGAAGCCATTCATTTTGAATTGTTTACAACTTCAGAAGCGGAAACAATCCCTTCGACAACCCTCGCAAAGGGCAAAACCAAACTTACTGTTTATTTAGATGGTGAGGCACACAGTCTCGAAATCAGACAAAATCACAGTGTGCTCGAATCGGTTTTGGAAGCTGGCATCGATGCACCGTTTTCTTGTCAGGGTGGCGTGTGCAGTACCTGTATTGCTCGCATCAAAGAAGGAAGTGCGAACATGGCAAAAAACACCATACTCACAGATGGCGAAATTGCCGAAGGACTCACACTCACTTGCCAAGCACGAGCCACTTCAGCCACTTTAACCATCGATTATGACGATGTGTAAAACTTTGCTGTAAGGATTCCGATAAAATTACGTCACCCTAAGGGCTAAACATCATTTATGTCAACTGCATCTCTTTCAAAAACCGCTATTCTCATCTTTGCCAACTCGGCAGATGTGGAGTTGACGAGAAAGGTTTTGGGGTCGGATTGCAAAAAAGATTTACAACAATCTCTATTCAGAAAACTTAACGAACGCACGGTTCGAACTGCTCAAAAAACAGGGCTTCCCTTTTTAATTTACTCCGAAAAAGAACAACGCGGCCATACATTCGGTGAGCGATTCACACATGCGATTCAAGATGCCTTCTCCAAAGGTTTTGAACGCGTTATCACCATCGGAAACGACAGCCCGGAACTTACGGCAACGCAACTTCGCAAAGCAAACCAAGCCTTAGAAAACGGTAAATTTATACTCGGACCCAGTTGTGACGGTGGCTTTTACCTGATGGGAATCGACAGAGAATCGTTTCAGAAAACAGATTTTCTCAAATTTTCTTGGCAACAGAAATCGCTCTTTGCCGAGTTGATGGATTTTGCCAAAGAAGAAAATTTATCCATCGAAAAGCTTTGTCCATTGGCCGACCTCGACCACGTTGAGGATTTAAAAAAACACGGCATCCTTTGGATACAAAAATTGAAAAGTCTTCGTGAAATTCTCTTGTCCATCGACCGTGAAGAAGTTGTTCAAAATTTAAATTTCTTCCTAAATAGTATTGCCCTTCGTTATATTCAAATCTCTTTTAACAAGGGCTCTCCCATTTTCATTTTTTAGCAGCATTCCTTTTCTTAAATTTTTATAAACCATTGAAAAATATCCAATTGGATTTCTTTTTCAATTTATTTTGAATTGCTTAAAAAATGAAAAACATAGTTACCGTACTCCTATTTTTATGGGGTTTCTTCACCTACGCACAAGAAGATTTAACCGTGTTGGTTATAGATTATAAAAACAATCAGCCTGTTGGAAATGTGGAAGTTAAACTCAAAAACGACAGCCGTGGATTTGAAGTGAGTCAAAAAACAAATGCGCAAGGCAAAACGGTGTTTTATGGCATCCCGATAAACAACAACTATCAAGTCAACATTGATGCCTTTGGTGAATATGCCGAAAGCGTATCCGAAATTTTCGATTTGCGTTCCAACCAAGATCGCACCATTCAGATTTACTTGCTTCCGGCGGTTGCCTCGGAAGTAACCTTAAATGAAATTGTACTGACCGGAAATACCTCGGCGCAAATCAACCGCAAAGATGCGGAAGTTTCCTTCGAGTTGACCAACAAAGAAATTCAGGAATTGCCCATCGAAGGTCGAGACATCACGCGGGTTTTGTATCGTTTGCCCAACGTATCGCAAGCCACCGGATTTTTCTCCGAAGCTCCCAACGTGAGCATCAATGGAGCCAACTCGTTGTTTACCAGCTATCTCATTGACGGCATGGACAACAACGAACGGTTTTTGGGCGGACAGCGTTTTGCCATCCCGGTCGGTTTTACGCGCAACATCACCGTACTGACCAACAATTATTCGGCCGAATTCGGGTTGACCAACAACGGGGTCATCAACATCACCACCAAATCAGGGAGCAACGAGCTCACCGGAGAAGTTTTTTTTGTCACACGACCGGGTCCGGACATCGACGGGAAAAGTAAATTTGCCCAACGCGACCTCTCCGGAAATCAAGTGAAAGACGGTTTTCAACGCTATCAGCAAGGTTTTGCCATTGGCGGACCCATCCTCAAAGACAAAACTTTTTTCTTTGTGAATGTGGAACACACCATCGATAAAAAAGATAATTTATTGACTTCACCCGATTTAGGTATCAACGAATCGGTGCGTGGGGAAAACACTTTTACCTATTATTCTGCAAAAATAGACCACCAATGGTCGAGCCGGCTGCGCTCGTCCTTGCGCGCCAATGTGGGCGAAGTTACCATCGAAAGACAAGGCGGCGGACTCGAAGGCGGCACGCAATTTCCCTCTGCCGGAAACTTTCAGGATCGGAATTCGATAAACATCGCTTTGAAAAACGATTATACCGGAGACCATTTTAGTTCGCAAACCAATTTGCAATATTCTCGTTTCCGATGGAATTTTGGTCGTCCTACGAATCCAAACGACCCACAAGTGACCGTTTTGAATCCGAGTGAAGAAACCATCGCGGTATTGGGACACCCCGGCTTTGTGTTTGATGCCACGGAAAACACCTATCAGTTTCAACAGCGATTAAAGTTTTATACCAAAAAGCACACCTTCAAAACCGGTTTTGGTTTCATCAGTGGCGACCACAGTTTGTTGGGCGGTGGCAACGTGAATGGAAATTGGCGAGTCAAACTCAATCCAGCGCAAATGAATCAGTTGGCAGCAAGCGGTTTGGGCAGCGATTTGAATTTTGATGATTTACCATCAGACGTGGAAGTAATCAACTTCGATGTAGAATTGCGCGAGGCTTCTTTCGGCAAAACCCAAAATATTGTCTCGTTTTATGTGGAAGATGAATACGCTTTCAACGAACGACTCAACTTGACTTTCGGACTACGATACGACTACGACAATCTATCGAAAGGTGGAAGCAGCACAGGAGATTACAACAACATTTCTCCACGATTTAATTTCAATTACAAATTAGACAATCGGAGCACCATCCGAGGTGGATACGGTATTTTTTACGATAAAATCAATTACGCCATTTACAGTGATGCCTTGCAACAAAACACCAATACGGCAGATTACCGTTTGCAATTGCAGGAATTTATCGATTTGGGAATTTTACCCGCCGGGACTGATTTGGACAGAATCACCTTTAACGGAAATTTATCGGCAAGCCTTCAAAATGTGGGCTACCTGAATGCACCTTCCACCGAGAGTTTGCAGGCGCAACGAGAGACTGTTTTCAGCAACGAAAGACGCATCTTAAATCCGAACGGCTATAAAAATCCTTACACACACCAATTTGCCTTGGGTTATCAATTGCAAGTAGATAAAAACAAATTGTTTTTTGTCGATTTGGTACACAACCAATCGTTTAAAATGTTTCGTTTGCGCAACCTGAATGCACCGTCGTCTTTTCCGGTTGACCCGAACAATGTTCAAATCCGCACAGTAGCAGAAGCCGACCAAACCCGCCCGATACCGATAGTGAATAACCGCGCGACCATCAATGGTCAAACGGTTGCCGGCGTGGCGAGAAACGTGGTGATGACCGAAACAGAAGGATCTTCACGTTATTACGCGATGAGTTTAAACCTTCAAAAAGATCGGGGCGAGGATGATTATGGTTACCGTATCAACTACACGCTTTCGAGTTTGGAAAACAACACGGAAGACATCAATTTCAGAGCATCCGACGGAAATAATTTTGGAAACGAATGGGGACCGTCTATCAATGACCGAACACACATCATCAACGCGATTTTCAATTATTATCCGGTCGATAATTTGACCTTGACCTTGGCAGGGCTTATTCAAAGCGGACAGCCCATCAACCGAACGCCGGATGCCGCAGAGTTTGGCACAGCCGACCTGAATGGTGACGGTTCGTCATTTGGTGATGCTTTTGTCGGCAACAGCGACCGCTATCCGGGTGAAAACAGAAACAACGACCGATTGCCATGGTCAAACACCTTTGATGTGTCGGTGTTGTACAACCTGAATTTTCTGAGCAATAAGTTGGAATTTAGTGCCAATATTTTTAACGTATTCAACGCGCAAAATCTAAGTGGGTTCAGCAACAACGCCACGCAGAGCAATCAGATTCAGACCGGCTCACGTTCGTCCGGAAGAATCGTACAAAAAAACGCCAGTCCGCCGAGACAGTTTCAGTTTGGCTTGCGGTATTTGTTTTAAAAATAAAAAAATAAACCTGAAAGGATTTAAAAACCTTTCAGGTTTAAAAAAAATAGATATGAAAAAAATATTTTTAGTTGTTTTATTGATTTTTATTACGGCCTGCAAACAGGACAAAAAAGTGGCTACAACCGATTTTGAAGCCATGTCTTGGGAAGAAATTGAACAAGTCGGGAACGGGAAAGGAAAACCAGTCACGATGATGATGTGGAGTGGCGATCCGAAGATTAATGCCTATATGAAAAATTTTATCGTACCGAAAGTAAAAAAAGAACACAACATTGACCTGCAAATAGTTAGCGGACAAGGTGCTGCCATCGTTCAGTTGTTGATGACCGAAAAATTGGCCAATAAATCTGTAAGCGATGTTGATTTGGTTTGGATAAACGGCGAAACTTTTTATCAAATCAGGCAAATAGATGGTTTGTATGGGCCGTGGACGGATTTGATTCCCAATTCAAAACACATCAATTTCAGCAACCCGTTCATCGGTATTGATTTTCAACAACCCACAGAAGGATTTGAATTGCCTTGGGGAAATGTACAAATGACCTTGATTTATGACAGTCAAAAAATTCAAAATCCCCCGAAAAACCGAGCCGAATTATTAGAATTTGTAAAGAAACATCCGGGCACTTTTACTTTTGATAATCAATTCACCGGACTGACCTTTTTAAAAGCATTATTGATTGATATTGCAGGTGGAAACGATGCGCTTTCCGGTGATTTTGATGAAGAAAAATACAACCAATACAGTGCTGAACTTTGGAAATACATCAAACTATTAAAACCCTATTTGTGGAATAAAGGAGAAGTTTTCCCGGAAAATGTCGCGCAGATACATCAACTTTTTGCCGGCGGCGAATTGTGGTTTACCATGAGCAACAACGATGCTGAGGTTGACAATAAAATAGCCGAAGGTTTATTCCCGGAAACAGCGCGCGCCTACATTCCTGATTTTGGTACGATACAAAATTCGCACTACCTTGGCATTACCAAACTTTCCGGCAAAAAAGCAGCAGCGATGGTAGTTGCCAATGCGATGGTTTCGTATGAAGCGCAATTGCAAAAAATGAACCCCGAGGTTTGGGGTGATGGCACCGTGCTGAGTATGGACAAACTCTCTGACGCGCAAAGAAACGCTTTTGAAATCATCCCGCATCGAAAGTACGCACCCAAACGAAGCGAAATTCAAACCAAAGCCTTGATGGAATTGGCTCCGGAATATATGATTAGGCTGGCGGATGATTTTAGGAAGGAAATAATAAATAAATAATAAAAACCCGAAAGGTTTTGAAATTCTTTCGGGTTTAAGGTTTAATAATAAAATGAACAACCGCAAATTCTTAAAAGGACTTTTCCTCGCCATCGTGGTTTTACCGGTGGCTTCGGGTTTGTTGTATGCTTTTTTGTTTAGTTTAGGAATTATAGGCGTTTTAAACAAGGGATTTCAATTTGATGCTTGGCAAACTGTTTTGTTTGACAAGCCATTTTGGGTCAGTATTGGCTACAGTTTATATATCGCGTTGCTAAGTGTGGCAATAAGTTTAAGTGTTGCGTTGACCATTGCCTTGAGCTGGCAAAAGAAATTACAAAAAGGATTGCTCTCAAGTGTCATATACTTGCCGCTTTGTTTTCCGGCAACCGTAATGGCGTTTTTTAGTTTTCAGTTATTGGCTAAATCGGGCTTACTATCTCGTATGGGTTACCAACTGGGATTCATCAAAGAGATCAACGATTTTCCGGTTTTGATAAAAGATGCCTACGGAATTGGAATTATTTTCACGTCCGTACTTTTGATTACACCTTTTTTCATCATCTTGTTTTCCAATTTGTACCAAAGTGAAAAAATAGCATCCTATGTAAATTTGGCCAAGACTTTTGGCGCATCAAACCGTCAAATTTTACGAAAAGTGATTGTACCCATTTTGCTGAAACGTGCCTCTATCACCATTTATTTGTTTGTCATTTTTGTAATGGGAAGCTATGAAGTCCCGCTGCTTTTGGGGCGACAAAATCCGCAGATGATATCGGTGGCAATCCTCCAAAAAATTCAACGATTCAACCTAAACGATATGCCGCAAGGTTACGCGATGAGTTTGCTTTATGTGTTGTTGGTAGTAGCCATTTTATGGATTTTATATTTTAAAAACCCTCAATTTTTCAAAACCCAAAACCACTGATGCACAAAAAGATTTTACCCTATCTATTTATGCTTTCCATCGGGTTTCCTTTGGTGTTTTTGCTGTTGCTTTCTCTGGGAAGGCGTTGGTCTTTTCCGAATATCTTACCGGAAGTATGGTCGTTTGCCAATTGGATGTTTTTTCAACAAAGTGATGCGCAACTTTTTCAAACTTTCTTTTTGTCTATGGCCATTTCGTTGGTGGTTTCGGCGGTAGTTACGGCCTTGGCATTTGTCGTTTCAAAAGAAATTGCCTACAGCAAAAACCGAAATACCTTTATGCTTTTGACGTACATTCCGTATTTGCTATCGCCAGTGATTATGGCCGTCATTTTTCAATATTATTTCATTATCACGAATCTTACCGGTACATTTTTAGGCGTGGTGATTGCGCAGTTTCTCATTGCTTTTCCGTTTGGGGTGATTATTTATGTCAATTTTTGGAACAAGCAAATGCAGGAATTAGAAGCATTGAGCTACACTTTGGGCGGCAGTCGCTGGCAAACCTTTAGAAAAGTGCTGTTGCCATTGTCAAAAAACGCGATGTTGTTGTGTTTTTTTCAGGTGTTTTTGATTTCGTGGTTTGAATACGGATTGACCAACCTTATCGGAGTCGGAAAGATTAAAACCTTGACCGTGAGCGTGTTCAATTTCATCAACGAAGCCAATATATTTTATGCGGCTTTGGCGTGTTGTTTGTTAGTTTTACCACCGATGCTGCTGTTGTACATCAACAAGCGGTTTATCTTTTTGAAGCGATGAAAAAGTACGCTATTCACCAAAAAGCAGTATATTTGGTGATTGTATTCACCAAAAATCATTATATTTGGTGAATAGAAATGAAGAAATAATGATAGAAAGACAACTACATACGCAAATATCTGAGAAGCTTTCCACAGGCAGGGCTATACTTGTTATTGGACCAAGACGCGTTGGCAAAACCACGCTGCTCAATGCTTTTCTGAAAAACAAATCGTATTTATTTTTAGATGGAGACGACCCAAAAGTGCGCGAATTGCTCACCAATGCCAATACCGAATTACTCAAAACTATTTTAGGAAAAAACGAATCGGTTTTTATAGATGAAGCCCAACGCATCCCCAATATTGGACTTACGCTAAAAATCATCACCGACCAATTTAAAAACGTGCAATTGTTCGTAAGCGGGTCATCGGCTTTAGACCTCAACAGTACAATCAACGAACCGCTTACCGGAAGAAAATGGGACTTTCAATTGTTTCCCATCAGTTGGCAAGAATTAGAAAATCACTTAGGTTATGTGGCAGCGGCGCAACAATTAGAAACCCGCATTTTGTACGGAATGTATCCGGAAGTTATAACTCATCAAGGTGAGGAAATAGACTATTTAAAAGAACTTTCGGACAGTTATTTATACAAAGATTTACTGAGTTATGGAGGTATTAGAAAACCCGAAGTTTTAGAAAAATTAGTCAGAGCTTTGGCACTTCAAATTGGAAATGAAGTAAGTTATAACGAATTGTCGCAACTCATAGGAATCGACAAAAACACGGTGAGCAATTACATAGATTTATTAATCAAAACCTACGTGATTTTTAAGCTGCCCAGCTTTAGCCGAAACCTGAGAAATGAAATTAAAACCAATCAAAAAATCTATTTTTATGATACCGGCATTCGCAATATGGTTATCGGAAATTTCAATAGCTTAGAAAACCGAAACGACAAAGGCGCACTATGGGAAAATTTTCTAATCAGCGAACGTTTAAAACAAAGATTCTATACAAAAAGCATTGCCAACGCCTATTTTTGGAGGACGCGCATACAGCAGGAAATTGATTATGTAGAAGAAGGTTCGGGTAAGATAACCGGCTATGAATTTAAGTGGAATCCGAAGGCGAAAATTAAAAAACATCCCATTTTTCAGGAAACCTACAATGCCGATATTGAAATGGTAAGTCAAGACAATTTTAGAAATTTTATTTTAGCTTAATGCAGCCATTACTCCACATACAAAACCTGTCAAAATCCTTCGGAAACGAACGGGTATTGACCGACGTGAACTTGCATTTGGCACAAAATAAAGTCTTGAGTTTGTTGGGTTCGTCGGGCAGTGGAAAAACCACCTTATTAAAAATTATTGCCGGATTGGAGCAACCATCTTCAGGCAAAATATTTTTAAACCAAACCGAAATCAGCCAGCAACCGCCACAAAACCGAAACATTGTTTACCTCTATCAGGAAGCTTTACTTTTTCCGCACTTGAATGTGTTTGAAAACATTGCTTTCGGCTTACGACTCAAGCAGCAAAACAACCAAGAAATTAAAGAAAAGGTAGCAGAAATGCTACAATTTTTAGACCTTGAAAAACACACCAGAAAAATGCCCAATCAACTATCGGGCGGACAAAAACAGCGGGTTTCTTTCGGCAGAGCCATGGTGGTAGAGCCCAAACTTTTGTTGTTAGACGAGCCCTTTGGTGCTTTAGACAGCAGCACCAGGCAAAAAATGCAAAGCTTGTTTAAAAAGTTAGCCGAGCAGTTAAAAATCTCCGCCCTTTTTGTTACCCACGATTTAAAAGAAGCCATTATTATGGGCGATAGCATCGGGAAAATTCAAAAAGGGAAATTGTTGCAATACGAAAACAAACAAGCGTTTTTTGAGGATGAAAATTCGGGTGTGAAAAACGAAGTCGATTTTTGGAAAGGAATACAATAAAAAAAATTAAATGAACACAAATTTCAACCACATACAATCCATCTACTGGGTATTCACCCAACTCTGCAACGACGATTGCGCGCATTGTTACAACGACAGCAGTCCGTTTGGCGCACGCATTTCTCAAGCAGATTGCATGGCTATTATAGACAACCTGCCCAACGCGATAGATCGACTTATTTTAAGCGGCGGCGAACCCTTGGCAGACCGAAAATTGCTCTACGCCATTTTAGATAAAATACAAGAAAAATACCAAGGTAAAACGCAAATTATGCTGCAAACCAATGGCGATTTGCTCAACAAAGAGCGCCTGCAAAAACTCATTACAAAAGGCGTTACCCGTTTTGATATTGCCAGCATAGACCGCTACCACAAACACGCCGGAAACCGACTGATGCAATTAGCCGATTTGTTTGAAAGCTGCGGCGTAAACGGCGACGACAAAGACCCGTTGGTGGATAGCAATTATTTAACTAACAAAAATCTAAGTTGGGGCTATTGGGGTGCCAACGAAGAAATGTGGATTGGCGGAAATTGGGCGCGAGGCAAAGCTTTGAAAAATGATATTTGGCACAAAGACCCCCATCACAATTTCTGCACTATCCTGTCCGGAGCGCGCAATTTTTTAGGCGGTTATGACGATATTCCGCAGGAAATCAGCATACAGTTGTGGCGCATCAATCCGTGTTGTCCGGGTACGCATTTTCCTATGGGCGATGCGCGCAAGCAGAAAGTTGCCGAGGTTTTGCAACGCGCTTCACAAAATACGGTTTTTAAAATGCTCAACGATGGCGAACCTTTAAAAATGGGACTACATTTGGGTGTTTCAATAGAAGAAGCCAAAGCAAAACACGAAGAATTAAAAAACATTTGCCTCTATTGCGACCATTTTATGAAATGCCACAAAGACGAGATTTTTGATAAAAATGGTGTGAAGGTAACGGATGCTTAGTCTTACAGATTAAGTAAAAACACCCCGAAAATCGCAACGATAAAATAGCAGGTAATGGTCAACGCACCGGCGTAATCTTTGGCTACCCTTTGCCCGAAAAGCAACATCAACAATGCCAAACAAGAGGTTACCGCACCCAACAATCCTACACTTGGGTTGTTGTTGACGATGAGTTCAAACACGCCGATACCGCTTAAAATTCCGGCGAGAAATTCAACAACTAAAATGGTGAGCAACAAAATACGAACCCAATTGCGCAGCGGTGTTTTAGAAAAATGTGCTTTGACAAAATTCAAATTACCGGTCCAGTTACGGAGCTTGTCAAATCCCGATTGCAGAAATGTAATCAAAAGAAATAACAGAATCAGGATTTCGGTAATATTAGAAGTAATGTTGTTCATAGCTAATCGTTCTGTTTTTGATGCAACAATCGAGTCAGTTTAAGTGATAAATCCGTCAGGACAATCTTTGCATTTCCGTTTCTTTCGATGTGAAGTTCAGCAGTTTGCAAGGCTTCGTAGATGTCAAAAATATTACCCGAGTGGACAAAAGGCGCAAATTTATTGAGGTTAAACTTGCCGTTCTTAGACTGATAAAACACCAATTCCTTACAATCTTTATTGATTAATATTGCTTGCCGGAACATTTCCGTGCAAAACCCCAGGAATTTCTTTTGGGTTTCTCTCCCCGTTGTTGCCAATTCTTCCGCCCATTCAATCAATCCGAGGACAGATGACTTGTTTCCTTTGGCACCAAAAGCCAGTCGAACCCAGCGTACAAATCGATCCTCAAAACCATCACCTTCCGCATCCGGGTTGAGCAATTGAATAGCCTTGTTCAAATTTCCATCCGCTTGAATTGCGATTTGACGGGCATCAAAAGGTGTGCGTTGAAATTTTTCTACCAGATATTTTTCAACCACAACTTCGGGAAATTTGGGAATCCGAATAATCTGACAGCGCGATTGGATGGTCTGCAACAACTGGTTTTCGTCAGCACTGATCAAAATAAGCAGCGTTTGTTGCGGCGGCTCTTCTATGAGTTTCAAAAGTTTGTTCGCGGCTTCGGTATTCATTTTTTCTGCCATCCAAATCAGCATGATTTTGTATCCGCCTTCATAGGACTTGAGCGATAATTTTCGGATTACGTCGTGTGAGTCCTCTACCCGAATAAAGCCTTGTTTTTTTTCGATTCCCAAATGCTGATACCAATCGTACAAGCTGCCAAAAGGTTGTGTTTTGATAAATTGTCGCCATTGGGGTAAAAACGCATCGGAAACCGCATTTGTTTTGATGTCTTGATTGGTTGCAGATGGAAACACAAAATGAAGATCGGGGTGAACGAGGTTTTCGCATTTTTGAAGACAGAGACGCCAAGTTTCAGAGCCTTCTTCGTGTGTTAGCAACAACACTTGAGAAGCGTAAGCCAATGCCAATTGCAAAGTGCCGGAGCCTTCTTCACCCACAAAAAGTTGCGCGTGCGGAATTCTGCCTTGCGAGGCACTTAGTGCCAAGTGATTTTTGAGATTTTCGTGGCCTGGAACGTCTTTTAATTGCATCTCACAAAGGTATTTTATTTGTTGAGCCGGAACAAAAAAAGATTCTGAAAGAAAGTTCCTTTCAAAATTTATAAATTCGAGTTGGGGTCACGCAAAAATCCAAACGGACATCGGTGGGTAAAACATCGTCAACTTGATTTTCCGCTTCAAAAAACGACCAACCAACTTTGATGACTTCAGGCCGGCAGTTGCGCAAAAATCGATCGTAAAACCCTTTGCCATAACCCACTCGATTTCCAATTTTGTCAAAAGCCAAAAGGGGAACAAAAACGACATCAATTTCTTTTTCATCAATTTTTAAATCGCTAATCGGCTCGGGAATGCCATATTTTCCTTCCGTGATTGGCGTGTCGGGTGTCAGTTTGAAATGCGTTAGGGCTTCGGTCTGATGATTTGATTTGGAAACGATGACATTTTTGTTTTTCTGAAACAACCACTTGATAAGTTGTTGGGTTTGGGGCTCGTTTTGTTTTTCAATCGACAAGAAAACATGATAGTTTGATGAATTCCAAACCGTTAGTTTTTCGGATTGTATGACCAATAGCCGGCTCAACTCATGGGTTTCAGAAGCTGTAAGTGCCTTTCTTTTCTGTCTGTATAAATCTCTCAAAGTTTTTTTGTCCATGATTGCGCAATGAAAAAGATTTTGAGGTTGAAAACAGCAAGCGGTCATTTTTTTAAAAAATCCGTTGCCAAATGATAAATCGCATCACCTTGATAGACAATCGGCGAGTGATTGGCGTTGATGATGAAACCGTCGTGGGTCGATTTCACCAAGTGATTAATTTTTCCGTAAGGGTCGGTGATCGTAGCTAAAATATCTCCTTTTCTTACCTGTTTTCCTGCTTCGGTTTGGTTGTGTAACAAGCCGGAATGTTTGGCACGAACCCAAGTAGAATTTTCGATATAAATAGTATTTGCATTCGGTTTGCTCGGTTTTATTTTTGGTGATAACATTTCCAAATGATGCAATACCCGTTTGATGCCCTCCACACCCTCTTTACAAATCGAATCGTTGATGTCATCTGTTTTCCCACCTTCAAACAACAGCATGTCTATGCCGAATTTATCGCAGGTACTTCGAAAGGTTTTGGGTATATTCTTACTGTTCACGGTAAATGATGCTTGAAAAATATCTGCCAATTTCATCAATTTTTCATTTTGAAAATCGAGCCTTACTTGAGGCGCGTTGAATCGCTGTGCACCGCCGGTGTGAAAATCAAAACAGTAATGAACTTTCGGCAGTACTTCTGCGACAATTTGGTGCGCAAAACGACCGGCCAACGAACCATTTTTAGAGCCGGGAAAAACCCGATTCAGGTCGCGCCCATCCGGAAAAGCACGCGAACGGTTGACAAAGCCAAATACATTGACGATTGGTATGCAAATGATCGTTCCTTTGGCAGGTTTGTTTATTTTTTTGTGGACTACTTGTCGAACAATTTCGATGCCGTTGATTTCATCGCCGTGTATGCCAGCCGTAATCAAAACCACCGGCCCCGGATTGACCGATCGCTCAACAATAATCGGGATGCTAAGCTTGGTAGTGGTATGAAGTTTGGCTATTTCCAAATAGATGGTTCGACATTCACCCGCCGCAATTCGTTCGCCAAAAAGATTCAAATAATCTTGACCGTTTTTTCCCATATTTTACACATTTCGTTCGATGTATCGGATGATGGTTTTGGCAATGTCTTTCCCGGTAGCTGCTTCAATTCCTTCTAATCCGGGTGAGGAATTAACCTCGAGAATCAGCGGTCCGCGAGACGACTGAAGCATATCGACTCCGGCTACGCCCAAGCCCATCGCTTTTGCGGCTTTGATGGCTACATTTTCTTCCTCGTCTGTCAGTTCGACCACGGAAGCGGATCCTCCTCTGTGCAAATTGGATCGAAATTCGCCTTCCTTGCCTTGGCGTTTCATCGCGCCAACCACATGTCCATCAACCACAAATGCCCGGATATCAGCTCCGCCTGCTTCTTTGATAAATTCCTGTACAATCACACGTGCTTGCAAGCCGTTGAACGCTTCGATGACAGACTCTGCCGCGTTGTCGGTTTCTGCCAATACCACACCCAAACCTTGCGTTCCTTCCAGCAATTTTATGATGACCGGCGCGCCTCCTACTTGTGCGATGATTTCCTGTACATTGCGCGAATAATTGGTGAAAACTGTTTTCGGCAACCCCAATCCGGCGCGGCTGAGTACCTGAAGACTTCGCAACTTATCGCGAGATCGAACCAAAGCTTGCGATTCGACCGTGGTGAATATGTGCATCATCTCGAATTGTCTGACGACCGCTGTCCCATAGAACGTGATGGAAGCACCTATCCGCGGAATGACCGCTTGAATGTCATTCAGGTGTCTGCCTTTGTAATAAATCTCCGGCTTCTTTTTTTCGATGACGATATCGCAACGGAGCGGGTCGATGATTTCGACCTGATGTCCGCGCTTTTGACCTGCTTCCACCAAGCGTTTGGTGGAATACAAATCAGAATTTCTTGATAATATAACGATGTTCATGAGATACTTCTTTTCTTATTTTTTTGAAAGGTTAACTTGTGATGAGTCTATGACAAACTTTCCGGACAAAAATTTTCTGCCCAAAAGTGCCGGATAGCGCATGCTTTTTCTTTTTGCAAGTGTAAGACTTATCTTGTATTTTTTTTGAAAAAAAATGATGGTTGTTTTGATTTTATATCTTTTTTGAAGCACACCGTTGCTGCTTTTGACGGACGTGGTCTTATAATCTTCAAAAACAAGGGTTTGCTTTGGGGATGAATCTTTGGTGACTTCACCAAACTCACAATATAGTTTGCCGTTTTTTTCAGTGATTTTTCGATAATGTATAGAACTTGTGTATGCGCCGGTATCTATCTTGACTGGCACAACTGTCAAACCCAAATCCGGAAAGTCGGCAGTTTCTAAACGACCGATTAGCTTTTTTGTCATCATCCAAAGTTAAGAGGAAATGTGGTTTGATTGTAACTCAAATCAAAAAACTATTCCCGGACGGCTACGGCCACTTTTGAGTCTGCCGTTCCGTAATACAAAAATGATCGGTTGTTGAGAAAAACCAATCCTTCTACGAAACAAACATCGTTTACTTCACCTATTTTTTCATAATCCTTATCCGGATGAATGAAATAGGAAGCTTCTCGATCAATCAGTTTAACCGGGTTTTCTTTATCAAACAAGGCTTGTCCGGCGGCATAAGTGAATTTTGACAGTTGCGAATCGTTAAAGTTGGCCGCATTGCTCGCGTTGTAAATCAAGAGAATGCCTTCTTCTTGCAACAAAGCGAATGGACCGGGCTCAACCAATCTGCTGTCAAAAAAACCCGGTCGCGGATGCAAGACTGAAATCATGTTTTGATTTTCCTCATTTTCCGCGATTGTCCAATGAATCAAATCGTCTGAATATGCGATGGATAGATGGGTGTCTCCAAAATACATCCAATATTTTCCGTCAATCTTGGTTGCGACCACTTTATCCCCGAATCTTTTGCAGACAATCGCACCGGATTTGGACCATTTATCAATGTATTTTTCATCATTGAAAGCGAGTCCTTTTTTCTCCCAAGTGACTAAATCTTTGGATGTCGCCAAGGCTAAACGAGCAGTTTTCCCATCGTAGGCCGTGTAGGTCATGAGGTAAGTTCCGTCTTCTCGCTCGACGATTCGAGGATCTTCTACGCCGTCAAAATAGCAAGTGGTACAACCCTCGGGCTGCGGGATTCCCGCTTGTTTGTTCAGGTTCCATTCATAAATTTTCATATCGTCATTATCCGGGTAAAACACAGGTTGGGGAGACTTTTCAAAATGCAATCCATCCGAACTGATGGCCAAGCCAATTCGGGAAGTTCCCGTTGGGTCTTGTGCGCGATAAAACAAATAGACCTTTCCGTCTTTCACAACTGCTGACGGATTTAAAGTGTTTCGCGCTTCCCATGCCACTTCTTGTCCGGAAATCGGGCAAACAAACTTACTGTCGGCAGTTGGTTTTAATATAGGGTTGATGCTGTCAGCTTTTTGAAATCCTTCCATCACCCAACTTTTCGTGCTGAATTCAAGTTTTTGAGCCGATTCATTTTTACAACCGGCAGAGATTAACAATAAAACAAAAAAAGAAAGGCGAATGTTTTTCATGAGATTATTCCATAAGAGATAAATAGATTCCTTTGATAATTTTTTTCTCAATTCCAAAGATATATTAAATCAAGCTTTCTACTGTTATCATCCACGCTGATGACGTGTTAAATAACTTTCTGCCATTGTTGTGATTTGGTTCGCTTGTGTTCACATCAAAAAGTCCTAATTTTGTTGTATGCCGGAAACAGACCTCTCCATCCAAATTCAAACCCTGCCCGAACTTCCCGGGGTGTATCAATATTTTGACAAAGAAGGCAAAATCTTGTATGTCGGCAAGGCAAAAAACTTACGAAAACGGGTATCCTCCTATTTCAACAAAGACCAACAAAGTGGAAAAACACGGGTGTTGGTCAAAAAAATCGCATCGATTCGACACATCGTGGTTGGCTCCGAAACCGATGCCTTGTTGTTGGAAAACAACCTTATCAAAGAACTCCAACCGCGCTACAATGTCTTGCTGAAAGACGACAAAACCTATCCGTGGATTTGCATTAAAAAAGAAGCGTTCCCACGAATTTTCGCCACGCGGAGAATGATTCAGGATGGCTCGGAGTACTTTGGCCCTTACACCAATTTCAAAACCATACACACCTTGTTAGACCTCATCAAATCGTTGTACCCGCTGCGAACTTGTACCTTCGACCTGAGTGAAAAAAATATTAAAAACGAAAAATTTAAAGTCTGTCTCGAATACCATTTGGGCAACTGTAAAGGTGCTTGCGAAGGGAAAGAATCGGCGGAAGCTTACCGGATAAAAGTGGATGCAGTTCGGGAAATCCTAAAAGGAAATTTCAAACTTTCCATTGCAAATTTTAAACGAGAAATGAACGCATATGCGGCTGAAATGGCTTTTGAAAAAGCGCAATTTATCAAAGAAAAAATAGCGGTTTTAGAAAATTATCAAGCCAAATCAACGGTGGTCAATCAAAGCATCAACGACGTCGATGTGTTCAGTATTTTATCGGATGAAACCGCAGCTTATGTCAACTATTTGCAAATCGCGCACGGTTCGATTGTGCGTTCGCATACGCTCGAACTCAAGAAAAAGTTGGACGAATCGGAAGATGAATTGTTGCAATTGGGCATCATCGAGCTTCGGCAACGATTTGATTCTAAAAACCGGGAAATCTATCTTCCTTTTCCGGTCGATTTGGGTGAAAATATCAACATCAACATCCCGAAAATCGGCGATAAAAAAAGAATCTTGGAACTTTCGCATCGCAACGCGGTATATTTCCGTCTCGACAAATTGAAACAAATCAAAATCACCGACCCGGAAAGGCACGAAAAGCGGCTGATGGCACAGATGAAAAAGGATTTACGCCTGTCTTTAGAGCCGGTTCATATCGAATGTTTTGACAATTCAAACATTCAAGGCACCAATCCGGTGGCGGCTTGCGTGGTTTTCAGAAACGGGAAACCGAGCAAAAAAGACTACCGCCATTTCAACATCAAAACGGTGGAAGGTCCGGATGATTTTGCCTCGATGGAAGAGGTCGTTTACCGGCGATACAAAAGGATGTTGGAAGAAAATCAATCGCTCCCGCAACTGATAGTCATCGATGGTGGCAAAGGTCAATTATCCGCCGCGTTAAAAAGTTTGGAAAGGTTAGAATTGCGCGGAAAAATTAGTATTATTGGTATCGCAAAAAGATTGGAAGAGATTTACTTTCCGGATGACTCCATTCCATTGTATTTGGACAAAAAGTCAGAGAGCTTAAAAGTTATACAACAACTTAGAAATGAAGCTCATAGATTCGGAATTACCTTCCATCGAAACAAGCGAAGCACGGCGGCACTTCACAGTGGATTGGAACAGATAAAAGGCATTGGAGAACAATCGCAACTGCAATTATTAAATAGTTTTAAATCGGTCAAGCGAATTTCAACTGCCTCAAAAGAAGATTTAACAAAAATATTAGGCGCTTCAAAAGCCAAATTAGTCTATGAATACTTTCTACAAAATCCGATTAACTGACCTATTTTTTGGATTGATACTTTGCTTCGGACTTATTGTTCACGGTCAAAATGACAGCATCCGGAAAGACAGCCTCAAAAAAGACATCAAAGTCGGTTTGGTGCTCAGCGGTGGTGGTGCCAAGGGGTTTGCGCACATCGGTGCGTTGAAAGTTATTGAAGATGCCGGCATTCGTATCGATTATATCGGTGGGACAAGTATGGGCGCGATTGTCGGTGCACTTTATGCCTCGGGTTACACAGCAAATCAACTGGATTCTATCTTTAAAGCCATCGATTTTGGAGCTTTAATCCAAGATAGGATACCGCGAAGTGCCAAAACATTTTATGAGAAAGAAGATGCCGAACGCTATGTATTGACACTTCCGTTTAAACAATTTAAAATTTCATTTCCCTCAGCCATCTCAAAAGGACAAAATATTTACAACTTGCTTTTCAGGCTTACGAATCATGTTCGGGATATCGATGATTTCAACAAATTGCCCATTCCGTTTTTTTGTGTAGCGACCGATATCGAAACTGGCGAACAAGTCATCCTAGACCACGGTTATCTTCCTGAAGCGATTGCTGCAAGCGGCGCTTTCCCTTCGCTCTTTGAACCGGTACAAATTGGTGACAGATTGCTGATAGACGGCGGTGTTGTGAACAACTATCCGTTGGATGCAGTGAAAGCCATGGGCGCAGATGTCATCATCGGAATTGATGTGCAGGATCGCTTACTCAACAAAGATGAATTAAGATCGGCAACCGATGTTTTGCTACAAATTTCCAATATGCAGACCGGAAATTCAATGAAAGACAAAATCAAAAGAACCGATATTTATATCAAACCCGACATTGAGGCTTTTAACGTAGTTTCTTTCAGCCAAGGCGATGCCATCATTAAAAATGGGATTATTGCGGCCGAACTCAAACAAGATCAATTGGACGATTTGGCAAGAAGACAAAATGCCAATTTAAGGAAAATACCTATCCAAAAAGAGACCGACACCTTGCATATTGATAAAGTAAGAATTGAGGGAATTAAAAACTACACCCGTCAATATGTTTCCGGTAAATTAAAATTTAAGGCACCAAACACCATCACGTACAAAAAATTTAACGAGGGTCTAAACAACCTTGCGGCCACCAACAGTTTTAGAAGTATCAAATACAAAATGGAAATTGACACGGCCGGAAAACATATTTTGAAGATGAACTTGCGAGAGAATCCGGATGATATGTTTCTGCGCTTGGGAGTCCACTACGATGATTTATACAAAAGTGGAGCGCTAATCAATGTAACCAAAAAGCGATTTATAACTGATAACGATGTGGCATCTCTCGACTTAATTTTAGGAGACAATGTGCGCTACAAAATGCAGTATTATATTGACCGTGGATTTGGGTTTAGCTTCGGGATAAATTCCGCCTACAATCAGTTTACACAATCTTTAGACTTTGATATCATCCAAAACCGTCCGCCTTTTGAGATTGTCAATCCCGGAAATATCAACAAAATAGATATTGATTATTCTGACTTGACCAATCAAATTTATTTTCAAACACTTTTCAAACAGGTTTTCTCTATCGGCGTAGGTTTGGAGCATAAAAGACTGCGTATCTCAACTGAAACATTTGCCTTAAACAACAGCCGAACTTTCTTTGAAGACAGCGATTTTTACAGCTTTTACAGTTTCTTGAAATTTGATTCGCTTGATGACAAATATTTCCCGACCAAAGGCGTTTTTTTTGAGGGTGATTTTCACAATTATTTTTCCTCTTCCGATTTCAATAACGTCTTTGAAAACTTTTCAATCGGCAAGGCAAAAATCATGACATCTTTTAAACTTTTCCCCAAACTTGCCTTGACCCTCAGCACCGAAGGTGGATTTAGAATCGACGGTTCTGATATTGGCGGTTTGGATTTTTTGCTCGGGGGCTATGGCAATCATTTTGTTAACAATATTACGCCATTTTATGGCTATGATTATCTGGAAATTTCAGGCGACAGTTACGTGAAAGCACTCTTCAATTTTGATTATGAATTTATGAACAAAAATCATTTGAGTTTTGCCGGAAATTTTTCTAACACTTCTGACGGCCTTTTTGACAGCAACAATTGGATAGATTCCCCTGAATTTACCGGTTATGCCTTGGGATATGGCCTCGAAACCTTTGTCGGGCCGGTGGAAATAAAATACACCTGGTCACCCGAAACCGGCAATTCGACCTGGTTTTTTAATCTTGGTTTTTGGTTTTAAACTTCGCATAATCTCAAACTTCTTTTTGATTTCTGTTAAATCGCAAGGTTTTATCTCAACTTTTTTTGATATTTGTAGGTGTGAAACCATTTTGGAAAAACTTATTGATGCACTTACAATTCATGATTAAGAGAAATCCGGAGTGAGTTTGATTCTATTTTTTTATGCCTTGAAATCAATTGATTTGATTGTCCTTTAAATCACACCACTTCCTGTCTTATCATACATTTTGATTAAGCACAAGTTTCATTCAACTTTTAAAAACACTAAAAATGCCTTTCTACCACAGCCTTGGAAGCATCCCGCCCAAAAGACACACCATCTTCAAAAAACCAGATGGTTCGCTCTACTACGAAGAACTTTTCGGCACAGTTGGTTTTGACGGGATGTACAGCAATCTGTATCACCACCACCGCCCGACCCAGCTCAAAGAAATTGCATCAAAATATTCGGTTGCGCCTAAAATCGCACGAGCAAACAACATTCAACCTTATCGTTTCAGCGGATTTGAAGTGTCTCCGGAAAAAGATTTTCTCCAAAGCCGAAAAATCATTTTGACCAATTCGGATTGCAACATCGTGCTCGCTGCGCCCAAACACTCCACCAAAGCATATTTCTACAAAAACACAGACAGCGACGAGTTGATTTTTATCCATCGAGGCAGCGGAAAACTCCGAACCATGCTTGGCAATCTTACTTTTTCGTATGGCGATTACCTGCTCATTCCCAGAGGGATTATCTATCAAATCGAATTTGATACCGAAGACAACCGCTTGTTTATTGTCGAATCGCACCGACCTATTTATACACCCAAACGCTATCGAAACTGGTTTGGACAATTGCTCGAACATGCCCCATATTGTGAACGTGACATCCGCAAACCTTCCGAATTGGAATCACATGACGAAAAAGGCTCATTCCTTATCAAAACCAAAAAGCAAAACGAAATTTTCGATTTGGTCTATGCCACCCATCCATTTGATGTCATCGGCTATGACGGATATAATTTTCCCTACGCCTTTTCAATACACAATTTTGAGCCCATCACGGGTCGCATACATCAGCCGCCACCGGTGCATCAAACCTTTGAAACCGATGCTTTCGTGGTTTGCAGTTTTGTCCCGCGATTGTATGATTATCATCCGCAGAGCATACCCGCGCCTTACAACCACAGCAACATCGATTCGGACGAGGTGCTGTATTACGTGGATGGCGATTTTATGAGCCGGAACGACATTGCCGCCGGGCATATTTCACTGCATCCGGCAGGAATTCCACACGGCCCGCACCCGGGTGCCGTCGAACGAAGCATCGGCAAACAAAAAACCGACGAACTCGCCGTGATGGTGGACACATTCAAACCCCTTCAACTGACCGAAGAGGCCATGAAAATTGCCGATGAAACGTATATGCGGTCGTGGTTGGAATAGACTGATGCCAACGAATAACATTTTGATTTATAAGTCGATACAATTATGCCCGATTTAAACAACTCTCTTCAAGATAAAGAATCTCATATTAGTATATATCAAACCGAAGATGGACAAACTGAGGTTCACGTCAAATTTGACAAAGAGTCCGTGTGGCTTTCTCAAAGACAAATGGCTAAACTGTTTGATAAAGATTCAGACACAATAAGCCTTCATCTGAAAAACATTTTCAAGTCCGGCGAACTGGAAGAAAAGACAACTACCGAGGATTTCTCGTTAGTTCAAAAAGAAGGCGAACGATTGGTAAAAAGAAAAGTAAAATTTTACAACCTCGATGCCATCATTTCGGTTGGGTATAGGGTCAATTCGAAAAGAGGAATTCAGTTTCGAATATGGGCGACCAAGATTTTAAAAGAATATTTAATTGCTGGATTCTCCATCAATGAAAGACGTTTAACAGCGCAAAACCAAAGACTCAAGGAACTGCAAGAAACAGTTAAAATACTTGGGAATACACTGTTGCGTAAATATTTATCAAATGATGAAAGTAAGGGTTTGATTAAAATAATTTCGGATTACGCTTATGCGTTAGAAATTTTGGATCAATATGACCATCAAAACCTTACAATTAAAAACACCTCCGACACAGAAACGTTCCGTCTGACGTACGACGATGCTATGAAACAGGTTGAAACGGTAAAACAAGTTTTTGATAGCCACAAATTATTCGGTCGAGAAAAAGACATGTCTTTCAGAAGCTCAATTGCTTCAATTTACCAGACTTTTGACGGTGTTGATTTATACCCGAGCGTTGAGGAAAAGGCTGCGCAATTGTTGTATTTCATAACAAAAAATCATTCTTTTTCTGATGGAAATAAGCGAATTGCGGCTCTTCTCTTTCTGTATTTCATGGAGAAAAGCGGAATATTGTTTGATGCAAATGGAAATAAACGAATAGCGGATAACACCTTGGTTGCTTTAACGTTAATGATTGCTGTCAGCGACCCGGAACAAAAAGAAATAATGGTCAAAGTGATAATAAACTTAATAAACAAAAATAATTAAAATGAACACGAACCATAAACCCGATTTTCTTCCCCTGATGGGCACCGATTTTGTCGAGCTCTACGTGGGCAACGCCAAACAAGCTGCCTATTACTACCAAAATGCCTGGGGTTTTGAACCGGTTGCTTACAAAGGACTCGAAACCGGCTCCAAAGACAACGTTTCGTATGTCTTACAACAAGATAAAATCCGATTGGTGCTCACCTCGCCACTCAAACCCGATGGAGAAATCAATGCGCACATCAACAAACACGGCGACGGTGTGAAAATCATCGCCTTGTGGGTGGAAGATGCAGCCAAAAGCTGGCAGGAAACAACCTCGCGCGGCGCAAAATCCTATCTCGAACCCAAAGTTTTGAAAGACGAAAACGGAGAAGCCGTCCTCTCCGGCATTCATACCTATGGCGAAACCGTTCACTTGTTTGTGGAGCGCAAAAACTACCACGGCGCTTTTCTCCCGGGTTATAAAAAATGGACTGCTCCTTCCATTTCCAAATCTGTCGGACTGAAATACGTCGATCACATGGTTGGCAATGTGGGCTGGAATGAGATGAACAAATGGTGTAAATTTTACGCTGAAGTGATGGGTTTTGACCAGCTGGTTTCCTTTGACGACAAAGACATTTCTACCGAATACACTGCCCTGATGAGCAAGGTGATGAGCAACGGCAACGGCCGTGTCAAATTTCCGATCAACGAACCGGCAGAAGGCAGAAAAAAATCGCAAATAGAAGAATACATCGATTTTTACAACGGCGCAGGCGTACAACATATCGCCGTGGCGACCGACAACATCATAAAAACGGTTACCCAACTCAAAAACAACGGCGTTGAGTTTCTCTATGTGCCCGAAAGTTATTACGATACCGTCCTTGACAGAGTGGGCAAAATAGACGAAGATTTGGCACCGCTCAAAGAATTGGGTATTTTGATAGACCGGGACGATGAGGGTTATCTTTTGCAGCTTTTTACCAAACCCGTTTTAGACAGACCCACGATGTTTTTTGAAATCATACAGAGAAAAGGCGCAAAGTCTTTTGGAAAAGGCAATTTCAAGGCTCTTTTTGAAGCCATAGAACGGGAACAAGAATCGAGGGGAACACTTTGATTTAACACGATGTGAAAGTTACGTTAAACTCTGTTTTTAACAACTTTTTCACGGCTTGTTGCCCTACTTTTGTAGGGAATTATTTTCATAATAATAAGTTTTGGTTGGTTAATTGCAAAACCTCGGCAACTTTCAGTTGTCGGGGTTTTGTTTTTTGCAAATTAGGTTAAAAATCATTGTTTATAAATTTCCCTTTTCTTAATTTCGGGCAACCTCCTAAACTAATATAACTATGAAGAAGAAATTTACCATTGCCTTCGTTTTTTTGTATCAAATTATTCTGGCCCAGGTTGGGTTAACTGTGCAAAAAAGCGAGATTTTTCAAGATGAAAAGAACCGTTCCGAACTTGTTTTTGCAGAGGAAGACGGGCACGGTGGCTTGGTCAGTATCCGGGCGTTTTATTCAGGGCTTTCCGCTAATATTTCCGGATATTATTTAGAACACTATGACAACCAACTGAAAACCTTGGGGAAAATTGAATTGCCCCACAGCGAATATCAATTGAAAGGGTTGAAAGTTGCTGACGGAAAAATTTATCTGATATCCGTAGATTCCGATAAAGCAACCAAAACATGGAAAGTAAATCTGCACACTTCGGACCTCAACCAACTGAATTTTTCCCAATCTGCATTGATAACCCGTGAAGACATCGAAAACAACAATTCTTCTTTTTTCAATTTCAATCAAAAAGATTCGGATGCTTATAACGATGTCAAATTTTCTCGCAACAAAAACTTTATGTGTGTTTCTTTTGATTTAAAAAACAAGGAGCAAGAAACCCATTTAATCTATGTGTTCAACAAAGATTTTGAAAAAGTCGGGGATTATGTATTTACCAAAAACATAAAAGACAGGCTTTTTGAGCTCGATAATATAGAGGTGGACGATGCCAACGGAGGCGTCTATTTGTTAGCAAAGGCGTTTGAAAACGACAGCCGGATGACCAAGAAAGAGAACAAATCAAACTACCATTTTGAAATATATTACTTGTTGGGTGATGAAAAGAAAGAACTCAGTTTTAAAACTGAAGACAAGTTTATTGGATCTTTGATGGCGATTAATGGAGGCAACCAACTTTCGTACATCGGTTTTTATTCGAATCTGAACGATTGGCGGTACAAAGGCGTTTGCAGATTTGAAATAGATCCAAACACTTTTGAAGTAAAACACAATTCTTTTGCGCCATTTACTGAACAATTTATGATTGACAAATATGGAGAGAAGAAGGAAAAAGAATTGAGAAATTTGGTTTATAGAGGTGCATTCAAGCTTAGTAATGGAGACATCATACTGAATGCCGAAGAGTTTTTTGTAACACAAGTCTATATGAGCTACGGAATGGGAGGCGTTTGGTCAACCATTTACAATTATTACGACATCGTAGCTTTGCGTATAAAGGAAGACGGCACATTGGTATGGGCGCGAAACATCAACAAAGCACAGACATTGGACGGCGGAAAAGAATCGTTTTCTTCTTTTGCGTTCAACGACAAGAATTATCTCTTGATAAATTGCTCTGATGAGGTGAAACAACTGAGCAACAACCGCATACAATTTAAACAGAAGAGAAGCAAAAAAACGAATTTGTACGCCATTGTTTTGGATACAGACGGGAATTTTACCCATCAAGAGATAGTCGATGGAGATGTTGACAAAATGCCTTTTGCTGTGGCGAGAGGCGTGCTGACTAAAAACGGAAACGAGTTGATTTTGGTAGGCAGAAACAATAAAAACAAACAGCTCATCAAGGTCTCGGCAAAAAATTAGACTTCTTTAGCTTGCTCATTGCAATTTCAGATTTAACACGCTGTGCAATTTTCTATTTATTGTGATAAATAAGAAATATAGCCGGTCTTTTGTGCAGATCTTCAGTGTATTTTTTCCAATTGGATACGCGGTCAGTCCGAATCCATTCTGTCGGCAAAGTGATGTCGGCAGCGACACACAGCAGCGTTTGCGGATGGAGCGTTTGGATAAGTTCTTTTAAGAAATTGTTGTTGCGGTATGGTGTTTCCATAAAAATCTGTGTTTGATTTTCTGAAAGCACTTTTGATTCCAATTTTTTAATCGCGATTTTCAGTTTGGCTTTGTCCACCGGCAAATACCCGTTAAAAGCAAAATTCTGCCCGTTCATACCCGATGCCATCAATGCCAACATGATGGCACTGGGACCGACCATCGGCACAACCTGCACACACAATTCGTGAGCAAGCCCGACCACATTGGCTCCGGGATCGGCAACGGCGGGGCATCCGGCTTCAGACAAGAGGCCTACATGAATTCCGTTTTGCCAAGTATCTTTCAAAAAAACAGGCAATTGCGGATCGGCTGAAAACTTTTGAATAACCTTGATCTGAAGTTTAGATTGAACCGTATTTGGAGATATACTTTTGATAAACCGCCGAGCCGATTTTTCGTTTTCCACCGCATAAGTATCTAAATTCTCAACCAGTTTTTTGACGGATAACGGCAACACATTCAGCGGGTCGGTTTCGCCGAGTGTAGTTGGTATCAAATATAATTTTCCGGAAAATTTTAGTTTATTCATGTTTCAAAAATTCGACCAACGCATCACATCCTTTATTCAACAATTGATAAACTTCTTCAAAGTTTACAGTTCCTCCGTAGTATGGATCGGGAACCTCTATGTTTTCACCCGGAAACAAAACATTCAAAAGCAAATCGACTTTCGAGGTCTCTTGCTCGTTTCTTGCCAAAGATAAAATGTCTTTATAGTTCGCATAATCCATAGCGAATATGTAATCAAAATATTCAAAATCGGCTGTTTTGAATTGCCTTCCGCGGTAGGTAGAAATGTCAATATGGTTTTTCTTTGCGATGCTTATCGATCTAGAATCGGGTTTGTCGCCAACATGATAAGAGGCGGTACCCGCAGAATCAACATAAAAATCATCCACATGGAGTTTCGACTTCAAAATTCCTTCTGCAAGTGGCGACCTGCAAATATTTCCCAAACAAACCAATAAGATTTTCGTCTTTTTCAAAACGTTTTCAGAGGGTAAATTTATTGTTTAAATCATCTACGTATTTTCTAAACTGTTTGTCTGTCGTGTAGAGATTGTCAACGGTTTTACAGGCGTGAAGTACCGTGGCATGATCGCGGTCGCCGATTTGAGAACCGATGCTTGCCAAAGATGTTTTGGTGTATTTTTTCGCAAAAAACATAGCCAATTGACGGGCTTGAACGATATGCCTTCTTCTGGTTTTAGACAGAAGGGTTTCCAAATCCATCTGAAAATAATCACAGACTGCTTTTTGTATATAATCTATCGATATTTCACGTTTGGTGTTTTTGACAAATTTTTCTACCACTTGTTTTGCCAATTCCAAGGTCACTTCGCGTTTGTTGAAAGAGGATTGTGCAATAAGTGAAATGATAGCACCTTCCAGTTCGCGAATGTTGGATTTGATGTGTTTGGCAACATATTCGATGATATCATCGTTCATTTCGACTCCGTCTCGGTACAATTTGTTTTGCAAAATTGAAACCCGGGTGTCAAAATCAGGTGACATCAACTCCGCAGAAAGCCCCCATTTGAATCGGGAAAGTAGGCGTTGTTCGATGTCTTGCATATCGACCGGTGCTTTGTCTGAGGTCAATACGACTTGTTTGCCATTTTGGTGCAAATGATTGAATATGTGAAAGAAAACATCTTGCGTTCCGGCTTTTCCGGACAAAAACTGCACATCATCCAATATCAATACATCGATGATTTGGTAGAAATGCACAAAATCGTTCCGGGTGTTTTTCCTGACCGATTCGATGTATTGTTGCGTAAATTTTTCCGCGGAAATATATAAAACTGTTTTTTCGGGGTATTTGTCTTTTATCTGTACGCCGATGGCATGGGCCAAATGCGTTTTACCCAAACCAACACCGCCGAAAACCAACAACGGATTGAAAGATGTCCCGCCAGGTTTGTTGGCAACCGCTATTCCCGCCGAGCGCGCCAATCGGTTTGAATCACCTTCCAAAAAGTTTTCAAAATTATAGGTCGGATTGAGCTGAGATTCTATCTTAAGGTTGCGAATGCCTGGGATGACAAATGGATTCCTCAATTCAGGATCTTTATTTCTGACAGCCAATTCTACTTCTTGAGGTTGCATGGCATGCTGTCTTTGAGCACTCGGTATCTTTTCGGTAAATGGCTGTTTGTTTCCGTAGGTGTTTTCCATCCGGATGACGTAAACCAATCGCGCATTTTCTCCCAATTCTTTGGTCAAGGCTATTTTGAGAATCTTTACATAATGCTCTTCCAACCACTCATAAAAAAACTTACTCGGAACCTGAATACTCAATGCATTGTCGGTTAACTTAACTGCAACAATCGGCAAAAACCAAGTTTTAAAAGCTTGCGGATTAATATTGTCCTTTATAAATGATAGGCAATTTTCCCAAACTGATTGCGCAGTTACACTCATTCTTTCGGTTAAATTTATGGTTTTTAGTTAAGTTAGCTTATGCGTTCGATCTTTATTAATCGATTAATTTCGGGTTGACAAATATGTGAACAAAAAAGTTAATAAAAAAATCAAACAGGCTTGAATATTCTATTTTTTTTTCGGAATATACGAATCCTTAAAAGTAAACATTTTTGGAATAACAAACGATGATAAAAGAAATAAATTTACGAATTCGTTACGGAGAAACCGATCAAATGGGTTATGCCTATTACGGGAACTACCCGCAATATCTTGAGGTTGCAAGGGTTGAGTGGCTTCGCTCGCTCGGTTTTTCCTATAAAAAAATGGAGGAAGAAGGCATCATGCTTCCGGTGATTTCATTGAACATACAGTATTTAAAACCGCTTACATACGACGAGAATATAACTGTTAAAATTTTTCTCAAAAAAACACCTGCTGTCCGCATCGAATTTGATTACGAAATCTACAACGAGCAAAACGTGTTGTGTAGCAAAGCGAATACACAATTGGTTTTTGTCGATATGAAAACGGGAAAACCTGTTTCTGCTCCTTACTACCTAATCGAGCGGATCCAAAAGGAGCAAATTATTTAGCAATCTTCGCGGACAATCCAAAATAGAACTATAAATGCCCTAAATAATCCTTATTTTTGCGCACGAAATTGCTTGTAATATGATTGATCAAATAAGAAAATACGCAGAGGAAGTCTCCGCTTTCACCGCCCAAACAGCCGAAGAAGTCGAACAATTTCGCATTCGTTTTCTCGGGAAAAAGGGAATTTTCAACGATTTGTTTGAATACTTCAAAACCGTTCCGCCTGCCGAGAAGAAAGAATTTGGAAAAGTATTGAACGAACTCAAAAACCAGGTTCAAGACAAGATTCAAGCCTTGAAAGAACAAGGCTCAGGTTCCACCAAATCTTCCGCAACACAATCCGATTTGTCACGTCCCGGATATCCGGTTTCGCTCGGTGCGAGACACCCGATTTCATTGGTAAAAAATCAGATCATCGATGTTTTTTCCCGGGTCGGATTCAACGTTTCCGAAGGTCCGGAGATCGAAGACGATTGGCACAATTTCACCGCGCTCAACCTGCCTGAATACCATCCGGCACGCGACATGCAGGATACCTTTTTCTTGCAAACAAATCCCGATGTTTTGCTTCGCACCCACACCTCATCCGTGCAAGTGCGGTACATGGAAAACAACAAACCGCCCATCCGAACCATTTCGCCGGGTCGCGTTTACAGAAACGAAGATATTTCTGCTCGTTCGCATTGCTTGTTTCACCAGGTCGAAGGACTTTATATCGACAAAGATGTTTCGTTTGCAGATCTCAAACAAACGCTGCTTTATTTCACCAAAGAGATGTTTGGCAAGTCTAAAATTCGCTTGCGACCGTCCTATTTTCCGTTCACCGAACCCAGCGCGGAAGTAGATATTTATTGGGGACTGAAAACCGAAACCGACCATCGCATCACCAAAGGAACCGGTTGGCTCGAAATCATGGGTTGCGGGATGGTCGATCCGAATGTGCTCGAAAACTGTAAAATCGACCCGACTGTTTACGCCGGTTTTGCCTTTGGCATGGGCATCGAACGCATTGCCATGCTGCTCTACCAAATCGGCGATATCCGCATGTTCTACGAAAACGACGTGCGCATGCTCGACCAGTTTAAGTCTGCTTGGTAAATTTTCAGGAGCTTTTTCCCGCTATCCGCTCTATCTTTTTCCGCCGTTGGCAGAAAAAGGATGCCGCTGCTATCGGGGCTAGGGAAACGGTAATGGGCAATTTTTTAATTTCGTTATCATGGCTGAAAGAAATCAAAAGAATTGAAAGAATTGAAAAATATTCGGACGCTTCTTAGACTTTTATGCTGAGTTCCGAAGTTTCATTCTTCCTGAGTCCTGCTCCACTTTTCAACTTCTCATTTAAACACCGACACTCTTCCCTAAACTCTTTGTATTTTTGGAAAAAACAAACCCATCAATCTCGCATCGCAACACAGCCGACTCATCAAAGCAGAAGCCAAACGCCTCGGTTTCTTGTCGTGCGGTATTTCCGAAGCAGGCTTTTTAGAAGCCGAAGCACCGCGGCTCGAAGATTGGCTCAAAAAAAACAGGCAGGGCGAAATGTCCTACATGGAAAACCATTTTGACAAACGCCTCGATCCGCGACTACTCGTGGACAATGCCCAATCGGTCATTTCCGTTTTGCTCAACTATTTTCCCGAGAAAACCCAAATTCAGGATGCCTACAAAATCTCAAAATACGCTTACGGCACAGACTACCATTTTGTGATAAAAGACAAACTCAAAGACTTGCTCGCCTTTATTCAAACAGAAATCGGTGAAGTCAACGGCCGGGCATTTGTCGATTCGGCACCGGTTTTAGACAAAGCTTGGGCAGCCAAAAGTGGACTTGGCTGGATTGGAAAACACAGCAATTTACTGAGTAAAAAAACCGGCTCGTTCTACTTCATCGCCGAACTCATCGTCGATTTGCCATTGGCTTACGACACGCCTGACACCGACCACTGCGGGAGTTGCACCGCCTGCATCGATGCCTGTCCTACCCAAGCCATCGTTGAGCCCTATGTGGTGGATGGCAGCAAATGTATTTCCTACTTCACCATCGAACTCAAGCATGAAATTCCGCCAACTGTGAAAGGAAAATTTGACGATTGGGTTTTCGGATGCGACGTTTGTCAGGATGTATGTCCGTGGAATCGGTTTTCCAAACCGCACCGCGAACCGCTTTTCAACCCGAATCCTGATTTATTAGAAATGTCAAAGAAAGATTGGGAAGAAATCACCCAAGAAGTTTTCCAAAAAATATTTAAAAAATCAGCCGTCAAAAGAACTAAATTCGAAGGCTTAAAAAGGAATATCGAGTTTGTAAAAAAATGAGGATTGAAACGAAGTCCATTTGAATAAGAAGATAAAGCCAAACCTGTTGGGTGCAATTATTGTAAATGTCGGTTTGCTACATGCATGGAAAACGAGACTAATAACGACAGAACACGACATATAATCCTTAAATTTGAAGCTAAATTTTAAAAAATTATGAGTAAGAAAAAACGAATAGGTGAAGCAATAAAGGGTGTAGTAACGACAATGATGGACAGAGTAATGAATAATGTCCTCATAAACGACCCTTTTATAAAAGAGCAACACCATTCGGCTAAACCTCTTTACGCAGCATTAGTACCCGATGAAATATTTAAAGGTTCACATTTCGAAAGAAGATTTGTAACACCTTTTGGTGGCGTTTGGGAAAAACTTGCTCAAGTTGTTGCTTTAGAGGCACACGGACATTGCTCAATGGGACATAAAATTGACGGAGTTATTGGAAGTGAAAGTTTAAGAAGAATCCAAGAGGTTTTAAATAGTTTAGAGACCAAAACAAAAGGCAAGGAAAAGGCAAAACCTGATTGGTCTAAAGAACTTGAATACATACAAAAAGGTGAAGGAAAACCAATTCCTGTAAGTGTTACTTGCGACATTTTTATCCACAATCAAACTACAAACGCTAAGTACGCTTTTGAATTAAAAGCACCCTTGCCGAATAGTGACCAAACTAAAGTAAGCAAAGAGAAAATGTTTAAACTATTGGCAATGAATCCAAAACAAGTGGATTTTGCCTATTATGCCCTTGCTTACAATCCATACGGCAAAAAATCTGACTATAAATGGACTTTTCCAATGAGATGGTTCAATATGCACGAAGATGAATCAGTGCTTATAGGGAATGAGTTTTGGGATTTAATTGGAGGTCCAGGCACTTACAAAACATTTATTTCAGAAGTAAACAAACTTGGTAAAGAATATCGAGAAAGAATTTACAGAGAGTTTTTAGAAATTGAACCACCTGAAAATATTAATGACGAACTCTTAAAATAGGAAATATGAAGAATATAAAATTTACCTTCATTGACCTTTTTGCAGGGATTGGAGGTTTCAGAAAGGCAATGGCAGATAATAGCGGTAAATGCTTATACTTTAGCGAAATCAATAATGATGCAATAAATACTTATTGTGTAAACTCAAATGAACCTATAGAAAAGAATTTAGGAGACATTACAAAAATCAAATCTTTGCCTTCGCATAACTTATTGACCGCAGGAGTACCTTGTCAAAGTTGGTCAATTGCAGGTAAAAATTTAGGATTTGATGACGACCGTGGACAACTTTGGAATGACACCATTTTCTTACTGAATCAATCGAGACCTGATGCTTTTATTTTTGAAAATGTTAAGGGTTTGGTTGACCCTAGGAATAAAAAAGCATTGACACACATTCTTGAAAGAATAAAAGAAGCAGGTTACTATGCAAAATATTACGTTCTTAATTCTTTCGATTATGGTGTTCCTCAAAATAGAATTCGGATTTACATAATCGGATTTAAAGACCCAAAAGTTGCAGATGCGTTTAGACTTCCTAAACCAATTGACGACAAAGTAAAGTTGGCTGATATTCTAAATGATTTTACAGAAAAAATAGAAGAAGAGGACATTCAACTTCCGAGAGATTTATTTGGATACATCATTACTCAAAAGAGTATGAGTCTATCAACAAGCAATGGATTGAATGATTATTTCCTTTTTAACGATTTAAGAAATGGACATTCAACGATACATTCTTGGGATATTAAGGAAACAACCGAGAGACAAAAGGATATTTGTTATTTATTACTCAAGAACAGACGCAAAAGTGCTTATGGTTGTTTAGATGGCAATCCTTTGTCTTTAAAACATTTTCAAGGATTAGACAAGTCAATTTCTAAAAACGAACTTGAAGAATTGGTTGATTTAGAGATTTTAAAAAAAGTAGATTATGCTTTTAAAATTAATCCCGACAAACTTGAAAATCTTGACGAGGAAGAACAGAGACTTTTAGAAAAGTGTAAAGGAGATATTTTAATAATTGACGAATTAAAAACAAGTCGAGAATTAAAATTGAAAAAAATATCAATAGCAAAGACCATAGAAACACTATTGGAAAAAGGAGTTATAGAGTTGTTTGAATCAAGATATGACTTCAAAAACACCAAAATTAGTACAGGACTTTACGGAGTGAACAGAATTTTTCTTCCGAGTTCTAATATTTTCCCTACTCTAGTGGCAAGCGACACAAACGATTTTGTTACAACCCAAATAATTAAAGCAAAAAACGAAACTGAACACAAAAAAGAATTTATAGACAAGGTTTACAAAAAAGAGAATTACAGAAGAATCACAAAAGAAGAAGCCTGTTTAATTCAAGGTTTCCCTAAAGACTACATTCTTCCGGATAGTAGAGCAAGGTGGATGAAACTAATTGGAAATAGTGTTTCTGTTCCAGTTATAGATATACTTGTAAAAGCAATAATTGAAACAGGAGTATTTGACAAAGTAGAGACCGAGAAAAAAACAGTAGAGACAATCAAAAAGAAGGTTCGTGTATAGTAGAACATGATAAACCCCACAAAACTTCTCGATACGCTTCGCTATTCGAAGTGACGAAGAATTGTAAAACAATGTCAAATAACCCGTTTTTTTACTGTCATGGAAACCGAAACCCTTCCCGCCCGAAAAATCATACACATCGATATGGATGCTTTTTTTGCTTCGGTTGAGCAGTTGGACAATCCCGAACTCAGGGGAAAGCCGATTGCTGTTGGTGGTGGTGAATTGCGCGGTGTGGTAGCGGCAGCGAGTTATGAAGCACGAAAATTCGGTGTGCGAAGTGCAATTTCGGGTCGGTTGGCCAAAGAATTGTGTCCCGATTTGATTTTCGTCAAACCACGGTTTGAACGGTACAAAGAAATCTCTCAGACCATCCGAAAAATCTTTTTTGAATACACCGATTTGGTGGAGCCACTTTCATTAGACGAAGCCTATTTGGATGTCACCCAAAACAAAAAAGGCAATCCAAGTGCATCGCTTTTGGCAACGGAAATTAGGCAACGCATCTTTTCTGGCACAGGATTGGCGGCTTCCGCGGGAATTTCCATCAACAAGTTTTTGGCGAAAGTGGCGAGCGACATCAACAAACCCAACGGTCAGAAAACCATTCCGCCGGACGAGGTCGAAAGTTTTTTGGAAAATCTTCCCATTCAAAAGTTTTACGGCATCGGAAAAGTCACGGCAGAAAAAATGTTTGGTTTTGGCATTTTTGAAGGACGGCATCTCAAAGAAAAACCGCTGGATTTTTTGGTGAAACATTTTGGAAAGTCGGGTGCGCACTATTATCACATTGTCCGAGGCGTTCACAAGAGTGAAGTAAAACCCAACCGCATCAGAAAATCGGTCGGGGCAGAGCGCACATTTTTCGAGAATCTGACCTCTGAACTTTTTATGGTTGAGCAACTCCAGAAAATCTGTGAATCGTTGTCAAAATCACTTCAAAAAAGTAAGATTTCCGGCAAAACCATCACACTAAAAATTAAATACAGCGATTTTTCGGTGCATACGCGCAGCAAAACCTTGCCCTATTTTATCGCCGACAACCTATTGATTTTAGAAACCGCCAAAGAGTTGCTCTATCAAGAAAAACTAGAAAATTCGGTGCGATTACTCGGCATTTCGCTGTCTAATTTGAATACAGAAAAAAAGGAAAAGGTGTCTGTTCAGTTGAAATTTGATTTTTGAAATGGCGCCGGCAAGATTACTCAAAAAAGTTTATCGCCATTGTATTAAAGAAACAAAAGGATTGTCAAACTACAATCACTTGGGTTTCTAATGCAAAATCACTTTCTTTTTCAATAACCAACTCCCATGCTTGGGCGTAAAAACAAATTCAAAGCTATCCCAAAGTCTTTTCGCATCTTCCGGCGCAAATGTTTCATAGAATACCGATGGAAGAAGAAAATTTTAACGAAAATGAATTTCTAAAACACTTTGATTCCGATAGTAATTTTATTGAGCGACTACTTGAGTTCGACAATGAGGGTGGTGATAAAACATGATTATCGCTATATTGAGTCCTGAATTTCTATTCCTTCTGAAAGGCTTCTTTGTAAACAGACCAGATTTCGTATATAGAATCGCCCTTGGAGCTTTTGCCTTTGTGATGCCATTCTCCGTCTTTCACCTCAAATTCAAATTTCAAACTTGCTCCGACACGGTTAGCATCTCTTGAAAAAAAAGTTATGTTTTCTGTATAAATTCCGTTAATAGCTGTGTAAATTCCACCACCGGTGCCGTTGAATGTTTTGGCGACTGAATTGAAAGCTACCCACTGAAAGCGTTCGCCGCTCAATATTTTGATGGTTCGTCGGTCGCCAGGTGTATTGTGACTTACCCCTCCGTCTCGCATCCTTCCTGTTATGACCCAATTGTGAGTCAGCGAATCTCTGTTGGAGGAAATTCTTTTCCAAATTGTGCGTGAAACGTCATCAGTTAACGTCAAATGATCTTCGATTAATTCTGCTGAAAAAGAAATGGTTTTACCTATTCTTTCAGGTGTTTGGGTGTCAAAATCACGGATTTCAGTATATGTATTTCCTGATAGTTTGTAGGTACCGCCTGCTGCGTTTAAAAAAGCATTGCTTTTTGTTTCTTTCGCGCCAAAAGCGAAATAATCATCCTGGTAAATGGCGATTACTTCATGGTCACTAACGGGTTCGCCATTGAGTTGGGTGAGTTGCCAAGCACCGTCTAACGATTGGGCGTAAGCAGTAGTCAATATCAGATTAATCAAAAGTATAAAAACTGTTTTCATCGAGCTATCGAATTAATTTGTAGCAAGTTACCTGAATTTTGTAAAATTGAAAAGATTTTCAATTAATTTTAACTTGAACTTGCAATTGTTTGAAGCACTTTAAAAATCCGTCGATGAAATTGATTTATGGATTGTATCTTTCTGATGTATTCTTGGATAGTTTTTTGAGCGGATTTTGAGTGTCAGTTTGATGGTTACTACGATTGCGAAAAACGTCGATTGCTGTATAGACTGCTTGACGGAAAGAACCCGGATCCGCGAGATTTTTCCCGGCTATGTCAAATCCGGTACCGTGATCGGGGGAAGTCCGGATATGAGACAATCCCGCCGTAAAATTAACGCCCCCGCCAAACGCCAAGGTTTTAAAAGGCACCAATCCTTGGTCGTGATAAGCCGCCAAGATACCGTCAAAGTTTTTGTAATTGCCCGACCCAAAAAAGCTATCTGCTGCGTACGGTCCGTAAATCAGTATTTTGTCAGATTTGAATTGTTGAATGACGGGTATAAGAAGGGTGTCGTCTTCCTGCCCAATGACGCCGTTGTCGCCGCAATGCGGATTGATACCGAGTAAAGCAATCTTTGGTTTGCTAATACCGAAATCCGTTTGTAACGAATGGATAAGCAAGCGTATTTTCTTTTTAATCAGTTCCTCGTTGAGGTGATTCGCTACCTCACTCACAGGAACGTGATCTGTAAGAAGTCCCACGCGCAATTTTTCGCTCACCATCAGCATCAGGCTCTCTCCAGCTAATTCCTTGGCTAAATAGTCAGTATGACCGGGAAAATTAAATTCTTCAGAGTGAATCGTGTGCTTGTTGATTGGAGCTGTTACCAACACATCAATCGTGCCTTCTTTCAGCGCTTTGGTTGCTTCTCGGAGCGATTGAAATGCCAATTTTCCGATTTCAAAATCTGCTTTACCAAATTCAATTTCGGGTGTTTCTTTCCAAAGATTGACAACATTTATTTTACCTTCTAAAGCATCTTTTGGATGATTGATACCGTAGAAAAGTTGCTGAAAATCAAAATGTTTTTTTATAAAAGAAAGTGTTTTGGTCGATGCGAAAATCACCGGCGTACACAAATCGAGCATCATAGATTCCTCGAATGTTTTGAGAATGACCTCCGTGCCAATTCCATTGAGGTCACCCACGGAAATTCCTACTTTGATTTTTTCGTTACTCATGGTCTGCAAACGCTTTAGTATTCTTATCTTTGATGCTACAAATGTAATTAATAAATCCTGACAATGTTTACCGGTATTATCGAGTGTATAGGAATCGTTCATTCCTTAGAAAAAGAACAAAGCAACTTGGTTATCACCATTGAAAGTTCCATCTCAAACGAATTAAAAATCGATCAAAGTTTGGCGCACAACGGTGTTTGCTTGACCGTGACCTCTTTTGACAAAGCAAAAAACACCCACACCGTAGTAGCCATAGAAGAAACGTTGAACAAATCGAATCTTAAAAACATTCGAGTAGGCGAATTAATTAACTTGGAAAGAGCCATGAGACTCGGCGATCGATTGGACGGGCACATCGTGCAAGGACATGTTGACCAAACGGCCGTTTGTGTTAAAGCCGATGCGCATGACGGAAGTTGGATTTTTGGTTTTGAGTACGATGCAAAACTTCAAAATATAACCATCGAAAAAGGTTCAATTACGCTCAATGGAGTAAGTCTTACAGTGGTCAACTCCGGGGATAATAGCTTTGAAGTAGCTATTATCCCTTTTACATTAGAACATACCAATTTCAATTCTCTGAAAAAAGGAGATTTGGTAAATTTAGAATTTGATGTAATTGGGAAATATGTGACTAAACTCTTGAAAACGCGGTCTTGATAATCTTTATTTTAAACAAAACACCCAAAAGAACAGCGACTATTACCAAAGCCAACAAGCCTTGATCTATTGGAAGACCCGGCGGCGGTGGAGGAGGACCCATTGGTGGGGGCGGATTGATGTCTCCTGTTAATAATAACAACATTGTAGTTGTTAATAGCATATTGTTAGTCGGCTAATATTGTTTTTGCAAAAATAACCAAAAATGTTTTACTACATCATTAATTCGTTAAACTGTAAATTATTAACGATAAAACGTTGTTATGCTAACTTTTTGTTAAACCATAAACGGAACATTTTCAAAAAAATTATAGGTTTATCATAAATCCTGTTTCAACATGAAAAGTGTTTACACCACTGTTTGGGCTTTTGAGTCCGGCATTGGAAAGATGGCGCATACCAGCTCGAATATCGAAAGATGTATTTTTGAAGGTTTGAAGACTGATGCCCAAAGAGGCTTGGCTGGCAAAATTGATTCCCTTGGCCAATCGCGCAGTTGAATTGCCGAGGTAAAGTGCGCCAAAACTGATGATGCCGTAAGTGCTTAAATATTTTGTCAGATGATGCCTGAACAATACGCCATTGGTGACTCCATATTCGAGCAAATGCGCTTGATCAACGACCTTGTTTGCTTTTCTTTCTTCCTCAGTTAGGTTGAGAGTCCGGTTAAATTGACGAAATTTTGTAATGTTTACCTGTGGTTCCGAAAGAAATTCATAATCGAAAACACGTCCCTTTTTCAACAAGTAACTGAATTGAAGTTTGATTTGGTTGCTCTCCCAAGAATAATCAGCTTCTTTGTAGGGCGACTGATCTGCCCAACCATACATCAATCCCAACTTTATCCGATGATTTTCTTTAAAAGCCTGCGCCTGTGCGGAATGATAATAGGTCACAGCAAGCAAAAAAATGATATACTTCTGCATCTAACTTTGATAGGTTTAAAATTGATTTGACAGGTTTGAACAAAATGTATAAACTCGTTTTGGTCAACTTCACTTAAGACGAAATGTTAAAATCAAACTTAACCTTGAATCTTATTTTTAACAACACTTTAATTTTAACCTATCAATGCCTGTCTCAATATGGTCACCGGATGCAGGGCTTCGCGCTTTGTACCATCTCTGATTTGATGCCGGCAACTGGTTCCGGCAGCGGCTATGATTGTGTCAGGCTCTGCTTTGCGAACTGCGGGGAATAGGGTTTGTTCCCCGATTTGCATGCTGAGATCGTAGTGTTCTTTTTCGTAGCCGAAAGAACCCGCCATCCCGCAACAACCTGATGGGATAATAGTTACTGTATGATTTTCCGGATAATTGAGCACAAAAAAGGTAGGCTCTATCCCTGACAAAGCTTTCTGATGGCAATGCCCGTGTATTTTGATAATTTTTTTATCTCTTTGAAATTTTGATTTGGAAATGTTTCCGGCTTTCATCTCTTTTTGAAGAAATTCCTCAATCAAATAGGTGTTTTCAGCAATTTTTTTGGCAGCATTTTTGTCGGCAGCCATGCGAAGGTACTCATCTCGGAAAGTCAAGATGGCAGAAGGTTCAATGCCAATCAAAGGCGTGTTTTCGGTTATGATGTCTTTGAATACGGATATGTTTACGTCTGCAAATTTTTTGGCTTGATCCAACAATCCTTTGGAAATAAAAGCCCGGCCACTTTCCGCATGCTTGACAAATTGAACGTCATATCCCAATCCCTGAAGTAATTCGATGGCATCAATGCCTATTGAAGTGTCAAGGTAATTGGTGAATTCATCGTTAAAAAAATACACTGATTTCAGTTTTGAGTCGTTCGGTTTTGCAGTTGATTTTCGCACCCATTTTTCCAAACTTATTTTCGAGAGCAAGGGTAATGTGCGCTTCTTCGCCACTCCGGTCATCGCTTTTATTACACCCGCTGTCAACTTATTTGTAAATAAAAAATTGGTTACTGAAGAAAATTTACCACCCAACCGATTGAGGCTGTTGTTGTAGGCAAAAATTTTGGAGCGCAACGGAACGCCATTTGATTTTTGATATTGATAAAGAAACTCGGCTTTTAAGCTCGCCGCATCCACATTCGACGGACATTCACCCACGCAACCTTTGCAACTCAGACACAAATCGAATACTTCTTTGAGTTGTTCGCTGTCGAATCGATTGACTTTGGTGTTGTGGGTCAGTATTTCTCTTAAGGTGTTGGCACGTGCGCGCGTGGTGTCTTTTTCCAAACGGGTGGCGCGATAACTCGGGCACATGGTACCACCGCTTTCCGGTAGCTTTCGGCAGTCGCCGGCTCCGTTGCATTTCTCGGCAGCACGCAAAATACCCTGCGAGTCCGAAAAATCAAGCAGGGTTTCAATCTCAGGCGTAACAGCATCTTTTTCAAACCGCAAAGATTCATCCATCGGCCAGGCATTCACAATTTTTCCGGGATTAAAAATCCCTTCCGGGTCAAAAGTATTTTTGATGCGTTGGAAGAGTTCGTAATTGGCTTTGCCCACCATTTGTGGGATGAATTCAGCCCGGACAATCCCATCGCCATGTTCGCCGCTCATCGAACCCTTGTATTTTTGAACCAAATCGGCAACGGCTTGTGTTATTTCCCTGAAAAGGCGGACATCTCCGGATTTTTTCAAATCCAAAATCGGCCTCAAATGGAGTTCGCCTGCACCGGCATGTGCGTAATAAACAGCATCTTGACCAAAACGCTCCATCAATTCGGAAAATTCTTTGATGTAGGCAGGTAAATCTTTGAGTGAAACTGCGGTGTCTTCGATGCAAGCAACAGCTTTTCGGTCGCCAATCATGTTTCCCAACAGTCCCAAACCGGCTTTGCGAAGCTCGATTGCCTGGTTGATTTCATTTCCTTTCAGCGTCACGTCGGCATACGAAAACCCGCTTCGTTTTATATCCGACAACAGATTTTCGGCTTGTATTTCAGCATCTTCAGGAGCGTGACTCGCAACTTCAAACATCATAATCGCCTTGGGATCACCGCTGATAAAAAATCGATTTTTTAGCTGAACCGGATTGTTTTTGGTGCAGTCTAAAATTACTTTGTCCAACATTTCGCAGGAATAAAGCCGGTGTTTCATGGCCACCAAGACGGCGTTCATGCTCTTCTCAATGCTGTCGAAATGCGAAACCACCATGATGTTGTTTGCAGGTGGCAAGTCGTCTAATTGCAATTTTATTTTCGTCGTAAAAGCCAAAGTTCCCTCGCTTCCTGCCATTAATTTGGAGAAATTAAAAGGCTCTTCCGAATCACCAAAGACTGCATTTTCGAGTAGTGCGTCCACGGCATAACCGGTATTTCGTCGATGAATTTCCGGTTTCGGGAAATGCGTTTTGATTTGATTTTGAACGGCATCCGACGACAACGCTTTAAAAATAGATTGATATAGTTTCCCTTCAAGGGTTTTTAATTTCGTTTTTTGTTGGAATTCTATTGGGTTTAAATTTTTGAAACTCACTTCGCTTCCGTCTGCGAGCAAGCAATCCAATTCCAAAATCTTGTCACGCGTAACGCCGTAGCGGATGGAGGTAGTTCCGGAAGAGTTGTTGCCGACCATTCCGCCAATCATACAGCGGTTGGTTGTGGACGTATTGGGGGCAAAAAAAAGCCCAAATTCTTTTAAGTGATAATTGAGTTCGTCACGAACTACGCCCGGCTCTACAACGACGGTTTTGTTTTCAGCATCGATTTCTATAATGTTGTTCAGATGTTTTGATACATCAACGATGATGCCTTCGCCAACCACCTGTCCGGCAAGCGAAGTTCCTGCAGTTCGAGGAATAATAGGGACGTGGTATTTCGAGGCGAAACGAATGATTTTTTGAATATCTAAAGCGTTTTTCGGGTAGGCGACCGCCAACGGAATTTTTCGATAGACAGAAGCATCAGTGGCATAGATGGTTCGGGTTAAATCGTCGGTGTGTAAACTGCCTTCGAGCTGTTGACTGAGTTTTGCAAGTTCTTTTGGGTTCATTTCATGCATTAAAAAAAGCCCTGTAAAGTAAATCATTTACAAGGCTTTTTACAAGTTTTCTGTCGATTGTTATCGGTTATCTGCCGAAGAATCTTATTTTTTCGACCCCCCCCGATTTGTTTAACATATCGAGCAAGATGGGCTGATCGTCAGATTTTGCCTCGATTATTTTCGAGACATCTTCTACAGTATTTACTTTAATTCCATTGATGGCTGTAATCACATAACCTTCTGCTAAACCTCCATATTTAATTAAATCTGCACGATTAACACGACTCACGACCACGCCTTGTTTGAGATTTTTCTTTTTCGCTTCTTCGGGACTCATGTTTTTAAGTTCAATTCCGTACAAGTTGTATCGAACCAATTCGTTTTTGGTTAATTTTACCCTAAATTCTTTTATTTCACCGGATCGGTCAACAGACACATTCACTTCATCCCCGGGTCTTTTGGTGTTGAGATAACCTGACAAATCTGCAAATTTTGAAATTTTGATGTTATCGAGTTTGATGATGACATCTCCTTTTTTAAGCCCGGCATTTGAAGCACCCGAATTGGTCTCTACATCTTCAATATAAAAACCCTCGGTTTCGTTGAGTCCTAATTTTTTCACTAATTCGTTGTTGACTTCTCCTCCTGTTACACCTAAAATACCGTTTTGTACATCCCCGAATTCCATCAAATCTTCCACGACTTTTCGTGCAATATTACTCGGAACAGCAAAAGAATATCCGACATAGGAACCGGTTTGAGAAGTGATGGCTGTGTTGATTCCTATCAATTCACCCCGTGTATTGACCAACGCACCACCGCTGTTTCCGGGATTGACAGCCGCATCGGTCTGTATAAACGATTGGATGGATTTTCTGGGGTTATTGCCTAAATCGCGGGCTTTGGCACTGATGATGCCAGCCGTGACGGTTGAGTTCAAATTATAAGGATTCCCAACGGCCAAAACCCATTCTCCTACCTTGGTGTTGTCTGAATCTCCGAAGGTGATAAAAGACAGGTTATTTCCGGCATCGATTTTTATGAGAGCGATATCGGATTTGGGATCTGTTCCGATAAGCTTGGCTTCAAATTCTCGATTGTCATTTAGGGTAATACTGATCTTTGTTGCGTTTTCAATCACATGGTTGTTGGTGATGATGTAACCGTCCGGAGATATGATGACACCCGAACCCGAACCGACAACTTCTTTATTCTGACCGCCGCCGTATCCGTATAAAAACTCAAGCAATGGATTGCTGGGCACGTCGGCAACGGCTGTATTTTTTACATGAACTACTGTGTGGATGGTTTTTTCCGCGGCATCCGTAAACTCAACCACATCTGTGGGTAACCCTGCTACATTATTCGAAACATACTTCGTCTGCACAACTTGCGGACTCAATCCGGTAACAATAGAATTCTGATTTTCCGGATTTTTCTCTAAAAAGATTTTGTATGAAGCTAAGGTAACAGCTCCACCGATAACTGAAACTAATACAAGACTAAGAAACTTTTTCATCATATATTATTTTAAATTATTACGTAAAATTAGTCGCAAAATTTATTTCTTTTAATCAGTTTAACGCCAGTTTAACGCCAAGTGAATTTGGTTAGTTTTTATTTAACTTTGTCACTTTATTTATTTTTATGCAAATCGAATTTTTTAAATACCAAGGAACCGGAAACGATTTTGTCATACTCGACAATAGAAAACACAGTTTTGACAAAAATGATACCAAACTGATTGCTAAACTTTGCGACAGGAAATTTGGCATTGGCGCAGACGGTTTAATTTTATTAGAAAATCATCCGTCATGCGATTTCAAAATGGTTTATTACAACTCAGACGGAAGAGAAAGCAGCATGTGTGGAAACGGCGGCAGGTGTTTGGTTGCTTTTGCTAAACTTTTAGGTATTATCGACCAAAATGCGAACTTCGAGGCCATTGATGGTTTTCACCAAGCTTACATAGAAAATGACTTGATACATTTGAAAATGCAAGACGTAGCAACAATCGAAAATTATACAAATCACGTGTTTTTAGATACGGGATCGCCACACCATGTGACGTTGGTGAAGGATTTGAAATCTTTTGATGTGGTGAGAACCGGGAGTTCCATCAGGCGAGGCGCACCCTACTTTGAGAAGGGAACCAATGTCAATTTTGTCGAGCAAGCCGATACCGACATTTTTTCAGTACGAACCTACGAACGCGGCGTGGAAAATGAAACTTTGTCATGTGGAACTGGCGTAACTGCTGTTGCGCTGGCCATGCATCATTTGAAAAAATCTTCTGAAGCAGTGCGTTTACTCACACCCGGAGGTGAACTCAAGGTGGTTTTTAAAAAAACAACAAAAGGCTATGAAGATATTTACTTGATTGGCCCGGCATGTATGGTGTTTAAAGGAACGTATCTGTGTTAAGGTTGAAAAATGAATATTGTCAACTCCGGGCATTAGAACCCGATGATTTGAATTTTCTTTTGAAAATAGAAAATGATGAATCGCTTTGGAAAATCAGCAATACCCAAATCCCTTTTTCAAAATATCTATTGACAGCGTATTTGAAAAATGCTGGAGAAGATATTTATGCGGTCAAACAACTGCGTTTAGTGATTTGTCTTCCGGACGGCGAAGCGGTCGGTCTGCTCGACTTTTTTGACTTCGAGCCCAAACACAAAAGGGCAGGTATTGGCATAGTGCTGAACGAACTTCACCGAAACAAAGGAATTGGAAATGAGGTTTTAAGTTTGGTGAAAGCATACGCCCGAGACGGCTTGGATCTGCACCAAATCTATGCCAATATTGGTGAACATAATTCCGCAAGTTTGAAACTATTTGAAAAATCAGGTTTTCGGAAAACCGGAACCAAAATCGATTGGATATACGATGCAGGTTCTTTTGAGAATGAAATCATGGTTCAACTTATTTTTGCATAAAAAAATGTACTTAAAAAAAATTGTCATCGCTACATTGCTCATCGGACTCTTGATCGTCGGTTATTTTTCGTTTCGGATATACCAGATTGTCATGATGCCCAATACCAATTTCAACAACCCGGAAGCAACCCTTTTTATCAAAACAGGAGAAACATATCCGGAACTCAGAAGAGATTTGGAGACCTTGTTGAAAAACATCGATAATTTTGATGTGTTGGCAGAGCGAAAAGGATATGTAAGCAACTTGAAGGCGGGGAAATATATCCTAAAAAAAGGAATGAATAACAACGCCATCATCAATACATTACGGACTGCCAATGTGCCTGTTAGAGTTTCCTTCAACAACCAAGAAACCATATACAATTTGGCGGGACGGATCTCTAAACAAATCGAAGCAGATAGTACATCGCTCATAAACAGCATGTTGAGTGAAACATTCTTGAATAAAAACAGTCTTGATGAGCAAACCGTTTTGAGTTATTTTATTCCCAATACTTACGAGTTTTTTTGGAACACGTCGGCCAATCAATTTATCGAAAGAATGGGGGATGAAAACCAACGGTTTTGGAATACCGAAAGACTGGCTAAAGCAGAAAAATTAGATTTATCACCAACCCAAGTAAGCATTTTGGCATCGATAGTTCAAAAAGAAACCAACAAGCGCGATGAAATGCCCCGCGTGGCGGGAGTTTACTTGAACCGGTTGAAAAAAGGCTGGCCGCTGCAAGCCGACCCGACGGTTATTTTTGCAATGAAAAAAAATAGTGGAAATTTTGACTTAGTGATTAAAAGAGTATTGTTGAAAGATTTAGAAATAGATTCGCACTACAACACCTACAAATACCAAGGATTGCCACCAGGTCCAATCGCGATGCCCGATATCGTTGCCTTAGATGCTGTTTTGAATCCGGAAGTACATGAATACTTCTATTTTGTTGCAGATGTAGATCATTTTGGCTATCACAAATTTGCAAAAACACTTCAACAGCACAACCAAAATCGAATTAAATACCAACAATGGGTCAACAAACAGCGCATCATGCGTTAAATATGTGTTAAAATAACCACCTTTTTCAGTGTCCTATTTTGTCAAATATATGTTTTATATTACCCTATATTGCGATTTATAAAATCTTATATAAATCAATTTAACGTCAGTCGGAATAAGCGTTTGACGGCTAAATAAATCCCAAAACCCACGATTTCATTAAGATAAGATTAACTCACTAAGATTCAAGCTGTCAAAAAAAGGCTTATCTTTGCACAGTTAATTTTAAGCACTTTGTTTCGACCAAGGTAAGGCTTAAAGGAAATTAAATCTTATGAAAAAACGAGTTATCAAGTATTCTTATTTTGTAGCCGTTTTAGCTCTTATCAGTTTCGGTTTTTCTGACAAAAAATCCATTAAAATCCACCCCAGTTTTATAGTAACCGATCCTGTAGAGGCTGATTTTCCGCAACATTATGCATCGGCCAATCAGGAATTTGTTTTGAAAGTTCCTTTTTACGGCAGATCGTTTAATGCATTTAAGGAACGGTTGGCTTTTAAAGAATCTGGCGGAAGATACAATGTGGTCAATCCGTATGGTTATATGGGTAAATATCAGTTTGGCGCATCTACCCTTAAAATGTTGGGTGTACACGACACTGTAACTTTCCTAAAAACGCCTGTACTTCAAGAAATTGTATTTGAGAAGTACATTGCTAAAAACAAATGGATTCTCAGACGAGACATCGCGAAATACGATGGGAAAATCATCAACGGTGATTTGGTAACGGAATCTGGTATTTTGGCCGCAGCCCACTTGGCAGGAGCCGGTAATGTAAAAAATTATCTTAGAAGTAACGGGCAAGTCCGATTTTCTGATGCGAATGGTGCTTCTATCAAGTATTACATTCATAAATTTTCAGGCTATAACTTGTCAATGATAAAAGAAGACAAGTACGCAAGACTCTAATCTATCCCTAATCGTTTAGACTTTTCTAAAAGACCAAAAATTCATCGAATTTTTGGTCTTTTTATTTGTGGTAATGTGGTCAAAAATAATTTTGGGTTCTATTCAGCATGCAATCTTTTAATAAACAATTTGCTGTGATGCTGCTAAAAAAACAAAAATTAAACGAAATCTGCATTTACAAAAACATGGTTGATTTCATCCAAGATAGCAAAAACTTCAATTGATGTATCGGCGGTCACCAAACGTTGGCGATATTCTTTGAAGTGTGGTATTCCTTTGAAGTAGTTGGTATAGTGCCGGCGGGTTTCAAAAACACCTAAATGTTCACCTTTCCAACCGATGGACATTTCCAAATGGCGTTTGGCTACCCGCACGCGTTCTTCCATCGTTGGCGGTGCAAGGTGTTCGTCGGTGGCAAAATAATGTTTCACTTCTTTGAAAAACCAAGGATAGCCGATGCTCGCTCGACCAATCATCGCACCATCCAAACCAAAACTGTCGCGCATTTCCATCGCCTTTTCGGGCGTATCGACATCGCCGTTTCCGAAAATCGGTATGTGCATCCGCGGATTGCTTTTGACATCGGCGATGGGTTTCCAATTGGCTTCTCCTTTGTACATCTGCGCGCGGGTACGGCCGTGAATCGAAATCGCTTGAACGCCGATATCCTGAAGGCGCTCAGCAACTTCTACAATCTTGATGGAGTCTTCATCCCAACCCAACCGGGTTTTGACAGTCACAGGTAAGTTTGTCCGTTTGACGATGGCTTCGGTAAGTTTTATCATCAAAGGAATGTCTTTCAATATGCCTGAGCCGGCTCCTTTGCAAACCACTTTTTTGACCGGACAGCCGTAGTTGATATCGATGATGTCCGGATTGGATTTTTCGACAATGTCCACGGCTTGCAACATTGAATCGAGTTCGGCCCCGAAAATTTGAATCCCCACGGGACGCTCTTTTTCATAAATGTCCAATTTCATGATGCTTTTAGCGGCATCACGAATCAAACCTTCGGAAGAAATAAACTCAGTATAGACCAAATCGGCTCCTTGTTCCTTGCAAAGCGCACGAAACGGCGGATCACTCACGTCTTCCATGGGTGCGAGTAATAAGGGGAAATCACCCAATTCGATGTTGCCGATTTTTACCAAAACACAGTTTTTTTAAATCTGATGGCAAAGGTAATGGAATTCAAGGAATTATCATTTATATTGACAAACCCCTGTTTTTCATTGGTTGATTAGCAATTGACAAAAGGCAATTGATTGAATTGATTTCATTTCTATTTACAGGACAAAAGATCAAAAAGATCAGTATTTGCTTTTTGTCATTTTCTTCTTTCTTAGTTTATTGCCAATTGCCTTTTGAATAGTATTACCCCTCAAAAAACGATTCCAATTCTTTCAGTGTTTCGGCTGAAGTTTGAATGTCTTTCACCACGACCCCTTTTTCCAAAACCACGATGCGGTTGGAAACCTCTACGGTGTGTTGCAAATCGTGGCTGGAAACCAAGATGGTTTTATCACCCGCAGCAGCAAGCTCTTTGAGTATGCGTTTTAGGCGGATTTGCGTGGTCGGATCTAAATTGGCAAAAGGTTCATCGAGAATAATCACCTCCGGATTGCCGATAAGTGCGGCTACAATGCCAACTTTTTTCTGATTTCCTTTGGATAAATCGCGCAGGAATTTTTTGTTGTTGAGAATTTCTCCGTTAAAAAAATCTTGAAAACCAGTGATAAATGCGTCGATATCGGCTTTGGATTGCCCACGCAATTCTCCGATAAAGTAGAAATATTCTTCGGCAGTCAGATAGCCGATGAGAAAGGTTTCATCGATGAATGCGGATGTGAATGGTTTCCACGCTTCGCTTTTGTTTACCTCAATGTCGTGGTTGAGAATCTGCCCGGTTGAGGGTTGAATCAGATCGAGCAACAAGCTGAAAAAAGTGGTTTTCCCTGCGCCGTTGTTACCAACCAATCCGAAGCTCTCACCTTTTGAAATGACGAGATTGTCAATCGATAAAACCGTATTTCCGCCGTAAACTTTTGAGAGATTTTTAACTTGTATCATGTTCTTTATGTTTGACTATTTTTGAGAATTAAATTTGATGAAAACGCCTGCATATTGCAACGTCAATTTTTCTGTTTATAGGCCGCAATGGTTTTGTATTTCTCAGTTTGATAGACTTTTTCAATGATTGAAAAGACTTTGTTTTTGAAAGCGAAACCCAACACCCCAGCCAACGCAACAAACAAATAGCCCGCCATGGGGGTGATCAGATAATATCCTAAAGCGAAAAAAGCCAATGGCAACAGCAGTTTGGGGATGGTAAGCAAGGTGGTCTTGAGGTTGAATGCCTGTTTGTTTCCAAAAGCCTGTTTGGCTGAAGTCAGGTCGATAGGTTGTTTGATATACGCGCCACCCCAAAGCACCAAGTGCGCATTAACACCAATGTTATAAATCGCCCCCACGACAACCGCGAGATAGGTTTTCCATCCGAAAAAAAGATAAAAGGATGCTAAAACCGTCGAAAGAATCGTGGCAATGACCACCAACCACCATTTTGAGGAAATGTATTCGCGATACTGAATATTTTGGCTCATCATCAAAGGATAGTAGGAACTGTCCCAACTCGGCACGAATTGTCCGAAGGTGAAAAGAAAACCACCTGAAACAAAAATGCCTGCAAAAATTTCCATCGGACCATCATAGCGATCATTGGTGAAAAAAATTAATCCGTAGAACAAGAACACTGCGCTGAGCAAAAGCGTGGTTTTGGAGCGCTTGTTACGCAATATCAAACGCAAATCGTTTTTGAGAAAAGTACTCATCGAGCCGAAACGGTTCAGCCAAGTGTAGTCTTGCGTGCGCGCGGTTTGTTGTTTGACCGATAAGCCTGCGTCTAAAAACATGTTGGCACGGAAATAGTTGGATGCCAAATAATAAGATAGCAACAAAACCAAAAGCGCAATCAGTGAAAAATAGGAATGAAACAAACCATCGAAAAACACAGCAGTATATTGTGTGATATCGAAAAAATCGTAATAGTGAAGTCCTGCTAAAACAACAAGAATCGACCCGATAAGAAAAGCTACCGAATCTTTGCTCCCCGCTAAAATATTTAAAAAATTAGCCGTAAAAATGAGTGCCATGATGCCCAAATGCCACTGAATCACACCCCAAGTGTCATAGCCTTCGACGAGCATCACCACCGAAAAAGGAATAAAGAAAAACGCGTGTATCAAATTAAAACCTGACAGTGCTGTCTTCCCCAAAGAAAAATGCACAACAGTCGATTTTTTTAGGTTGAGATATAACAAGGGCTTGATGTTAACCACCGGAATATTTTGCATCATGTAACGGAAAACCAAATCCACGGCTAAGTAGTAAATCAAAAACCGATTGACCGTTGCCAAAGGCTCTAAGTGTGCTTCCTTTTTAAGTCCGTAAAATATTCCGATCCCGACAAAAGCAAAGACAGCGGCGAAGTACAAAAATCCGAGCGCCATCAAAATCTTCAAGGCAATGTTTGTTTTAAAAGAAGCCGATCGGATAAAAGACTTCCATTCGAGTGTGAGAAAATGTTTGATCATGCACTTAGTTTTTTCGTGAGATTGGTATTTGGGAAGCTGTTTTTGTTACAAAATTTTAAATTGATTGACATATCCGGGATAAATTTCGGAAAGATAGGCATCGATTTTATTAGGTAATACAAAAAATGAAATGTATCCGATAAGTAAGGTTGTTGTCAATAAAAATGAGAAAATCCAAGCTTGCGAATTGGGTTTAAAATTAAATTCAAATAAATTGAAGATTTGAAATATTAGTATTGAAAATTGTGAGAATGTGGAAGTCGAAAAAGAGATTTCCTGCAACATGTATTTTTTTTTGCCTAAGCTAAAATCTTTCTCAAATTTAAGCTTATTTTTAAATGTCAAATAAAAACCTATGAAGGCAGGCAGTAAAAAGATTGACAACATAATTTGATATTGGTAGGTTTCCTCCAAAAATTCAAACAATAAAAAAAACAAGCATGCCAAAAATAGGGTGAAAATTATTTTAGGAAGCCCAAAGTATTCCTTCAAAAAAACCCAAAGCATGCTGTAATACTTTTTTTCAAGTATCTTTTGTCGTTTAACAATCAAATCGGCAAACCCAAAAACGCCAAATTTATTAAAACTAAGATTTAATGCTTTTTCAAAAGGTATCTCCGGATTTTTTACCCATCCGCTTTCGATGTCATTCGCCAAATGATCGACCAATTCGGTCTGTAAATCATACCATTCCACATAATGTTTTCGTGTGAAAATATATAATTCCTGTATTTGATTTTCGGAGAGTTTCATACCTCATAAAATATTAATTGACAATTCTTTAAAAACTCCATTTCGGGTTGATCAAGGTTTGCATGGTTTGGACAAATAGATTCATTTCTTGCATTTTGACGATGGTTTCCTTCTGTCCGCTTTCTGTAAGTTTATAATATTTTCGAACGCGGTTATCCACTTGTTCCAACTCCGAATCGAGCAAGCCGTCAGCTTCCAATTTGTGCAAGGCCGGATACAACGCACCCTCCGTGATTTGCAATTTTCCTTCCGTAAGTTCTTTTACTTTTTGGGTAATTTCGTAGCCATACATCTTGCCGTTTTCTTCCAGCAATTTAAGAATTATCGTCGTCAAGCTTCCTTTGAATAAATTCTTGCTTTTCATCTTTTTTTTAATTCGACCAACCTTTTCGGGATTTGAAACCACGAAAGGGTTAAGTTTTCATTTTCAAAATTAATAAATTTTTACATGCATAACAATCTTATGTATTATTTTTTAATGGCTTTAAAAAAAATAAATAAAAATCTCCCTACTTTTTCTCAATCCCTTTTCCCGTTGCGGCATAGTAAATCCCGCCGTACAAATGGTCTAAAAACCACTGGTTTTCATAGACCTTTTCGATATGGCCTAAAGCGGTGTAGAAGGCTCGGCCACCATCGAACTCGTGGTACCATGAGATAGGATGCAGTTTGCCCATGCCTTTGCCGAGTCGATCCACTAAATTCCCGTTTGCATCCAAATCTCTTTTTTCCCAGGTTACCACAGGGTCATAAGAATTCTCGTCAACCGCAATCAAATTATGCAAACCTGACACTTTATCTTCCCCAAATTCATACCACTCATCTGTCCACAACAATGCATTTGGGAAATGCTCCAAACCGGGAAAATTGTGGTCTAATATTTTCAGTTTGGCCGTTTGTTGCGCTGGGTGAATGTGAAACATTCTACCGACCAATTTCGTGTACCATACCCAATCGTATTCGGTATCCGAAGCGGCGTGAACGCCAACGTATCCCTTGCCCGATTGAATGTATTTTTCAAAGGCTGCTTGTTCATCGTCTTCAAAAATATCGGCGGTTGTACTCAAAAAAATAACTACATCAAAGTTTTTTAACCAATCTTCCGTAATCTTGATGGCTTGTTGTTGACGCACCACTTCAAAGTTGTGTGTGGCCGCCAAATTTTGGATGGCTACAATCCCGTTGTCAATCGATTCGTGGTGCCAACCGGCAGTTTCGGTAATGAGTAGCGCTTTGAATTGTTTTTGCGCAATTGTTTGTTTGGAAAGCAACAGCAAAAAAGCGAAAAAAAAGGCAACCTTTAAGGGTGTTTCTGGGAATGACATGGAGTTAAATTTGAAAGGTTAATACTTTCAAATGTAGAATTTTATTTTTTAATTTGATTTCGATTATTTTATAAAGGATACAAAAATTGCTTTCATCCTAATCCCGAATTGAGAGAGAGTTCCTGAGTCATGCCCGACAAAACAATATAATCTACGTTCCGTTATTTGTAACACAAATAAAATTTGTCATACCCCCATTTTTCTCGCTCAGCCAAAAAAGGATTAAGTTTTCGATGGTTTTTTAGCAGAAATATTTTCTTAGACAAAATAGCTTCAAAAGATTAGACTTTATTTTTTATGAAATTCAAAAAAATTACGTATAGTTCATTTATGTTTTAAAAAATAGGGGTATATACTTTAAAATATTCGCAAAAATCACAATCACCCCGTATTATTTTGTGGGTTCGTGAACGTTTTGTGTATTTTTGCAAAAATTTAATGCTAAATATAATGCGGAAAATTATTTTAAGCGTGATTCTAATCACAATTTTGGTATTTACTCTTTTATCCAGTTTTATATTGATTACGCCTGTTCCTTCCGAGGTTGCAAATTTTGATTCCGGAGATACTGCCTGGATGATTGTAGCTACTGCACTTGTGTTGATTATGACACCCGGTTTAGGATTTTTTTATGGCGGAATGGTCGGTAAAAAAAACGTCATCAGCACCATGCTTCAAAGTTTTATGGCGATGGTAATAGTCACCATTTTATGGGTAATTATCGGATATGGTTTGTCATTTGGCCCTTCGATAGGCGGCATTATTGGAAATCCGCTTCCGAATTTGTTTTTTCAAGGTGTAAAAACCAATTCGGCATGGAGTCTGGCACCAACAATTCCATTGCTTTTATTTGCTTTGTTTCAGGCAAAATTTGCCATCATAACGCCTGCATTGATTACGGGTGCATTTGCTGAACGCATTCGTTTTTGGGCTTATTTGCTGTTTATGGTATTCTTCATTCTATTGGTTTATGCACCATTATGCCACATGACTTGGCATCCGGAAGGATTTTTCTTTAAAATGGGTGTGTTGGATTTTGCTGGCGGAACAGTCGTACACATGAGTGCAGGATGGGCAGCATTGGCTGGCGCAATGTTTTTGGGAAAAAGAAAAGTTCAAAAAGTAAACCCGGCTCGTATTACGTATGTTTTGTTAGGAACCGGCTTGTTGTGGTTTGGTTGGTTTGGTTTTAATGCGGGTTCCGCTATGGGCGCAAACAGTCTTGCCGTTCAAGCATTGGCCACAACGACTACTGCCGCAGCTGCAGCTGCGATGGCTTGGGTGTTTTTTGATAAAATTTTGGGACACAAACTCTCTGCGATGGGAGCTTGTATCGGAGCGGTCGTAGGACTGGTCGCCATTACACCAGCCGCGGGTTTTGTGAGTATTCCACATTCTATTTTTATAGGAATTGCCGCCAGTATAATCAGCAATTTAATGGTGAGTAATTTTCCAAAGAGCAAAATTGACGATGCCTTGGATGTCTTTGCTTGTCACGGTGTTGGTGGCATGACAGGCATGTTGTTGACAGGTGTTTTTGCCTCTTCCGCAATAAATCCGGCGGTTACAGATCAGGGGCTCATTTTTGGCGAAACCACTTTGTTTGTTCATCAATTAATCGCTTTGGTCATTGTTTCGGCTTTTGCCTTTTCTGCTTCTTATTTTTTGTTTTTTATTGTTAATAAAATCACACCGTTGAGGGTAAGCGAAGACAAAGAGGAATTGGGATTGGATATTTCTCAACACGGAGAGTTTTTGTAATAAATCATTTAACCTGATTTTTGCCAAAACATTGTGTTAAGGTTTCCAAATAATTTTTGATTCATCGTGCAATGTGTATATTTACAATGATTTTGGTTTTTGTACAAAATCGAATAAAATGAAAAGGTAAATATATTTCCGCTTGAAAGAATTTCATTCGATAGACAGTTTTCGCACCGACAAACCCACCGTGGTAACCATCGGAACCTTTGACGGGGTACATTTAGGTCATAAAAAAATCATCGAAAGACTGGTCACGCAGGCTAATATTTCTGATTATGAGTCGGTTGTGCTTACATTTTTTCCACACCCACGGATGGTGATTCAAGAAAATTCAGACATCAAATTGCTGAATACGCTTTCTGAACGTTCGCAAGTTCTCCAAAAAACAGGTTTAGACAGCTTGATTATTCATCCGTTCACCAAGGAGTTTTCAAGACTGACGGCTGAAGAATTTGTCGAACAAGTTTTGGTAAAAGCCATGCATACCAAACACATCATCATCGGACACGACCATCGATTTGGCAGAAATCGAACGGCGGATATCACACATTTACGAAGTTTCGGAGCGTACTATGGATTTGATGTTTCAGAAATTACGGCGCAAGAAATCAATCATGTAGCCATCAGTTCGACCAAAATAAGAAATGCGCTTGCCGAAGGAAAAACAGATATCGCCAATGATTATTTGGGTTATGATTATATGCTGACCGGAACCATCGTGCGAGGGAATGGCATCGGAAAAACCATCGGTTATCCGACGGCGAATATTCACATTGCTGAAGAATACAAGTTGATTCCAAAATCAGGGTCGTATATCATCAGTAGCTACTTAAATGGAGGGAAAGTTTTTGGCATGATGAATATCGGGAAAAACCCGACGGTCAATGGTCATAATCAAACCATTGAAGTTCATTTCTTTGACATCGATCAAGACTTATATGGGCAAGAAGTTCAAATTTCCCTTTTGTCTTACCTGAGAGATGAAAAAAAATTTCCAACGGTAGAAATTCTCAAAAATCAACTACAACAAGACAAGCAAAACAGCCTCCAATTCATAGCAGCCCAAAATGTTCGATAGATTTTTATTCAAGCAAATAGACAACTCGCCGTTGATCGTTTTTCGAATCATCTTCGGCTTGTTGATTTTCTTGGAATCTGTAGGCGCGATTTTTACGGGTTGGATAACCAAAGCTTTAATAGAACCCAAATTCACTTTCACATTTATCGGTTTTGAATGGCTGCAACCGCTTCCCGGTTACGGCATGTATGTTTATTATGCCGTAATGGGTGTTTTTGGATTGATGGTGATGTTGGGTTATCGATACCGAATGGCGATTATCTCTTTTACCGCAATGTGGATTTCGGTCTATCTGATGCAAAAAACCTATTACAACAATCACTATTACTTTTTGATTTTGTTGTCTTTGATGATGATTTTCTTACCGGCTCACAAACAATATTCATTAGATGCCAGAAGGAATCCTGATCTCAAATCTGATAAAATGTCGCGGTGGTGTGCGTGGATTATCATCTTGCAAGTTTGGATTGTTTATACCTATGCGGCCGTTGCAAAATTGTATCCCGATTGGTTGGACGGGACGGTGGTGTCGGAATTTATGTCGCGCCGCGCCGATTACCCGATTATCGGTGATTTTCTGCAACAAGAATGGGTGCATTTTGTCATCATCTATTTCGGCATTTTTTTCGATTTGCTCATCGTACCCTTGTTGCTTTTTAAAAAAACACGTCGGTTCGCTTTCGGAATTTCCATTTTCTTCCATCTTTTTAATTCCATAGTTTTTCAGGTCGGGATTTTCCCCTATTTGTCTTTGGCATTCACTTTGTTTTTCTTTGAGCCGAAAACCATCGCAGGCATTTTTCTCAAAAAGAAAAACATTTATACCGAAAACGAAATCAGCATACCCGAAAACGGCAAATGGATTCGCACTGTTTTAATTATTTATTTTCTGATTCAAATCGGGTTACCGCTTCGACATTGGTTTATTCCCGGCGATGTACTGCTTACGGAAGAAGGCCATCGGATGAGTTGGCGGATGATGTTGCGCACCAAAAAAGGCACCATTCAATACAAAGTTTTAAATAAGAAAACAGGCACGTTGATTTTTATCAATCCGTCTGATTCATTGACAGCAAAGCAAGCATCAACCTTGCCCACCAAACCCGATTTTATCTGGCAGTTTGCCCAGCGCATCAAAAAATCGCATCAAGAAAAAGGAGAAGATGTATCGGTTTTTGCCGTCGGAAGTGTGAGTATCAACAACAAACCGTATGTGACACTCATCAATCCGGATGCAGATTTGGCCTCCGAAAAATGGCATTTTTTTAAGCATAATCCGTGGATTGTTATATTGAATCGGGCGGATTAGCACTTTAAAAATGTTAAAAAACCGTCATACAGCACTTTAATCGGTTTAATAAAGTTTTTTAATAAAAATTTAACTTATTTTTGTATCGGACTGTTTGAATAATACAACCATTTAAGTTTTGCCCTGAACGTGAGAAATCTATGATTAAAAACTACTTTAGCCTAAAATCCGCTGGGATTATATCGACTTTGTTTTTATTGTTTTCGATAATGACTGTCAAAGCGCAGACTTTATCGGGTAGAGTAGTTGATTCCGACAAAAATCCGATTGCATTTACCAATGTCATCCTTCTGAAAGTCACCGATTCCATTCCGGTTTTGGGGGCTGTAACCGACGAAACCGGACTGTATGAAATTTCCGGAATAAAAAATGGCGAATACATTTTAAAAGTCAGCTATTTGGGCTTCGAGACTTTCTTTGAAAAATTTACGTTTCCTGATAAATCTCAAATCGATATTCTTTTAAATGCCAATACGACAGAGCTCGAAAGTATCGATTTAGTAGGAAAAAGGCCGACTGTCAAACGCGAAATAGATCGTTTGGTTTTTAATGTTGCCAATACTTCTTTGACGGAGGGAAACATTTGGGACGTGCTGAATCGGACTCCCGGTGTGATTCTCAATCAAGATGAAATTTTGATTAAAAACTCGGGAAATGTCGTGGTTTACATCAATGACCGCCGAGTCAATCTGACTTCATCCGAGCTCAAGCAACTCTTGGAAGGGACAGCCGCAAACAACATACAAAGTGTCGAAGTCATCACCAATCCGCCGGCAAAATATGATGCGGAAGGAGGCTCTGTTATCAACATCAAAATGAGCAAAAATCTGATTACGGGCTACAATGGAAATATTTTTTCAAACTACACCCAAGGGATATTTCCAAAATTCGCATTCGGCACAGGTCAATTTTACAAAACCGACAAAATCAATTTTTTTGCCAATTACAACTACAACACCGGCATCAACAACCGGCACAACAACGAAGGCATACAATTTGTCGAAAACAATCAACCGACGGATCGTTGGGCAACAGTTTTTGACAGGAATTACCGAAATGAAACACATACGCTCAACACAAATTTCGATTATACGATAGACAAAAAAAGCTCGCTCAGCCTGTCGTCAACCGTACTTTATAAACCCTATTGGAAGCAAGACAATGTTTCTGAAACAGAAATATTTTCATCTGCGAATGTTTTAGATTCTACATTCAATACGGTCAACGTGATGCGCGACGAAAGCAGCAATGTGGCTTTTCAGGCGGATTATCAGCGAACACTCAGCGAAAACGGCGCAAAATTTACCGCCAATGCGTTTTACAGCAATTACTATTACAACCGAACCCAAGACGTAAACACCAATTATTTTTTGCCCGATAAAACGTTTATCAGAACCAATAGTTTTGATACCGATGCCACACAAAGCATCAATATTTTCACGGCGCAAGCGGGTTATGAAGGAACCTTAAAAAACGGTTTTCACTTAGAAACAGGTGCGAAGATATCAACCATCGACAGCAACAACGAGCTGAAACAATTCAACGTTGTCAACGGACAATCTGTACTCAACATCAACGAAAGCAATACTTTTTTTTATGACGAAACGGTATTGGCGGGATATCTGAGTTTGGATAAAAATTGGGAAAAATGGCAACTCAAATTAGGTTTACGCGGAGAATATGCCGACATCACCGGAAATTCGCCCACACTCAATTTGATAAACAACCGGTATAACCTCAAATGGTTTCCGACACTCTATTTGGGACGCACCGTTTCAGATAATTTGGATATATCGATGTCTTATGGAAAACGAATTGCCCGGCCTCGGTATGAAATGCTCAATCCCTTCCGGAATTTCTTGACAGACAACGCTTTCAGCGGCGGGAATCCGGATTTAAACCCATCGATTACCCATAAAATGAATTTGGATGTTACTGCTTGGAAACGACACACTTTCGGATTGTATTTCGATTACATCAAAGGAGATATCCTCGAGTTGAGTTTTCAGGACAACACCAACCGAATCATGAAGTTTGCCAGCGTAAATTTGGAGCGAAGCCGTTCCTTCGGATTGGATTATTCTGTCTATTTTGACTTTACTTCGTTTTGGAGTTTTTACGGTCAAACGAGCAATTTTTATGATGAGATTCAGTTCATCGGCATCGAATCTAACAACGCTTTGGTAACCAACAACCGCATTTCAAATTACACCTATATCTCCAACAGTTTTTCTTTGTTGAAAGACAAAAGTCTTACAGCAGATTTGACTTGGTTTTATATTTCTCCAATTGTTCAGGCTTCGACCGATGTTACATCGCGTCAGACTTTATCCCTGAGTTTGGTCAAGAAATTTCTCAAGAACAAATGGGTCGCTTCGTTGCAATTCAACGACATTTACAACAAAGGAAATTTTGAGACCAAAACACAATATTTGAATCAAGACAGCTTCTACAAAGCACGATTTGAAACCCAAACTTTCAAAATAGGTCTGCGCTATAATTTTGGCAACCAACGACTTTCAACCAATCAGAAAGATATTGAGGCTGATGAAAAAGATCGATTGGGTAAAACGCCGTAATCACTGAAAGTTCCTCAACGTTTAATAATCAGAATATGCTGTCGGATAAAGAAACAAAATATCGGCGTGATACATGTTGTTTTGATATTTCGGCAACGCTTTGAGTTCGTTCCACTTGGCTGATTCACCAAAAGATTTCCAATGTGCATCGCGGCTTGCCTGACTTTCAAAAGTAGTCAAATACATCAGGTTTGGCATGCGATTTCCAGAAATCACTTCCCCAAAAAACACCGGATTGAAACCCAATTGATGAAAGAGTTTTAGCTCACCGCCATCGTTGAACATCTCCACTTTATTCCTGAAAAGTGCTTCAGTTGCCGATTCGTAACTTCGCAATTCGTAGATTCTCTCTGCCCTTGGACTGTCGATGGCAGGTGTTTTCATATTCGGCATGTCTTCAAAAGCACGCAATATTACCGATTCGATACGTTTGTAAGGTGCTTGGTAAAACTCAGCTTGGATATAGTCAGCTCCGGCGGTCAGAAAATCCTTGTCTTTCAACAAGGCATCTTCGGTATTTTCAAATTGTGTCATCGATGTAAACGGAATCAACACATATATTTTTTGCAAACTGTCTTTTTCATTCGGGCGGGACTTAAAAACCCCGACATTTTTGATGTTTTGTCTTTTGAGTGCAGGCAAATAGGCAATCTTGAGGTATTGATCTGTGACAGACTCCTGACTTTTGGTGTCGAGCGTATAAATTTTCAGTTGGTAAAAATCACGATTCTGCGCCCTCGAAAGCATCGATAGACTGAAAACAAAAATCGTGAGAAGGAGTGTTTTGAAGATTGAAAAAATTTTCATGTTGATTTGATTTGAAAATAGACTTCAAACTTAGTCAAGTTGCGGAGGATAAACTAATTTTTAAGTTTTTTGATGACAAAAATTTAGATTTACAGCGTTTTCAATCCCTTTTCACCAACACATAAAAGTCGTTCTCTATCGGCAGGTAACCTTGGTCATAGCAAAAATAATATACAGTCCCGACCTTGGTGGTGTGCAGACTCGTCAAAATCTCAAAATCGAAACCCTTTTCGAGGAGTTTACTTCGCGCGACTTTGGTCTTTCCGTCACGGTTGAGCGATTGCAAGACACGGTAGTTTTTCCGCAACCGATTGTTTGTATTTCTGATGAGATTTTTCTCATCCGGATCTATTTTGTTGTGGTACGCATTGCGGCAATAATCGCTGCAAAACTTTTTATCACTCCGGCCGATGATTTTTTCTCCACATTCTTGACATTGATTACTCATATCGTAAATATTTGACTGCAAGATACAAAAACGTTTTCAAATATTTACAAACGGATACAAACGAAAGCAATTACTTGACAACCGAATAAAAGAAACTGGCTGTCATTCCTTTGTACCGTTGTTTGAATGCAACAAGAAAAATTAGTAATCATTTAAATCTTTCTGTTATGAGTACGCTTAGAAACAAAGTTCAGTTGATCGGTAATTTAGGCCAAGATCCTGAAGTAGTAAAATTGGAATCCGGAAAAAATCTGGTAAAATTTTCGTTGGCTACCAATGAGACTTACAAAAACCAACAAGGCGAAAAGGTCACTGAAACCCAATGGCACAATCTCGTTGCCTGGGGCAAAACCGCCGAGATTATTGAAAAATATCTCACCAAAGGCAAAGAAGTAGCCGTGGAAGGCAAACTTACCTACCGAAATTACGAAGACAAAAGCGGTGTGAAACGCTATTTCACCGAAATCGTCGTCACTGACCTGCAAATGTTGGGCAACAAACAATAATCCTTTGTTTGTGTTTGTGAAAAAAGCCACGATTGTGTGGCTTTTTTTGTTTGAAAAGTTTGCCAAAAAAGTTTAATCAAATCCATTGCAGCAATGAAAAGTACAAATCTTTCCAACCAATCGGAAAACGAAATATCTTATACAATCAGGGGTGCGATTTATAATGTTTTTAACCTATTAGGCCCTGGTCTTTTAGAATCCGTATATGTTGTAGCGTTGCGACACGAACTGAAAAAACAGTTTTTAAAAGTCTTGACCGAGGTGGCGGTTCCGGTTTTTTATGAAGGCGAAAAATTAGAACTGGGTTTCAGGCTTGATTTATTGATTGAAGATAAAGTAATCATCGAAGTCAAATCAGTTGAAAATTTGGCAGAAGTACATCATAAACAGGTATTGACCTACTTAAAATTGACGAAGTTAAAATTGGGTATTTTAGTGAATTTCAATGTAGCTAAAATAAATTCAGGAATATATAGAAAAGTAAATGGACTGTAAAGTTTTCCCGCAGACACCGCAAATTTTCGCGGATACTTTTTGCGTTTATCAGCGTGATCTGGGGGAGAAAAAAATTAAAATTGGGTGTTTTGCGAATTTCAAGTTAACTAAAATAAATTCAGGAATATATAGAAAAGTAAATGGACTGTAAGGTTTTCCCGCAGATACCGCAAATTTTCGCGGATACTTTCTGCGTTTATCAGCGTGATCTGCGGGAGAAAAAAATTAAAATTGGGTATTTTAGTGAATTTCAAGTTAGCTAAAATAAATTCAGGAATATATAGAAAAGTAAATGGACTGTAAAGTTTCCCGTAGATACCGCAAATTTTCGCGGATACTTTCTGCGGTTATCCGTTACACGGGTGAGTTGATTTGGGAATGACAACTTCCGGCAGCCTCTTTTGCAACCCCCTCAACGTATATGATTGACGGTAAACAATACATTGTTTTGGCTTGTGGTGGCGAAAAAATAGGCACACCCAAAGGCAATGTGATTATGGCTTTTGCGTTGGAATAATTGATTTGAAAACATATCCTTCTTCAGCAAAATAAGTCAACATTCGTGGCAAAACTACTTTGAGATTTTCATAAGCTTTTTGGCTGTCGTGAAAGACCACAATGCTGCCGGGTTTGGTATGGCGAATCAGATTTTGGAAACAGGTTTCAGAATCCAAAGTTTGATCAAAATCAGCACTGACCACATCCCACATTACCAGCGTGTAACCCGCCTTTTTGAGTAGTCTGATTTGCTTGGGTTTTATTTTCCCGTAAGGCGGACGAAAAAGCATGCTGTCAATGTGTTTGGCGGCTTCGGTCGCGTTTTCGAGATAGGATTTGGAGGTGGTTTTCCAACCATTGAGATGGTCGTGGGTATGATTGCCAACAGCGTGCCCGGCTTTTTGTATGGTTTGAAATATTTCCGAATGTTGCACCACATTCTTACCGATGCAAAAGAAAGTGGCTTTGGCATCAAACGTATCTAAAACACTTAAAACCCAGGGCGTTATTTCGGGTGTCGGGCCGTCATCAAAGGTGAGGTAGATTTCTTTTTCTTTGGTTTTAATTTTCCAAAGTAACTTACCAAAAAGCAGTCTTAAAATAGTGGGGGTTTTATAAAAAAGGCGGTTCAAAATGGGTAAATGATTGGTTCAATATTGTTCCGTGCTTCAGCCCTGGTAAAATGAAAATGCCCAATACCCTTATCTCAAAATCTTTGGTTTTCATGAGTAATGTGGCTAAAGCCAAGTTGCATTTCATCTGCTCCCGCTGTGGTTGAGCCCCGAAGCGTCGGGGCTCAACCACTAAAACCACAGAAACGATTGGGTTTTCAACGACCAACACCGCTTACTCCTTATAAAAATGCTCAAAATAAGCTTCGTGTTTTTGGAAAATTTTGAGTTGCTCTTCTACAAATCCATCGTCATGGTATTGCACGATGATGTCGGTCAAACTTCTGTATCGCTCTATGTTGGTGATGATTTCGTCAAAGAAAGTAAGTTGCTTATCGATGCTCATCTGATTGAAATACGTCAAATATTCTTGGTAATTTTTCACCACACGCAGAAACAAATCTTCCGCTTTTTTGTTTTTGCCGATGCGATAATAACCTTCAACATAAGGCTCTAAAAGAGAGAAGTAGCCGTATTTTTCTACCGGCGTTTTATCGATTACCAAGTCCATGATTTTTTCGGCCTTGTCAAACTGGTTCTCGTGAATTAATTGATCGGCCAGACGTGCCAAATTACCCCGATAGTTGATGCTGTTTTTGCGGGTTTCCGGATCGTGATAGATGTCTCCGTTCATATTTCCCCAATCCCATTTGAGTGCATTGTTATACATGGTTTCAGAATCGATTCGACCCATTTCGTAGGAGTTTTTCGGATCTACTTTGGTTTGAATAGGTACCAATTTATAGGTCAAACCATCGAGTTGAAGATAATCTTTCATCCAAAGATATTCGGCGTTGTCGAAACTTCCTCCGGAGAAATAAATTGGCCGTTTCCAATCGTTGTTGGCAAGAATATCGAGCATCATCATCCTGTTTTTGGGCAATTGGCTGCCGATTTGAATATCGATGTAAGGGACAATCAGCGCGGAATCTTTTGCTTTGACGATACCATTCTTGAGTACAGTTTCTTTATCGACCGGAACCCTGATTTTATTGGTCGGGTAAAAAGTGATTTTTTCCCCGTTAGACAATGTAACTTTGGTTTTGGGATCATCGCTGGATATCCAAGTCATAAAATCTTTGATATTCCAAGTGTTTTCCGTCATTTTTTGATAGATGAGTACATCTCTTGTGCCATAACGATATTGGCTGTGTTTGAGTTGAGACGGAATCGGGCTGCTTTCGTAGGCTTTGCGTTTCATCTGGTCGATGTACCAATCGGTGGCGAAAAGGCTGGTATTGATGGTACGCACATCGGTGCGATACGCTTCAATTTCCTGGGCATACCACATGGCAAAAGTGTCGTTGTCACCAATGGTAAAAATGATGGCATCCGCATCTTCTTGGCACGAATCTAAATATGATTTGGCGATGGCTTGTGCCGTATATTTACCCGAGCGGTCGTGGTCATCCCAATTCTGTTGCGCCATCAAAACCGGTATGGCAAGCAGACAAACAGTTGTGCTGAGAACAACGGCCAATTTGGGTTGTATTTTTCTCTGCAACCAATCAAATACGGCAAAAGCACCGATGCCAATCCAAATGGAAAATACATAGAAGGATCCGACCAACGCATAATCTCTTTCACGGGGTTCAAATGCGCGTTCATTCAAATATATTTTTAGGGCGATTCCCATGAATAAGAAAAAAACGAGCAGTATCCAGAAATAATTCAGGTGTTTTTTATAGTGAAAAAATAAGCCGATAAGCCCGAGAAGAAACGGCAGGAAAAAGTAGGTGTTTCGACCTTTGTTCTTGGCGAGTTCGCTGGGTAGCTTGGTTTGCGGGTATCCTAAGAAAAACTCATCGACAGCGCGGATGCCGCTGATCCAGTTGCCGTGATTGTCATATTTTCCTTGAATATCGTCTTCCCGACCGACAAAATTCCACATAAAATAGCGCCAATACATATAACTAAACTGAAATTCGAACATGTATTTCATGTTTTTCAGAAAGGATGGTTTTTCCACGTTGATGTACTCGCTGTAATCGGTTAGAAATTTACTGTATTTAGACATTTCTATTTTTCCGGATTTCACTCCGGCTTTTATTTCGCTAATCATCGAACGCAATTGTTCGTTGGATTGGTATTCGGGTTTGATGGTAAAATCAATTGCGCCGGTAAATTGCATATAATTGCTGATGTTATCAGCATCGGTGCTCCACATTCTTGGTAAAAAACCTTTCTGGCTGTCGTCAGAATTTTGCCTGACGTTTTCCCATTTGTTGACGATGATGTATTTGCCTGTTTTTTCATCGCGCTCATAGTTGGGTTTATCATCCAAATAAGGTTTGTTTGGGTCTAAACCGACATAAGCTTCGGTGAAAAGCGGGCCATAAAAAAGTTTGGTTTCGGGATATTGCTCACGATTGTAGTAAGCCAATAATTCACGTGCATCGGCAGGTTTATTTTCGTTGATAACCACGTTGGCATTGGCGCGAATGGGCAACATGATCCAACAGGAAAATCCGACCAAAATGAAAAAGATACTGTGAACAATGGTGTGCAGATGGATGTAATTTTTCTCTTTGGTATATCGGATGGCATAATAGAATATTGCGATAAAAATAAGCCCGGCAATGAGGGTTCCCGAGTTGAACGGCAAACCGAATGTGTTGACAAAAAAGACTTCCGAACCACCGAAAAACTTCAATGTATAAGGTAATAAAAGTTTAAATATTACCAGCAGTATAGCCACGACAACAATATTGGCAGTTGTAAAATTTTTGACCGTGATGGTTTTCCAGTTTTTAAAATAATATAAAAATCCAATGGCAGGAATGGTTAGCAATGCCATAAAGTGAACACCGAATGAGAGTCCGATAACAAATGAAATAAGGATAAGCCATCTGTTGCCACGCGGTTCGTGCATTTCTGCTTCCCAACGCAGTCCGAGCCAAAACATCAACGACATGATGCCTGCAGCCATCGCATACACTTCTGCTTCTACGGCATTGAACCAAAAACTATCAGAAAAAGTAAATGCCAAAGCACCCACCGCAGCACTTCCCAAAACGGCTAACGCCTTAGTATCTGTGAATGTTTCTTCTCCGCGGGCGATTATTTTTCGCAATAAAATCGTCAACGACCAGAATAGGAAAAGGATGGTGAAAGCGCTTGAAACGACGGACACCGAATTGACCATCAATGCGATCTGTTGTTTGTTTTGGGCAAAAATTGAAAAAACGGCACCAAACATTTGAAAGAGTGGTGCGCCAGGCGGGTGACCAACTTGCAGTTTGGCAGAAGTCGAAATATATTCGCCTGCATCCCAAAAACTTGCCGTGGGCTCGACGGTTAATCGATAGGTTATCAGGGCGATACCAAAAATTACCCAACCTGCAATGGTGTTCCATTTTTTGAAATGCTGACTCATTTTGTGTATTTAAAATAACCGGACGAATTTAAGAATAAAAATAAGATTGAAAGGCTATAAAGACGCTAAAAAACCAATTTAGTTGAATTTAAAAGACCGCCAAAGTACTTCTTAAGGTATAGTGGAAGGCTTATTTGTCGATGTTGGAATAAAAAAAAGTAAAAAGTTTGTGCAACCAAAAGATTGTTATAAATTTGCAACCGCATTTTGGTCTATGGTGTAACTGGCAACACGTCTGGTTTTGGTCCAGAAGAGTCTAGGTTCGAGCCCTAGTAGACCAACAAGGTGTAAGCACTAATTTTCTTATGAAAGTTGGTGCTTTTTTTATTGATGGAACAAAGTGGGGCGAGAAGGATGTCCTGAGCGAAGTCGAAGGGAGCCCTAGTAGACCAACAAGGTGTAAGCACTGATTTTCTTATGAAAGTTGGTGCTTTTTTTATTGATGGAATTTATTGAGACGATAAGTTTTCTCCGATATGCTGCCGAGGTCGTAAACCGAAGAGAGTTTGAAGTTAAAAAATGAAGCGTTATTCCGATTTGGTTTTGTCAATGGGTAAGCCGTCTTTTTCCCACCCCATGATGCCACCGTCGAGGTTATAGATGGCCTTAAAGCCTTTTTTCTTGAGTAATTCCGCGGCTTTTGTACTTCTACCACCGGATTTGCAATACACACAGACAGGTGCATTTTTGTCTAATTTGTCAAGTTCTGCTTCAAAATTTTCATCAAAAAAATTAAGATTTTCGGAATTGATTAAGTGTCCGGCTTCATACTCCTCCGGGGTTCGAACATCGATCAACTGTACCTGATTCATATCGATGAATTGTTTCATTTCTTGAGGCGAAACCAACTGCACTCGGTTTGAATCTTCAACATCTTGCTTTTGTTTGCAGGAGATTACAAAGAGAGTAAACGTAACTAAAATTAAAAAATATTTTTTCACAGAAATAAATTTACGGTTCAACAACGTCACCATCCCATTCGAGCATTCCGCCGAGTAAATTGTAAGTTGTATCAAAGCCCTGTTGCTCCAAAATCAAGCAGGCTTGTACGCTGCGTCTGCCGGAACGACAATAAACATATAGGTTTTTATTTGTGTCAAGAGATTCTATTCCTTCCATAAAGGCTTGCGGATCCATCACGTCAATATTAATTGCTGTCGGAATAATGCCTTCCTCGATTTCTTCGGGCGTGCGAACATCAATAATAAATGCTTTAGGATCTTTTGCAATTTGATCTTGCCATTCTTTTGAAGTCAAATCAGTCATGGTATAATTAATTTTTTAAAAATTTCTACTTCAAAAGTAAGTAATTTGTCAAACATAGTTTCAATTATTTCCAGCCATTTTTGTTTAATAACTTCTTGAAAAAGGAATAATTTTTGATACAGTTTTTGAAAATTTAACCATGAAAAGATTTTTGTTTTCTTGTTTGTCTGTCTTTGTTTTATTTTCTTGTTCTAATGATGACGGATCGTTGAGATCTGAATTAATTCCAATTCTTTCGGTTCAAGCGCCAGACCAATTAATAGTTGGTCAATCTTCTGATTTTCAAGTTCTTTTCAATCGACCCACATCCTGTCATGGGTTTTTAAGATTTGACCTTGCTTCTCGAGACAATGAAAGAACCATTGGGTTGATAGCCGGGAAATTAGGAACTGATTGCCAATCTGTCGATGAACCTCCGCGAGAGAATGTGTTTAGTTTTACACCCAAAACGCCCGGTCTTTTCGTATTTAACTTTTTTACCGGAAAGGATAATGCCGGAAAAGATACTTTTGTGACTTTTGAAATGGAAGCTGTTGTTAATCCAAACGGATAAAAATAAAATTTCGCACAAAAAATTAACAATGAAATTTTAGTTACTTTGTCATACTTTTGTTTGACACTTTAAACTTCAACACATGAAATCATTTTTCTTACTTTTTATAGTCTTGTCTTTGTCAGCAGCCTGCAGCAATTCAAGCGATAACGTTGTCATTGGACAAGAAACAGTATCAATCACAGCGGTTGAAGCGCCAGAAACTTTGACAATCGGACAAAGAGCAGTTTTTAAAGTTTTTTACAATGTACCCACGACTTGTCACGAATTTTTGCGGGTTAATTTTGGATTTGAAGGCAAAGAATCCACAATTTCAGTGGTTACCTCTATCAAGGATGGGAATTGCAACAACTTGACAAATGTAAGCCAAACCGTGGACGTTGAAGCCACACCAAATGAAGCTGGTCTTTTTACTTTTAGGTTTTTCACCGGAAACGACGCGCAAGGCAATCCGACTTTCATTGTCAAGGAATACGATGTTGCCCCAAGACCAATAGGATAATCAGTTTTTTAATTGATGCAACATTTTTTCGCGTATCTGAACCCTCAACTCTTTTCGATGTGTGGCGTTCAAATGGTTTGTAGAAATTGGATCTAAAAAAACAGCACGCAACAACCCGGGTGACCCACTAAAAAAATCATAAGAAAACCGTTTTTTATTATCCCGAAAAACAATGGGAACGATAGGTATTTGATGCTCAAGTGCCAATCGGAAAGCACCGTCTTTGAATTCATCCAAAATAATCGAGCGGTCATCGGGAACTTTGCCTTCCGGAAAAATGCAAATACTGGTACCAGCTGCGAGTCTTCGATTGGCTTCATCAAAGGCGTTTTTTCGACTTGCCGGACTGTTTCGGTCAACCAAAATACAAGTGCGTTTATAAAAAAATCCAAAAACCGGAATAGAAGCCAATTCTTTCTTACCTACAAAAACAAATGGTCTTTTGACCACGGCGAGCATCATCATAATGTCAATCATGGAGGTGTGATTGGCAACAAACATATAACTTTGATTTGGGATAATCTTTACGCTGCCATCCCTTCGGTAGGGCATCGCCATTCCAAACAGTATAAATTTGGCCCAAACACGGGCGAGCCGAAAAAAATATTTGTAAGTCGTTTCGCGAATGGTCAAAATAACCAGAAATGGAAACATAACGAATATTGGCACCAAAACCAAGATATAGAACCAAACACGGTAAAGAAGCGCAAATAATATCTTGATAAATTTCATATGTGCCCAAAGTTACAAAAATGAGATTCGTTATTTTCTAAATAATGTACCTTTACGCCTGAAAAAAATAATATTTTCATGTCTAGAATACTCACCGGCATTCAAAGTACCGGAACGCCTCACTTGGGAAATATCTTGGGTGCAATTTTGCCGGCCATCGAAATGGCTGCCATACCCGAAAATGATTCATTTCTATTTATAGCCGATTTTCACTCGCTCACACAAATCAAAGATGCCGAGCAAATGCGTCAAAATACGTATGCCACAGCCGCAACCTGGCTTGCTTTTGGCTTGAATCCGCAAAAAACGGTTTTTTACAGACAGAGTGATGTGCCTCAGGTAACTGAACTCACTTGGTATTTGAATTGCTTTTTCCCGTATCAACGATTGACTTTAGCCCATTCCTTTAAAGATAAAGCAGACCGATTGGAAGATGTCAATGCCGGTTTGTTTGATTATCCGATGTTGATGGCTGCCGATATCTTGTTGTATGATGCGGAAATAGTCCCCGTTGGAAAAGACCAATTGCAACACCTCGAAATTACACGCGATGTTGCTTCTCGATTCAACAATTTGATGGGAGAAACTTTTGTGGTTCCACAGGCAAAAGTGCAGCAAGACACCATGTATGTTCCCGGTACGGATGGAACAAAAATGAGTAAGTCTAAAGGCAACACCGTTGATTTATTTCTCAGCGACAAAGCACTTCGCAAACAAATTTTGGCTATTCAAACTGACAGCACACCGCTCGAAGCGCCTAAAAATCCCGACACTTGCAATGTTTTTGCACTCTACAAGCTAATTGCCTCAAACGAACAAACTGCCGAGATGAAAGCAAACTACGAACGCGGTGGTTTTGGGTATGGTCATGCAAAACAAGCATTGTACGAGTTGATTGTTGATAAATTTGAAGAACCTCGTCGAAAATTTAGAGACTATATGGCCAACCCCCAATTGGTAGATCGGGCATTGATATTAGGAGCCGAACGTGCAGAAGCGGTTGCGCAAAGCGTACTCAAAAGAGTCCGTAACAGATTGGGATATTGATAACGGAGTTCAATTAATCCAAAATGCATCAGTTTGAGTGAAATTCCGAGAGGAATTTAGTATCGAAAACCAGTTTTTTGGATAAAAAATCTATTTTCGATACTCCCGACATTTTGGGGTTGGGATGAAACACATTTTTTGATAAAAAGATGAAAACCTCACGACCCTGAAAATTCGAGGCTGTGAGGTTTCCAAAATAACGCTAAGCAAAAAACGATCGAAATATTATCTTCTGATTATCAACTTTTGTATTTTGCTGAAACTTTCTCCTTTTAGTTTGATAAAATACAAGCCGGAACTCAAACCTTGAAGTTGAATCTGATTGGTTGAACCAAAATTAAGATTTATGTTTTGCCGGAAAACTTCCTGACCACTCAGCGTATAAACCCGCACATCGGTTTTGCCAAAACTGGTGTTGGAAACAATATTTACTTCACCCGAAGTTACCGTTGGGAAAATTTTGATGTTGTTGTTTGCCAATATCTTGTCATCTAAACTTAAAGAAGGAAGTTCGTTAAATTTTCCTGTAAACAACCCGCGGCCGTGAGTAGCTGCCAAAACAGTACCTGTCTGTACATCATCAGGAGGAACAACAGGATCTGGCCTATAATCCAAATCAATAACAGTTACGTCTTTCATCCCGTTTTGCGATTGCACCCATACAGGAGACGAATCGTTGATATTGCCGGTTCTCCAAACGCCTAAAGCAGTTCCGAGTATTACTTCATCAGTGTTGAGGGGATTTTGTAAAACAGCTTTCACCGGAATATCCGGCAGATTTCCTTCTTTGTCTTGCCAGGTTGTGCCTCCGTCCGCGGTGTACCAAAGGCTGACGACACCGAAATTGTGAAAAGTAACAAAAATTTCCTGCTCGCTATTGCCAAATTCGATGTCTGAAATACTGCCCACAAATGAAGGTCCGGTAATTTCTGACCATACTCGGGCAAAGTTGGTTGCATTGGTTAATTTGAGCAATTTCCCGTTCAATAATCCAACCAAGACATTAGTTTGTGTACCACTAAATGGAGAAGTTTTTAGTGCGGTAATGGATTCATCCAAAAGCGCATTGGTCAAATTGTTTCGCGTAATACCTGCAGCTCCGGCTTTAAAAGTTCTAAACATTGCCAATCTGAAAGTTGGAGGGGTCGTTTGTGTGCCCGGTATGGTTGCATCCGAGAAAAACACATCGTTCACTTCATCCAAGGCCGCGGTATTGATAAAACTGCCGTTATTTCCTTCATTTACAATAAAGTAAGCAGTAGAACTGGGGGTGTCCGGCAGCTCGAAGAAAATATGTGTGTTACCGGGGAAAGAGCCAATCCCATAATCGTTGTCCTTGTCGAGTTGGGTGAAAGCACCATCGCCACCAAATAAATCGTTAAACGAGTTTGCTCCCGCGGTAGCGGCAAAGGCGAATGGCGAGCCGTTGTCTTGGGTGCCACCACCAATATCATCAACTGCGGTATTTTGCCCAATCGTTCCGTAATAGTATTGTGTCACGTTGTAGTCTTTGTTGCGGCTCGCGATTGCCGTTGTAGAGGACGATGCGGTTGAAAGGCTTGATGCAAAAAATACGCCACCGTCGTTGCCAATGATGGCTTGGTTGGCATTGGTCGGGTGAAAAACAAAAGCGTGTTGGTCGGCATGTACAAGCGGGACTGACAGGTTAAGCAAATTATTATTATTTGACCATTTGGAAATCTGTGTCCAAGTAAAGTTGTTGGTTGCCGGATTAAAAACACCGCTAAACAAATCGATCCCGCCTACATATACTTTGTTCTGATCGGTTGGGTCGGCTTCAATGACCAAATCGTAAAACGATTGCCCGCGTGTAAAATCATTGGCAGGAATACCATTGTCTGCATCATCGGGGAGCGTGGTGGTTTCCGTAAATGTCGTGCCATTTTGTGAACTGAAAATATGCACGGGAGCACCGACTGTCGTACCTTGTGTCAATGCATAAATGCGGTTGGGGTCTGTGGCAGAAATTTCAATTTCAGTCCGGTCGGAATTTGCCAATTGAGTGACCTGCGTCCAAGTGGTTCCATTGGTAGAACTGAAAATCCGGCCACCGCCGGAGTTGGTCAAGCCGGGTGTCCGGATGGTTCCCATCCAAAGTTTGTTGTCCGGGCCGATTTCAAAATCGTTGGGAATAAAATAGAAATCAAAACCCGAAAATTGAAACTGCATATTTGCAGATTCTATACGGCTCCAATTGGTTCCGCCGTCTGCGCTGCGGAACAAACCGGCAGATTGCAAACCGAGGAAATTATTGGGATTGCCCGCATCGGCAACTTTACTGGCACCAAAAATATGCGCACCTACACCGATGAAAACCTCCGTGTTGCCACCGTTGTTCCAAGCGATGATGTCGTTGATGTAAAATATTCCCGAAAGAAGCAATGAGCCTCCTGATAAGTCAGTTCCGCCCACTCCGGTTGTTGCCGTGGCTAAATTAATATTCAATTTTACCCATGAATCACCGCCATTGGTCGATTTGTAAACTCCATTGCCCACGGCAGCACCAAAGGTATATTGTTCACCAGTTCCCAAATACATGATTTGGGGATTGTTGGGGTCAACTGCAAAAGCAGACACGTTCAAATGTCCGGGTACGGAATTGACCAAAGCCCAAGAAGAATTGGCGTTGGTAATGTCTTGATTCACCCAAAGTCCACCGCTCACGCCACCTGCAAATACGCGTTTGTGTGTGGCATCGTTCGGGTCAAAAACCAGCACCCTTGTCCGCCCGCCGATGTTGTTGGGACCGCGTTCAACCCACGGATTGTCAACTGCACTGTCGCCGGGTGCTCTTTGTGGTCGCACGCCGGTCAGGCTGTTTTGGGAAGCATAAATTTCGTCTTGCAATTGGTTGATTTTCTCAAGTGTTGGGTAGCCCAAAGCCGGGTTCATGGTGAGTTCCCATAGCCTTTCGTAGTATGGGTTTGGCGGGAGTCCTCTGCCTTTTCGGTCTTTACGGGAAAGATGAATTGAATTTCTAAAGGGGCTGTTTTTTAAGAATTCAGCGTGTTTAGCACGTAAAACTTCTGCTTCGGTAAGTTGTGGTTTTTCAATCTTCGTTTTTTGGTATAATGAGATAGAAAAATACAATCCCAAAACTAAAAAAACAGACATCGACAGGTAAAGTAACTTTTTGTTCATAGCGTTATATTTTTAACAAAAATATTCAAATTTTATTAATTTTAATTTTTTTAACGAAATTAACTTCTCACAAGATACAATAAGAACCATCTCACAAGATTTTCGGAGAGTCTAAAGTTTCTTCAAACTGATGGCTGCGCCTCCACCTTCTGCAAGATGTAAGTTAATTTTCGAAGTGCTGTCAACCGTCATCGTTTCAATTTCAATAGACGTAGGATTTTTATCCCAGTGCGCATCTTTACCATCTTTATAAAGGGTTGCGGTATATTTTTGTCCAGTATCCAAGAAAGACAAGTCGAGGGTGAATGAACGCGAATTTTCGTCAGTGATGCTACCGACAAACCAGTTGCCTGTACCGCGTTCTTTGCGGGCTATGGTCACGTAGTCGCCCACTTCGCCATTGAGGACTTTGATTTGTTCCCAATCGACTCCTACATCTTTGATAAACTGAAAAGGTTTGGGATTGGCTTCATAGTGTTCAATTAAATCGGCAGCCATCTGCACCGGACTGTAAATGACGACATACAAAGCCAACTGTTGTGCCAGCGTAGTGTTTACCTGATTGTTTTTTTTGTATTCATCAAATTTTATGTTGAAAATCCCCGGCGTAAAATCAATTGGTCCGGCGAGCATGCGGGTAAATGCGATGATGGGTAAATGCTCCGGCGGATTTCCGCCATCGGATGCCCAAGCATTAAATTCCTGACCGCGCAAACCTTCGCGTGCAATGGTGTTTGGGTAGGTTCTACGCAATCCGGTTGCTTTGATGGGCTCATGGGCATTGACTGCAACTTGATATTGCGCTGCTTTGATGACGGTATTGTTGTAATGATTGACCATATACTGCCCGTGGTGATATTCACCTTTGGGAAGTATCTTTCCCACGTAGCCCGTTTTGACGGCGTGTATGCCCAAACTTTTCATCAGCGCGAAAGCTGTGTCTTGTTGTTTGGTATAGGTTTCGGTGGCGGCTGAGGTTTCGTGGTGCATGATGAGTTCAACGCCTTTTTCTCTGCCATAACGCACCACTTCTTTCAAATCGTAATCGGGATAAGATGTGACAAAATCGAAGACACCCTCGCGATCTTCAAAGCCAATCCAGTGTTCCCAGCCGGTGTTCCATCCTTCGACCAAGACCCCTTTGATGTTGTTTTTAGCTGAAAAATCAATGTATTTTTTGACGTTTTCGGTGGTAGCTCCGTGTTTTCCACTGGGTTTTGCATCGGTGGTAAAGGAGGTCATGTCTTGCGCGCCACTGTAATCCCAAGTTGATTTTCCCAAGTGCATTTCCCACCAAACGCCGGTGTATTTCATGGGTTTAAACCAAGACACATCGCCTATCTTGTTGGGTTCGTTGAGGTTGACTATCAGTTTGGATTCAATCAGGCTCGGCGCATTGTCAGTAATTTGAATGGTTCGCCAAGGGGTTGTGAAGGGCAACTTCCGTTCAACTTTATAATCGCGGTTTTCGGAACCGACCAGTACGCTTTTGAAGTTCAAATTTGCCGTATCGACTTTGAGTGTCATGTCGGCGTAATCTAACAAGGCTGCCTCGTGAAAACTTAGGTGAATGCCATCTTTTCCGACCAAGGTAACCGGTGTGTTTACCGCGTTTTCGGGAATATACGTTTGGGCCAAATCTTTGTGGTTTGCATATTGCAGTGCGTTGATTTTGGAAAGATTTGTAGTGCGATACAAATGCTCGTAAATATCCCAATCGCCCGGTATCCAAAAAGTTTTGTAGTCTTCGGTCAAGTTAAATTGGGTGTTTTCTTCCGTAATTAAAGCAGTGTCAAAATTGGGTTGTTTCGGAAATTCATACCGAAAACCAATACCGTCGTCGTAAACTCTGAATACGATGTTCAATTTTCGTTTAGGTGCAACGGTTTCTTGCAATTCGACACGCAATTCGTTGTAGTGATTCACTACGTTTAATTGTTCACCCCAAGGCATTTGCCAGGTTTCGTTAAATGAACTTGTGTCGGTTTTTACAATACCCAGATTTTTGTCGAATGATGCGGCGTTTTTAAAATCAAATCCAAAAAAAGAAGTGTCGATGATGGTTTTGGTTTTATAAAAAACTTGATAGAACGGTTTTCCTTCCGCAGTTAACTGAAAAGAAACGCTCACGGCCTGATTTGGGGAGGCAACTTCGGCTTTTTTCACTTCGGGAGAAGAACAGGAAACCGCAAAAATTGATGCAAAAAGAAGTAAAAATAAATTTTTCATGATAATTGTATTTATGAGCCAAAACGGCAAAAATTTTAAAAAGATGCATACAAATTTACCGAAATAAAAACAGTTTTAGCCTACTTCGATTTGTCCGCTGATTTTTTTGTGCAATAAAATGGCTTGACTATCGGTCAACATCGAGATATAACCGCAAACATCCAACAATCGATTGTAAAGAGACGAATCTTGATATTGAGCTAATTTTTCAGGCATATTTTTCAATACTATTTTGTCATAATGATTGAGCTTGTTCTCCATCTGATTGACGATTGATTGAACAAACACAGCCAACAAATCGTTGATGATTTTAAAGCCGGCAACTTCTTTTTCGAGTACTTCTCTGCTTTGATAAATTTTGTGGATGCTCAAATTGATAATGTCATTCATCTGAGCTTTAAAAATAGATTTATCCAAAAGCGATTGTTCAAAAGTGCCGTTGAGAATAGCTTCTTCATTTTCCATGAATACCCGAACAGCTTCCTGAATCAAGGTGTTGATGGAAATGGCTCTCAGGTAGGCAACGCGTTCATCGAGAAATTGCAAACCCGTGTATTTTTGCGTATCAATCTGAACAGCGACGAGTTTGATTAAGTATTCGAGCGCGAATTCTTCAGGTATCCATCCGAGGTTGATGCCGTCTTCGAAGTCGATGAGTGTATAACAAATATCATCGGCAGCTTCTACCAAATAGGCTAATGGATGTCTTGCAAATGATTTCGATTCTCTTAGGTTTTGGTCTAATCCGAGCTCGGAAGCCAAATCTTCAAAAAAATCTTTTTCAGTTTGAAAAAAGCCAAATTTTTTATCAGCCACATGGGGTGTCGGTTTGTGCGGCAATGAAGCCTTTGGATACTTGATAAATGCACCGAGCGTGGCGTAAGACAAACGAAGCCCGCCTTTTTCTTGTCCGTGACGTGTCAGAATTCGGAGTCCGTTCGCGTTTCCTTCAAAGTGTGTAAGATCGTGCCATTGGGCATCGCTGAGTTTGTTTTTATAGATTTGCCCTGCTCCATTGCTAAAAAAATGACCAATCGCTTTTTCTCCCGAATGGCCAAATGGCGGATTGCCAATGTCGTGTGCCAGTGCGGCAGAGGCGGTGATGCTTCCGAAATCATTCGATTGGTAACCCAAAATTTCTCTTAAAGACGGGTGCTTTTCCAATATTCTTTTACCGGCACTTCTGCCCAGCGAGCGAGCCACTACCGATACTTCAAGGCTGTGGGTAAGCCGGGTGTGAACAAAATCGGTTTTTGACAGCGGAATGACTTGCGTTTTGTCTTGCAACAATCGGAAAGGTGCTGAAAACACGATACGATCATAGTCAACATCAAAGCCCAAACGGGTATCGTCTTGCTCTTTGCGGAGTCGTTTGTGCTTATCGCCGTAACGTTTTAAAGAAAGTAATTGATCCCACTTCATTTTTTCAGGATTGATTTATGTAAAAATTAAAGACAAAAATAGCTTTTTAAATACTTAAAAGCGAACAGAAAACAGCCTTAACACAGCTAACATTAAGCTAACATTTTAATCAAGGATACTTAATGTATGATTAACACAGACTTTACGGTGGTGTATTTCCTTTGCCACGAACAAAAATGAAAACAGAATTTTCTGATGAAAAATATTATACTAACCATTTTTCTTTCAATTACAGCATTCGGATTTGCTCAGCAAGCCACCATCAAAGGGACGGTGAATGACAAAGATGCTGACAACCAAACCTTGCCGTTTGCAAACGTACAAATAAAAGGAACTTCCATTGGAACTACTACCGATTTAGATGGTTTCTTTACTTTAACCGTTGCACCCGGCACGTACACGATCGTGTTCAGTTTTATCGGTTATGAAACCATCGAAATACCTAATTTAAAGGTTAATGCAGGTGAAACCATCACAGTAAATCAGGCACTCGGCGCAGGTTCTGTGGTTTTGGAAGCAGTTGAAGTCAGTGCGACCATCACCCGTGAGTCTGAATCGGCTATCCTAACCGAACAAAAAACGGCCACCATCATGCAAACCAAAATTGGCTCGCAAGAGTTGTCTAGAAAAGGGGTAGGTGATGTAGCATCGGGTTTGACCAAGGCAACAGGAATCGCTCGTGAAAGTGGAAAGTTTTACATCCGCGGTTTGGCAGACCGATATAACAACGCTTATTTAAACGGGTTACCACTTCCTTCGATAGACCCAAAGTTAAAACTGATTAACCTTGAAATATTTTCAACCAATGTGGTCGAAAATTTAGGTATATATAAAACCTATACACCGGAATTATACGGTGATTTTGCCGGAGCGAGTATCAACATCGATACCAAAGACAATCCGGGAAACGGATATTTGGAAATCGAAGTTGGATCTAGTGTGAATTCAAATGCGCAGTTCAACGATTTTTTTTTGCTCAACGGTAGTAAGTACGATTACTTCGGTATAGAAGACGGATCGCGCAGACCACCTTCATTATTAAGAGCATTTAAGGCTGCCGGGCTTACTTATGACAGCCGCCGCGCACCAATTTACCAATTTGACACTTCTTTCAATCCTTCCAAAAGATTTGGTGATCCAAACACCAATGTTTCGGTAAATGCGGGGAAAAGATTCAAAACCGGTGGAGAATCTCGTTTGGATGTGATTGTAAACGGCTCGTTTTCTCAAAATCAAAAAGCTTCGTTGGATGGACTTGATGTGGCACTCAATGCACAAGGCGAAGTTTTGCAGTCTTCTTTTTTCGGCAATGATTTCAAAAAATATGAATTTACAACCAATGCAACTTTGTTGGGAAGTTTGGTTTTTCGCTCCGATTTGAACAACAAATTCAGCTATACTGCTTTGCTCATCAACGACACCAGCGATGAACTTCGAGAAATCAGCGGGGTATCGGGAGAAAATGCAGACAATATCTTGAAAGTAAGAAGGGGGACTTTTAAACAAAACACCCTTCAAACGCACCAATTGGCGGGCCAACACCTGTTTAATAACAGACAATTTGTTTTCGATTGGGGTGGATCTTACAGCCGATCAACTGGAAATGTACCGGAACGGAGACAATTGTTTTTCACTGAACTTTCGGATGGCAGAACGGTTTTCGGAAAATCTGGAGCCAACAACAATTCAGACAACCATCGTTTTTACCAGAATTTGGACGAAAATGATTACAGTGCAAAATTTTCTTTGGATGTGAATTTGGGAAAAGACGCAGATGGGAATTTTAAACACAAATTTACCGTGGGATTGAATGTCCGTGATAAATCGAGAGATTTTCGCGCACAGCAAATCAATATTTTCTTCGATGCACTTCAAAATGAAAATGTTGACTTCAGAAACCCGGATGCCTTGTTGTCTCAAGAAAATTTTGAGCGAGAAGTTTACCATGTCGAAGAATTTATCCGCCCGCAAAATTCGTATAAAGCCGATTTGAGAAACTTTGCTTCGTTTGCCAATTTTGAATTCAAATTTTCTGACAGACTTATCGTCAATGCCGGTCTTAGAATCGAAGATTACAGACAGCGCGTGTTTTTTGCGCCCGAAGGATTGATTGATGTGATAAAAGAAGAAAGTATTGATGAAGATTTCTATTTGCCGAGTTTGAGTGTAAAATACGCTTTAAACGAAAAATCAAACCTGCGTTTTGCCTCCAGCAAGACTGTTACATTGCCTTTGTTTACTGAATTAGCTCCGTTTTTGGATGAAGACATCAACGAATCGACTTTGGGAAATGTTCTGCTCAAACAATCTGACAATTACAATGTCGATTTGAAATGGGAATATTTTCCGGATAGAAATGAGATTATTTCAGCAACTGCTTTTTTCAAATACCTGGACTCACCCATCGAAAAAGTAAGAGTGGCATCGGTCAATAACAACGTTTCTTTTGTCAATTCAAACGAAGCATTGGTCGCCGGAATCGAGTTGGAATACCGCCAAAAATTAGGTAAAATATTCGGAAGCGGTCAATACAGCGCGCTCAATGATTTCTACTTGGGTGCCAACGCTACCGGCATGTTCACCGAAGTTCGATTGGATCCGACAGTAACCATCGGCAACGGATCGAGCATCGCGCCAACCAACACCACGCGCAGAATGCAAGGCGCGTCTCCTTTTTTAATCAATGCAGACATCAACTACAACAAAATCTTCGGCAAACACGACTTGAGTACCACCTTGGATGTCAATTACTTTGACGACCGCATCTACGCAGCCGGCGGAAACGAAGTGGATGATGTGTATGAAAAAGGTTTTGCAACACTCAATTTCACCTTGGTGGACAAAATCGGCGAACATTTTGAGTTCAAGATTACCGGAAGAAACCTTTTAGATCCTAACATAGAAAGATACCAAGACCAACGCAGTTTGGGAAGAGAGATAACCGTCAGTAAATTTAATCTCGGAGCAGACTTTGGATTGGGAGTTACCTATAAATTTTAATAATCATAAACTTCAATTATTTAAATCACAACTAGAATGAAAACAATTAAACTTTTTTTCGGATTGATATTGGCTTCAACTGTCCTTTTTCAATCATGTACAGAAAATGACGAGTCCATTGGCAGCATCGTCATTGAAGGAGACACCATCAACAATGACAATGGCGGCGGGACAACACCTCCACCCACCAATGAAGTGGTAGTTTTGCAAGGAAGCATCACAACCAACACAACGCTCGAATCTTCCAAAACCTACGAATTGAAAGGTGGCGTAACGGTTGAAAGCGGCGCAACACTTACTATCCAAGCCGGAACAAAAATTATAGCCGGAAGCGAAAGCGGTGTTTTTGCTTTTCTTTTGATTGCACAAGGTGCCAAAATTCAAGCCATCGGAACCGCTTCACAACCCATCGTGTTTACTTCTAAAAACGCTACACCTAATGCAGGCGACTGGGGTGGATTGCTACTTGCGGGAAAAGCACCGATTAACCGCGGATTGACTGCTACTTCTGAAGTTGCGAACGCTACGTATGGCGGAACGGATCCGTTGGATAATTCAGGCACATTGAGCTATGTCCGTTTGGAATTTACCGGTGGTAAAATCAATGCGGATGCCGAGTTCAACGGATTGTCACTCTATGGTGTAGGCAGCGCCACAACCATCGATCACATACAGGTTTTCCAAGGCAATGACGACGGTTTTGAATTTTTCGGCGGAACCGTAAACACCAAATATTTGGTATCTGTCGGTGCCAAAGACGACCTTTTCGACTGGACAGATGGATGGATTGGCAAAAACCAATTTTGGGTAGGCCTTCAAACATCTATCGAAGGAGACAGGGGTATTGAAGCAGACAATTTGAGTTCAAACCGTTTGGCAACACCAATTTCAAATCCGGTCATAGCCAATATAACTTTGGTAGGTGCAGAAGATGGTGACGGCGGCAACCAAGCCATGAAACTTCGCGAAGGAACACAAGTTAAAATATTCAACGCCATAGCAAAAGGATTTTCCAGAAGAGGTGTTCAAGTAGAACATGACGAAACCATCACCCAATTAAACGACGGAAAAATTACAGTCGAATGGTCAATCATTGACAATGTTAATCCGTTTGTATATACCGGAACAGCAGTAACCGCAACGGTTGATTTTGCTAATCCTTCATTTAATAATTCTACAGCTCCTGTTACACTTACACAATCTGTTTTCGGAACATTTCCAAGCAGTTTTAACCCATCAACCTTAGATCCTTTCTTCTCAAGCGCAGCTTTTATCGGTGGTGTTTCCGCAGAAGACAATTGGATGGCGGGTTGGGTACGTTTTTAATATTCATTTGATTTGTAGTAGTTAAAGTCCCGAAAATTCATTTTCGGGACTTTTTGTTTTTTCGGGGTTTTTTTAAGTTCATTAAACACCCGTTTAATATTAAAGTAACAATTTCTTAACATTACATTGGCAAAGTTCACTGACCTTTGGAAAGTGTGTAGTTTGTAAAATTTTATGCTGTCATGGTGAAATCTAAAAAAAAACAACCCGGCAAGTTCTACCTTAACTTGCTTGAGGTTTTTGCAAAAGAAAAACTATTTCTTTTAATTATTTTAATAGGGATTTTGCTTGCCGAAATACTGACCGGCTATGGCCAGGCAGCCATGTGGCTGGGGTTTGCCTTTGCTGCTTACGCGGCTGTTTCAAACGACAGCATTCAATCTTTGGGAACCTTTATCGAGAGCAACGGAGATAAAAAATGGTGGATTTTGTGGCTTTATGTAGGTGCTATATTTTTAGCTACGGTAACCTTCAGTTGGATTTACTTTGATGGTGATGTCACCTACCAGCGGTTAGTCAATGCTGCAGGAGAAACACAGTTTCCACACCCTGACAATTTCAGCATTTTTCAGATTATTGCGCCATTGGTATTGTTGATTATTACCCGTTTGCGTATGCCGGTTTCTACCACATTCTTGCTTTTGAGTGTTTTTAGTGCCGATTCGTCCGGGATAATATCAATGGTCGGCAAAAGTGTTTCGGGCTATGTGTTGGCATTTATCTTGTCGTTTGTGGTATGGTACAGCAGCTATAAATTGATACAAAAATTCTTTAAAAAGCGGAAGTCACATCCGGCATGGATGCCGATTCAATGGGTTGTAAGTGGAGCACTTTGGTCGGTTTGGGTGATGCAAGACGGTGCGAACATAGCCGTTTTTCTTCCCAGACAACAAACGGCAGTTCACTTTGCTATTTTTGCAACAACCATCTTTTTGGGATTGGGCATCTTGTTCTACCTGCGGGGAGATAAGATTCAACAGGTAGTGAGCGAAAAAATCAGGATTTCGGACATTCGAGCGGCTACATTGATTGATTTCACCTATGTAATATTGTTAATTTACAAACTATTTATCAGCCCGATTCCGATGAGTACAACTTGGGTATTTTTGGGAGTCATTGGCGGAAGAGAGATTGCCATCAGTCTTTCGAGAACAAAATCAGGTGAAAAACACAAGAAAAAAGCTTTTCGTTTGATTGCAAAAGATTTTATCTACGCGCTGATTGGTTTGGCTATTTCTGTGGTACTTGCATCGGGAGCCAACAAAGCCATCCGCGACGAAGTATTTAGCTATTTTACCAATTTATTTTAATTTTTTTACAGCAGAAAGGTGGGTGTGTACTGGATTTTAATTGCTGTTATCTTGTTTTTTGCCATTGCCGATTTGATAGTCGGGGTAAGCAACGATGCCATCAATTTTTTGAATTCGGCCATAGGGTCTAAAGTGGCTTCCCTCAATTCCATCATGATTGTCGTTGCCATCGGTATCTGCTTGGGTACTGTTTTTTCCAATGACATGATGGAAGTAGCGCGAAAAGGGATATTCAATCCGCAGGCTTTTTATCTCAAAGATATATTGATTATTTTTTTCTCCGTCATGGTAGTTGACATCTTGTTGCTCAACTATTTTAACTCCATCGGAATACCCACTTCTACCACAGTTTCCATCGTTTTTGAACTCTTGGGAGCGGCCCTGGCAATCGCCATTGTAAAAAACATCGAAGCCCAATCCTTTATCGGATTTTCAACCTATATCAACACCGAAAAAGCCGTCAACATCGTGCTTGGCATTTTTATTTCGATTGTTATTGCATTTGTGATAGGTGCGTTGATTCAATTTATCACCCGGGTTGTGATGACCTTTCATTATCAGAAGAAACCAATCTATGTAGCCGGAATTTTTGCCGGACTTGCCTTTACTTCCATCCTCTATTTTATTCTTTTCAAAGGATTAAACAGTTTGTCTTCTTTTTCTGCAAGCAACCTTTACATCAAGCAAAACATCAATCTGCTAATTTTTACTGCTTTTGTTTTTTGGACGGGATTGTCGGTTGCTTTGATTTATTTTTTTAAAGTGAACGTCTTTAAATTGGTCGTACTCATCGGGACATTTGCTTTGGCATTGGCTTTTGCAGGTAACGATTTGGTCAATTTTATCGGTGTTCCCTTGGCAGCTTTTCAGGCACTTCAATCGTGGAATGCTTCCGGCGTAGATGCAGACTCGTTTTCTATGCATGCTTTTTCGCAAGAAATTCACACACCTATTTGGATACTTTTAGGGTCAGGTTTAATTATGATTACAGCTTTGTGGTTTTCAAAAAAAGCAAAATACGTAATCAAAACCTCTGTCGATTTGTCTCGCCAGGAACCCGGAGAAGAGCGTTTTGCCTCGACTGTAGTTTCCAGAAGCATTGTTCAATTCAGCAGATTTCTGAATCGTCAAGTTAAGCAAGTTGTCCCCAATCGAGTTTTAGATAAAATCAACCGTAGTTTTGAAAAACCATCGGTCAATCCCATCAAAGAAAAGGCAGACGAATTGCCGGCTTTTGATTTGGTTCGGGCTTCCGTAAATCTGATGGTAGCGAGCGTTCTCATATCGATGGCGACCGACCGTCAATTGCCGTTGTCAACTACCTACATTACATTTATGGTTGCCATGGGAACTTCAATGGCAGACAGAGCATGGGGAAGTGACATTGCTGTAAACCGAATCTCCGGCGTGTTGAAAGTATTAAGCGGTTTTCTTTTCACGGCATTGGCAGCTTTCCTGTTGTCAGGCATTTTGGCGGTTATCATCTATTATGCAGGTATTCCGGCTGCTGTAATCTGTGTTTTGTTCACTTTTTTTGTGCTGTTGCTCAGTTACATCAACCACCGAAAATCGTCAAAAGAAAACGCCAAAGAACAAAAACTCAAAATTTCGGAAAGCAAAACCATCAAAGGCATTATCGATGAAAATGCTGAAAACGTGTCTAAAGTATTGATTCGCAGCAGCGAAATATTTACCTTAACTGTGTCGGGACTTGCCTTGGGAGAAATCAAAGAGCTAAAAGCCGGCAGACAAAAAGCACTCGGTTTGGTTCAGGAAATCGATATGTTGAGAGACAACATCTTTTTTTCGATTAAAAACATAGAGGATGCTTCGGTAGGGGCAAGCCGAGTTTACATCTTGATTTTGGATGACTTACAGCAAATGGTAAGATCCATAAATCGAATTTCCGAAAAAGCGTATGCACACGTCAATGATCATCACAAAAGCCTTCGATTCAACCAAATCAAAGAACTCCAGGAACTTGACTTACAAATTAAGTCACTTTTTGCGATTATCAAAGCTACTTTTGACAAAAAATCTTTTGAAAACATCAGTACCATTTACGAAGAAAAGAAAGAAATGATTGCTTCGTTTTCAATCAAAATAGACAGGCAAGTGGCCCGAACCCGAACAGACGAATCGAGCCCGAAAAACACGGCACTTTACTTCAGTCTCTTGCTCGAAACCAAAGAGCTTATCGACTCGGTACTCAATTTAATTACGCTTTATTACAAAGAAAACAGACTTGCCAAAGAAGTTGGACGCGAGGGGAAATAAAACCAAAACCGCGATATCCACGAGTTTTTTAAAACGTTTTAATAGTCAAAGATGGTTGGTGAAAAACGTTGAAATTCTTTCCTTTATTGGTTTTGAATGAAGTTGTAAGAAAGTTGTTTCAAAGATGTAAAATTTATTTTTTTAGCGGTCATGCTTCGACTGCGCTCAGCACAGCAGTGCAATGTAGTAGAAACCTATTGTCATAATAATTATTGGGAGGTTTGAAAAAACAAACCTGCCCGTCCGGAAGTCGGAACGGTTAATGGGCATTTTATTTGTCGGTGTTTGCTTGCGCAAACTTGTAGCTAATGGCGATTTCACATAACTTTTTCTTTGTGTTTGTTCGTGACTTCTTCAGGGATTTTGGGTTATAGCTATGCCACAGACACACACAGAGAAGACACTAAAAACACAAAGTTTAATAGTTGCATTTATTCCTACAAAACAGTACTGCAAAACAGATTATTCATCAATTTCTGCCACGATTTAACCCTTTTTCAAATTGGGCAAAAAATAACAGATGATGCCTATAAACGGTAAAAAGGAACAAACCTGATAGACAAATTGAATAGAGGTGTGGTCGGCTAATATTCCTAACACTGCTGAGCCCAAGGCAGCCATCCCGAATGCAAAACCATAAAAAAGACCCGACACCATACCCAACTTTTTGGGAATCAATTCTTGCGCATAAACGATGATAGCCGGAAATGCAGATGAAATAATGATGCCGATAACTACCATCAACACATCTGTGTAAAAAAGATTGGCATAAGGCAACAACAAGGCAAAAGGAGTCGCGCCAAAAACAGAAAACCAAATCACGTATTTTCTCCCGAATTTATCGCCAAGCGGACCACCCATGATGGTTCCAACAGCATAGGCAATCAAGTAGATAAACATGTGATACTGCGCTTGCTGTATGGAAAGCTGGAATTTATCCATCACGTAAAAGGCATAGTAAGTTGACAAACTGGCGGTGTAGAAAAACTTGGAAAAAATGACAACCAATAAAATAGCGATGGTAATTTGAACGCTTCGTTTGGGCAAATTATGAAAGTCTAAAAATAAATCTTTTTTGTTTTTTCTATAAATCAAATGTGCTTTGTACCAAAAAGCTACTTTGCTGATAATGCCCAGTCCGATTGTTGCGGCGACCACAAACCAAAGGATGTATCGCTGTGTGTTTGGGACTACAATCAAAGCCACCAACAACGGTCCCAAAGCAGTGCCGAAATTGCCGCCGACCTGAAAAATAGATTGTGCCAACCCGCGTCTGCCTCCTGATGCCAAATTAGAAATACGTGCCGATTCGGGGTGAAAAACAGATGAGCCTGCCCCAATCAGGCAAACCGAAATCAAAATCATGAAAAAATTATCGGCAAAAGACAACGAAATAATGCCTGCCAATGAAAATAACATACCGTAAATTTGAGAAAACGGCTTCGGGTATTTATCGGTATAATAGCCTACAAAAGGCTGAAAAACGGAAGAGGTCAGTTGAAAAGAGAAAGTGATGAATCCGATTTGAGAAAACGTCAAGTTGAAATTTTCTTTCAAAATTGGATAAACAGCCGGGATGACAGCTTGCAGCAAGTCGTTTAACAAATGTGCAAAACTGATGGAAAAAAGTATGGAGTAAACAATTTTTTGAGAAAGATCAACACCTGATAAATCATTTTTGGCATCAACAGTCGGGGCGCTTTGCATAGTGGGTTAAATCAGCTGTAAATTTATAAAAGACAAGCTGCTTTTTATTTTATTTCTTCGTTAAAATTCAATTAGTCAACCCGAAATTTAAACCCATAAAAAAAGACCGCCTTTCGGGCAGCCTTTAATCATAATAAAGTCTTGGTGAATAATTATATATTATTCGATCACTTGCACTTTGGCAGCAACCAATCCTTTTCTTCCGTCTTCTTCCACGTACTGAACGCGGTCTCCTTCTGAGAGCGTTTGGCCGTTAAGCCCTGTAGCGTGAACAAAAATGTCTTTTCCGGTTTCGTCGTTGGTTATGAATCCAAAACCTTTTGACTCATTAAAAAATTTTACAGTACCAGTCATTGTAATTGTATTAAATATATTATAATAATTGGCAAATGTATGCTTTAAATAAACACAAATCAACCCTGCGTAAACGTTTTTTTAAAAAAATTATTGATTATCAGTCCTTTTTGAATTTTCTTCATAGTTTTTAAACTGATATCTGCTCAAATCTTTTCCCTTGTATCGGTGATAAATAAAAAGCGGCATCAATACAAAACAAAGCACCAAAACTGAAACGCCAACTATTTTTTCTCCCAAAACATCCTCGGATTGGATTAAATACAAACCATAGGCAATGCCAATTAGTTCGACAAAAAATAATATTTTAAGGACAAGTTTTATCATTGATTATTTATAAATTGGATGATGAGAATGGGCTCTTTTATTTAAAATTTATCCGGTAACCTCTATCAACTTTCGCCGGTAAGCACTCAGCAGTTTGGATTTTGAAATAAACCCGATGTATTTGCCGTTTTCTAAAACGGGGAGATTCCAAGCGGAGCTATCTTGAAATTTTCGCATGATCACTTTGATGTTGTCATTTTCCTTTTCGATGACTGCCGGAGCGTTGTGCATTAATTCATTCACATACGTGCTGCCGTAGATTGCTTGGTCAAACATGATCGGGCGGATATCATCTAAAAGCAAAACACCTACAAAATTTTCTTCTGAATCCACCACTGGAAAAATATTTCTGTTAGACAATTTTACCGCCTTTTCGATAACTTCTCCCAAAGTCATATCGGGATTCAAAACGATAAAATTGTTTTCAATCACCGATTCTATTTCCATCAGGTGCAAAACCCTGTTGTCTTTGTCGTGGGTAAGCAAATCTCCACTTTTTGCCAACTGCATCGCGTAAATGGAATGTGGCACAAAAAAGCGAGTTACCAAAAACGAAATAGCCGCTGTAATCATCAGCGGGACGAACAGTTCGTAGCCACCCGTAAGTTCGGCAATCAAAAATATGGCAGTAAGTGGAGCATGGAGATTTCCCGCCATCACGCCGGCCATACCCACCAAGGCAAAATTGCTTTCGGAAATTCGGTAATCGGTAAAATTAAGTTCATTGATTATTTTTGCGAAGCAAAGACCCATCGCACTTCCCACAAAAAGTGTGGGCGCAAAGATACCTCCCACACCGCCGGCTCCGAAGGTTAGCGAAGTTGCAATTACCTTAAACAAAACCATTCCGGCCAACATGGCGATGACCACCCAGATATTGTCCAAATAATTTTCAAACAAGTTGGTGCCCAATGCGTCGCGGTAATTTTCTTGTAGCAGGTTGTTGATGCTGCTAAATCCTTCACCGTAAAGAGGTGGAATCATGTAAACCAAAACACCGATGCCCAACCCGCCCAAAACCAATCTCTTTGTTTTGCTTTTCATGCTTTCAAACCGATCTTCTATCGCAAAAAACATCCTTGAAAAATAGACGGAGGTTAGTGCTGAAATCAATCCCAAGAGAATAAAAAACGGAACTTCCCGGATTTGAAAAGCATCTTTTAAATTAAAATGCAACAAAATTTCGGAGCCTAAAAACAAATAGGAAGTTAAAACGGCAGATGCCGAGGCAAGCAACAACGGAACTAGAGAAATCAGGGTCAAATCAAGACTAAAAACTTCAATGGCAAAGATAATGGCAGCAACCGGCGCTTTGAAAATGGCTGACATGGCTCCTGCGGCGGCACAACCCAAAAGCAAGGTTCGCGTTGTCTGATTCACATGAAACAAACGTGCAATATTAGCCCCAATTGAACTTCCCGTAGCAACCGTCGGTCCTTCCAACCCGACCGAGCCACCAAAACCAACCGTGATGGGTGCTGTCAGTATAGAAGAATACATTTGGTAGCGCTCCATGAATGATTTTTTCTTGGAAATGGAAAACAATACCGAGGGAATTCCATGCCCAACTTTATGGCGAATGATGTGTTTGATAATCAATTGGACAATGACAATCCCGATTATCGGAAAAATAAAATAAAACGCCTGATGGTAGTGCTCGATGAGGTTTCCAGTAAGTAAATATTGTATGAAGTGCGTCATGTTTTTAAGCACAACAGCACCCAATCCGGAAAAGAATCCTATCAAAATGGAAAGCATGTAAATGAAATTTTGATTGGAAATGTGCTTCACTCTCCAAATCAAAAATTTTCTAATGCCGGCCAAAATTTTATCTTTCATCGCTTTATCTTATTGCTTTTTCATGGGTCAGCACTTGTCCCGGACAAAAGGCGGGGTGTAACCTACGATGTTTAACCCCGCGTGCTTAATGATTGTTTTAAACAGGTTGGTTTCATCAACACCAAAATCTACATATCAAAATTGCCGAGGTCTTTTTCGCTATTTTTTAGTTTTCGTCGCCAAAGCAATACGCAACTCGTCCAATTGTTCTTCCGAGATGGTTGCCGGTGCATCGATCATCATGTCTCTTCCGGAGTTGTTTTTTGGGAATGCGATAAAATCTCTGATTGTCTCTTGCCCGCCGAGTATGGAAACCAATCGATCAAAACCAAAGGCAATACCACCATGTGGAGGTGCGCCATATTCAAACGCATCCATCAAAAATCCGAATTGCGCCTTGGCTTGTTCGTCTGAAAAACCAAGCAATTTAAACATCCTTTGTTGGGTCGTTTTGTCGTGAATCCGAATCGAGCCACCGCCAATTTCGTTGCCGTTTAGCACCAAGTCGTAGGCATTGGCCCTGACTTTTCCGGGATGCGTTTCCAACAGCAAAATATCTTCTGGCTTCGGTGAAGTAAAAGGATGATGCATCGCGTGGTAGCGACCGGATTCTTCATCCCACTCCAACAACGGAAAGTCAACCACCCAAAGCGGTGCAAATGTTTCGGGATTGCGCAAACCCAATCGGGTGGCCATCTCCATGCGCAAAGCACTCAGCTGAGAGCGGGTTTTATCGGCATTTCCGGCCATGATAAAAATCATATCGCCGGCTTTAGCCGCTGTTTTTTCTGCCCATTTTTCAAGCGTTTTGGTGTCGTAAAATTTATCGACGGAAGATTTCAGCGTTCCGTCTGCCTGACATCTTACCCAAACCAAACCTTTCGCACCAACTTGCGAGCGTTTCACCCACTCGGTTAATTCATCGATTTCTTTTCGTGTCATTTCTGCACCGTTTGGCACCGCTATTCCCACCACCAATTCCTGACCATCAAAAACCGGAAACCCAAAACCTTGCGCATCTTCGGTCAATTCGCCAAAAGCCATCCCAAAACGAATGTCCGGCTTGTCGTTTCCATATTTTCGCATGGCTTCGTCATAGGTCATCCGTGGAAATTTTTCAACTTCTACGCCTTTGGTGAGTTTGAGGATATGACGTGTCAGACCTTCAAAAGTGTTCAATATATCTTCCTGTTCCACAAAAGCCATTTCACAATCTATTTGAGTGAATTCTGGCTGGCGGTCGGCACGCAAATCTTCATCGCGAAAACAGCGCACAATCTGAAAATATTTGTCCATACCACCCACCATCAACAGTTGTTTGAAAGTCTGAGGCGACTGTGGCAAGGCGTAAAATTGTCCTTCATTCATGCGTGAAGGAACCACAAAATCGCGCGCGCCTTCGGGTGTAGATTTGATCAAATAAGGTGTTTCGATTTCGATAAATCCTTCTCCGCTCAAGTAGTTTCGCACAGCCATCGCCACCTGACTCCTGAAAATCAGATTTTGCTTAACCGGATTGCGGCGAATGTCGAGATAGCGATATTTCATACGCAAATCTTCTCCGCCATCGGTTTTGTCTTCGATGGTGAATGGAGGTGTTTTGGAAGCATTGAGCAAAGTCAATTCCGACACCAACAACTCGATTTCCCCGGTTGCCATTTGCGAATTTTTGGATTCCCGTTCGATGACAGTTCCCTTGATTTGCACCACATACTCTCTGCCCAAGCTTTTGGCATTTTCCAAAACGGAAACATCCGTTCGTTCGGTGTCGAAAACCAACTGCGTGATGCCGTAGCGATCGCGCAAATCGACCCAAATTACAAATCCTTTGTCTCTGATTTTTTGTACCCAGCCGGCAAGTGTGACGGTTTCACCGATGTTTTTGGCGGTCAACGAACCGCAAGTATGTGTTCTAAACATGTGTTTGATAAATAATTTGCAAATTTATAAAACTATCTCACACAAACAGGCCTTTATTTGGTTTCATTCACCTTATCTAAGTCCATATTTTTTTTCACAAATTCTTTTCTTCCACTTTATGATAGAAAATAACGAAATTTTTTATGCATTGTGAAAGCTGCACTATGAACCCTCAAGTTATAAGCACA
>JAXMLV010000055.1:0-33093 GCA_034367065.1 Flavobacteriaceae bacterium
CATTAGCCTAACTTTTTTACTAATCCTTTCCGTTTTGGAAAGGCACTTTTTAATGAACGTTAACAAATTAATCAGCTTTCGAAAGTGTTAAGATTCTAAATATCAATAAAATAACTATTTAATGTAAAATTAATGTTATGTAAATGTAACTTGAAAGTAAATATTTACATATCTTTGTAAAGGAATTGTAAACGAAATTGTTCAATCTAAAAAAATTATACCATGAAAAAGATAATATTCCTCGCGTTGTTGTTTTGCTTTGCAGGACTAAACGCTCAGCAACCCGGACCAAAATTGGAAAAAGAAGGTGATTTGGTAAAAGCCACTTACTTTTATGAAAACGGTCAAGTCCGTCAGGAAGGGTATTTCAAAAACAACAAATTAGACGGGCAGTGGATTTCCTACCGAGAAGACGGAGTCAAATCGGCTTTGGCGATTTATGCAGACGGTAAAAAAACCGGTAAATGGTTGTTTTGGTCACAAGACGGCAAGATAACCGAGGTTGATTATTCACAAAATACCATTCTAAACGTCATTGAGGTACAGCGTGCAAATGCTGTTGTTGAAAATTAGTTTAAATTTTTAATTTGATTAAAAGCTCCGTTTTCGGGGCTTTTTTTATGCTTTGCAATCGGGTACATCTTCGTGTTTTATCCCAATAAGCATGTTTGATACGGGACAAAAAAACCCAAAACAAAAAAACCGTCCCTATTAAAAGACGGCCTTGCGGTCCGGACGGGACTCGAACCCGCGACCCCCTGCGTGACAGGCAGGTATTCTAACCAACTGAACTACCGAACCAAATTCTGTAAGCGGTTGCAAATATACACCGCAATTTGGTATCTGCAAACATTTTTTCTTTTTTTCAACTTTCTATTCATTCAAATAAATCGTTCGCAGCTGTTTCGATAGGTTGACAGTATCAATGCCAGCGAATTGTGAATGTCAGACTGCACATAACGGATTTGATATTTGACGCATTGGGGTTGTAGTTTGAGTTAAGTTGCTCAACTTTGTGGGCACGGATTGCAATTCCGAATTATCGGGGTCGCGCTATCCGTTGTGGGGTATATCCGAGCCATCGGGTTTTGTTTTGTGGGGACTTATTTCTGGATTCTTTTCCTAACTATTTCGGGATTTCTACTTGTGTGCAAAACGCCAAAACTACGATTCGTTTTTGTTCTTCTTCCACTAAATAAAAAATCGCATAAGGAAAACGGGTTACCAAAGACTGCCGTAACTCTTTATATTTTCGTTGATAGTGTTCAGGATATTCGCCAATATAATCGATTTCTTTATTGACTTCCGTTTTAAATTCTTGGGCTAATGTTTCACTTTTTTCTTGGTACCATTTTTTTGCCTTTTGTAAATCCGTGCGTACAATTGGCAGTAACTTAATTTTATAGGCTCATTACCAATCGTTCTTTACATCTTTCCAATCCAAAACATCATTGGGATTATTTTTATAACTTTCTAAACGATTGTCCAATTCTTTTTTGTGTTCTATAGAGATTTCTTGGTGTGCTTCTTTTTCACGCTTTAAAACACGTTCCAAAGTATCTATTATGCTTTCTTTGTCAATACTGAACAATTGCTGTATAAAATGATATTTTCGTGCTTCTAAGTTCATGATTTCTATATTTCGGATATAGCAAATATATGATTTTTGTTCCATATTTCCAGTTTATGAGATTGGAAGACTTCCGAGCAGGTTTTCTCCGCATGAAAATTCGGAAGCTTTGAGGGTCTGCAGCGGTGCTCAACTTTACAGGCACGGATTGCATCCCAAATTATCGGGGTCGCGCTATCGGGTTAGGCAATATGCTGTCACAACAACTCCCAAAAAATTAGAACCGAAAAACTAAAGGAAATAACTTGTAAATTTGCGAATATGAATGAGAAAAAACTTTACATAATAGCAGGTTGTAATGGAGCAGGTAAAACAACAGCATCCTTTACGATATTGCCTGAAATTTTGGATTGTAAAGAATTTGTCAATGCTGACGAAATTGCAAGAGGATTATCTCCTTTTCAACCCGAAAAAGTGTCTGTTGAGGCGGGACGAATAATGCTCAATAGAATTGACGAACTGCTTTCTGAAAACGAAAATTTTGCATTTGAAACGACTTTATCCAGTAAAAGTTATAAGAACAAAATTATCGAAGCCAAAGAAAAAGGCTATCGAGTGACATTGTTGTTTTTTTGGCTTCAAAACATTGAATTGGCAAAAGAACGCGTAAAAACAAGAGTTTCGGAAGGTGGACATAACATTGAATCTGAGGTAATTGAAAGAAGATATATTAGAGGAGTTAAAAATTTATTTGACATTTATCTACCCATTGTTGACGGTGCTTTGATTTTTGACAATTCGGAAGGAAAACACGAACTTATAGCAGATAAACAGAAGGATAAATTACTAAACATTTTGAATCAACTGAAATTTAACCTTTTAAAAAACTATTATGACAACAATTGAGATTCAAATAGAGGAAAAAAATAAAATTCTGAAAGGACTTGAAAAAGTATATGAAAAACTTTTAGAATTCAAGAAAACGAAAAAGAGTGAATTGGTTGTTTTACGCGACAACAAAATCGTAAAAATTAAACCTGAATAAAAGCACATTACCTTTCACAGGTTTTGCGTCAGGTTGATTTCGAGCAGGTTTTCTCCGCATGAAAGCTCGGAATCTTTCAGGATATGCGGGGTTAAGTTGCTCAACTTTGTGGGCACGGATTACATCCCGAATTATCGGGGGTCGCGCTATCCGTTGTGTGGGCATATCCGAGATGTCGGGATTTGGGATACCATCACTAACTTTGGAAGATTACTCTAATTTCGGAACATTTTCTTCGTAAGTAAAATTAATAGTAGTATAAAAATAAAACCAGCTATAAATGAAATATATGTGTACTTTTTGTAACCGGTATTCTCATTTTTTTTGTCTAAAATATCCTCGTATGAAATATTCTTGCCTGTTATTTTGTAATAAATATAAAGCAAAGTACTTCCAACATAAATAGTTGCAAACTGTCTGAAAACTATTTCAATTATTTTTTGCATAGCTAATTATTTTGATTGAATAGAGGAGCAAGAATTACAACTCCGTGCCAACAATCAACTTCAAAACAAATCTAATGAAGTATTTCTGAACCACGACTAATAGGATCACGGAATTAAAATCAGCATGTCGAAGTTTATATAAAATAAGCCAACACAAATCCACATAATACCACAATCAATTTGGCTAAATTAAATTTGTGTCCTTCAGTCGTTTCAAACAAAATGGTGGTAGAAATATGCAAGAAAATCCCGATGACCAAGGCGGAAAAATATTTTTGAAGGGACGCGTTGGTCAGCCAAAAATCGGAGAGCAACATGCCCAGCGGGGTCATCAAAGCAAAGGCTGTGATAAAAACAAAAATGGTAGAACTGCGCAAAGATGATTTTAGGAAAAATAAGGATAAAATAATTGCCACCGGAAATTTGTGAACAACGATGCCCCACATCATGCCGTGGTGTTGGTTTATCGGGATGCCTTCCATCAAAGAGTGCAAGCTCAAACTCGCAAATAACAACCAAGGAAACGCGTTTTTTTCTAAATGCAGATGCACATGCCCGTGTTCGGCTCCTTTGGAGAAGAATTCCAACACGATTTGAATAAAAATACCGAGCAAAACAAACCAACCATATACCGGTTTATAATCCTTAAAAACATCAGGTAAGAGGTTGAAAATGGTCAGCGCGAGCAAAAATGCACCGCTAAATGCGAGCAAAAGCCGAAACTGTCCGGAGCTTTTCGGAAGGATGATTTTTGCTGCCCAAAATCCGGCAACAACTGTCAAAAATGGCCATAGATACAACATTATTTAAACAACATAATCAGTCGCGGACTGTGGTTGGTTTCAAATTTTTGGAGCTTGTAATTCCCGTAAATCTCCAGTAAATCAATTTCGGCTTCTTTGAAAAGCAATTCAAAATCTTTCAATCGCAGAGCCTTTACTTTTTCTGTAAAAAAATATTTATCTCCGCGGTCTTCAAATGTAATTTCTTTGATGATATAGCCGTCTTGTTGACTGCGATGAATGTGAAAGTCAATGTTGTCAACGGTTTTAATTTCGTCCGATATCAAATTGTCCAATACATAATCCGCATTTAGAAAATCGATGACACCAAAACCCGTTTCATTCAAGTTTACTTTGATAGCCTTGAGTGTTTTCAGGTTGTCTGCTTCATCATCAAAATAGCCGAAACTGGTGAACAAATTAAATACGGCATCGAACTGTTTGCCAATCGGGACACACATGTTGTGAACTTTGAAATGCAGTTTTTCGTTGCTGAATTTGGAAGCTTCCTCAATGCTGTTTTCCGAAAGGTCGATGCCGGTAACATCGTATCCCAAAGAATTCAGGTAAACGGAATGTCGCCCTTTGCCACAGGCCAAATCGAGTATTTCGGCTCCTTCGGGGAGATTGATGTAGGCGGTTAGTTTGTCCATAAACTGCGCGGCCTCCGCGTGATCTCGGTCTTTGTATAGAATGTGGTAATACGGTGAATCGAACCAGGATTTAAACCAGGTATTTATCTCTTTCTGCATGTTACTTCTTTGACGGGCTAAATTAGTGTATTTTTGCATAAAATATAGTCGTATCGCATGGAAAATCATTTCGAAATGTTGGCTAAAACCTTGTTTGGGTTTGAAGAGATCTTAGCAACGGAACTCAAAAACTTAGGTGCGCAGGATGTCAAGGAAGGTGTGCGAAGTGTTTCTTTCTCCGGCGATTTGGGATTTTTGTACAAGGCTAACTTGTCTTTGCGAACGGCTTTGAAGATTTTAATACCCATTCATTCCTTCAACGCAACCAACGAACAGGCTTTTTATCGGGGAATTTATGCTGTCGATTGGAAGAAACACATTTCAAACGAAAATACCTTTGCGGTTCAGGCAACTACGGTCAATTCGACTGTTTTTACACACTCGCAATTCATTGCGCTCAAAGCCAAAGATGCCATCGTCGATCAATTTAGGGAAAGCACCGGAAAACGTCCGAATGTGGACACGCAACATCCGGATTTACAAATTCACATCCACATCAATGAAAATAGTTGTTCGGTTTCGTTAGACAGTTCGGGTAGTTCACTCCACCAAAGAGGTTATCGCTCGGCGACCAATATTGCGCCCATCAACGAGGTTTTGGCAGCGGGTATATTGTTGTTGTCGGGTTGGGAAGGACAATCTGATTTTCTCGATCCGATGTGCGGCAGCGGTACGATTCCGATTGAAGCTGCAATGATTGCCGCTAACATTCCTGCCAACATCCACCGGAAAGAATTTGCTTTTGAAAAATGGGATAATTTTGATGAAACGCTTTTTGAAAAAATCAGGGAATCGCTGTTGAAGAAAACCCGTGATTTTTCTTTTAAAATATTCGGTTACGACAAGGCGGAATCGGCGATTAACAAGGCAATCGACAACGTCAAAAACGCCGGTTTGGACGAATTTATCACCTTGAAAACTGCTGATTTTTTTGAAACTCAGAAATCAATGGACGAACCGTTGCACATGGTTTTCAATCCGCCTTACGGCGAGCGCATTCAAGCGAATATTCCTGTTTTGTACAAAAGTATCGGCGATACCCTCAAACAATCTTATCCCGACACACGGGCTTGGTTGATTACTTCCGAGCCGGAGGGTTTGAAGCACATCGGCCTGCGACCTTCTCGAAAAATCAAAGTATTTAACGGCGGATTGGAGTCGCGCTTGCTCTATTTCCCGATGTATGCCGGAAGTAAAAGACAAAAGTTTCAACAAACGGATAAATCTTAATTTATCATGAGTGCCAAGAACAAATCTCTTTTTTTAAATTTCATTTCTTCCGCCGTTTTTTTTCTGATTTTTAGATTTGGGTTGGATATTTTCGTCGATTGGGAAGAGTTCAATCTGGCTTTTTTATCAGGCGTATTAGCCTTGGTTTTTTCACCAAAATTTATGACCACACCCGATGTCAAAAATCCAAAAGTGTTAATGAAATGGATTTTCATGAAAGGACACAAAGTAATTTAAGCGACACATTTCCAAAAATATACGACAAATGACTAAATCCCGAAAATAATTTGTATATTTGTGGCATAAAAAGAACGTCATGAATTCGCCATTAACAACAAGTTTGCGTAAGCAAACTCCTAAAAACAATCATGCGATAACAAATCCGCCTGTCGGCAGACAGGTATGTCCACTAAAAATTAAATTTTACCTATATGAAAGCAGAAAACATCTTGATGGTCAGTGAGCCAAGTGTCTCCTATCAAGCAGCCGACAGCAATATAATGCAAATTATTCAGGCGGTTCGCGAGGGCATCAATTACGCCAGTTTTTCTGCTTTTGTCGGGCGGCTGCCTTTCTCTCTTCCGGAGTGGTCGGGCTTTCTTCATGTTTCCGAGCGTACTTTGCAGCGCTATCAAAAAGAAAAAAAGACTTTCGATCCCGTTCAGTCCGAGCGTATCATGCAGATTGCCTTATTGATGAAAATGGGCAATCAGGTTTTTGGTGATGATAAAAAATTCAATGCTTGGCTTGAGGCGGACAATATTTCATTAGGTAAAATAAAACCCAAAGCATTGTTAGACAGTTCTTTTGGCATCAATCTACTCAAAGACGAGTTGATTCGTATCGAACATGGTGTTTTGGCATGATAGTCTTTCGGGTTTGTAAGTCAAAATACGCACAAGATTTGAGCGGACATGGTGCGGAGGTGGCTGGCGGAAGGTGGAATGGCAAAGGCACGCCATTGGTTTACACGAGTGATTCACGGGCATTGTGTACAGCCGAAATTGCGGTGAGAACACCTTTGGGAATTGTGCCGAATGATTATGATTTGGTGACGATTGAGATTCCGGATGATTCCATTCAAACTTTGGACAAAGAGGATTTACCTATTCGTTGGAAGTCTTTTCCGCACAACGAGTCAACTCGAAAAATAGGTGATGTATTTCAAGCAGAAGGAAAATATTTGATTTTGAAGGTTCCATCGGCAGTGGTTCAAGATGAATACAATTTTTTGATTAATCCGATGCATCCTGACAGCATCAAAATTAAAATTATTCGAATTGAACCGTTTGCTTTTGATGAACGATTGTTTAATAAATAAATCGGTGTTATTTTTTTACCGTTGGTTTCTCCCGATCTTTTTTATAAATGGGAATGAAGTAAGAGACCGAGTATGAAAAACCAAATCCAAAATCACTAAAATCATTTACTTTGTTGAATCCGGGGATGTATAGATTTTTAAATCCTTCGGGTTGAGTGTCGTTGAGCAATCGTTTGAATTGCACATTTGCATTGACATACACATTGTGTACAACCTGCATTTTGATGCCAAAAACGACTTCTATCCACGAAGCGGTCAGGCTGCTGTATTTGGTTCCGTCAACGATGGTGTTTTCGCCCAGAAACGGATTGTTCGATTGGATGTTGAAATTATTGAGGGTCTGTGAAAAAGTGCTGTAAGCCCCACGGAGTCCAAGGTTGATGGAATTTTCCATTCCAATCCAGTTTTTGTGCATGTTGTAGTCAAAACCGGCTTTGAGGTAGGCACCTTCGGTGGTAAAATTCTGGTTATCGTCGTTGGTGGTTTTTTCGTCGTAACCGATTTCTGCAGCCAACCAATGTTTTTTGGTGAGACGGTAATCGGCAACCATTTCAAACCCTTTGAAATCTTCGTCTATCATCGAGCGAATGGGTTTGAACAAATCAACTCCCAATTTCAAGCCGTAACGATCGGTCACCGTCATGGTGTCTCGCGGGTTGATTTTCTTGTTTTGACCGGAAGCGGCTTGCGGCAAAACAATCAGCATCAAGAGGCTAATGAAAAATCCGAACAGCAGCTTTTCTTTCATCCTGTATGGTGTCATTTATAATTTGCGCAGAACTAATCCAATTGTTTGCATCGGTTCGCAAAGTGATGTTTTGTAAAACAAAATTATTTTTAAATCCGCAGGCTTTTGATATAAATTCTTTTTCAGCGAGGTAACTCACATCGAGGGTGTCTGCATTTCGCAACAGAACATTTGTGGCATTGTTGATTAAGACGATTTGGGTAAGCAATTCGCCCACGCCTGTTTTTAAGGGAATGGCGATGGAATCTAAATTGAAAGTGAATGAATTTCCGATGGTTAGGCTGTCGTCAATTCCGACAAATTTAACGCGCATATTGGTCACGGCGAGCAATGAATCCGGATTGGATGCATTGAAAAATCGAACGACCAAACCCGGCGTTTTCGGAATGGCAGCCGCGCATAAATCATCGCGTTCGCATCCGGAAACAGCCGACAAAAAAACCAAAAAAAGGAGGAGGTAAATGGATGCCTTCATTTTAAAATTTTTCCAAAAGTACAACATTTTCTACGTGAAACGTTTGCGGAAACATATCGACAGGTCTCACTTTGGTCACGCGATAATTTTCTTTCATCAGATTCAAATCGCGGGCTTGTGTGGCTGAATTGCAACTCACGTACACGATTTTTTTGGGTGCCATTTGCAACAATTGTTCCACTACGTCTTTGTGCATGCCATCGCGTGGCGGATCGGTAATCACCACGTCGGGCAGACCGTTTTGACTGACAAAATCTGCGCTCAAAAGGGTTTTCATATCGCCTACATAAAACGAAACATTATCTATTTTATTGGTTTCCGCACAGCGTTTGGCATCGGCAATTGCTTCCGGAACGGCTTCGATGCCGACAACTTTTTTGGCATCCTTGGCGACAAACTGCGCGATTGTTCCAATGCCGGTATAAAGATCATAGACCAATTCTTTCCCGGTGAGCCCAGCAAATTCCCGCACGATTTTATACAATTCGTAGGCTTGTGCCGAGTTGGTTTGGTAAAACGATTTGGCGTGAATGGGAAACCGAAGCCCTTCCATTTCTTCTTCGATGATGGGCTTGCCGTGGTAGCAAATTACTTCTTGGTCATACAAGGTGTCGTTTGGCTTGGCGTTGATGACATATTGCAGGGAAGTCACTTGCGGGAATTTCTCCAAGATAAAATTGAGCAACAACTCCCGATTGGTTTTGTCTTCATGAAAAAACTGAACCAAGACCATGACTTCTCCAGTCGATGCCGTTCGAATCATCAAGGTACGCAAGAATCCGGTTTGATTCCGGGCGTTGAAAAATGCCAAACCCGTATCAATCGCAAATTCTTTGACGGCATTTCGAATGCTGTTGGAAGGTTCGGGTTGAAGGTAACAATTCTTCAAATCGAGAATTTTGTCCCAGCGTCCGGGTATGTGAAACCCCAGGGCGTTGTTTTGGGTGAACGCTTCATCGGTTGCAATCTCTGCTTCGGTCAGCCATCGGCTGTCAGAAAATGAAAACTCCATTTTGTTGCGATAAAAATACGGATTGGCAGAGCCCAAAGTGGGTGTTTCTTCCGGCAATTCGACTTTTCCGATGCGGCGCAGATTGTTGTAAACTTCTTTTTGTTTGAAATACAATTGACTTTCATATTCCATGTGTTGCCATTTGCAACCTCCACACACGCCGAAATGCGCACATTTGGGTTGTGTTCTCCGCTCGGATAAAGTGTGAAAATGAATGGCTTTCCCTTGGTGATACCCTCTTTTTGATTTGTAAATACGGATGTCGCACACATCTCCCGGCACGGCATTGTCAACCATGATGACTTTCCCGTCAGGTGCTTTGGCGATGGAAACACCACGCGCACCGGCATCGGTGATGCTGATTTCGTTAAATATTTTTTGAGGTTTTTTCGGCATCCGGCAAAGGTAATGGAATTGGGTTGATTTGAAAATGTGTCAATTTGAAAATTTGAAGATGGAAAAATTTCCAAATCATCTAATCTTCAAATTTCCAAATCATCTAATATTTTATGGTAAATGCGTTTAGTGTGTATGCAATTCTTACGGATTGATTATTTTTTTTAATACTTTTATAAAGAATTCCAAACCTAAACCTATGAAATTTCTGAGAAACCTATTGAAAACCTTGTTGATTTTGATTCCTCTTTTCGGGATGGCACAAGCAAAAATCAGCAAAAACAAACAAGTTTTGGCTGCTTCGGTTGACAAACACGAGTCCGAATTGATTGAACTAAGTGACAAAATTTGGTCGTATGCCGAAACGGCGCTTACGGAAAGCCAATCATCCAAAGCTTTGGCCGATTATGCGGAATCGCAAGGATTTAGAGTGACACGCGGTGTGGCTGAAATGCCGACAGCTTTTATTGCCGAGTATGGCAGTGGCAAGCCCATCATCGGTATTTTGGGTGAATTTGACGCGCTTCCCGGATTATCTCAAAAGGCTCAAACCGACAAAGACCCGGTGACCGCCGGTAATCCCGGGCACGGTTGTGGCCACAATTTGTTTGGTGTTGCCAGTTTGGGAGCGGCTTTGGCTGTAAAAGAATTGATGGATCAGGGAAAGGTTAAAGGCACGATACGCTTTTATGGCACGCCGGCAGAAGAAACCATCGGCGGGAAAATATACATGGCACGCGCCGGTTTGTTTGACGATTTGGACGCGAGCATTGATTGGCATCCCGGAGACAAAATAGAAGCTGCCGTGCAAAGTACCCAAGCTTTGATTGATTTTAAAGTGAGTTTTACCGGAAAAACATCGCATGCTGCGGCAGATCCTTGGAATGGCGCGAGCGCGGTGGATGCTTTGGAACTTTACACCACCGGCATCAACTATTTGAGAGAACACGTGAAACCATCGGTCAGGATTCATTATTTAATCGAAGATGCAGGCGATGTGGTGAATGTCGTTCCCGACCACGCCCGAATTTGGACTCGCGTGCGCGACAGCAAAAGGGAAGGTATGTACGAAGTTTATGAAAAAGTTTTGAAAATCGCTGAAGGTGCTGCTTTGATGACGGGCACAACGTATGAAATAAAATTGGTTTCGGGCATGCATGAAATTCTCATCAACCGAACCGGAGCCGAGGCATTGCAGAAAAATTTAGAACTGTTGGGCAACCTCACATACACCGAACAAGAAACCGCTTTCGCAAAAGCCATACAAGAAGCGACCAACAAACCCCAAGTAGGCATAGACGGCACGGTAAAAGCACTCCGCGTGACGGAAAAAGACCCGCCCGGCGGCTCAACAGATGTGGGCGATGTGAGCTGGATTTCGCCGCACATCACCATGAGCGTGACCACGGCAGCCAAAGGCACGCCTTGGCATTCGTGGGCAGTTGTTGCCTGCGGCGGCATGTCGATTGGGCATAAAAGTATTCCGTACGCGGCCAAAGCCATGTCGTTTACCATGATAGACATGTTTGAAAATCAAAACCTGATTGACGCGATGAAGAAAGAGTTTAAGGAAAGAAAAGGTGACTATGTCTATAAAGCCATCCTTCCGGACGGGCCGCCGCCGGTGCCTTCTTCAAGTGAGGAGTGATGTTTGTTTAGGTATTGTAGTAAGAATGAAGGGAAAATCTAACCTAAATTTATCTACATGACAGTAAAAGAAGCAATAATAAAAAGCCTTTCAGGCGGGCCTGCCTGACTTTGTCATTCAGGCGAGCCTGCCCGAAGCGTTCGTTCTGGCAAGCCTGTCCGCCCGTTCGTTTAGGCGAGCTCTAATCCCGGAGGGATTAAACGTGTATAGCTGCGACATTTGAATGTTTGATCGACCCCGTCGGGGTCGCAGAATCGTCTTCAAAGTATACGTTATGAACGTGTGATGCCTTCGGCATCAGGTAAATCGAGTATAAATTTGACAAATCATTCATAATTCCAACCCTTAATTCGCATTTTTAATAAAATTATTTCCGAATCAAGTGGTATCTACTGAAAATTCACAAATTCTGTAGTTCGTCTATTCCAAATCAAACAAAAAGTGATTGTATGGAAACCGTTCGATATGGATTGCCTTCACAGCTTCGTAAACACGGTCTTTAAAATCTTCCATATTATCTTTGTTTAAAGCGGAAATAAACAATGCGTTTTCACCCGTTTTAGACATCCATGTTCGTTTCCAATCTTCCAGTGTAAAATGCTTTTCCGATTTTTCGGTAACCAAATCATCCGCATCGATGGTTTGGTGTTGATAGGCATCTATTTTATTGAAAACCAAAATAACTGGTTTTTTGGAACAATCAATTTCTTCCAAAATGAGTTGCACGGATTTGATGTGGTCTTCAAAACTTTCATGCGAGATATCGACGACATGTATGAGCAAATCGGCTTCGCGAACTTCATCCAAAGTGCTTTTAAACGATTCGACCAATTGGGTGGGCAATTTTCGGATAAAACCAACGGTGTCCGAAAGTAGGAACGGAAGGTTTTTTATCACCACTTTTCTGACTGTCGTGTCGAGTGTCGCAAAAAGTTTGTTTTCTGCAAACACTTCTGCTTTGCTGATTACATTCATCAGGGTCGATTTGCCGACATTCGTATAGCCGACAAGTGCCACACGTACCAATGCACCTCGATTGCCTCTCTGAACGGACATCTGCCGGTCGATGGTTTCGAGTTTTTTCTTTAACAGTGAAATTCGGTCGCGGACTATCCTGCGGTCGGTTTCGATTTCGGTTTCGCCCGGTCCGCGCATCCCGATACCTCCTTTTTGCCGTTCAAGGTGCGTCCACATGCCCGATAGCCGAGGCAACAGGTATTGGCATTGTGCAAGTTCTACCTGGGTGCGCGCATAAGAAGTTTGTGCGCGTTGGGCAAAAATGTCGAGGATGAGATTAGTCCTGTCCAATACCTTGCATTCGAGTATTTTGCTGATATTTTTTTGTTGAGCAGGAGAAAGTTCGTCATCAAATATAACCGTGCTGATGCCGTGTTCTTTGATATAGTTGGATACCTCATCCATTTTCCCGGTTCCGATAAATGTCTTCGGGTTGGGCGTGTCCAATTTCTGTACAAAACGCTTGATTACTTCGCCGCCGGCAGTGTATGCCAAAAACGCCAATTCATCCAAATACTCTTTCGATTTTTCTTCGGTTTGCTGTGCGGTTATCAGCCCGACCAACACGACTTTTTCGTAGTCTAACGCTACTTTTTCTAACATGATTCGCTTCAGATTTAATGTTGCAAAGTTACCGGATTTTTAAACAAAAAAAGCCTGCGGAAAAGCAGGCCTTCTTGAATTATAATTTGGATTGGTTAATTTGGCAATCCTTTGATGGTCACGTTATCTATTTGTATTGTGGAAGTTATTCCAGGGTCGGCTCCGGTATAAACAAACGCGATGTAAACATTGCCCGTGATGCTGCTAAATGAAACTTCGTTTGTTTTGATAAACGCCGGCATAAAGCCCGAAGTTAGCCGTTCTGAAATGTTTAACTGAGCAGTAATATCTGTCCAAGTGAAATTGTCCGGATTTCCTGAGCCGTCGTAATCGATAGAATATTTAACGGTCAGTGCATCCCCGTTATAGAAATTTTGGGTGTATCCAAATGAAAATGTTTCTTGTGTGGAGGTATTTAAGTTGATGGCAGGTGTGATGAGCCACGCGACCATTGGCTCAGTAAAACCAAAGGCAGATGCTTGAGCGTATTTGTTTCCGCTAAACAGGCGTGCTTCCCAGTTTTCGATTCCGCCGCCTGTGATAATCGAATTCCATCCTGCCAAAGCTACCGGCCTGTTGTTTCCTGTAACAGCAATCGATTCGAAGGTTTCTAAAAACAGGTTTGTAGGCTCCGTGCATCTCGTTCCGGTTAGTCCCGCGGCTCCGTTTACATTTCTTAAAACTAGTTCGGATGTGTTGACGATGTTTGCGATTCCAACCAAACTGCCGTTTCCTTGTGCAACTTGCATACCGCCAAAGGTTGCTGCGTTTTGGGTAAACACCCTCAGGTTGTCTGAACAGTTTGTGACAGTCCTGCTTCCCGCATAGTTTGCAGCTAAATTGTCTTGTGCAAACTGTACATTGTTGATTTGTACCAACTGAGACTCAAATGCATTTGACAGAACTTGGTTGATGGTCACAATTTTTGGTGCAGGAAGCGGTTGGTTTTGTGCCACTATTTCCAATTGAGCTTGCCCGTTTACTTGTCCGTCAAAATTGACATCTCTCAATTGAACTTGCCCGGAGAAAGTGTCAACCATCAATCCTTGTACAAAAACCCTGACGCGGTCACCTTCCACGAGCGTGTGTGCATCTGCATCAAAACGGAGAACAATACCGCCTGTTTCATCTTGAACAACTGCATTTCGAGCGGTGATATTTGCTTCGTTGTTGCTGGAAAGCGTGACAACTCCTTCCACAAATCTCGAGTCGTTTATTGCTGACCCTCTTGTAAACTTGCGCAATGCGGCAATACCGATTCTGTTAAAAGATTCACGTGCATTGGTGAGTTTAACGTCTTCTTCCGTTCTTGCCATAAATTGGAAATCATTGCCAAATTTGGTCAAAACACCTCTTATGTTTCCATTTCCTTCCGGAACTTTGCTCCCTGCAAAATCGGCAAAACTGCTGGTTCGGAAGATGACTTCAAATCCGAATTGATCTGTGATTCTTCGGTTGGTAGCTCCACCCAAATTATTGTTTGGATCGAAATAGTTTCCACCAAGTTCGTTATCTTTAAATTGGACATTAGAAAGTTCGATGAGTTTGTTCAAATACTGATCGGATATTTGATCGATGGTGATGTGTTGTACCAATTGTTCTTCATCAATTATTTCACAAGAGCGCACCAAGAAATCTGTTATTTGCGGTTCAGCTATTCGCCCTACATTGCTACCAAACAATGCACCGATATTGACAGAACTTGAATTTACTTGACTGAAAAGATCTTTGAGCTTAAAAAATATTTTGCGTCCGGGTTCGTAAGACAAATAGGTATTGGTTGCGTCAAGTGCCAAACTGAACGAGGCACTGCCATCTAAGGTTTGGAAGGAGATGGTTTTGAAAAAATTTCCGCCTTGATCACTCGAAACCGCGTAAGCCTCGATGATGTCATCGGTTGTAAATTGAGTGGCGGTAGAAGTTGCAGCACCGATTATTTCTTGTACAGTTTTATTGGAACTGATATTGGGTTCATTACAGCTGAGTGGCGGAGTGCCAAAATCATCATCGTTGACGCATGACGACAACATTGCTCCAAAGATGAGCGTAAAAACAGCTAAAAGGATGGTGTTATTTTTCATTTCTTGGTAAATTACAAATTAAAAGGAAACATATAAATTAATAAAAAAGGTTCTTGCGAAACCATAAAAATATCGAGGACCGAATGAAGGCGTTCCATTCAAATTATCGGCGTTGAGTTCGCGGAAGTTTGCAGCTCTTGATTGCTCAAATCCACCGGTTTTAAATTTCTCGTCAAAGAGATTGTCAACGCTTGCCGTAAGTCCGACAAAGTAGCCTTTGATTCGCCAAGATTTACCGGCGACTATATTGACTAAATAAAAATCATCCAATCTTTCTTGTTTGAGAAGTTTGCGCCCGGCTTCGGTTGTAGCTTCCGGGAAAGGAAAACCGTCGGGGTCATCCGGATTGACAAAAAACTGCTCGGTGCGTGGCACGGTAGCAATGTCAACATAGTTGTCTGCTATAAAGTTGGCATTGGCACCAACCCACCAAAACTTAGGATTCCGGTATTCAAAACCCAATGACAAGGCCGTCTGAGGCGTGCCTGAAACTTTAAAATCTTTGATAAAAGCATTTCCCAAATCTCGTGTGCCGATGATTGCATCTTCGGTATTCAAAACCACGTTGGCGTTGTCGCTAAATGTGTATTGGCCGACTGCGGCAGCCGCATTTATTTCGATGGTGGGTGTTGCTTGTACCTCGATGCCAAACTCGCCACCAAAATTTTTCTTATCAATCCCGGTAACTACTTCCGAGAAAAAGTCGTTTCCTGTTCCACCAAAATCAGCAAAGAAAAATGAGATTTCTGTGGCATCTCTGAATTGTGTGTAATAGCCGGACAATCGGGCTTTCACGACAGGAGTTCTGACGATATAATTTCCATCAAAAGAAAACACTTTTTCTTCATCAAGCCCGTTTACGACATCGTTGTTTACACGTGTATTGGAAAAGCTGTTTCGGATGCTTGGTGGTTTGGTTAAATATCCTGCGTTTAGAGAAAGCGCGTGACGGCCGGTTATTTTGTAAGTAAGCCCACCTTTCACTCCATAAGTTGTAAAATCTAATTTTTCACTTTTTCCGAAAGAATTTTCAGGATTTCGTCCGTTTCGGTAAAGTCCGTTTCGTTGATAATCTGTGTAATCGAGTTTTGTTGCAAGGAAATAATCAAATTTTCCGGTAGAAAATTGAAGTTGTGCAAAACTTTCGATGGCGTTGGATTCTATTTCATAATTGTAGGCAAATCTATCGCCGACACCTACGGTCCTGTCTGGATTATTCAAGTCACTTTGTCTGGCATCTCCAATAGAAAAATCATCGATATCTCTGAAAAACTGACCCCCTAAAAGATCTAACATGTGGGCAAAATTATCTGAGTTTAGATGCTTGTAGGTAACTCCCGCGTTGAGTTTTATGTTGTCTGACAACTGGGTGTTAAGAATTGTATTGGCGGTGAAAAGTTGGTCATCTATTCGGTCTTCGAAAAGAACATGAACACTTTCTCCATTCCCGGTGCTTTGGTTTTGCTGATAAAGTGCGACCCAATCGATTTGTTTGTTTTCTAAAAATCGGATTCTGTTTCTTTCGGCATTTTCAAAATCGGGATTGACGGTGCCGTCTATAGAATTGTTGTTGATGTTCAAAAAGAAAGAAGGAAGTTTTCGGAAGTTAACCGGGTCGGAGGTGTTCGCATTGGAAAACTCGAGACGGCTGTTGCCTATTTTTCCAAATTGATAAGACACATTGGTATTTAGCTTTGTTTTATCGGAAATTTTCCAATAATGGTTAAGCATAAAAATGGGTTCTTCCACTTCTCTCACACGTGAATTGCGTTTTTCACCATTTTGATAACCCCAATAGGAGTTGTATTTATAGTCCGTCAAGTCTTTGACTTCTTGGGTGTTTGGAGAGTTTCTTCCGCGTCTGTTGGGCGTGTAAATAGCTGAAAAATTGAGGCTGTGTTTTTCATTAAATTTCTTTTCGATGCCAAGGAAAAATGAATTGGCATCGTAAAAAGTACCATCAAAATGACCTTCTTCCGCCCATCTTCTGCCGATGGAAACGCTGTAAGCCCAACCGTTTGTCATCAAGCCGGAGTTGTAAGTTGCCATTAACCGGCCACTGTAGTTTCGATTGGTTGCAGAACCTGTAAATCTTGCACCTTTTCGGAGTTGAGAAGCGCGGGTGTTGATGTTGGTTGTTCCCAAAACACCTCCGAAATTAAAATCGGAAGGAGTCAGCATATTTGCAAGCTCTTGATTTCGAGTCACGTCATTCAGACCACCCCAATTATTCCACTGTGGTCTTCCGTCAAGCAGTTTGTTGACCGGTAAACCGTTTATCAAAACCGTTCCGTTTTCGGAGTCATAACCGCGGACTCTGAATCGGGCTTGTCCAAAATTGAAAGCTGCCGCTTGCAAAAACGCATCACGAGATGACTGCAGCAAACCTGCGGTGTTTTCGGAGCCGGAATTGTCTTCGTTCAAATCGTCTTCGGTCAAGGAGATGAGGTTGTTTGCAACATCTTGCGAAACATTGTAAACCAAAGAAATAGATTGCAAGTCTGTTTGTGAAGACGCTGTTATTTCCAAAGGAATGCTTTGAGAGATGTAACGATCATAATTAATTAACAAAACCTGTTTCCCAATAGGAATGTTTTGAAGTACAAAAGCACCATTCGCATCGGTCACTACCGAAATATTGGTGTTTTCAATACTTACCAACACATTGGACAGTGGATTGGTTGTTGTAGCATCTATCACAATTCCCTTAATAGAATTAAGGTTTTGAGAAAAAACAAAAGTAGAAAGTGATAAAAAAATGTAGAGTAGAAATTTTTTATTCATAGGTTTTAAATAAGACATCCATCATTAACATAAACTTATGTTAATGTTACAAAAGTAAACTTTATAAATTATAATCCATATTTTTGTAAAGAAAAAAGGAACATTTAACGCATGCTTAATCCATTGTATTTATAAAATTTACACATGAAAAAAACACTATTTTTATTAGTTATTTGGGTATCAGTCTTTTCAACGCAAACGGGATTTGCCCAAAAACTATTCAAAGCCCACACCATTGCTTTTTATAATGTTGAAAATTTGTTCGACACCATCAATGATCCCAAAACATATGATGATGATCGCACACCAAACGGGAAAGACAAATGGACAAGCAAAATTTACAAGGATAAAATTTCTAAAACAGCACGCGTAATCAGCGATATTGGAAAAGATTTTACCAAAAATGCGCCTGTGGTGATTGGTCTTGCTGAAATTGAAAATCGATCGGTTTTAGAAGATTTGGTAAACGACCCGCAGCTTCTTCCCTATCATTACGGAATAATTCATTTTGATTCACCGGACGAAAGAGGCATTGATGTTGCGTTTTTATATCAAAAACAATATTTTGTTCCTGAAAGTTTTTCAAAACAAGAGCTCATCATGTATCATTTTGACGAACCTACAAGACGAGATTACACGAGAGATCAACTTTTGATAAGCGGAAAATTGGACGGAGAAGAATTTTATTTTATTGTCAATCATTGGCCTTCGAGAAGTGGGGGGGAAAGCCGGAGCAGACCCAACAGGATAGCCGCCGCCAAACTCAACAAAAAAGTAATTGACTCATTGCAAAAAATCGATCCAAAAGCAAAAATCATCAGCATGGGCGATTTAAACGATGACCCAACCAACGCAAGCATGAAAGAGGTTCTTAAAACCAAAGCCAATAAAGATGATATTTCCAGTACAGACCTGTTCAACCCCATGGAAAATCTGTACAAAAAGGGAATTGGGTCTTTGGGCTATCGAGACAGTTGGAATTTATTTGATCAAATATACATGACAGCACCTTTGGTGGGGAAAGATTTTTCCGACTTCAAATTTTATAAAGCCAGTGTATTCAATGCCGCTTATCTGATTGCCAAAGACGGACGCTACAAAGGCTACCCGTTTCGAAGTTATGCAGACGGTGGATATACAGGTGGTTACAGCGATCACTTCCCCACCTATATTCAGATAATCAAAGAGACAAATTAAGGTTTAATAGTCAAAAATAGTTGGTAAAAATGCTGTAAAGCATTATAAAATATGATGTTTCCAAAAGTTTATTGAAATTCGTTTCAATAAACTTTTTTATTTTGTTCAACCACCGCACTTCCATCAATCCTGTTCTATCAGCGAACCAAAAAACAGCGCATTCACAAATGCTTTGTTGGTGCCATACATGAATCCCCTAAAACTCATGTCGTCGGCAAATAAAATAACCCGACCTCTTCCCTGACTGTGTGTCAATATAGAAGCGGAGTTGCTGATTTGCTGGAGGTTTTCGGTGTGTACGTACCCACTGATAAGCGGATTGGCATCGTACATTGCAACTTTTCCAAATCTGTTTTTGCCCGGATTCAGAAAGATATTATGGTTGCGATAGACCACCAATTCAGGCCGGGTGTAGCCAAAACCGATGGGATGCGTGATATCGATGGTCGTTTTGTAATAGGAACCTCCGGTTTCTTTCGCCCCGTAAAAATCTACTGCGTCTGCATAATTCCCACGCGCCAAACTGTCGAGTTTGGCTCCCGTTTTTTTGAGTGTAGCAGTCGTCAAATCGTTTCGAATGGCCCAATTTATGGCTGTTCGCTGCAAAATAAGCGTGCCGCCGGCATTGACCCATTCTTTGAGCTTGTCTTTGTTGAATTCCGAATGATTGCCGGAAACCAACACGATGACATCAAAATCATAGAGGTTGATATTTCTGAAATCGGAAACATCCGCTTTGGTGATGGGCATGTTGACCTTGGTGTCCAAAAAATGCCAAATTTCACCCGCTTCATAGCTGCTGATTCCTTGACCGATGGGCATCAGAACTTTGGGAAGTTTGACCGTTTGGAAGTTTCTGCTGCCCAAATCTGACCCGCTTAAATTCATTCCGGTGGCAACCGCAAAAATCGGAACATCTGCATTTTTAGAGGCTTCATTTATAATTTGACGCAATTTTTCCGCATCTACATTTTGATCAATAACCGAAATCAGCAAACTGCCGTAACCAAATGCTTTTTCGCCTTGGTCGGTGAGCGAGTTAAAAGGCTTGAACGAGGTTTTGACAAAAACATCGTGTGACAACAAATAGTTTAATGCCTTGGGCGCATTGTAGTCTGCCCAGTTGATAAGATAGGCATAGGCTGCTTTTTGAACCGTTGGCAAAACCGGTTGAATGTTATCGACAGTCGCCAACGTACCTTCCAAATTCTTGGTTTTTTTCAATTCGGCATGGGGCAAATTATAACCCAAAATCATCGACCAGGCTGAAGTGTCGTAAAAAACGCTGTCGTGAAATTGGGTGACGTTTTCAAAAACCGATCGTACCATCAAATATTGCGATTGGTCGGTCGGGACGACATAGGCTGAGCCTTTCTTAAAACTCAGATTACCCGAAACTACATTCTGGTTGAGTTCATAGGTTTTGATGTTGTGTTTCAACAAAAGTTCGACAAATTTTCGGGTGCGAGTCGGGTCATTTTCGTCACCGAAAACATGATACGCATTCGCTTTTTTACCCTCGTTATAGGCATCTGTAAAAAACTTTTTTTGAAAATCAATCAACATTTTTTTGTTGTCGATGGAAGCTTTGAGGGTTGCCAAACTCGTGCGGAGATGGTTGCGAATGGCAAATTTGAACTCCAATGGTTTGGTGGTGGTGTTTTGGATGCGGCCTTCTGAGCGGGCTTGCTCAAAAACGAGGCCAAGCCCGCCGTGAATGTCCGGATAAGTTGAGCCGTAGCCGGGGTATGAATTGTCAAATACTTCCTGAGACCAGTAGAGCGACCCTATCTCGTCAAGCGATTGCTGAAAATATTTGGCAAAAGTGGGGTTGATGACATCGTAATTGTATCTCGGCACAACCGGATTTTCAGAGCCGTATTTTTTGGTTGGTTCGAAAAAGTAGGTGGCATCAGTTCCCATTTCGTGATAGTCGGTGACTACATTGGGCAGCCATTTGTGGTAGAAAGCCACCCGGTTTTGACTTTCCACTTGCGCCAACGGCAGCCAATCGCGGTTGAGGTCAAACCAATAGTGGTTGGTGCGTCCACCGGGCCACATTTCTTGGTGCTCCGAATCCAACGGGTCTGCTACGGGCGGAATTCCACGTCGTGCATCGACCCAATTGGTGTGCCGAGCGCGCCCGTCCGGATTGAGTACCGGCTCGACAAACGTGATGGTATTATTGAGATAGGCTTCGATTTCGTTCCCTTGTGCGGCCACTAAATAATACGCCGCGAGCATGGCGGCTTCTGCGCTGGAAGCCTCGTTGCCGTGTACACCGTATCCCAACTGCACGATAAGCGGTTGGTTTTCATCAAGTGATGCATTGGGGTCTGATACAGTCAGGTGTTTTTGTCGAATCGATTCTTTGTTGGCCAGATTTTCGGGAGACGACACAAACAAATATACTTGCGCGCGGTGCTCCACCGAATTGCCGATGATTTCGACTTCTGCCCTTGGCGACAGTTCGGCTAATTTCTCAAAATAGGAAACAATGCGGTCGTGGCGCGTGTGCCATTCGCCGATTGGATAACCTAAGAATTGTTCCGGAGAAGGAATTTTCGGGTCAAAACGAGTGTCTTTCGGAAAAAAATAATCGTTTTGAGCCTGACTAAATGTGATGGATGTCAGTAAAATAAGCGAAAATATGAATTTTTTCATGTCGATAATTTCGTTAAAATTAAATGTTTTTATGGAATTTTTGGTTGAAATTTTCTTTTTGACAACTGATTTCTAAAAAAATTTGATTTCATTTGAATTTTATTTCCAACAATGTCCGACCTAAACTTCCGATTTTCTACCGGCACCGTGGCTTACCCGCTGTTTTTGGTGTTGAGCTTGTGGGTGGTCTATTGGCTGGATGTGCGTTTTGGAATCGACACTGTGCTGCTGGGGGTTTACCCCAGAAAACTTTCGGGTTTGCCGGGTGTTTTTTTTTCACCTTGGGCACATGCTTCGCTCTCACATTTGTATCAAAACAGCCTCCCGCTGCTCATCATGCTTATTGCTCTATTTTATTTTTATCGCTCCGTAAGTTTTCGGGTGTTGTTTTACGGGCTTTTGCTAAGTGGTTTGTTTACATGGGTTTTCGGACGAAATTCATACCACATTGGAGCCAGTGGGATGGTTTATGTGCTTTTCGGATTTTTGTTTTTTGGTGGCGTTTTCACAAAATACTACCGATTGATGGCACTATCTTTGGCCGTTGTTTTTTTCTATGGGAGCATGATTTGGTATGTTTTCCCCCTAAAAGAAGGCATTTCTTGGGAAGGTCATTTGGGTGGATTCTTAGGTGGATTGTTGCTGAGCGTGGTTTACAGAAAACAACTCAAAGTGCCTGTAAAATACCAATGGGAAGAAGAAAGTTTTAACGAAAATGAGGATGAATTTCTAAAACACTTTGATGCCGATGGTAATTTTGTTGAGCGACTACCTGAGTTCGATAGTGAGGATGGCGGTAAAACATGATTATCGCTATTTTGAGTCCTGAATTTCTATTCCTTCTGAAAGGCTTCTTTGTAAACAGACCAGATTTCGTGAATAGGATTACCCTCGGTGCTTTTGCCTTTGTGATGCCATTCTCCGTCTTTTACTTCAAATTCAAACTTCAAACTTGCTCCGACACGGTTAGCATCTCTTGAAAAAAACTCAGTTCGATTTGCCAGGTTTCGCACGGCAATTTATCTGACTGTTTTGTAATTCACGGACGGAAGTAAAATCGGCGGTTATTTTGATTCGCTACGGGTTAAATTCGGGTGTTTTTTTAAACTTTTGTGTGGTTAATTCAGTTTGAGAATTTTCAATTCAGCAGTGTTTTTTTGCTGTTGCCCAACGAGTTTGTATAAGATATTTCCGCCGTAGCAATGTTATTATTGAATGTTTGTTGGTTTGCGTTAAATCCGATTTGAGCATAAATTTCACATGGCTTGTTGGGTGTAGCGTATCATTTTTTATAAATCATATGTTCGTAAACCTCCCATTTTTCAGGTAATTCATTAGTCAATTCAGCTTTGTTAGATGTAATTGTCGGTTTAATTTTAATTATCTTTGTGTTCTCATCAATTTCAAATAAATGATCACTTCTCATATTAACAACATCTATGTGTAAAAGTGAAATTTTATGTTCTCCTTTTTCCATTTTGACAATTGCATATTGTCGTGGTCGTAATTGTCCTAATGCTTTTCCATCAATCCATACATTTATTTTTGCTGTATTGTCAATTCTGTGTTTCCAATCAGCTCCACTATAAATCATAATTTTCCCGTTTCCTAATTCGCTCAATACATTCTCTTTTTCAATCTTAACAGTTTCATATTCTGTTGTTATTGATTGTAAAGCACAAGAAGTCAAAAAGAAAAGTGGAATTAGTCTTAAATATTTCATAATTATCTAAAATACGGTTATACTGACTGACTTTAAGTATGTTCTAAAAATTGTTCTGTCGAATATCTGTTACTCTACTTGCTTGTCTCCAAGTCCGTAATATCGTTGTAAAATTAGTATTTTGAACATCAAAACGACATCAAGCGGTTTTGCTCCTGCATTGTTTTTCTTGCTAGTATTTGGAAGTTTACGCTCTAACAACAATCTAAACATTTCAAAATCAATAACATTACTATTCTTTTCTAAAGGATTTCCAATTTCAGATAATTGTTCAATTGAAAACTGATTGTCAAACAATGATTTCTTGCCGGTCGGTTTGTATATTTGTTTGTTCATATTTTTTATCGTGCTTTTGAAGCAATAAATATACATATAATTATATGAATATCAAATATATAATATATAGAACTCCCCTTAATATATTTCTCCTTTAGATTTTTTAAAATTACACTCCGGTAACCTGATGGTTCAGATATTATACACACAACGAATGGCGCAGTCCCGATAATTCGGGATGCAATCCGTGCGCACAAAGTTGAGCAACTAAACACAAACTACAACCCCAATGCGCCAAATGTAAAATCAGTTATGTGCAGTCTGATTATGATTTAGAAGTTATTTTGTTAGATTTGTTTTGTTGTTGATTGCGTGCACGAACCTCAAATCCGTGCTATCGGGAGGCGTTAGATTGACAGATAATTAGATTGAAGCAACACCCACATCGATCAATTGCCCGCAGGCGTTTGGTAAATAGCTATTTGACAGACAATGAAGCCGTTGGACGTGCTTGCGAATAATCAGTTGCTGAAAAAAGAGGAAGAAGGGCATAAAGATTCTTGAAAAAGTTATATATATTTGGTGGTATTTAGTAGTTGCCACACATTTGAAAACAACGATTTGAGAATAATAACAAACATATTAATTTCATCAATTTTCTTAATTGGATGTTCAAACCCACAACATAATTTAATTGTGGTTGAAAATGACCGCGAAATTGATTTAACCGAACTCGATTCCGTACGTGAAAATCTGAATGGATTTTGGATTCCCGAAAATCACATTGATGCCGAAAATATATTGTGGTTAAGTTTTGACAAAAAGAAAAATATGACCACTTGGGAAATGATTCCTTATAATAACGAAATTAAACGAACTGAAAGACTTCCGATTAAATCTTGTCCGACAATAGTTGAACTCATAAAATTAAATGGAGAAACTCAACTGGAATTTGTTAATTTAACGAGTTCTGATACAGCAAAAATTGAAAACTTGACTAAAATAAAATTCAAAATAAATGGAATGACCTATTTAAAACATAAAGGTTATGAGTTCCTAAAAGATAGTAATATTAACGGGTTTAATATAACGCAGTAAAAAAACGTGTGGCAACACCGTGCATAAGCCATGGCTGGGGTCGTACTTCTTTGGAAAATCCTAGGGGATTTTCCTGCTTTGTCGCTTACTTGGATTGGTCAGTGACGAGACACGCCACGGCTCATGCACAAAAACGTTGGCAAACATTTTAAAAGAACCAAACGAACAAAAATTAAATTATGACAGAACAAAGAAAAGTAGTATTAGAAAATACATTGAGTAGAATATTAATTTGGTTACCCTCATTAATAATAATTCTGTACTATATTCCTAATGCCTTAGATAAATTACTTGACCCTAACCAAGCAGGGAAAATTGTTGAAAATAGTGCAGTAATGATTACTGCTGGTATTTTTCTACTAATCGCAACAGCTTTGTTTTTATATAATAAAACTATGCTGATTGGAACTTCAATGTTAGTTTTATATATGACCTTTATTGTTTTGATTCATATGTATAAAGAAAAACCATCAGAAATTGTAATTCTCATACTTATGGCAACTATTTTCGCTTCATATATCAGAAAACCGAAATTATTTCATAAACAATCAAAAAATGATTAATAATATCCAGTCTGAAATTACATCTAAATAGTTGGAAATAAGAAAAATAAAAAACGATTTGCAATATTTGAAAAATGAATTGGAAAGAATCATATAAAGTACCACCAAAAGAATATAAATGCGGATTCTGTGAAAGAGAAATTGCGTCTGAACTTGGATTTGCTGCAATTGGAACAGTAAGTGCCAATAAACACGGAAGACACGAATCTTACGAGGGAATTAAAGGCAGTATTTATATATGCTATAATTGTAAAAATCCAACATATTTTGACGAAGATAATGAACAATATCCTTATACAAGTTTTGGAAATATTGTTAAGCATATAAAGGAAAAAGAAGTCGAGGACTTATATCAAGAAGCTCGTAGATGTATGTCATCACACTCATATACTTCGACAGTAATGTGCTGCCGAAAATTACTAATGAACATTTCAGTTAGCGAAGGAGCAAAAGAAGGTTTAAGTTTTGTTGATTATGTTAACTATTTAAAAGACAATAATTACATTCCACCAAACGGACTAAAATGGGTTGAAGAAATAAGAAAACACGGAAATACAGCAAATCATAAAATCGTTTTAAAAACAAAAGAGGAAGCTCTTAAAATATTATTATTTACAGAAATGCTTTTAAAATTTATCTACGAATTACCAAATATGATTAATGAATAAAAAAAACGAATTGCCAACAACGTGTATAAGAAATAGCGGGTTCAGTGATAAATCAAAGGTAAGTGCTTTTAATAAAAGTCTGTACCAAACTGAAAGTGTAGTGCTTTTTATACCGCTACTTCTCATACACGCAAACCGTTGGCAACTATACATGAAAAATGAAAACCAGTTCATAATTTAGAATGTTTGGCTTTTAAAAAAATCAATGAAATCTAGTTTTACGGCTGAATTCGAATTCTTGGAATAGAAATCTAAACACTTAAATTTTAAGCTGGAGAAAATAACTCGACCTGAACTGTTTCTAAATTACAATCGGAAAAATAAAACGCAGGAATTATAAATTGAACAGTTTAAAAGAAATAATATTAAAAAACGTAAATTGGAAATGCCTAAACAGAAACTAATCACGAATTATTTATTAATTGGAATTATCACAATTCTAATTTCGTGTTCATCCTCAAATAAAGTAATATCGGAGAATAACATAAATTGTAAAGAAAATTTAGCTTTCAAAAAAGAGTTTTTTAAGAATGTAAAGAATATAGAGAATTTTATAGACGTCAATCAGAACGAGTCGTTTCGTAATTCACTAAAATTTATAGGAAAATATTCTAAAGTATCTTTTGAATCTATGCTAAATTATGCTGGAACTTATCCCTATGGAATATATGAAAGCGATAAGAAAATTTGGTTAGAATGGTATGAAAAGAATAAATGTCAGAATATCGAATTTAAAGAATAAGCTGAAAGAAATACAGTTGCCAACACCTCATAAAATTTATGCTTACATTTGAACTAACAGAAACCGACAAACATTCAATAAAAATATTGCTACGGCGGAAAAATCTCCGATTTTTACGTCGCACAAATCTTATAAAAACTCGTTGACAAAGGTTGTGACTCGGAAATACTTGATTATAATTTTTTCAACATCCATACCGGGCAAGAGCAATGTCCCGTGCCTCCCATCGGGTGATCGATGTATTCAAAACCGAATTTTCTATACAGTTTTTGGGCATCTTTCATAAACGGCATGGTCTCTAAATAGCATGCATCAAAGCGAAAACTTTTTGCCTTGTCCAAACACAATTGAATCATTTTAGCACCGAGTCCACGTCCACGTGCCGCCGGCAAAAAGTACATTTTCTGCAACTCGCAGATGTTGGCATCTGAAGCATCCAATTGCTTGACACCGGCTCCACCGATAATTTTTCCGTTGTGTTCAACCACAAAATAAACCGAACGTGGTGTTTGATAAACCGGGTACAGCCGATCTAAAAAAACATCTTCGTAGGCCGTTCCTTTTTTTGAATAACCGATTGGATCAAAAAGTTCCTCAAAGACAGATCGGATGGCGCGAGCAATTCCCACGTTGTCTTTTTCTGTTATTTCTCTGATGGTAAATGCCGATTGATTCATATTCCTTGTATTTTTGTGATGTGAAGATAAAAGAAAAATACATAAATCGATGCATCGAAATAGCCGTAAATGGATTGGGCACAACCTATCCGAATCCGATGGTGGGCGCGGTGGTTGTTCATAACCATCAAATCATTGGTGAAGGTTGGCATCGCAAAGCAGGCGAACCACATGCCGAAGTGTTGGCAATCAACGCGGTAGCCAACCCGGAACTGCTTTCAAAAGCAACGATTTATGTGAGTTTGGAACCCTGTAGTCATTTCGGGAAAACGCCTCCCTGCGCCGATTTGATCATTGAAAAAGGCATCAAAAAAGTGGTTGTCGGCTCGGTTGATCCGAATGAAAAAGTAGCCGGTCGAGGCATTAAAAAATTGATGGAAGCCGGCTGTGAAGTCAGTGTTGGTGTACTCGAAAAAGCCTGTAACCAACTCAACAAACGATTTTTCACTTTTCATCTCAAAAAGCGACCTTTTATCATTTTGAAATGGGCCGAAAGTGCCGATGGATTTATTGCTCCTTTGCATAAAAGCGAAAACCGCCCGGTCTGGATTAGCAACCCACAATCGCGACAATTGGTACACAAATGGCGAACCGAAGAGCAAGCCGTTTTGGTAGGAACGCAAACCGTGCTGTCCGACAATCCAAAGTTGAATGTGAGAGATTGGACGGGAAATCCACCCCTTCGGATAGTGATTGACCGAAATTTAAGCATCCCGAAAAATCTTTCGGTTTGGGACGGAAGCCAGAAAACAATTTTTATGGTGGACAAAAGCCTGACATTGCCCAACCTGTCCGCTAATATTCATTTTGAGGGCATCGATTTCTCGGAAAATATACCTGAACAAATCGCAGCAGTACTTTACAAACATCAATTGCAATCGGTTATTATCGAAGGTGGCAGAAAAACCCTGCAATCATTTATCGATGTTGGTCTTTGGGATGAAACCCGTGTTTTTACGGGAACTGTTTTGTTGAAAGACGGCGTTCCCGCACCGAAATTTTCAGGAAAATTAGCAAGTGAAGATTGCATAAAAGAGGATAGATTAAGAATTTACACACATGAAGATTAAAAATATCATATTCGATTTTGGCGATGTGTTTATCAACCTCGACAAACCGGCCACTTTTCGGGAAATGCACAAATTAGGTTTGTCCGAACTTACCGCAGAAATGGATGCCGCCAACAAAGCCTATGAAAAAGGAGAAATTTCTACGCAGGGTTTTATCAACTTTTACCAAAATCACTTTCCAAATCTGACAGAACATCAATTGGTTACCGCTTGGAATGCCATTATTTTGGATTTTCCGCCTCATCGGCTCAACTTTTTAAAACAATTGCAACAACAAGCAAATCATCGCATTTTTTTGTGGAGCAACACCAATGCGCTTCATCTCGAGCGGGTGCAGGAAGTGATGGGACAAGCGGATTATCAAACTTTTTTGGGTTGTTTTGAAAAACACTATTTCTCCCACGAACTCGGGATGCGCAAACCCGAACCGATTTGTTTTACAAACATTTTGGAAGAACAGCACCTTCATCCGAAGGAAACGCTTTTCATCGATGACACCACTGAAAACACGGAGGCAGCTCGCCGATTGGGCTTACACGTTTGGAATATTAAACCCGGACAAGAAGAGGTAAGCAGACTGTATGATTTGGAAATATTTAGATAAAATGGGTGTTTACAAAACCATCACATTGGCTGTTGAGGAAATCATTTTCAAGGAAAAGAAAAGCAAATTTATCGGCTACGCATATCCGGTTGAAGACGATGCAGCAGTCAAATTGCTTATCGAAAATCTCCGAAAAGCGCATCCGCAGGCTCGGCATTTTTGCTATGCTTACAGAATCGGCATCGACGGAGAAAACCACCGTGCTTTTGATGATGGCGAACCCAACAACAGCGCAGGAACACCTATTTACGGGCAGATTTTGTCATTCGGGCTCACCAACATTTTGGTAGCAGTTGTTCGTTATTTTGGCGGTGTGAAACTGGGTGTCGGCGGGTTGGTTTCGGCCTACAAAATTTCCGCCCAATTGACCCTTGAGCAGACAGTCATTATCGAAAAAGAGCCAAGCTGTAACTACAAAATCAACTGCGGATACAAAGATTTAAGCCAGACACAAAAGATTTTAAAAAATGTCCATGCAGAAATATTGCAGATAGAAACCGCGATGGATTGCAAATTAGAAATAAGGATTCCCGAATCGGAGGAAAAAAGGTTTTTGTTGTTCTTTGAAGCGTTGTATGAAGTCAGCTTTGTTAAAGATTAGCTTTGAGTTGCTGTTTTTTTGGTCAGATTTAAATAATTAAAAGAAGTTAAATATTTCGTCATGTTAACTTTTTGGCGACCGCTACCGGGCGATATTTTTTGGTGAATTTTAGAAACGCATCAAACCGGAGTTTATTTTTATACGTAATCTGGTTGTAGATAAGCCACATTTGTTCTTCGTGTTTTTTGGAATGCTTGCTAAAGATTGCCTCTTGATACAGCTTATCGGCCAATTTATCTTTGCCTTCGTGTTGAGCTAAAAAAGCATGTGCCAACAGCCCATCGAATGTGGACATTTGCATCAACACCTGAGCGAGTTTATAAGCCTTCTTCTTGTTACCGCCAAGAATTCCCGGAACTTCACAATGATAAGAAATCAATGCCCAATAAGCACCCAGATGATGGGAATCTAATTGAATACTTTTCTCAAATGCTTTTCGCATATCTCCCAAATAAGACAGCGAATCCCATCTGCTGACACTCAACGCCTTCATTCCCAAAGCACCGCCATATTTATACTGAAAATCGGCGTTATTGGGATTTAAACGAACTAGTTTTTCAAAAAAAATTATGGCTTCGTCCCAGTTTTTTTGCGCAATGGCAATATCACCTGCCAATTCGATGGCTTCTAAATCTGATGGATGGTCAGACAGAAAATTCTGAATGATGATTTTTGCTTCTTCAAAATGATTGTTTTGATACAAAATATTTGCTCTTTCTTTGATTGTATTGGCCTGAACGCCAAATACCATCAAACAAATAACACAGCGTATTGCATTCATCAGAAGTTAGTTTTGTTCAAAAATATTATAAATAAATTAAACAAAACTAAATTTTAACAAATGATTGCGTTCTCATCCAAAAAATCAACTATCTAATTGGATATTGATTTGATTGTTTCTTCCAAAAATTGATTGTACCGATTGATTACACCCGATAGTTTATCGATTTGTTCGGCTGTTTCATTCCAATCGTTTTGTTCGATAGCCTCCCGTACGCCCGGCAAAGTTTTCACGCCGTAACCCGTGTAGAAACCCGGTGCATAAATAAAATGCTTAAACCACGGTCGGCGGGGAAGTCCGTCAGCATTTGTCAAAAAAGTTTCAGATTTCTTTAGAAGCAGGTTGACTTCTTCCAGCTGATTTTTATTTAACAGATTGGCATTTAGTTTTTCTTGCAATTGTGCCGATTGTTTTTTCAATTGTGCAACCGCATTTTGCAGCGGTGCAAAATTGACAAAAGGAACTACAGCTTTTCGCTTCGGCTGGTATTTTTGTTTGAAACGGTCTTGGGTAAGTTCATAGACTTTGGCATCGATCAATGCGTTTTCTTGATTCACTTTTGTGCGAAGTTTTTCGGGAAGTTGAACGAGGTCTTCGGCGTATTCAGAAACAGTTTTTGCAAATCGATTAAACTCAAAAGGCAACAAATCGGCATTGGCTAAACGAAGCGTTGCTCGCCCTGCGGTTTGAGACAAAGCGATACCATAATCAAATCCCGGATCTTTGAATCGGGTGTATAAATCATACGAATCATAAATGGAATGATACTCGCCACCATCGTCTTCGCCGTCATATCCCAAATTGAGTGCGGGTATGCCCAAGTGCTGAATGAAAGGTGTGTAATCTGAGCCCGAACCCAAAGCATACAAACGAAAACCTTTGTAATTTTCGGCTCCATTTTGACGAATTTCAAGTGCTTTTTTCCGATCTTTTACCGAAACTTTGGTCTGTGGATCAATGACATCTTCAGCAATGCCATCCATCATGGCTTCGAGCGAATGTGAGCCGCCCGCTGAAAGATAACCTCTGCCATTTCCGTCCGTGTTTATGTAAGCAACCGCATATTTGCTGAGTTCATCGGCGTGGTCTTCTACCCATTCTGTTGAACCCAATAAGCCCGGTTCTTCGGCATCCCAGGCGCAATAAACGAGGGTTCTTTTCGGTTTCCACCCCGTTTTTGCGAGTTCACTTACCGAACGTGCTTCTTCCATCAAGGCAACCATCCCGCTGATTGGGTCGGCAGCTCCGTTAACCCATGCATCGTGGTGATTTCCTCTCAAAACCCACTCATCCGGATATTCACTTCCTTTCATTTTGGCGATGACGTTGTAAATGGGTTTGATGTCCCAATTGAATGCCAATTTCAAATGTACTTTGGCAGGGCCGGGGCCGATGTGATAAGTTATGGGCAAGGCACCTTTCCACGAATCGGGAACTTCAGCACCTTCCAATGCTTCCAGCAAAGGTTTTGCATCTTGGTATGAAATAGGCAAAACAGGGATTTTGGTCAGTGTAGGTGCGTTATTTCTGTCGATTCGTTTGGCATCTTTTGTGGCACCGTAACCCGGCGTAAGCGGGTCGCCCGGATAGAGCGGCATATCTAAGACCGAACCGCGCTGCACACCGTTTTCTCGTCGAAACGGACCTTTCGGATACACATCACCTTGGTAATAACCGTCGTCTTTAGGGTCAGAATAAATGATGCAACCGATGGCACCTTTTTCAGCGGCTAATTTTGGTTTGATGCCGCGCCACGAACCGTAATATTTGGCAATGACAATTTTTCCTTTGACATCAATCCCCATTTTTTCTAATTCTTCGTAATCTGCCGGTACACCGTAGTTGACAAAAACCAATTCGGCGGTGACATCGCCATCTATGGAGAAGGCATTGTAGGTAGGAAGTTGCTCGTTTTTTTGACCTGAAGTTGCATCTTCTTTGAGTGTGGGTTCTTGAAGTATAGCCTTGTATTGTTTGGGTGAAGTCATTTCCAACAATCTAACTTTGGGTGTTGGAAAAAGGACGTGATAGATGTCGATGGTGGTTTCGTATCCCCAAGAGCGGAAAAGCCCGGCCATATATTCCGCGTTTTCTTTGTCGTAAGGCGAGCCCACATGATGTGGATGAGCGGAAAGTTTTTTCATCCAAACAGCTAAGTTTTGCGCATTGAGATTGCTGTCAAAGTTTTTTTCGAGTGTGCGCTGGGAGGCTGCGTTTTCGTTTTTAAATCCTAAGAGGGATTGTTGGGCGAAAATTGACTGTGAAAAAATTAAAAAGTTTAAAGTAAGAAAGCGTAATAGATGAGTTTTCATAAATATGAATTTTAGGAATACTAAAGTAAGAATTTTAATTGAACTTTTTTAGAGATGTGTTAAATCACAATACTTCGTTATAAATGTTGATAACTATTTAAAAATCAAAGAAATAAGTGTTTAAATAATTTGTTTAAACCCCTGATAATCAGTATCTTAACATGATTAACCACAATCTGTTTAAGCATGATTACCAAGGGATATAAA
>JAXMLV010000056.1:0-10672 GCA_034367065.1 Flavobacteriaceae bacterium
TGGCTCCGAAACATCGGAGGAACCCACGGCCTGTTTTGGTGGAGAAGATGGCTCCGAAACATCGGAGGAACCCACGACCTGTTTTGGTGGAGAAGATGGCTCCGAAACATCGGAGGAATCCACGACCTGTTTTGGTGGAGAAGATGGCTCCGAAACATCGGAGGAATCCACGACCTGTTTTGGTGGAGAAGATGGGAGTCGAACCCACGACCTCTTGCATGCCATGCAAGCGCTCTAGCCAGCTGAGCTACATCCCCTGAATTATTTCGAGTGCAAATTTAATCGTTTTATTGAAATAACGGCTGTTTTTTATTTTATAGAGTCAAAATTTGTGTTAATTTATTTCCCGTAAACCGACTTGATAGCCTCTCCACCGATTCGCTCGTCCTCTTCTTCAGACAATCCACTGACACCGATGCCGCCAATAACTTGGCCATTTTGAACAATCGGCAGGCCTCCGCCAAAACCGGTGATGCGAGAATCGCCCCAATTGCCGAGCGGATATTGATTTATTCGAGCTTTTTCACCCAACGATTTGGTGCTGCACCGATCGCGTGCTGCCGTGTAGGCCTTGTTTTGAGAGATGTTTGCAGAGGCAGCATTTGCGCCGTCCATTCGCAAAAAAGCAATGAGTTCGCCATCTGGACCGGTGACGGCAACTGCAATGTGTTTAGAGATTTTTTCGGCTTCTTCAAAGGCTTTTAAAATCATTTTTTTTGCTTCGACCGCGCTTACTTTTTGAATCTGATGCATGATGTTTTTTGATTAGGTTCTGAGCAAATTTAAAATATTTTGAAACGAGATGTTGCTGTTTTTAATAAATATATTGTGTAAGTTTGGTTTTTATAAAATATAGCATAACAGATGAGTTTACACATAGAAGCAAAATCGGGTGAAATTGCCGAGACTGTATTGTTGCCCGGCGATCCGTTGCGGGCAAAATGGATAGCCGAAACTTTTTTAGCGAATGTGGTTTGTTACAATAAAGTTCGGAACATGTTAGGATTTACCGGCACTTTTCAAGGAAAGCGTGTTTCCGTTCAGGGAACAGGAATGGGCGTGCCATCTATATCCATTTATGCAGATGAATTAATCAACGGCTATCAAGTCAAAAATTTGATTCGGGTAGGAACAGCAGGCTCTTATCACAAAGATGTCAATATTCGCGACGTCGTTTTGGCCATGTCCGCATCGACCACTTCCGGAATCAATCGCTTGCGTTTTAACGGCGCTGATTTTGCACCAACCGCAAGTTTTGAATTGTTTATCAAAGCGGTAGAAGCTGCCAAAAATAATAATATTCCTTTAAAAGCCGGGAATGTATTGACCTCAGATTTGTTCTATGAAGATCATTTTGAAAGTTATCAAAAATGGGCTGATTTTGGGGTATTGTGCGTCGAGATGGAATCGGCGGCACTCTACACCTTGGCAGCGAAATACAATGTCAATGCACTTTCCATACTCACCATATCCGATTCGTTGGTGAGTGGGGAAAAAACCAATGCGGCAGATCGGGAATCGAGCTTTGAGCAAATGGTGCGGATTGCTTTAGAATTGGTTTGATGTTTCAAGTTTCACGTTGTTCCCTTCGACTCCGCTCAGGGAACAACTGTTTCAGGTTTCAAGTTTTTATGCTGCCCCGAAGCCTCGGGGGTCGAAGCATCAGGTTTTTCAGATATTGACAAACCGCATAGGATCAGGGCATTTTAAAATCAAAATATTTTCACATGAAAAGAATCACTATCTTATTGCTTGTTTTTTTGAACGCAGCTTGTGGGCAAAATGCATCGACCGAAACCACCACTTATTATTTGATTCGTCATGCGGAAAAAGATTTGTCAGACCCCAAAAACCCAAATCCGGATTTAACGGAAGCGGGGATTGCACGTTCCGTAAAATGGCAAAAAATGCTGTCGCACATCGATTTTGATGCGGTCTATTCAACTGACTTTGTCCGAACCCGACAAACAGCAACACCGATTGCCGAAAGTGAAAAATTACCGCTGATCATTTACGATCACAAAAATTTAGACTACGCAAAATTCATCAAAGAAACCCAGGGTAAGACAGTGTTGATTGTCGGGCACAGCAATTCTACGCCGAAATTTGTCAACCAACTCATCGGGGAAGATAGGTTTAAGGAGATTGATGAAAATCAGTATGGAATGTTGTTTATAGTGAAACGCAGCGGTAATCTAAAAGATGTAACCGTGTTGGAGGTTAACTAATCTCCGGTCAATATAATATAGTTTTTAAGTGTTTGGCTTATGCATATCAAAGAAGACCTGTTGCACTACATTTGGAAACACAAAAAGTTCGACACCCAAAATCTTCGAACAGACACTGGCTTGCCCATTCAGATTCTTAAAACCGGTCAAGCCAATGCAGATTCGGGTCCTGATTTTTTCAATGCTTTGATCGAAATCGGGCAACAGAAATGGGCAGGAAATGTCGAAATTCACTTGCGATCTTCCGATTGGTACGGCCATCGGCACGAAACCGATCCGAACTATGACAATGTTATTTTACACGTGGTTTGGGAAAACGATGGACAAGTTTTCCGGAAAGATCACTCCACCGTGCCAACCCTGGTGTTAAAGGATGTCGTTTCTTTAGATTTGATAGGTAAATACGAGGCCTTGTTAAACTCGCCAAAACAATTTATCAATTGTGAAAAAGATTTTGTAGAAGTCGATGAACTGGTTAAACTACATTGGTTTGAGCGACTTTATTTTGAGCGATTGGAACGCAAAACGATTGATATCACAAGCTTGCTCAATAGGTCATCTCAAAACTGGGAAGCCGTTTTGTACATGCTGTTGTTCAAATATTTCGGATCGAAAGTAAACGGTCAAACTTTTGAAAATTTAGCAAAAACAATTGATTTTTCGATTGTCAGGAAGAACAGAAATAATTTACAATCACTGGAAGCACTCTTTTTCGGGCAAGCCGGATTGTTGGATGCAGATTGTGAAGACAATTATTTTTTAGCCTTAAAAGCAGCTTATACATATTTAGCCCACAAACATCAATTACAACCCGATCTTTGGACTAAACCGCAATTTTTCAGATTGAGACCACCCAATTTCCCAACCATTCGACTGGCTCAATTGGCACAATTGTTTTCAATATACACTTCGCTGTTTGATAAAATTATCGATGCCAAATCCATCGAAGATTACCATCAAATTTTCAAGCTCTGTGCTTCCGAATATTGGGATTCACATTATACATTTGGAAAAATTTCAAAAATTTCAAAAAAAACAATTTCGAAAAATTTTATTGATTTGCTGGTTATCAATGTGGTTATACCGATTCGATTCGCCTACCTGCAAAGCATTGGAAAAAACGAAAACGATTCACTGTTACAACTCATCCAATCCATCGAACCGGAGCACAACAGCATCACTAAAAATTTTGAGATACTCGAAAAAATAAATTCCAACGCCCTGATAAGCCAGTCGCTTATTCAACTTAAAAATGAATATTGCACACCCAACAAATGTCTGAATTGTGAGATAGGAGCTTTTTTGTTAAAAAAATAATTTCAATTATTTAACATTGTTTTGTGAAATTAATTATATTCGTAAAATCATTTTACATTAACTAACCAAATTTTTTATCATGAGAAAATTTTTTAAAAGTGTTTTTTTATTAGCAGCCGGAGCAACATTGGTTGTAAACTTTGGATGTCAGTCAGATTCATTGGGTGATTCGTTGAACAGTGAGGAAATTATACCTGTTCAAGAAGCCCGTGCCAATGGAGCCGTAAGTGTTGAATCGATAGCCAATCAATACGTGATTCAGCTCAAGTCGGGAACTTTTAGAGCCGCAGGGCTTAGCAAATCAGATTATGCAAATGCTGATAATAAGTTGAGAGGAGAAGTCAACCGTTTGTTTTCTTCTTTGGGAATCGCTCCCGGTAAAATCAAAGCAACTTATGGTTTTGCGGTAGAAGGTTTTGCAGCAGAACTCACAGATTCACAATTGTCATTATTGCAACGCGACAGCCGTGTACAGTCTATCGAAAGAGATGTTATGATTACACTCAATCCGCCCCTAGAAATACAAAAAGGCAAGCCAGGTGGTGGCGGTGGTACAACCCAACCTGCTCAATCAACACCTTGGGGTATTACCCGGGTTGGCGGTGCTGCTGATGGAACCGGAAAAACGGCTTGGATAATCGATACAGGTATTGATTTAACACATCCTGACCTGAATGTGGATACACAACGAAGCGTCTCTTTTTTAACCGGACCATCCGCCAATTTAAGCCCGAATGACGGAAACGGACATGGTACGCATGTGGCAGGAACTGTTGCTGCTCTGAACAATACAATTGGAGTGGTTGGTGTTGCGCCCAACGCGAAAGTTGTAGCGGTACGCGTATTAGACAGCAGAGGTAGTGGTTCGACTTCGGGCGTAATAGCCGGCGTTGATTATGTAGCTGCCAACGGACAAGCCGGAGACGCAGCCAACATGAGTTTAGGCGGTGGTGTTTCATCTACTTTAGACAATGCAGTAATTGCGGCTTCCAATACAGGTGTCAAATTTGCTTTGGCCGCAGGAAACGAAAGCGATGATGCAGTAAATCACTCACCAGCAAGAGCCAACGGCCCAAATATTTTTACCATTTCAGCCATGGATATCAATGATAATTTTGCTTCGTTTTCCAATTTTGGAGCGGGTGTTGATTTTGCAGCACCGGGAGTTTCCATTTTATCAACATGGAAAGGGGGCGGTTACAATACGATTAGCGGCACTTCGATGGCAACGCCTCATGTCTGTGGGTTGTTATTGTTAGGAAATGTTGGTACAGATGGTTTTGTGAAAAATGACCCGGACGGAAACCCCGATCCGATTGCTCACAGATAAAATCAATAGAATCTAACTAAAAAGTCACCTCTTGGGGTGGCTTTTTTTTATTACATTTGAATTTGAAAAATGAACCCAATGCGTTTGATTTACAACATCCGAAGTTTTTTTGAAAAACACGGTTTTGAGGTGGCATCTCGTGTGGCAGATAAAATCGGGATGCGCGCAAAAAATGTACGGCTTTTCTTTATCTACATTTCTTTTGCAACCATCGGATTGTGGTTTGGCGTATATCTGACTTTGGCTTTTTTACTGAGATTAAAAGATCTTGTTTATACCAAGCGATGTTCCGTTTTTGATTTATGATACGACTTTTTAAACTGAAAATATTTATAGCGATTTTCTTGTTGGTCTTCCTATTTTTAGGGGGTGCAATAGGCTATAAATTAATGTCAGACATTTCATGGATTGATGCTTTATACATGACCGTAATAACGGTCGCAACAGTCGGATTTAAGGAATATGTAGGAGATAGTGATGAAATCAAAATATTCACCATATTACTGATTATTAGTAGTTTAATTATCATTGCATATTCGCTTACAGTAATTTCAGAATATATTTTCAGCAAGCATACATTGTATAATATAATGGCAAAAAAAATGCAAAAAGAATTGGATAAACTTTCCGGTCACGTCATCGTTTGTGGCTATGGAAGAAACGGCAAACAGGCAGTAGAAAAGCTAAAGGGTTATCACAAGAAATTTGTGGTCATAGAAAAGGAGGAGGGCGTGCAAATGAATATGCAAGACACAAGCTTGTTGGTTGTAAAAGGAGATGCCAGCGATGATGAAACACTTCACAAAGCAGGGGTTGAGCGTGCGGATTTTCTCATCTCCGCTTTGCCAAGTGATGCCGACAATTTGTTTGTGGTGCTCTCTGCCAGACAACTCAACCCTAAAATGACCATTATCAGCCGTGCTTCGCAAGACTCTTCTTTCAAAAAACTAAAACTCGCCGGTGCCAATCACGTCATCATGCCTGATAAAATCGGCGGTGATCACATGGCTTCCTTGGTAGTTGTTCCCGATTTGACCGAATTTTTGGACACCCTTTCTATAGTCGGGGAAAACGCAGTAAACATTGAAGAGATTTGCATCAAAGATTTACCGGGGAACTTGGAAATAAAATCCATTCGCGACTTGGATTTGAGAAAAACTACGGGTTGTACCATCATCGGACTTAAATCAAAAGACGGAACTTACACCATCAATCCGGATCCGGACAGCAAGTTGGATATCAATTCCAGAATAATTGTGCTGGGCAGACCCGAACAGATAGGAAAACTAAATCAACTTTTTAACATTTAAATTTACACAAAATGCCAATTTGTCTCTTTTTTGTTCTTTCGCTTGAAAAGTCTGACAGGTAGGTTGTTGGGTAGTTTTCTCTGTGAGATTCAAACAGTATATTTAAATAAAATGTTTTATTAGTAACAATAAATTCTTATTAATTGAAGCATTTTTTTATATTTGGAATGTTTTTAAAATATAAATTAACTTCATGGCACAAAGTACAGAATCTTGGGGCTCGCGCGTTGGTCTCATCTTGGCAATGGCGGGTAACGCAGTCGGACTCGGTAATTTTTTAAGATTTCCCGTTCAAGCCGTTCAAAACGGTGGAGGTGCATTCATCATTCCCTATTTGGTTTGTTTTCTGATTATGGGAATTCCGTTGCTTTTTATTGAATGGTCTTCGGGACGCTACGGCGGAAAAACTGGAAATCACAGCACGCCTTATATATTAGACACCATGGCCAAAGGCCGCGTCTGGAAATACATCGGTGTTTTTGGAATTTTCACCAACATAGCAGTTGTTTCCTACTATTGTTATATTGAATCTTGGACAATGTCTTACGTCTATCATTCTTTGGTCGGAACTTTCAACGGCCTTTCACAGGGAGAAGTTGCCGGTTTTTTCAACACCTACGTAACTATCGGAGAGTCAACCACAGGAATTCCTTACGAAGCAGTCATTTTCTACGTTATATGTTTAGCTATAAACACCTTCATCCTTTCCAAAGGTTTGGGTGGTATTGAAAAAGTAGCCAAAATAGGAATGCCGTTGCTTATATTATTTGGCGCAATCCTCGCAATCAGAGGCTTGTCTTTAGGCACAAGCGGCGCATCGGATGTGTTTCCGGATGCAAATGCTTGGGACGGGATTAATTTTCTTTGGACTCCGCAATTTGATTCATTGACCAACCCAAAAGTATGGCTGGCAGCCGCCGGACAAATATTCTTTACGTTGTCCGTTGGTATGGGAACCATTCACTGTTACGCAGCCTACCTAAAGTCGAAAGATGATGTGGCTTTAAATTCCGTTTCCGCAGGATTTATGAACGAATTTGTGGAAGTAGTTTTGGGAAGTGCAGTCGTTATTCCAATTGCAGCCGGTTACCTCGGTTTAGATTGGGTGATGAAAAATGCCGGTTTCGGAATGGCTTTTCAAACCATGCCATATCTATTCCAACAGTGGGGAACTGTCTTGGCTGCCTTGGCGGGATTGTTTTGGTTTGGACTGTTATTTTTTGCGGGCATCACCTCATCCTTGGCGATGGGAACTCCGTGGATGGGATTCATGCGCGATGAATTTGACTGGGGCAGAAACAAGGCTGCTTGGTCTTTCGGAGGCTTGGCGCTTTTGATGGGACTTCCCACGGTATTTTTCTACAATCAAGGCGTTTTTGATGAATATGATTATTGGGCGGGCACCGTCAGTTTGGTCGTTTTTGCTTTGTTGGAAACCATCGTGTTTTCATGGATTTTCGGTATCGACAAAGGATGGCGCGAAATTAACGAAGGCGCAGATATCAAGATACCGAATATTTATAAATTCATTATCAAATACATCACGCCAACTTTGCTCTTAATCGTATTTTTAGGCGCGTTGTTTACGCCTTTAAACAATGATTGGTCTGGAAATTTACATGCACTTTTCACAGGGAACGGTTGGACATTAGACAATTCTTCGATTATCAATCAATTGGCATTTACCGGACTCAATCAAGAGATTGCAGCCGCTACCGATGCAGTCACCTTAGAGAAATTACACGACAAAAAATTCTTTATTTCATTTGCTCGATTCATGTTGCTGGGATTGTTTTTATTTATTTCAGGCATTGTTTATTTGGCATTTCTTAAACGCAGAAAAGAAGGGAGGACAACATTATGAACACAAGCGCACTAATTACGATGATTTTGGCTCAGGGAATAATTATTTCCCTCGCAGCCTACTTTTTTTACAAAGTTTTGACCATACCACCAAAGGACGAACCGGATTCCTATTCGGAGAATGACGATGAACCGAGGTAGGTAAGCTAATTAATCGGATTTAGGATATGTCTTTTTTGAAGCAAAACCCTTTTTTGGCGTTCAACAAACACCAAAGAAGCGGTCTGTTGATTTTGGCTGTGTTGATTGTCATCTTACAAGTTGCCTTTTTTTTGGTAAATTCACAAACCGATTTTCAACCGAATTCAAAGCATCCGCAAGATTTATCGGCGATTCAAAAACAAATAGATTCGTTGAAATCTATTGAACCGCCAAAAGACACAATCTATCCATTCAATCCAAATTATATCACGGACTACAAGGGCTATTTGCTCGGCATGTCTTTAGAAGAGATCAACAGACTTCACACATTCAGAGCCTTGGGGAAATATGTGAATTCAGCCGATGAATTTCAAGAAGTAACCCAAGTTTCAGATTCATTAATTGAAGTTATCAGCCCATCCTTTAAGTTTCCCGAGTGGGTAAAGAAGAACACGAAAATCAGTTCAACATCTTCTCAGATAGAAAAAAACGCCTTCGAAAAACCGGTTAAAAAAGTAGATTTGAATACCGCCGATGCTGAACAATTAAAAAAAATAAACGGTATAGGAGATAAATTATCAGAAAGAATTATCAGTTTTAGAAATCGACTGGGCGGATTTTTGGTCGATGCACAGTTGTACGATGTGTATGGTTTGGATTCGGTGGTCGTAAAAAGAACTTTAGATAAATTTACCGTATTGACAAAACCCGCGATTGAAAAGATAGATCTCAATGAAGCCACCTACGACCAATTGCGATCAATCGTTTACATCAATGGCAAACTCGCCGGAAAAATTTTGGATTACAGACGGATCAATGGCACCTATAAAAGTTTAGAAGAATTAACAAAAATTGAAGATTTTCCCGCCGACCGACTTCCGTCAATTGCCTTATATTTGTACCTAAAATAAATGTGATTATATGATGAATTTTGATAACAATGAAACCCAAAATTTGGTAGCCGGTTCGGCCAAAGAATTTGCCGAGCAACACATACTTCCACATGTCATGGAATGGGATGAAAGCCAACACTTTCCAAGAGAGCTATTTACTGAATTGGGGAAAATGGGTTTCATGGGAATTTTGATGCCCGAAAACTTGGGCGGTTCAGGCTTGGGTTATCACGAATACATTGCCGTAATCGAAGAAATTTCAAAAGTTGACCCATCCATTGGCTTGTCGGTGGCTGCGCATAATTCACTTTGCACCAACCATATTTTTACATTTGGAAATGACGCGCAAAAGCAACGTTGGATTCCTAAATTGGCATCCGGCGAATGGTTAGGTGCGTGGGGATTGACCGAACACAACACAGGAAGTGATGCCGGTGGGATGAATACCACTGCTGTCAGAAAAAATGGAGGTTGGGTATTGAATGGAACCAAAAATTTTATCACACACGGCAAAAGTGGTGAAGTAGCTGTTGTCATAGCACGCACGGGTGAAAAAGGAGATTCACACGGAATGACTGCTTTTGTAGTCGAAAAAGGAACACCCGGCTTTTCATCCGGTAAGAAAGAAAATAAATTGGGCATGCGTGCTTCTGAGACTGCCGAAATGGTTTTTTCGGATTGTTTCATTTCAGACGATGCAGTTTTAGGAGAAATTGGAGACGGATTTATTCAGTCGATGAAAATTTTAGACGGCGGACGCATTTCCATCGGAGCACTTTCCCTCGGAATTGCCAAAGGAGCTTATGAAGCCGCATTAAAATATTCTTCGGAAAGAGAACAATTCGGTCAACCCATCAACCAATTTCAAGCCATTTCTTTCAAGTTGGCAGACATGGCAACACAGATTGAAGCTGCCGAACTCTTGTTACACAAAGCCGCTTTCTTGAAAAATAAAGGCGAAAAAATGACCAAATTGGGTGCCATGAGCAAACTCTTTGCCTCCGAAATATGTGTGTCCATCTCTTCGGAAGCAGTTCAGATATTTGGTGGTTACGGATTTACCAAAGACTTTCCGGTAGAGAAATTTTACCGCGACTCCAAGTTATGCACCATCGGAGAGGGAACCTCTGAAATACAAAAATTGGTCATCGCGCGGAATATCATCGGGAAATAAAAATCAAAAGATAAAAATGAGCGATTTAGATTCCATAAAAAATTCAACACTTCTTATGGGATTGTTATTGATTTCATTTTTTTCAGCCTTTTCTCAGGAAAGAAAAATCGAAAAGGATTCAGTCTATAAAAATGTAATTTTTAAACCATCCGTTTCCGAGGATATCAAAACTGTCAAAAGTCAAACAAATTCAAATACCTATTATATTGCCGATAAAAGCAAGCGTAAAGTTTCGATGACCGAGAAGGATTTTTACGATGACACAACTGATAAGCTCAATAAAAATGTGGTTCTTCCAAATAAAGGGAAAAACAAGTTTGATGAATTAAGTTTGCTTGATAAGCAAATATACATGATGAGAGTTGACTTTCTCAGTTTGATTGTCTATTCATTTAACGGGAAGCTTAAAAGATATA
>JAXMLV010000057.1:0-62863 GCA_034367065.1 Flavobacteriaceae bacterium
AAAAGCTGCATGGGATTGTCCGTGATATCCTTTTCAGACAGTATCTTTTGCGCGTAGTTTTTGCGATAATTGCTCAGGTCTTTTTCCATCTTTTGTTTTAAAGGTGCAATTTACTACTTTTTGAATCTTCGTTAGAAATGATTAATCAAAATGAAAAAACTTTGCCATCATCCGCCAGAAGTGTAGGATTAAAAATGGTCAGTGCTTCTTCTAAAAAAGGCTGAATACTGCCGTAACGGGTCGAAAAGTGACCTAAAATAAGCGTGCCTACTTCTGCTTGACGGGCAATTTCGGCCGCTTGTTTGGCCGTACTATGCTTGGTGGGTGTTGCCAGTTTTTGGTGCTCATCCAAAAAAGTTGCTTCGTGATAGAGTACATCAACACCTTTTATATAGGGTATAATATCCAAATCAAAAACCGTGTCGCTGCAAAAGGCATACGACTTGGGTTTGGGCGGATCAAAAGTCAATACTTGATTCGGGATGACTTCATTTTCGTGGGTGATGTAATCTTTGCCGTTTTTAAGATTCTGGTAGTCACAAATTTCGATTTTATATTTTCCGACCGCTTTCATGTTAAGCTTGCGTTCTCCTAATTTTTCTCGAAACAAAAAACCGTTGGTATAGATTCGGTGTTTCAGTGGAATGGTTGACACTGTAAGGTTTTCTTCTTCCAGAATTAATTCGGATACTTTGGAAATGAGTTCATGAAAAACCAGCGGAAAATTCGTCCAAGAATCAGCATATTTGAGTTGCAACAAGATGATTTCTTTGATACCTAAAGGTCCGTAAATATGCAATTCTTGTGATCGGTTAAGCAATCGAAAAGTTGATATCAATCCTATTAATCCATAGAAATGATCGCCGTGCAAGTGGGAAATAAAAATGTGTTTTATTCTGGAAAACTTGATTTTGCTTTTTCTGAGTTGTACTTGTGTTCCTTCTCCACAATCGATCAAAAAAAGGTGATTTTTAAGTTCGAGTACCTGAGCAGTTGGGTTTGTGAACGTTCTCGGCGTGGCGGCATAGCATCCAAGTATGGTCAGATTCATCATATATGCTGCTAAAATGTTATTTGTGTAAACCCAAGCCCATCCGGCTCTCTTCCTGCTTTGAGTCTTTTTTCTACGGCAAATGTTTCTAAATTGATAACGGTAATAACATCGGCATTGGTGTTGGCTACATAAGCATATTTATCGTTGGGATGAATTAATATTCCGACCGGCACCGGACTGTCTTCAAACTGTTGAAACAATCTGCCGGGTTCTTTTTCCGTAGCCGTTGCCTCCATGCTAATGGTATGAAGAAGCTCGTCTGTTCGTGCGTCAAAAACATTGACAGTTCCTGTTTGTGCGTTTGAGACCAAAGCCAAATTAGATTGGTGTGTAAATTTCACGCGAATGGGAAATTTCAGCGATTCGATTAAATCCACTATATCGAATGATTCAATATCAATCACGGAAACAAAATCCGCAGCTCTGTTGGTCACCCAAACCGATTGATTGTCCGGAGAAACGGCAATACCTTCGGCACCGTTTCCTGTTGGAATTATTTTCTCTAAGCGATAGTTATTCAAGTCAATTACCGAAACACTTCCTGAGCCTATGTTAGCAACAAAAGCTTTGTTAACTTCGCCTGCATAGGCAACCATGTGACTTATTTCTTGGCCTGTATTTACTTCTTGCGTAACGTAGCCCAATGGAATATTGACTACCAATACTTTTTTATTCATTTCAGAGGTTACCAAAACATCTTCGTTTGAAATCATGACAATCCCGTGAGGTGCAAAATAATCGAGTTTGATGGTTTTGGTGACTTTTCTTTCGGGTATATCTATGATGGTGAGTGAATTTCCGCGTTCTTTGGCGTTGCCGTAATTGGTCACGACAGCAGTCTTTCCGTCCAAGGAAATAGCAACTTCGTGCGGGTTTTTGCCAGTGGGAATTGTAGCGACAATGCTGTCGGTCTTGAGATTGATAAAATTGACTGTATCATCCGATTTGTTGAGTACAATTAATGTTCCGCTGGTTTGTGCAAAACCTAAAGCAGAAACCAAAAAGCAGCATATCAAGTATGTTTTTTTCATATATGTAAAATTTATTTTTCAGCGGTCATACCTGTCTGCCGACAGGCGGATATGTTATCGCTTTTTATTTATCGGTGTTTGCTTGCGCAAACTTGTTGTTAATGGCAATTTCATAAATGTAAATTTAATTTTTTTTGATGAAAGTCTGAATAGTCGGCAATTTAGTGATTTTTCGAGATATGCTTTCCTTTCTAAATTGTTTAATCCAAGATTTTTCTTTCTGTAAAATATTTTAATCAAAATAAAATTAATGAAATAAATAACAGCTAAAAATAAGTAGTTATTTTGCAATTGGAGTTCTCACCCTATGAATCCTTGTAATCATGTATAAAATCTTATTTTTCATCATCAATTTAGTTTTGACAACTACATTTTTATCTGCTCAAGATATTGCTTTAAACAATACTGCTGATACTGAACTCATTTGCTGTCAAACCAAAACATCCGATCAACAAATCCAAAAGGTTTATCAACTCAACAAGAAAAAAGAAACTTATATTTTCGGTGTCGGACTCGGTTTGGTTGTCAGTGGAATTATTTTAAAAACAACCAACGACCAAGGGAGAATCAGTGCGGAAAAGCTCGCCAATCTTGACCGAAATAACATCAACGGATTTGATCGAGGCGTGGCTTTCAACTACGCACAGTCTGCTGCAGACGCGAGTGACATCTTGCTCGGAGCCGCATCTGCCCTCCCGGTTATCGCTTTTTATTTGGACAAAAACACCCGTAAAGAATACAAAACTTTGGCGGTCATGGGTGCGGAAATATTTTTAGCCAACAATGCCCTGTCCTTTAATTCTAAATATGCATTCAACCGTTTCAGACCTATTGCGTACAATACAGATCTTTCGTTTGACAAACGCGCTAAACAAGACAACCGCTATTCTTTTTACTCTGCTCATGTTTCGCAAACTGCGGCGTTTTCATTCTTTTTTGCCAAAGTGATGACCGATTTTCATCCCGACATGAGTACATGGTCAAAAGTGGGTGTCTGGTCAATTGCAGTAACACTTCCGGCCGCACAAGCCGCACTGCGTGTAGAAAGTGGTAAACACTTTTACTCAGACGTGATGGTCGGATATGCTTTGGGGGCTTCCTTTGGTTTGCTCATACCCTATTTGCACAAAACACATCCCGATGGCAGTAGTTTTTCAATCACACCTATTTATCAGGAAGATGCGAAAGGATTGGCTTTACAGCTAAATTTTTAATTTTTTTGATTCCAAAATCGGTTTTGAATAATAAGGTCTTTCTATTAAAAAAAATTTATGGTGTCCGACATAATTTATACTTTTGAGAAACAAACTCATCCCAATTAATTATAAACCAAAAAATCATGAAAAGTTTATCTCTTGCAATGCTGTTTATTCTCTTCTCAACTTCCGCTTTTGCACAAAAATCTGAAATCCCGATTCAACAGGAACCCACAAAACCCGAACAAACCGAGTTTTACGAACCCAAAGTACCAAGGGTAATTCCGGGCACAAACAACAGCGCTCCCAGCGACGCCATCGTTTTGTTTGACGGTAAAAATTTTAATGAGTGGATCAGCACAAAAGACTCAACTGCCGTGAAATGGACACTCAACAAAGACGGAAGTTTTACGGTTTTACCAAAATCAGGAGATATCCAAACCAAACGGAATTTCGGCAGTGTACAATTGCACATCGAATGGAAATCGCCTGAAATAATTGAGCACGAAGGCCAACACCGCGGCAACAGCGGCGTTTTTTTGCAAAACAGATATGAAGTTCAGGTGTTGGACAACAACAACAATTCAACTTATGTGAACGGACAAGTCGGCTCGCTCTACAAACAATCGGTTCCGCTGGCGTTTGCTTCTGTGGAAACCGGCAAATGGAATACCTACGACATCCTATTTCACGCGCCTGAATTCAATGCCGCCGGACAACGTGTCAAAGCCGGTACGGTGACGGTTTTGCACAACGGTGTGTTGGTGCAAGACCATTTTGAGTTATTGGGAACTACGGAATACATCGGTTGGCCGAAAAACATCGCGCATGGAAAAGCACCTATCAAACTGCAAGATCACAACGCAACCGTGAGTTATCGAAATATTTGGGTTCGGGAACTTTAGGGATTTAATAACGTGAGCTCGACATATATTTAACTGATATATAGTTGTTTACTAAATTACTGTCAGGTCGAGCGCAGTCGAGACCTCATTTTGAAAGTATCATTGCCAAAGGGCCTCTCGATTTTAGTTTATCTTGAGCGTAGCCGAAAGGCTCGAGGTGACACTTGAATAAAACGTTAATTTAGCAAATACAAACCGAATAGAAAATCCGCGGGGGTTTTCGTAAATAGGATAGAACCAAGCAATCAATTTTATACGGCTTGGCACAGTTTTAATTTAAATAATCATTTATATGTAATAATTTATATTCGGGAGAAGCCTCGAAGAAAATATTGAGTAAGTTCATATGTCCAGCACCATATATTACCAAAATCCTATCTTCAGGCTTTGCATTGATACGTTGAATATTTCTAAAAATCCTCAAGTTTCTATTAAACCACCAAGACGTGACAAAATCTGGCCCAAATTGTTCGTTTCCCTTTGTCTCATATTTAAAAATGCCTATTAAATAGTCGCCTAATCCCTTTTTAACGTATTCTGTAGAATTTAATCTTTTCAAATCCGCCAATATACCTTCAGTTTTAAACAACTCCTTTTCACTGCGATATGACATTAAAATACTATCTGGATTCTTATAGAAGTAATCCATAAATTTTCGTTTAGCAATTGTGTCATTTCCATCAATAACTTTTTTTACATCTTCATAATCTGTTCCCCAAGCATCAGCGCAATATAATCGATTCAAACCCAAACGCTTGGCGAGCCTAAAACCTATTTGTTGCTCTTCGCTTCTTGTTAGTTTATGTTCCCCATTTAAATAAGAGGTATAAAGAGAATCATATGTTTGCTGTTTTTCGGGTTCTCTTTCGATAACAATTTTAGTAGGTTTAAATTTAGCAAGTTTATCTACGATTAATTCAATTTCTTTTTGATATTTAGAATCAAAAACATCAATTTGATTGTCAACATCTGTTTTAGCAACATCCATATTTGGAAACTTAAAGTGAAAAGTACCAAGTGTTAGAACTTTGGTTTGCTCTATGTTATTACTTTCTTTTTCTTCACTGGTTGGAATGTGTTTATTTGCTATTTTGTCATTATTACACGAATAAAAAATGCTGGCAACAAGTAAAAGGATTAATGGATTTTTCATATTAATTGGTTTTTATTTAATATAAAGACAGTTTTTTTTGAACTTGTTACAGTAAATTATTACCAACGTGTTTGTAAATGATTTGTGCATCGTAAAAATCAGAGATTTTTCCGCCGTAGCAGTATTATTATTGAATGTTTGCCGGTTTGTGCCAAATCCGCCAATTTCTCGTAGGTGCTGTTGGCGGTTTGCCCTTATTTTTCGGGCTTTGTAAGCCAATCTAATGCGTTTGTTTTTTTTATTCCGTTATAGGTGCCTGTGTCGTAGTCCATGGTGATTAAAAGTTTTTCGTGATGGTCTGCAATACGGTCAAATGGTGCCAGCTCACGTTCTAAAGTCGTTGCATTTTGTACTGTTTGCGAAACTTGTATGTATTGTGTAAAACCTTCGTTGTTGCGAACAACAAAATCAACTTCTAAATTATTTGTTTTTCCTATCCACACTTGGTTGTTTCTGCGTTTTAACTCAAGATAAATGATGTTTTCAAGTAAATGTCCTGCATCGCTTGCCAATTCTTTTCCAAGTAATGCGTTGCGAAAACCCAAATCCACTAAATAATATTTTTCTTGCGTTGCCAAATGTTGTTTGCCTTTGATGTCATAGCGGTTTACTTTGTAAAACAAATAGGCTTCAACCAACGTATCAATGTATTTTGACACCGTTTTGTTGTCAATTTTCTTTTTGTTTGTAGTTAAAACTTTGGCAATGTTCCCTGCTGAAACGCTTGAACCCACTGAATCTATTAAGAAGTTTACCACTTCCTGATAGGATTCTTTGGCATAAATAGTATAGCGTTTAGAAATATCGTTGTCGTAAATGTTTTTGAAAACCGTTTGCAAATATTCATTTGCAAAATGATTCCCGTCTGCTGAAAGCCGAACAGCTTCGGGAAAACCACCTGTACGCATATATTCAGCAAAAGCACGGTCAGGGTTTGTAGTTTTACCCGTGAACTCTAAATATTCAGCAAAAGAAAAAGGCAGTACATTTATTTCATAAGCTCTACCTGTAAGCAAAGTTGCCAATTCGCTTGATAATAAAAATGCGTTTGAACCTGTAACGTACAAATCTATATTTGGGTGAACATACAAGCCTTCCAACAGTTTTTCAAATTCCGGAACGTTTTGCACTTCGTCTATAAACACATAATTGGTTACATTTTTTTTGAGATGCTTAATGAGGTAATCGTAAATCTCTTTCCAATTTTTTTCTGCTAAAAACCGAAATTCGGGCATATCCATATTGATCGCTAAAATGGAAACTTTGCCGTTTTCTTTACGCAGCAAGTCTTGAAATTGTGTCATTAAAGTTGATTTTCCACAACGCCTAACGCCTGTGGCAACCTTAATTAAATTCTTGTCTTTAAGGACACTAAGTATATCTAAGTAGGGTTTGGTGAAAAACCCTACTTATGAAAATCTTAATTATTTTTCTATTTTCTTTATGGAGTAAAATTTAATAAAATTTGTGGGAAATAATTTTTTGAGGAAAAAAAAGTGCCTGTAAAAAAAGAAACTAAAAAATCACCTGCTGTTTTTCCTACTAATTTGACTAGATTAACGATGTTCATCACAAAGAAGATGCAGCTTACCCAACTTTCTGATGTTTTTTGCAGTTTTGCTCTTATTTTGCTTAGGTTGTAGCCATTTTTTCCTTGGCCAAACTTTCCTTCTATGTGGTTGCGTTCGTTTCGCTCTTTTTTTTGTTTTCGTCTCTGATAGGGTGTGAGTTGCTCTTTTGGTGGCCTGCCCAGTGCTTTTCCTACAAAACGTATGTTTAGTGACTTTAATAATGCTCTGTTTTCTCTTGTTCCATAAAGTGTGTCTGCCAATACTGCTTCTGGATAGTAGCCATGCAACTGTTTATAGTCTTCTAACTGCTTGGATAGGTCTGTACTTTCATTATAAGCCTCCCAACTAAAGGTGTTGATGCGGGCAAATCCTTTTTCTAAACCTACACCAAGTTTTGCTCCAAATTCTACATTAACCTTTTCTTTGCCTCTCACTATGGGTCGTACGTAGGGTTGGTAAATATTTACTATTCTGTTTTCTATGCTATGGGTATTGTTTTGATACATTGCTAACTGTTGGTCGTAGATGTGTTGGATGACCCAAAATATCTTTTGGTCTCGTTTGGATAGTTCCCAACTTGTTGTTCCGTTGGTGGCTAACTCATCCAATAGCTTCTCTATACTTTTTATGTTACGTTTCAAAAATCGTAACTCTTGCCCTATGCCTTTGTGTATTTCTCGTTTTGTTTTCTTTTTCTTTTTGGCTATTTGTAAATATTGTTTCCTCGCTTTTTGTCGATACGTTCTTGGTTTTTTTGTTGATGGGGTAAGTTGGTGTAAGCTATCTATTATCCGTTCACTTTCTTCTCTGCATCGGTTAAGCAAACCTAAATCGGTCGGGTAAACTATCATTTGGTCGGCTACTGTTGCATCTATTTGTAGCTTCCCTTGGTTGGGTAATAAGGGTAACTGTTCAGAGCTTGATACGCTTGGTACTGTGGTTTCTATTTTTTGTACTTTTCTTTGGGTAGGTTTTATTTTTAGTCCAAGTTCTTGTGTTGTTGGTTTTGATGCTGCTGCTTTCTTCTTTTCTATTGTTGTTCTGCTTGTTGTTTCTTCTTTTTCCTTTTTCACTTTCTTTTCACTTACTTCTTCTGCTTTTTCTATCAGCATACAGTTGAATTTGTCAAATTCTTCTACTCCTATTCTGTTCCGTATTAGCGTAAACAAACTCCTGTCAAACACATCTTGATCTGTATAGTTACTCAACCCTAAAAAACACTGTGCGTAAGGGTTTTCTCTTATATATTCGATGCACTCCCTATCGCTGAGTTTTAGCTTGTGCTTGATAATCAGCGATCCTATTACTATGCGTGCTTTTATGCAGGGTGCTCCTTCTTTGCTGTTTAGCTTGGTATAGTATAGCTGTTCCATAGCTTCCCATGGAAGCAAATTCCCCAAAACTATCCACCGATTGCTTTGGTCTAATTTGATATGAAATTCTTCTATAAATTCCTCTATCTTTAGCTGATTTTTTATCGTTTTTTGTATCATAAGGTGCAAAGGTTTTGATTCAAATTTACTAAAAACCTTGCATTTATTTACTAAAAAAATACATTAAGTTATTAACAATCAAAATGTTAACTCATTTTCACCAAACCCCAATTAGCAAAATACATCCGTTTGCTTTAATCGAACTCAGGTTAATAATTTTTAGTTTTAAGCCGTCGGTTTGTAAATATTGTTATTCGTAATTCGTAATTCGTAATTAAAAACTGAAACCCATCAACCCTTTTGTGAAAAATACTGATAATCTTTTAAAACCGTTTCTATAAAAATTATCGGTTTGAGGTCTGTTTTAATGTGCAAAAGTTCCAACAATCGGTCGTTGAGTTTTAAGATTACCCTGTGATTTGCATTCCTTTTGGCATCCCAATAAATCTCTCTTATGGTTTGTACATCTTCGTCTTTTAACAACACAACTTCCGAAAAAACAGGTTCATAGGCATCATTGGTTTCGGAGGCATCCAATTGGTGGATAACTTCGGAACTTATTTTCTCTTCTTTGATGACCGTAGTTTTTGTGGCTATATCTCCGAATCGTTGTCCTTTCTCATTCAGCAATATCGTGATAACAGCCAGTCCGCCGCTGCTCATGTAAATATCGACTATACGGAAAAGCCATCTGATCAGATAGTCAGAGAATCTCGGACGTGTGCCGTCTATCTTGACCACACGAATGTTCAATGCCATTTTTCCAACCGTTCTGCCATTTGAAAAAGTTTCGAACAATAAAGTATAAAACATCACCGGTAGCGTAAGCGCTAAAATTTCCAATTGACTGATGCCCGAATCCCACCCAATGTTTGAAATAATAAATACTACGACAAAAATGTAATAGAATACAAGAATGCCGGCATCAATGATGAAAGCCAATATTCGATCGCCTATACCGGCTACATTTTGAGAAATTCTAATATTTTGTGCGGTCTCTATTTGAAATGAATCCATATTTTGTTTTCTTTGAAGAAAAAAGGAAATGCGTGAGGCGTTGTTTGTGAAGCAAAATAAAGGTAAATGGTTGGAATTTGAAAATGCCTTGTCAAACAAAATTCAACTTTCTCCGGTTGTGCTCGGTGATTTGTATGTCGAAATAACTGATCATCTGAGTTTTGCGCAGACATTTTATCCCAACTCAGACACCACGCGCTACCTAAATCAATTGGCTTCTCACGCGCATCAGAAGTTGTACAAAACCAAGAAGGTTGACAAAAATCGATTTATCCGCTATTGGAAAACAGATTTTCCGTTAGAGATATACAAACATCGCAAAGCTTTGCTAATTTCGTTTTTGGTTTTTGTGCTTTTTAGCGCAGCCGGTGCATTTTCTTCCTCAAAAAAAAGCGATTTTGTTCGGTCGATCATGGGTGATGCGTATGTCAACATGACGCTTGAAAACATTGACAACAATGATCCGATGGCGGTTTATAAACAAGCCAATGAAATGGATATGTTTATGGGCATCACCATCAACAACGTTCAGGTGGCGTTTTATGCGTTTATTTACGGTTTTTTATTGGGTGTCGGCTCACTTTTTATGTTGATGCAAAATGCAGTAATGCTCGGCAGTTTTCAATATTTTTTCTACGAGAAAGGCTTGCTTTGGGAATCGGCTCGAACGATTTGGATACACGGAACCATCGAAATTTCGGTCATCATCATCGCTGCCGCCGCCGGTTTGGTCATGGGTAGCAGCATCCTTTTCCCGGGGACTTATTCGCGTTTGGAAGCTTTCGTCAAAGGCGTGAAATCCGGATTGAAAATAGTGGTGAGTACCGTGCCGTTTTTCATCATCGCCGGTTTTTTGGAAGGTTTTGTGACCCGACATACCGAAATGCCGGATTGGTTGGCGGTTTTCATCATCGTTGTTTCAATGGCACTCATCTTGTTTTATTACGTTTTTTACCCCAAATTTGTTTATCAATCCAACCTAAAACCCAATACTTATGATCATCTTTAGCAAAGAGCGGAATTTTGAACAACTGATTACGGCAACTTTCCAATTTATCAGGCAAGAATACAAACCTTTTTTAGGAATAATCATTCGCATTACTGGCCCTTTTTTGATTTTAATGCTTATCGGACTCACCGGATATTTGAATTCAATGAATTCTTTTTCAAGCAGCCTAATAGATGTTGATACGTCCAGTCCGGTTCAGTTGATTGTCAGTATTACACTCATCGTTCTTTTTGGCGGTTCGGCTTATTTGTTGGCACATGCGGCTGCGCTGTTTTACATTGAATCGTATATCGCCAACAGCGGCAAGGTCGATCCAAAAGAAGTGCAACGCAAAACATTCGGTAGCTTTTTCAGCTTTTTGGGATTGGGTATTGTTTCCATATTTTTGATTTTTTTCGGAATTATTTTATGCATCATCCCCGGTATTTATTTGGCAATCCCGCTGAGTTTGGTTTTTTCTGTGCTGGTTTTTGAAAAAAGAGATGTAATAGAAAGTGTGGAAACATCGCTCAAGCTCATTAAAGACGAATGGTGGAATTCTTTTCTGTTTCTTTTGGTCATTGGGATTTTATTGGGTGTGGCCGGTTCGGTTTTCAGCATACCGGCTGCAATTTACATGTTCATAAAAATGTTTATCTCTTCTGGAAGCTTCAATCCATCCTCGCTGGACAGTTTGGGAACTGACTATATTTATTTGACAATGAATGTACTTTCTTACGCCTTGCAATTTTTTCTTAACCTCATCAGTATTGTAGCCACTGCGTTTCTTTACTTCAGCATCAGCGAAAAAAAGACCGGAAAAGGCATCGGCGAAATCATCGAAAACATCGGACATTAAATCATGCTGAAAACTGCGCTTACAACCTTTCTACTTCTAACCTTATTTTCATTAGGATCAGGACAAAATCATGTTGAATCTGAGCCTGTACTGATTCAAAAAATTGAAACTTCAGATTTGGAAGAATTTCAAAACGACCCTGATTTTAATTACTCCGAAGTGGTGACAGAAAATTGGTTGACTTTGTTTAAAGCATGGGTAAAAAGAGGGTTTTATCGCATTTTGAAATTTATTTTCGGTAACCGATTGTCTGAGGCAGCCATTCAAAATATTTTTGCAATCTTGCCCTATGTTGCGGCTTTCGCATTGCTTTTGGTGATTGTGATGTTGATTGTAAAAGGAAAAATAAGCCCCTTGACCGCTGATTTATCCAATCCAAACGCTGTTGCTTATACAGAAGACGAAGCTTTGCTCAATCATCCGAATTTGGAGGGTCTCATCACCGAAGCGGTTCGCAACAACGATTTTCGAAAGGCCTTGCGGTTTTCATATTTGAAGTGTATCAAATCACTTGCCGATCAACATCAAATCGATTGGCAACCGGACAAAACGAATACTGACTATGCGGGCGAACTAAAAACTGTCGAACTCAGACCTGAATTCATCAACATTACCCGTTGGTACAATCGGGTTTGGTTCGGAAATTTTCCCGTCGAAGCTGCCCAATTTTCCGATTTGCAAATTTCTTTTGATAAATTTCAAAACCCCGTGAATTCCAAAAAATGAAACATCCAAGGCATATCTTCCATTTAACACAAACAAGCATGAATATGGATGTTCCACCTGCCTGACGGCAAGGCAGGTGTGGCCGCTGAAAAACAAATGAAATTTACACATGAAATCATATCGATTTTACATCTTGATTTTTTTGACTGCTCTCACGGGTGTCCTCTTGTTGGAATCGACCAAAAAGAAAACCATCAATTGGTTTCCGTCTTATGCGAGTCATGACAAAATTCCCTATGGAAGTTATGTTTTTCATGAAATTTTAAAGAAAAAAACTGCGGATGGCAAACTCATCGAAAATCGTATTCCGCCATTTGAATTGTTGATGGACAGCACGCTGATCGGCACTTTCTTTTTTGTCAACGAACAGGTTTATTTTGGGGAAGATGAAGGCGGAAAATTACTCGATTTTGTCTCGCGGGGAAACACACTGTTTGTAGCTTCCGAAAAAATTGAGTCTTTTTTGTTAGACACACTCGAATTGGAAATAAAAATCGTTGATGATGATGAAAATTTTGACAATCTGCACACTTTCAATCTAAGTTTTCCAAACCTGCATGCCGCAGAAAATTATCCCTTAGAAAAAAGCCGAGATAATTTCTATTTCAGCAAGTTAGATTCGACCGCTGTCGTTTTGGGCACCACAAATTTTGTCAAAGTGAAAGACAGCCTCAACACCGAAAGACCCAATTTTATAAGTGTCCCTTTCGGAGAAGGAAAAATATATTTACTGACTTTTCCCGAAGCATTTGCCAACTTCTTTTTATTGAAAGACGACCATAAAAACTATACGGCCGGCGCGATTTCTTATGTCGATTTCGCGAAGCCCGTCATTTTTGACAACTATCACAAGAACGGAAAAATATATTATAATTCACCCTTGCATGTCGTACTCGAAAATTTTTCTCTGCGTTGGGCATATTATCTGATGTTGACTGGCGTTTTATTATATGTAATTTTTCAGGGGAAAAGAAAGCAACGTGCAATTCCGATATTAGAATCGCCTAAAAATCAAAGTATTGCATTTATTCGAACCATTGCTTACCAATTTTTCTCTGAAAAAAATCATCGGGAAATAGCCCAACTCAAAGCTGTTCATTTTTTAAAATTTGTCCGAGAGCAATTGTTGATAGATCTCGCTTATCATCAGAAAGGATTTGCTGAAATACTTTCTCAAAAAACAAATTTTTCAATTGAGAAAGTTCAAAAACTCATAGATTTAATTTCTCGTGCAGAAAAAAACGAAGCCATCAGCTCGGAAGACTTAATAACATTTGATCAATACATTCATACCTTAAAAAACACATCCTTATGATCTCGGAAGAAAATACTTTTGAAAACCGCATCGATTTGTCAGAACTTCAAGAAAGCGTCGGCAACATCAAAACAGAAATAGCTAAAATCATCATCGGTCAGGAAGAAATGGTTGAATTGCTGATTGTCGCCTTGCTCGCCAACGGTCACGTCTTGATAGAAGGCGTTCCGGGCGTTGCCAAAACCATCACGGCCAAACTGTTTGCCAAAACTTTGGATACTGAATTTAGTCGCATTCAATTCACGCCGGATTTGATGCCTTCAGATGTGTTGGGAACCGCCATTTTCAATCAGAAAAGCAACGAATTTGAATTGAAAAAAGGCCCGGTTTTTTCAAACATTATTTTAATTGACGAAATCAATCGGGCACCGGCAAAAACACAATCGGCCTTGTTTGAAATCATGGAAGAGCGTCAAGTTACCATCGACGGTCAAACCGTTACTTTAGAAGATCCGTTTATGGTTTTGGCCACCCAAAATCCGATTGACCAGGAAGGCACTTATGCTTTGCCGGAAGCACAATTAGACCGATTTTTATTCAAAATAAATGTGACCTATCCCGGTTTTGAAAATGAAGTGAATATCCTGAAAAGTCACCATCTCCGAAAAGCCGAAAAAGCATTGAGTTTGATTAACAAGGTTTTGGATAGCCATCAATTGAACGTTTTTAAAACCTTGATTCACGATATTCGAATCGAAGAAAACATCTTCAAATACATAGCCGAATTGGTCACCAAAACCCGCAACCACCCCTATCTCTATTTAGGAGCCTCCCCGCGCGCTTCGTTGGCAATTATGAATACCTCCAAAGTTTTTGCCGCCATCGAAGGACGCGATTTTGTGATTCCCGAAGATGTCAAGAAAGCATTGGTGCCGGTGCTTCAACATCGTATTGTGCTGACACCTGAACGAGAAATGGAAGGTTTTACCACCGCTCAAGTGGTTGATTTGATTGTAAAATCGGTGGAAGTACCCAGATAAAATGACTTTCTCAGAACGCAAATCATTTTTGGACGAAAAAGCTGATTTCTATAACAATCCGGCTTTTATAGAAAGTGATCCCATCCAAATTCCGCATCTTTTTGAGCGGAAAGAAGACATCGAAATTGCTGCTTTTTTGACAGCCACCATCGCTTGGGGAAACCGGAAAAGCATCATCAACAATGCCCAAAAAATGATGGAATTGCTGGAAAATGCACCTTTTGATTTTGTGATGAATCATCAAGATAAAGATCTCAGACTTGTTGAAAATTTTGTTCACCGCACCTTCAACGGTCAAGATTTTGTTTGCTTTATCCGAAATTTGCAATATGTTTATCAAAACCACGGCGGATTGGAAGCGGTCTTCAAAAAGTACGCCGACAAGGAAACACTTCAATCTGGTATTCATCAATTCAAAATAGTATTTTTTGAAAAAAACAACGGATTAATCCGAACTAAAAAACACGTTTCCGATCCGCTGAACGGTTCGGCGGCGAAGCGAATCAATATGTTTTTGCGATGGATGGTCAGAAACGACCGAAAAGGTGTTGATTTGGGTATTTGGAAAAGTCTGTCTCCGGCTCAACTTTCGTGCCCGTTGGATGTTCATTCGGGCAATGTCGCTAGAAAATTGGGACTCTTAACCCGAAAACAAAATGACGCAAAAGCGGTGGCCGAATTAGACCGCTTGTTGAGAAAAATGGACGCATCAGATCCCGTCAAATATGATTTTGCATTGTTTGGATTGGGGGTTTTTGAAAGATTTTAATTTGCGACCGTTGACTTTAGCACAAAATACACGAAGAAATCTCAAAAAACACTGATGGTAATGACAAAACATCCGACAAATCCCATTGTGTCCTTTGTGCAAAAGTTTGTGGCTCTTTGAGGTTAACTTTTTATCACATCGAATTTAAAAATAAATTTTCCATTTCGCATTTCAGCTTCCTTTCTGACAATTCAGAAGAATATTTTTACCTTAAAATATTTATTTTCAGTAAATAATCAAATTGTATCAAAAAATAATTACCTTTACCGAAGTTTAATTCTTATTTATTATTATGAACATTTTTGTAGGGAGTTTACCTTATCGCTTAAAGGAAGCCCAATTAAGTCAGTACTTCGAGGAGTACGGTGCGGTTGAATCAGTTAAAATCATTACTGATCGTGAAACCGGAAGAAGTAAAGGATTTGGATTTGTCGTCATGGCAAATGACGAAGAAGCAGCCGCAGCCATTGAAGGCTTGAACGGTGCTGAACTTGATGGCAGAGCTATTGTTGTAAACAAAGCAGAGCCTAAAAAAGAAGGTGCACGTCCGAGTTTCGGAGGTGGTCAAAGGAGAGAACGAAGAGATTATTAATTATATATCTGTCCGAAGATCTTATACCCCGCCAAGTGTGGGGTTTTTTTATGGTCTAATAATTCCGAATGATTTGCTCCAACAACTTATTTTCGTCTCCTCTTATTTCAAACACCACTGACTTTTTATCAAAATCAAACCGGAGTACGCCAAAATTGACCACATGATAAACTTCTCCAACCCGATACGGATTTTCTTCGCCGGAATAGTTTTTATAGACATGCGTCAATCCGCTTGAAGTAAAATCGACCAACGAATACGGTAAATCCTTCACTTTCTTTTCAGAAAATTCAGCAATATGGCGATCGCCGGAAAGAATGATTGCGTTCTTGGCTTTCGATTTGACAATTACGTTTTCCAACTTGGTAACTTCATTCGGAAAATTTCCCCACATCTCGAAACCATGCTTGTTGGATAGAAATTGAACACTCGAAATCAAGATGTTAAAATCAGCATCCGAAGTATTAAGTTCATTTTCGAGCCATTGCCATTGTTCTTCTCCCAAAACAGTTTTTGTCGTGTCGGAAGTAGGTTCGTATCTTCTGTTTTTAATCGGACTTTTTTCAAGTGATGAACGAAAATAGCGCGTGTCTAAAACCAAAACTTTGATTTTCCCCTTGGGTGTTGTGAAATCAACCGCATGATAAACTCCTTCTCTACTTCTGCGTGTGTCATCTTTTGGAACATCCATAAAATCGAGAAACAACTGCTCGCTTTCTTTTTTGTATTTCCATTCAACACCGCCGTCATTCAATCCGTAGTCATGATCATCCCAAGTACCAATAACTTTGGTTTTATGCAGTACCGCTAGATAATTAGGATTGCTTTTTTGAAGGTTGTACATTTTCTGCAATTTGTCCATGTCTCCGGTGTCTGCATAAATGTTGTCACCACCCCAAACCCACACATCGGGATTGTTGAGCAGTATATCATCCCACAGTTTATTTTCCAAATCGACTTTGTTACACGACCCGAATGTCAAAATGAAATCACCAATTTGTGGATTTTCGAGATTTGAAACAGCCTGTTGTGAAGTTGGAATATCACCTTGGGCATTGCTGTAAATTGAAAAAACCATCAACAACAGAAAAAAAAGTGCTTTTTTCATACCTATGTATTTTAAAAATCAAAAATACGAAACATCCCTTTAAGCTATCATTATTAAATTCGTATTTTTGGGCACATGAAAAATACAGATCTCAGCATTTTAGAAGCACTGCTCAAAACACCTAAGAAAATCGTTATTACTTCTCATTACAATCCCGACGGGGACGCAGTAGGGAGTTCGTTGGCACTTTGTCATTTTTTGAAAAAACTCAATCACCAAGTCGAGGTGGTTTTGCCCAATGAGTTGCCTGATTTCCTAAGTTGGTTGCCCGGCAAAAAAGACATTGTTTTGGGAACTCAGTCTGAGGAAAAAGCGAAAAAACTCATTGCGGAGGCGGAAATTTTGTTTTCGTTGGATTACAATACCGTCAAACGAACAGAAAATTTGAGTGATTCGATTGACCAATCACGAGCTTTCAAAGTGTTGATTGACCACCACCGCGAGCCGGAAGATTTCGCAGATTGCGTGTATTGGGACATTGAAGCATCTGCAACTTGCGAATTGATTTATCGTTTTATTCAAGAATTTGATGCGGAAGCATTGATAGACAAAGACATTGCAACTTGTATTTATTTGGGCATCATGACCGATACAGGGTCTTTTAAATTCGCTTCCACTTCAGCAGAAACGCATCGCATCGCTGCAAAATTGATAGAAAAAGGAATTGAAGCTGCTGACATTCAATCGAAAGTGTTTGATACCCAAACTTATGATCGTATGCAACTTTTGGGGAAAACACTGAGCAACATGAAGATGATTCCGAATATGCATACTGCATACACCTATCTTACCTTAGAAGAACTCAAAGCGCACAACTTCAAAAAAGGCGATACCGAAGGATTTGTCAATTACACCTTGGCATTGGACGGCGTGTTTTTTGGCGTTATTTTTATCGAAAACCAACATGAGCCGTATATTAAAATTTCGTTTCGATCCAAAGGAGATTTTGATGTCAATACCTTCGCAAGACAATATTTTTCGGGTGGCGGTCATAAAAATGCCTCGGGAGGAAAAAGTGTGATGAATATGGAAGAAACCATCGCGTATTTCTTAAAATCTTTAAACGAATATCAAAAACAACTGATACCCGATGAAAATTAAATTTTCACACTTGTTTGTGCTACTTTTATTTTTTTCTTGCCATTCACCTGAAGCAAGACGGCCGGTAACTGTTTCATCCGGATCCCGAATATTGGAATCTGCCAAAACCAGCAAAATGATTTATGAAGAAGATGCCGCTGATATCAAGGCGTATCTTTCACGATTGGATTCAATTAAAGTATATAGCTCCAATTCAGGGTTTTGGTATTATTATGACAGCCGAGACAGTCTTTATTCGGAAACACCAAAACCGGGAGATTTGACCCAGCTGACCTACCAAATAGAAGATTTAAGAAACGAAATCATCTATGATTCTATTTCATTGGGTTTAATTCAATACACCGTTGACAAAGAAGTGCTTTTCAAAGGACTGCGTGAGGGCATCAAATTGATGTATCCCGGACAGCGGGTTACTTTTCTTTTTCCGTCAGAATTGGCATATAGTTATACCGGAGATAAAAACTTAATTGGAACCAACGAGCCTTTGGTCTGCAAAGTTCATCTGTACGCCATAGAGAAAGACAGCATCCCATGAAATTTTCATATTATCAATCACAATTGAATATATTTCAATAAATTCGCATCCTGATTTTAACATTCAATTCATAAATACTTCACTAAGAAAAAATAATCCCATGAAAAAAACCATTCTATTTCTATTTTCGTTCTTGCTCATCGTTTCATGTAAAACAAAATATCCTGAGCTGGCTGATGGATTGTATGCAGACATCCAAACCAACAGAGGTGATGTTTTAGTCAAACTAACGTATGATATTTCACCGGTAACTGTTGCCAATTTCGTATCGTTGGCAGAAGGCACAAACACGATGGTGGCCGACTCGTTCAAAGGTAAAAAATTCTATGATGGACTCAAATTTCACCGCGTAGTGAAAGACTTTATGATACAAGGCGGCGACCCTACCGCAACCGGTGCCGGCGGCCCCGGCTATAAGTTTGGGGATGAATTTAATGATTTGACATTTGAATCAGCAGGCATTTTGGCCATGGCAAATTCAGGTCCCGACACAAACGGTAGTCAATTTTTTATCACACACAAAGAAACTCCTTGGCTCAACGGTTTTCACTCCATCTTCGGCAAAGTTGTTTTCGGGCAAGCTGTTGTTGACACGATTGCACAAGGAGACAGCATGACAAAAATCGAAATCATCCGTGTAGGGAAAGATGCCAAAAACTTTGATGCCCAAAAAGTGTTTTCTGACTTTTTTGAAAAGCAGACCCGCGCACTTGAGGAGAAAGAGCGTGTGACTGCTAAATTAAAAGCGGATTTTATCAATAAAATGTATGATTTGAAAAGTCAAGCAACTGAATTGCCGTCAGGTTTAAAGATTTATGTAGTGTATGACAACAAGCAAGGACAAAAATTAAAAGAAGGACAAACCATCAAATTTAATTACTCCGGATTTTTAGCCAATGGTGAAATGTTTGACAGTAACATTGCAGAGATTGCACAGAAATATGAAAAATTTGACCCGAATCGCCCGTACAGTCCCATAGAAATAAAACTAAGTAAAGAAATTTCAATGATTCCCGGATTCAAAGAAGGTCTTTTCACGATGAAAGATGGAGACAAAGTAATCATGTTTATCCCATCTCATCTCGGTTATGGCGAGCAAGGTGCCGGCGGTGGAATTATTCCACCCAATACCGATTTGGTTTTTGAAGTAGAGATTGTGAATTAAACTTTCAATACGATATAGAAAAAGCCCGCAAATTAAGTTTTTGCGGGCTTTTTTATGCTTGTTGTTTTTGAAAGTGGCTTATCTAAAAACTGTTTGTTTTCGATCTGGACCTACCGAAATCATTTTGATAGGAACTTGTAGGCATTCTTCTAAAAAGTCAACATAAGCTTTGAGCTCTATTGGGAAATCTTCATATTTTGTAGCTGAAGTAATATCCGTTTTCCATCCTTTAAAAGTTTGATAAACCGGCTGCACAACTTCGGGCTCGATGGAGTACGGAAAATGTGCGATTTTCTCTCCTTTGTATTGATAGGCCGTGCAAATTTTTATTTCTTCTATTCCGGAAAGCACATCGCTTTTCATCATAATCAATTGTGTAACTCCATTGATTCGGATTGCGTATTTCAAACCAACCAAGTCCAACCATCCGCAACGACGCGGTCTGCCTGTAGTGGCACCAAATTCTTTGCCTACACTTCCGATACGTGCACCAACTTCGTCAAAAAGTTCGGTTGGAAAAGGACCGCTGCCTACACGTGTTGTATAAGCCTTAAAAATACCGATGACTTCTCCAATCGCATTGGGCGCTACACCAAGTCCGGTACATGCGCCAGCTGCTGTAGTATTGGAAGAAGTCACATAAGGATAGGTACCGAAGTCAATGTCTAACAACGAGCCTTGTGCACCTTCTGCCAATATTTTTTTACCGGAAAGCATGGCTTGGTGCATGAAATTTTCGCTGTCAACGAAAGTCAACGCTTTCAGTATCTCAATCGCTTCAAAAAATTCTTGCTCCAATTCTTTCAGATTGTATTGAATGTCCACATCGAAAAAATGAATCATTTCTTCATGTTTATTGGCTAAGGCACGGTATTTTTCTTTCCAATCGGGCATTTCCAAATCTCCGACACGGATGCCGTTTCGTCCGGTTTTGTCCATATAAGTTGGGCCGATACCCTTGAGTGTCGAACCGATTTTCGCCTTTCCTTTGGATGCTTCTGAAGCAGCATCAAGCAAACGATGGGTTGGCAAAATAAGATGTGCTTTTCTGGAAATCAACAAATTGGATTTAAAGTTTATTTTGAATGGTGCCAATTTATCCAATTCCTTTCTAAAGATAACCGGATCAATCACCACACCGTTTCCGACCAAATTGATGGTATGTGCATGAAAAATTCCGGAGGGAATCGTGTGCAAAACATGCTTGATTCCATCAAACTCTAAGGTATGACCGGCGTTAGGACCGCCTTGAAAACGAGCAATGATATCGTATTTTTTGGTGATGACATCTACTATTTTTCCTTTGCCTTCGTCACCCCATTGAAGACCTAACAACAAATCAACTGCCATGTGTACGTGTGCTATAAGTTTTTCTTCCTTTTGTTGGCGTAAAAGTACAAGGAATGTCTGTAAATATCTACATCAAATATCTCTTCAATGGATTTTTTTATCGCTTCCAATCTCGGGTCGCAAAATTCGATAACCTCGTTGGTGCCTTTGATGATGATGTGATCGTGTTGCTTGTTGAAATAGCTTTTTTCGTAATGCGATTGGTTTTGACCAAACTGATGACGGCGGACAAGACCTGCAGACATCAGTAAATCAATAGAATTGTAAAGCGTCGCTCTGCTTACCCGATAGTTTTTGTTTTTCATTTTGATGTAAAGCGTTTCAACATCAAAATGATCTTCCGAGTTATAAACTTCTTGAAGAATGGCAAATCTTTCCGGTGTTTTTCGGTGTTCGTTTGCATCGAGATATTCCGTAAATACGCGCTTTACGATTTCTTGTTCGCTCTCCAACACTTCGTTATCTTTATTCTCTTGCATTTTCTGTTAAAGTTATCTTACAAATCTATTAAAAAAAAATTAAATACGCTGTACTTTATCGATACCATTTATTTTTTTTAATTTTTCTATTAATCTTTTTAAAATGGAGTTGTTTCGGACAACGACGGTAACTTTTCCATTAAACAACCCATTTTCACTTTCAAAACTCACACTTTGCATGTTGACATGCATATTGCTTGAAATTACTTTGGTGACATCGTTGACCAAACCTATGTTGTCAATTCCTGTGATGGTGATGGTTGCTTTGAATTCGCGTTGGGTAGAATCTATCCATTTGGCTTGTATAATTCTGTACGAATAGTTGGACTGCATGCTAATTGCATTCGGGCAATCTTTTTTGTGAACTTTGATTCCTTCCGAAACGGTTACAAAACCAAACACGTCATCACCGGGTATGGGATTGCAACAATTTGCTGTTTTATAATTTAGTTTTTCTTCGTTTTTACCAAAGACAATCAAATCATAGTTAGACGAAACCTCTTCTTGGGTCGTGTCAACAGTTTCGATTTGGGTTTTTCTGATTTTGTTTTTGAAATAATTGATAAAAGAATTTGATTTTTGAGCCGCAAAATCTTTAAGTTTTTGATTTTCAATGGTTCCTATCCCTACACGATAAAATAAATCAAAACTTGTTTTCAGTTTGAAAAACATGACCAATTCGTTCACCACTTTTTCATCCATTTTTATTTTGAGATGACGTAGTTTTCGCTCGAGAAGTTCTTTACCGCGTTCTGCAATGTTCTTATTATCTTCTTTTAAAGCATTTTTTATTTTTGAGCGGGCTCTGGCGGTAATGACATAATCAAGCCAGTTTGCATTGGGTTTTTGTGAGGGCGAAGTAATTATTTCCATCTGATCGCCACTCTTAAGCTCATGATTGAGCGGCACCAACTTCCCGTTTACTCTTGCTCCTCGAGTCGTCAACCCGATGTTGGTATGAATACTAAATGCAAAATCTAATGGTGTCGCACCTTTTGGCAGTGATTTTAGATCGCCTTTTGGGGTAAAAACGAAGATTTCTTTGGCATACAGATTCAGTTTGAATTCTTCTACAAAATCTACTGCGCTGCCACTTGGATTTTCAAGGGTTTCCTGCAATCTTTTTAACCAAGTTTCAATGCCAATTTCCGTTTCTTCACCATTTTTGTATTTGTAGTGTGCGGCATAACCTTTTTCAGCAATTTCGTCCATCCGTTGAGAACGGATTTGTACCTCTACCCATTTTCCTTTTGGCCCAACCACCGTTATGTGCAAGGCTTCATATCCTGTAGATTTTGGAGAAGAAATCCAATCTCTTAATCGGATGGGATTCGGCCTGAAGTGATCGGTAACTATCGAATATATTTTCCAAGCATAAAATTTTTCTGATTTTCTATCGGATTCATAAATAATTCGAATGGCAAACTTGTCGTAAATCTCATCAAAAGATACATTGCCGAGCATTTTTTTCCGGATAGAATAGATTGATTTATGACGTCCTTTGATGGTGTATTTCAGGTCTTCTTTGTCTAAAGAAGTTTTGATGATATTTTTAAAATCTTCTATGTATGTACTTCGCTCTTCTTTTGTTTCTTCAATTTTATCATAAATATCATTGTAAACATCAGGTTCAGTGTATTTTAGACCCAAATCTTCGAGCTCGTTTTTAATGTTATAGAGGCCAATTCTATGTGCCAACGGTGCGTAGATATAGAGTGTTTCGGAAGCAATTTTAACCTGCTTATCGGGTGGCATACTTTCCATGGTTTGCATGTTGTGCAACCTATCGGCTATTTTGATGATAATCACTCGAATGTCTTCATTCAAGGTGAGTAGCATTTTTCTGAAATTTTCTGCTTGGGTCGAAATCTCCTTTTCTTTGCTGAGATGAGATATTTTGGTGAGTCCGTCAACAATTATGGCAACGGATTTACCGAACATCCGCTCGATGTCTGAAAGCGTAATAGCGGTGTCTTCCACTACATCGTGAAGCAATGCTGCTGCAATAGAAGTAGCGTCCATGCCTATTTCTGAAGCGACAATTTTGGCGACAGCAATGGGATGATAAACATAAGGCTCGCCAGATTTTCTGCGTTGATCGTGATGTGCCTCAACCGCTAAGTTGAACGCCTCCCTAATCAGTTGTTTATCCGATTTGGAAAGTGTTTGATAGCTGATGCGGAGCAACTCTTTGTAGCGACGGGAGAGCTCTTGGTTTTCTTTATCTTCTACTTTTAAGACTGCCATGATTTAAAATTACAACAAATTGAGTCAATTAACAAAATCTATTCTCTCAACCTTGCGATTCGCTGGTCAATCGGCGGATGCGAATAATTAAAAAATGCGTATGCCGGATGCGGTGTCAAATTGCTGAAACTGTCTTTGGATAATTTCTTTAAAGCCTCCACCAAATCATTCGGTCGATTCGTTTGTTTGGCATAAGCATCCGCTTGAAATTCAAATTTTCGAGACAATACATTTCCAAACAATCCCAACACCATTGAAATAGGACTGTACAAAATTCCAAAACTTACCAAACCCGCGTGAATTGAAGGTATGGAAACACCAATGGCTAAAGAAAATTCAGGTTTTGACAGGAAAAGCGACAACAAAAACAGGGTCAAACCGGTAGATGAAACAGAAATTATCAGTTGGTAAATGAGGTGTTTTTTCTTGTAATGCCCGACTTCGTGCGCCAATACGGCAACAATTTCATCTTCGTTAAGGCTCTCTATCAAAGTGTCGTACAAAGTGATGCGCTTTTGTTTTCCAAATCCGGAAAAATAGGCATTGGCTTTGGTGCTTCGTTTTGAACCATCAATTACAAATATATTTTTAACCGCAAAACCTACTTTGTGCGCATAATCTTCAATTTTTTCTTTTAATGAACCTGCTTCTAACGGAGTCTGTTTGTTGAAAATCGGCACGATTAATTTTGCGTAAAACAAATTCATCAAAACCATGAAAATGGTCAGTAAAATCCATGCATACCACCAAAAGTCTGTTCCAAAAAGTTGATATATTTTCAGGATGGCAATCAAAATTAATCCACCCAAAACAGCACCGAGCAGCCAAGATTTTATTTTGTCAGTGATAAAAACCTTCATCGTTTGCTTGTTAAACCCAAATTTTTCTTCAATTACAAAGTTCTTGTAATAGGCAAAAGGTGTGTTGAGCAAGTCACTTCCCAAACCGATGATTCCGAAGAACAACAACGAAATCCAAACCGGGTTGGAACTCCAAGTCCGAGCCAATTGATCTACCCATTCAAACCCGCCAAAAATCAAAAAAGCCAAAGTAACCAACACGCTGAACAACGATGCGATGGATGAAAATCTGTGATTTTCCTTTTTATAGGCAAGGGATTTTTTATACTCAACTGCATCGTACAAACCATCCAGTTCTGAGGGTATCTCAGCTTCAAAACGGGACGCATTGAGCTTGTCTAAAACCCAGTCTATCAAAAAGTTGATGACAATAATAGCAATAAAAATATACGTGAGTAACAACATCCGATTTCAATTATTTAAGTTCAAAGATACAGCCTTTCTCAATAAATGAAATACTTTGAAAACAGACAACAAGCATTAAAGTCCACCTGCCAAAATTTCGCCGATTTCAATTCAACAACAACGCTAACATTTGCTCAAACGCAACCGGTTTTTGTTCGCCGGTTCTCATGTTTTTGAGTGTGAACTGTTGGGCGTTCATTTCTTGTTCGCCCACAAAAACCACAAAGGGGATTTGTCTTTTGTCGGCATAAGCCAACTGCTTTTTCGGTTTGGCATCATCCGGATAGAGTTCGGCAGAAATACCAGCCGCTCGCAATTTTAAAACCGCTGAAAGGCTGTATGCAGCTTCCACATTTCCGAAGTTGACAAACAAAACTTGGGTGTATAATTTGACCGATTCTGGAAACAATCGCAGTGTTTCCATGGCGATATAAATACGATCCAACCCAAACGAAATGCCTACACCACTCACGTTGTTGAGTCCGAAAATGCCCGTCAAATCATCGTAACGACCACCGCCGCCGATGGAACCTAAATCAACTCCTTGCGGAGCGGCGACTTCCAAAATGGCTCCGGTATAATAGTTCAGACCGCGTGCCAAAGTGAGTTCGAGTTCAAGCGCAGTGGTTTTCAATCCTGCTTTTTGAACTTCATCATGGATGAATGTAAGCTCTGCTATTCCAGTCAATCCGTCTTCGGAATCTTTCAAAAGCTCCTTGAGTTTATACAGTTTTTCGATGAAAGTACCGCTCAACCTAAAAAGTGGATCTAATTTTTTTAATGCCTCCGCAGCGATTCCTTTTTCAACCATTTCTGACAAGACTGCTTCCTTGCCTATTTTGTCTAACTTGTCTAAAGCAACCGTGAAGTCGATGAGTTTGTCTTCGGCACCGATCAATTGCGCCAGACCGGAAAGAATTTTTCGGTGATTGATTTTGACAGCAACTCCCGATAAATTCAGCGCATCAAATACGCGATCATAGAGCAACACACATTCGACTTCTTGCCACAACGAACGCGAACCCACCACATCGGCATCACATTGATAAAACTCTCTAAAGCGTCCTTTTTGCGGACGATCGGCACGCCAAACAGGCTGAATCTGGTATCGTTTGAATGGAAAATCAATTTCATTTTGGTGTTGCACCACGTAACGCGCAAATGGCACAGTCAGGTCGTAGCGCAAAGCTTTCTCCGTAATATGAGGTGTCAGTTTTTGACTGTCTTTCTTTTGTAAAAATTCATCCGATACCTTGCTCAGAAAATCACCTGAATTGAGGATTTTAAAGATTAGGCGGTCACCTTCCTCTCCGTACTTGCCCATCAGGGTTTCGTAATTTTCAAACGATGGCGTCTCAATCGGTTGGAAACCAAAAACTTCAAACCAATGCTTTATTTTTTGAATGATATAATTTCGCTTGGATATTTCTTCCGATGAAAAATCTCTGGTGCCTTTGGGCGTCGAAGGTTTTTGAGCCATGATACTTTTTTTTCCGTGTTGCAAATATCTTAATTTTAAACGGAAATCAGATATCAAAAAAAACAGTACTTTTAGGCTGTAAAAATCAACCGATTTATGTTTGCCTTACTTAGAGAAAATTTCAGGATAGCCATTGATGCCATTTCCGGACAATTGTTAAGAACCATATTAACTGTTTTGATTATTGCCATCGGTATTATGGCTTTGGTTGGGATTTTGAGTGGCGTCAAGGCTTTAGAAAACACCATTTCTTCAGATTTCGCTTCGATGGGTGCCAATACTTTTAACATTCGTCAATACGAGTTTACCGTTCGTCGTGGCGGCGGTCAAGAGCGCGAGAAGATTAATCCTGTAATCAATTACCGAGATGCCAAAGCATTCAAGGATAATTACAATTTTCCCACGGCTGCAGTTTCGTTGTTTTTTACGGCAACTCGTGCAGCAGAAGTCAAACATGAAAACTCCAAAACAGACCCTGAAGTAAGTGTTTTGGGAGTAGATGAAAATTATTTGACCAATTCAGGCACGGAAATCGATTTGGGAAGAGATTTTAATTTTTTTGACATCGAAAACAACCATGCGGTTTGTGTTATAGGTTCGGATATGGTAAAAGCTTTGTTTAAAGATTCCAATCCGATTGGGAAAATAATCAGCGTCAGAGGAATTAAACTAACCGTAATCGGGACGCTTAAAGAGAAAGGCGCAACTTTTGGAAACAACCAAGATTTACGCGTGATGATACCGATACAAATGGCACGAACCAATTTTTCACAGCCCAACCTGAATTACAGTGTAAGTGTTCGCGTATTGAACAAAGAATTCATGGAAAGTGCGCAAAGTCAGGCCATTTTAGATTTTAGAAATGTTCGAAAACTCAGTCCCATTCAAGACAATAATTTTGGCGTTGAGCGAAGTGACGATTTGATCAACACCATTTTAAATTTGACCAACGTGTTAAACATTGCGGCAATTATCATCAGTCTCATTACGATTTTCGGCTCATCCATCGCGTTGATGAACATCATGCTGGTTTCCGTTTCCGAACGAACGCGTGAAATTGGGATAAGAAAATCATTGGGTGCAAAAAAGAAAACCATCGCTGTTCAATTTTTTATAGAAACCATCGTAATTGGACAATTGGGCGGACTTTTAGGAATTATCTTGGGTCTGACAATCGGAATAATTTTTTCCCGATTTGCCGGCTTTCAATTTTCCATGCCTTGGTTAGCCATTTTTTGGGCTGTTTTGGTTTCACTTATTGTTGCCATACTTTCGGGATTATTTCCGGCTATCAAAGCATCAAAATTAGACCCAATCGAAGCACTGCGATATGAATAATCAGCCATGTGAATGGAGTTAGTAGTTGTCAATAAACAACTTTCATATTATTGGCAAAATTGTATATTTCCATTCGCCTCTAAATACACTTCTTTCAATATTTAATTTTGCCATTTCTTTATTCTTTCAATAAATTAAAGAAGCCCATGCGGGGTACGAAGTAATTGTTTGCCTGCCTGCCGGCAGACAGGTTCTTGCCTCTTCTGAACCCCGAAGCATCGGGGCTTGCGGAATTTCCAATTTGGTGTATAGCTGCGAAGTTAAGTGCTAACCCTCGCAACTACTCATAGCCGAGACCGAAACAGAACTTCCCTACTCTATCACCACATTTTGATAGGCTCCGATATCGGGAGAAGCGGTTCGGTTGACACCCAACAAATCAAACGGAACACGAAGCGCGCCGGCTAAACTCGCTTGTCCTTTAGCGCCCGAAGCATCGGTAATTTGCAAGTTGTTGTTTTCAGCATCTATGAAAAACGGATCGCCGTTGAGTAGCAAATTTTCATACATGGCGGAGTTGCTAAAATCCAACAATGGATTTTGTGCCGCTGCACTTCCAGTATTTTCAAACCGAATCAGGCAGTTTTTGAATAAAAAATTAAATGCCGCCTGCGGCGAATTATCGATACCCAATTCGTTGGATGCATTTCCAAAGACAATGCAATTCTCAAATCTTGCCTCCTCCAAATCGTTGCTAATCGAATTACCGTCTGCTAAACTTAAGGTGTTGCTTATGACTACCGTTGGAAATTGACGAAAACCTCTTGTGAAAAAGTTTGCAAAAGTAGCATGGGTGAATTGATATTTACCTCCAAATGAAAGAAACAAAGACACTTGTCCCGAATTATTGACCACCAAGTTTTCTCCTTCAATGTAACTACCCCTGCCCAATAATCCAACGGATGCACTGTTGTAAATCTGTGTATTTTGAATTTTTAAAGTTGGTGCACTTCGGTCGCTGATAGAATCCACCAACACGCCAACCGTAGCGTTTTTAATGGTGGCATAATTAATTCGATGGTCTTTGCTTCCGGCTGTCAGCCAAATGGTACTCCACTGTCCGGCATCGTTGGCAAATGCTGCTTGCAATCTATCTCCCTGAAAAATGACCTCGTTTTCCATCGCAGTTGTATTACTTGCCTGCCCATTAACCAACAATGTACTGCTGTTGGCCGCAATCAATCCCGAATTGGCGTGGAAATGAATGCGCGCACCTGCATCAATGGTGAGCGTTTTTCCGGGTGGAATGGCGGCAAATCCGAATATCACATAAGGTTTATTGTTGGTAAAATGTAACTCACTGTCATCCAGAAAAAATCCTTCGACACGTGTTTCGTTTCCTTCTTCATCCAAACCTAAAAGCAGTGTTTCTTTGGTGCCATCATCAAAGATCTGTGGAAAAAGGAAAACTGCATCCTTGACCAAGGTAACCAAAGTTACTTTCTGTTCGTTTGCACCACTGTCAAAAATGATTTCATCCGTTGATAGAAATTCCAATGACAAACCCGCCAACTGATTGATATCTAAAGTGGTTTCTATAAATATAAAGAGGCTGTCGCGTTTCCGAATTTCCACATCCTGAAATGATTTTCCGGCATCGCCGCCAACATTGAGTCGATAAGGTGATGCTTGCCCACCCGCAAGACGAATGGACGGAATACGGATATCTGAGCCGCTCCGATTGAATACTTTTAACCGAAACGTTGCTGAACCGATGTTGGTAAAAACCGTGTCTAAATAGATGGTGTCTTTGCTGAATTCTAATCTGCCACTGCTCAAAGTAGTATCAAAATCTCTTCTGCAACTTCCCAAAAACATCAGTGCAATCACCAAAATTGAAAAATAGGTCGATTTGAGCATGTTTAATCTAATTTTTGGTAAAAATAGCAATTTTGAACAAAGGATGAATTAATAATTTCTATGTTGTGAAAATATTTAATTGAAAAAAATGGATTCAGAGTTCTTCCGATATTTATTAAAATATCGTTATTGTCCGATGAAAAAATAATTTTTATTACGAAACTTTTTCGTAAAACACATCTTCTTTTCTATCAACATTTTGTCCCTACGGAAAAGACCTGTTAGGGACTAACCATGGGCAGTTAAAAAAGTTGTGCCACCACCCAAACTGCCCCCATAGCGACGCTATCTATTGTGATTTAAGTATATTATTTTGTTTTAATCGAGTAACTCTGTTAAAATATCGAGACTCATTTCAAACTGCTCGGAAAACAATCAAATTTCGTACCTTTATATGCGTCTTAGAAACTTTAACATCATGGCCCAACTTATCAGAATTTACAAAGAAAACATCGAACCGCGTGCCATTAAAAAAGTGGTGGACGTATTGCGAAATGGCGGTTTGGTCATCTACCCGACCGACACGGTTTACGGATTGGGCTGCGACATTACCAACACCAAAGCACTCGAAAAATTGGCTCGCATCAAAGGAATCAAATTAGACAAAGCCAACTTTTCTTTTGTGTGTTCAGATCTGAGCAACTTGTCGGATTATGTCACCCAAATAGATACGCACACCTTCAAAATACTGAAACGAGCATTACCTGGACCTTATACATTTATCTTGCCGGGCGGTAGTAATTTGCCCAAAGTTTTCAAGAAGAAAAAAACTGTCGGGATACGAATTCCGGACAACGAGATAGCTATCGAACTCGTTCGACAATTGGGCAATCCCATCGTATCAACGTCCATACACGATGAAGATGAAGTCTTGGAATACACCACCGACCCCGCGTTGATTTTTGAAAAATGGCAGAACTTAGTCGATGTGGTCATCGATGGTGGTTATGGCGAAAATGTGGCCTCCACGGTCATCGACCTGAGTGGTCCTGAGCCGGAAGTACTTCGCGAAGGCTTGGGTGACATCTCCATTCTCTAATTTTTTATTCAAAAATCGTATTCTTCTACTTTGTTTTATAAGATTGACTACTTTTGTTTTTTGTTTAAACCAACCCAATGGCTTATCAACTTACCATCATAGTTCCCATTTACAACGAAGAAGAAAATCTGTATCGATTGGAAAAAGAATTGGGAATCTTTTTGAAAGAAAGTATCATACCTGCAAAAATTTTGTTGGTGAATGACGGTTCAAAAGACAGCAGCCAGTCATTTATCGAGCAGATTTGCGACAGGCAAAAAGATTTTTATTTCATTTCTTTTGAAAAAAATTGTGGTCTCAGTGCCGCCATCAAAGCGGGTTTCGATCATGCTGATACCGAATGGGTGGGCTACATCGATGCCGATTTACAGACTACGCCAGAAGATTTCAATCGCTTGCTTGCCTACCGAAATGACTACGAATTGGTGACCGGTGTGCGTACAGACCGCAAAGACTCGTTTGTCAAAAACATGTCATCGCTCATTGCCAACGGAATCCGGAGAACGTTTACCCACGATGGCATGGACGACACCGGTTGCCCGCTGAAAATCATTCGAACTGACGTGGCGAAACGCATTCCAATGTTCAAAGGTCTTCACCGATTTTTGCCGGCGATGGTTTTGCTACAACAAGGTCGAATCATCCAAATACCGGTACGCCACTTTCCGCGAATAGCCGGACAAGCAAAGTTCGGATTGTGGAACCGGTTGATCAGCCCGCTGATGGATTGCTTCGCTTATCTGTGGATGAAAAAAAGATACATCAACTATCGGGTGAGAAATTCGAAATGAAACAATGTAGCAATGTAACAATTTGAAAATGTGGCGATTTGAAAATGAAACCTGAAACCTGAAACTTGAAACCTGAAACCTGAAACCTGAAACTTGAAACCTGAAACTTGAAACCTGAAACCTGAAACCTGAAACCTGAAACTTGAAACCTAAAACTTGAAACTTGAAACCTGAAACCCGATGCTTCAACAAGCTCGGTATAAAAACTTGAAACTTTTAAATAAACCATGCAGCATTGGCTAATACTTTCTTTGGGATTTTTGGCACAGGGACTTTTTATGTCGCGGATGCTGGCACAGTGGATATTGTCTGAAAAAAGCAGGAAGGTAGTCACGCCCGCTTTATTTTGGCAATTGAGTTTTGTCGCTTCGTTTTTGATGTTTTTATACGGTTGGTTTCGGTTGGATTTTTCCATCATGTTCGGACAAATTCTAACCTATTTTATTTACATCCGCAACATGCAATTGCAGGGCGATTGGAAAAAACTTTTCCGCCCGATTCGCTATTTACTTTATGTTTTCCCATTTTTAGTTTTTATTTATTCCTATAACAATGGCGCAAACGACCGCATTTTGCTGTTCAAAAATGATTTGATACCACAGGGACTTTTGCTCTTTGGGATGGTGGCGCAGTTTGTGTTTGTATTGCGGTTTGTTTATCAATGGTTCTATTCCGAAAAAAATAAAAAATCAATCTTGCCGTTGGGTTTCTGGTTTCTCAGCCTTATAGGGTCTTCGTTGATTCTAATCTACGCAACATTCCGAATGGATTACGTTTTGCTTTCAGGACATTTTGTGGGAGTTATAGTTTACGCTAGAAATATTTACCTTCACTTCGTAGAATTAAAAACGCAAACTACCCAGGGTTAAGCATGGAAGAAAAAATTCTCAAATACGATAAATTAGTTATTTTTTTGGTCTGGGCCGGAATTTTCTTGCCCCACTTGGCCGTTTTGCCGGTTAACATCATGGAAGCACGAAATTTTATCACAGCTAGCGAAATGCTACAGGACGGAAATTGGTTTCTGACTACCATGAATGGATTGCCTCGCTACGAAAAACCACCACTTCCCACTTGGCTGACTGCATTTTCAGCTGCTATTTTTGGTTTAAAAAACATCGCGGCACTCCGTTTTCCATCAGCTCTGATGGCGCTCATGTTGATTTTTTTTACGCGTAAACTGTGTTTGCATTTAGGTCAAAGTAAACGTTTTGCCTTGCATGCTTCATTGATTGTTGCTACTTCTTTTTATGTGATTTACGCCGGACGCGACGGCAGTTGGGATGTCTATGCACATGCCTTCATGATGGGCGGAATTTTTTATCTCTATAAATTTTTATCGACAGCTGATAAATTGTATCAAAATGCCCTTTTTTCAGGTGTTTTTATCGGCTTGTCGTTTATGAGTAAGGGGCCGGTTTCGCATTTTGCCTTGTTGTTGCCTTTTTTGATGGCGTATGCTGTTGTCTTTAAATTTCAGCCCTTGAAAGTGAAGTTGATTCCATTGGTTTTATTACTGATTTCGGCACTGATTTTAAGTGCTTGGTGGCCTTTGTATGTCTATCTATTCGATCGTTCTGCCGCAGAAACCATCGCCGAAATAGAAGGCAATGCTTGGGTGAGCAACAGTGTCAAATCTGTTTTTTACTATTGGAGTTTTTTTACCCAATCGGGTATTTGGACAATTCCAGCATTTGTCAGTTTGCTTTACCCTTATTTAAAACCAAAAGTTTCCAATCCGAAAGTTTATCGATTCACGTTTTTGTGGACTATTTTTGCGGTCTTGTTGTTGTCTCTTATCCCCGAAAAAAAAGCGCGTTATCTCTTTCCGGTGCTGATTCCGTTGGCTGCGAATTTGGCTTTTTACATCGAATACCTTTTCAACGAATTTAAAAACTTGAAACGGATTGAAAAGCTGCCCATTTATCTGCATTTCGGCATACTGATTTTGGTCGGACTGGCATTTCCAATTGCAGTATTTAAAATGTTTGGCCGCAATTTGGCATTTCTGAAATATTGGTATTTTGGCGCATCTTTGTTGATGGTATTACTGGCAGTTTGGATGCTTTTTCTACTTTTTAAAAATAATATTCCGAAACTTTTTTACACAAATATTTTGTTGCTGCTGATTGTGGTGCTTGTGGCATTTCCGCTTGGCAGACTTTTTTATGACAATCCTGACAATATTGCCACCCGTAAAATTACAGTGGCTGAGCATACTTTTCAAACGACAACTTATTCGTATGGTGAAATTTCTCCTGAAATTCTTTGGCAATACGATTTGCATAAATTGCCGCAAGTTGATCGTTTAAAAAACGTACCCGATTTTCAGAAAGCGACTTTTTTGGTAAATGAAAACCATGAAGAAGCTTTTTTGTCTAATTTTGATTCAGATTTTACCATTACATTTTTGATGACTATCGATGTGAATCCGTTTGCATCGAACAAAAAAAATCACAAAGAAAGACTGACTGCCAAACTATTTTTAATTGAAAAAAAATGAAAGAAAAAACGCTGACGACCACTGAAAAACTCTTTTATGGGTTTTTGGTTTTTATTTACCTGATTTCCATTGTGATGTCACATTTAAACGAAACCTATTTTACGTTGCATTTTGCAGAAGAAGACGGTTTTGTCGAAAACATGACGGCTTTGGGCTTGCTTATCATCTCGCTGCTTCAACTTTATCGCGCTTTTAAATCCGGACGCATCAAACCGATTTATTGGAAAATAGGTGTTTTGTTTTCGGCGGCTTTGTTTTTCTTTGCAGCCGGTGAAGAAATCTCATGGGGCCAGCGGATTTTTGACATTCAATCTGGCGAGTTTTTTATCCAAAACAATGCCCAAGGCGAGACCAATCTGCACAACTTAGTCGTGGACGGAAAAAAAGTAAACAAACTTATTTTCAGTCAATTGTTATCGGTCGGTTTGGTGGTTTATTTACTCGCCATTCCATTGTTGTACGACAAAGTGAGTTGGATTAAAAACCTGGTTAACCGTTTTGCCGTTCCTTTGCCACGCTGGCATCACACGCTCTGGTTTATCGGATTTAGCTTGGCAGTTTTGCTGATTACTTCCAACAAAAAATGGGAAGTACACGAAATGACCTTTGCCATGGTTTTCTTTTTGATTTTCCTCAGGCCACGAAATATCGAGGAGACTTATTCGTGAAAATTCACTCGTTTTGACTTAGTCCGCACAGGTTTTTGAAACCTGTGAGGTCTGGTTTTAATCCTGATACTTCGGTACTGTGAGGTCTAAAAAATTCACCTTAAAACCTTCCTCACCCGTTTCAAATTCAGCAAATTAATAGGATTGGTACCCAAACCTTCCACGTTTTTTTGTATGAAGCGCGTCACCACATCGTAGTAAAGCGGCACAACGGGAGCTTCCGAAATAATGATGGAATCCATTTTTTGATACAAGTCAAAACGGATGCTGTCATGGGTTTCCAAGAAAGATTTGCGGTAGAGTTTATCGAAATTTTCGTTTTTAAAGTGGGTGTAATTGGGTCCGCCCGGCGCAAAATTCTCACTGTAAAACAAAGAGAGATAATTCTGTGCATCGGGATAATCAGCTATCCAACTGCCTCTGAAAAAAGGTGCTTTCCCCGTTGCCATCGCTTGACGGAGTGTGGCTGGCGGACTCACATCGACTTTTATTTTCAAACCGGATTTTTCCAATTCTCTTTGGATGAATTCACACAAATCGAGATAGTTGCTGTTGGTCATCAAGGTGATTTCGGGCAAGGATTTTCCGGTTTCTTTGCGATAGGTTTCCAATAATTTTCGTGCTAATTCCGGGTTGTAATCATAGCCCATTTGTTTTGAAAATCCGGGCAAACCTTCGGGAATAAACCCGTAAACAGCCGGATTACCGATGCCGTTTCGGAGATAAGTCATCATTTTTGCGCGGTCAAAACCGTAGTTGATGGCTTGTCGAAGTAATTTTGATTGTGCCAACTCGTTGCCGCCCTGCATATAAAAACCCAAGTATTCGGTGTTTAGATACGGCCCTTTCAGCATATCGATTTGGGAAACATATTTAGGGTTTAGCGTGCCGTCAAAACGCAACAATTCATCCTTATATGATGGGTCTAATCCGCTGAGAAAATCTAATTTTCCCTGAGAAAATTCCATAAATCCGCTCAATCGATCTTTCAAAAAAGTGATGGAAACAGCTTCCAAATACGGGAGAGTTTTACCATTTTGGTCTGTTTCAAAATAATTTTGATTTCTCCGTAAAACCAATTTTTCATTTTCTTTCCATGCTTGAAATTTAAAAGGGCCCGTGCCAATCGGATGGTTTCTGAATTCGCTTCCGTAGGCTTCGACGATTTCTTGCGGAACGACCGAACAATACTTCATGGTCAGCAAGCCTAAAAATGCCGGAAACGGTTTTTTTAATCGAATATAAAGTGTGTCCACACGGTCGTAAATCGAATCAACTTCCTGCAAAGTCCAACTGCCGGGGGAAGCGATTTTCGGGTCTTTCAGACGGGTCAAACTATATGTAAAATCTGCTGCGGTGACCGTTCTCGTCCGTTTTTCTGTTTTGAAATTTGAATCTTTGTGGAAATAAACATTGCTTCGAATGGTAAATTGATACTGTAAACCGTCATTGCTGATTGTCCAATTTTCCGCCAAATCGGGTTTGATGTTCAACGAATCATCCAACTGCACCAAGCCGTTGTAGAGTTGATTGCAGATCCAAATGTTGGATTGTGCCCGTGCAAACGCGGGGTCGAGCGAACTCACCGTCGAGAATTCGTTGTACCGAAAAACCTGTAAGTCTCGTTGTTTTCCTGATGATTGGTCACAACTGTATAAACTGAAAATCAGCAAAATGAGGATGCTGTAGAAATACAATACCTTCAATTTTTTCATGCGGGAATTTAGTAATAAATTTGCAACTTAATTTCAGCAGCCACCTGATGGGCTGGCTCGCGTAAAAATACAAGAATGCCCACAACAAAAAAAGTCGCATTTTACACACTTGGCTGTAAACTCAATTTTTCCGAAACCTCCACCATTTCAAGGAATTTCCTTCAAAAAGGTTTTGAAAAAGTAGCGTTTGAGGAAGTTGCTGACATCTATGTGATCAACACTTGCTCCGTGACAGAAAATGCAGACAAACAATTCAAAAGTGTGGTTCGGAAAGCGCTGACCTTGAATCCGCTTGCATTTGTTGCAGCCATCGGTTGTTATGCGCAACTCAAACCGGAAGAATTGGCGGCAGTTGACGGTGTTGATTTGGTCTTGGGTGCAACCGAAAAATTCAAACTCACCGACTACATCAACGACCTGAGTAAAAACGAACAAGGTGAAGTGCACGCTTGCGAAATTGATCAAGCAGATTTTTACATGGGTTCGTATGCCATCGGCGATCGTACCCGTGCTTTTTTGAAAGTGCAAGATGGTTGTGATTATAAATGTACCTACTGCACCATTCCGTTGGCAAGAGGCATTTCGCGGAGCGACACACTCGAAAATGTGTTGATAAATGCCAAAGAAATCAGCGATCAAGGCATCAAAGAAATTGTATTGACGGGCGTCAACATTGGCGATTATGGCAAAGGCGAATTCGGCAACAAAAAACACGAACACACTTTTTACGATTTGGTAACAGCTTTAGATGAAGTCGAAGGCATTGAAAGACTTCGAATCTCTTCGATTGAACCCAATTTGTTGAACAATCAAATCATCGAGTTTGTCGCGCAATCCAAAACTTTTGTTCCGCATTTTCACATTCCGCTGCAGAGCGGCTCAGATGAGTTGCTCAAATTGATGCGGCGTCGATATCTGACTTCACTTTATACCGAACGGGTTTCAAAAATAAAAGCTGTTTTGCCGGATGCCTGCATCGGCGTGGATGTCATCGTGGGTTTTCCGGGAGAGACCGAAGAATTGTTTTTAAAAACCTATCATTATTTGAATCAATTAGACATTTCGTATTTGCACGTTTTCACCTACTCTGAACGAGACAACACGCCTGCGGCAGAGATGGAAGGTGTTGTTGACAAAGGCGTGCGCCACAAACGCAGCAAAATGCTTCGTGCCTTATCTGTCAAAAAACGAAGGGCTTTTTACGAAAGTCAGTTGGGAAAAATAAAAACCGTCTTGTTTGAAAGTGAAAACAAAGAGGGATACATCCACGGGTTTACCGAGAATTATGTGAAAGTAAAATGCCCTTGGAATCCGGCGTTGGTGAACACTTTGCAACAAATCAAACTCACCCACATCGATGCGGATGGTTTGGTTCGGTTTGATTTTGTGAAATCTGACATAAAATCAGAAAACACGAGCGAAATGGCACGTGTTTTCTAATCAAATATTTCCATCAAACATATCGAAAACCACCTAAATTACTTATCATCAAGTTCATATCCGTAATCAAGTCCTTTGTTGGTGATTGGCACACCAGTTGTCATCCATTCCGGCGTTGGAGCATCTTTCAGATAATGATCAAAAAATTGCATCATCCGAATCGATAAATCTTGTTTGTTTTTCATCTTTCGAAGATTGTGCGCTTCGTTGTTATAAACCAAAAGCCAAACAGGCTTGTTCAATCTTCTCAATCCCATAAAAAACTCGATTCCTTGGTAATAAGGCACGGCACCATCGGCATCATTGTGCATTATCAACAGTGGCGTTTCTATTTTTGGGGCTGAAAAAAGGGGTGAGTTTTCGATATACAAATCAAAGCCTTCCCAAAGATTTTTACCGATTCGTGTTTGTGAGCGCTCATACTGAAAAGCCCTGTTCAATCCTGATTCCCATCGTATTCCACCATAGGCGGAAGTCATGTTGGCGACAGGTGCGCCCGCCATGGCAGCGGCAAATTTATGGGTCCGCGTTATCAAGTAAGCTGTTTGATAACCACCCCAACTCTGTCCTTGCAAAGCCATTTTTTGAGAATCAACAAAACCTTTCTGTTCCATCGCTTCTACACCAGAGATGATACAATTGTATGCACTTTCGCCGGGGTATCCGTCTTTGTAAACGATATCCGGTACGAAAACCAAATAGCCGTTGCTTACCAAATAAGCCATGTTGACAGTTGATGCGCTGGGCTGCGGCGAATAATAATTGTGCAATGTTTCCGAACGTTTTTCGTAGAAATACGTAATCATCGGGTATTTTTTGTTGGAGTCAAAATTTTCGGGTTTGTACAGAAGTCCTTCCAGCGGTGTACCGTCAAAAGCTTTCCAAGAAACCAACTCAACCGTTCCCCAGGCAAAATCTTTTTGTTGCGGATTGATGTTGGATATTTTTTTCTCCAATTTGAAATTCTTATCCGATACAAACAAATCCGAATAGTTGTTAAAATTCTGTTTTCTAAAAACAAAAACAGCTGCATCTTCGGCTTTCTCAATACCATTTATTGCAAAATTATCATAGACTTTTTGCGGACTGAGTTTGCCCGATTTTAAATTGAGAAAATAGATTCCGTCACCCTTTGTATCATGGTTAAAATAGTTTAAAATCAAGCTTTTACCAATTTCCGTAGCCAAATCTCTGTTCTCAGGATCGAGCCTAAGCGTGCGAAAAGTGATTTTGCTCATTCTTCCTGTTTTCGTAATATTCTCAGGGACATTTTTGCCTGTAATATCTAATTTCCAAACGTCAAATTTGTCATAAACCAAAGCAGATCCGTCAGCTAACCAACCTCCAAAACCATGCGCAGGAGGAAGTGCAGGATGGTCATCATCTTCGTCATAAAGTGGTACTTTGATGGATTCAGTCAGGTTTTGGGTTGTTCCTGATTTCAAATCTACTGAGAACCAGTTTTTTAATTCTTGGTTATAATAAAGCGCAAAATGATTGTTGGGTTGTAAATTGGGTCTGTCGGAAATCCCCTCCAAAATTTTTGTCCGATTGCCTGTTGATGTTTCAACCGAGTAAAAATCGTTTTTCCAAGGCCAATCCCATGAGCGTTCAACATCATACGGATGCGAAGTGCTTCCCAAAATGTATGCTTGCTCTTTGTTCTTATCAAAAATCAAATCTTCCATTTCCGGGTCATTGAGTTGAATAATGCTTCCATTTTCAACATCATAATAAAATTGATATGCGAGTTCGGTGAGTTGTTTTTTCTTGACTTTCTGTTCGGGCTGAATCATCTTGTCTTGCCAATTCCAAACATCTACTTCTGCTTTTTCATCTTTAATCAAAGTGGTGTCAATTGTCCGCTTTTCGATAGGTTTGGCACTGAAATAGATGCGTTTGTCACTTTTTGAAAATTCGGGAGATTGGTATTTAGAGATTTGCCAATCTTGGGGTAAAAGTTTATACTCTTCGTCAATGATTACTTTGGTTTCTGTGCCGTTCCAATATTGAAATGCATACCGAAGTGAGTCGTTTTTGACGGAATCTTTGACAGTTAAGTATGCGGCAGATTTTCCCATTTTGTCGATTGTCAAATGCTTATAAACCACTTTTCCGGTGTCGATGAGTTGGGTGGTTAAATTTTTTAAGTCAATTTGAAAAACGCCGCCGTTTTTTGTTTTCTTCTCTGATTTTTTTAGATAATATATCACCGGATTCTCTTCTGCAAACACGTATTGATCTATCAAAAAAACCGTATCCGAAACACGATTGGAAACATTGTAAACCAAAAGATAATCACCTTCTTCATTCCATTTTTTCTTTATTACTACCGTCGTGTCTTTAGATTTTTCTTTACTTTTTTCATCTTTAACTTTCTGAATCGCAACCCAATTTCCATATTTTTTTGGAATACCGTAATTCTTAACGCCAAAAATTGAATCGATTAATATTTGTTTGGAAACATCAAAAACAAAAAACGCATCTTTTTCCTTTTTCGGCGCTTTCACCTCTTTTTTCCGCTCTGCACGTTGGATACCGTAATCAGGTTTTCGTTGAAAATAAACAAATTTTTCATCCGGGCTGATTTGTGCTTTGTAACCGTTTTTGAAAACTTTTTCCTTACCTGTTTTGGTATTGTAAATTTGAAGATAACCATCTCCGCGCTCGGTGGTGGTTTTGACTTCAAACACGATGAGTTGTCCGGTTTTGGAAACTTTCACATCGGAAATGGATTTCCACAAATCGTAATCGTTGTGGGTAATCGGTTTTTTGGTTTGCGAAAATAAAATCGAAGCAAAACCGCAAAAAAGCAGGGTAATCAGTTTGTTTCTCATGTTTATGGTTTAATCAATTGGTTTTTGTTTCAGGCTAAATTCAACATCTCCCCTCTCACACTTTCAAATTCACTCATCATTTCCTCCACAATTTTCGCAGCAGGTTTGATGTCGTGAATCAGTCCGGCTATTTGTCCGATTTCGAGCTCGCCTTCTTCCAAATCTCCTTCAAACATGCCTTTTTTGGCTCTGCCTCTACCCAATAAGGATTGGAGTTCTTCTACTTTTGGAGATTTGGCATACAACGATTGAACATCCTTGTAAAATTTGTTTTTCAACAGCCGAACCGGTGTTATTTCCTTCAGCGTCAAAACGGTGTCGCCTTCTTGTGCTTCAACGACTTTTTGTTTGAAATTCGGATGGGACGATGCCTCTTCGCTCGCCACAAACCGGCTTCCGACTTGCACACCGTCTGCGCCCAAAATCATGGCGGCCAACATGCCGCGGCCACTCGCGATTCCTCCAGCTGCTATCAGTGGGATGTTGATTTTTTCTTTGACCATCGGGATGAGCGTAAACGTGGTTGTTTCTTCTCTACCGTTGTGTCCGCCTGCTTCAAAACCTTCGGCAACGACAGCATCTACTTCTGCTTCCTCTGATTTTAAGGCAAATTTGACGCTACTCACCACATGCACGACTGTGATGCCTTTTTCTTTTAAAAACGGTGTCCAAGTTTTGGGGTTTCCGGCTGATGTAAAGACAATCTTAATGCCTTCCTCCACAATGATTTGCATGATTTTTTCCAAATCGGGATAGAGCATGGGAACGTTGACACCAAATGGTTTTTGTGTTGCTTTTTTGCATTTTTGTAGGTGCTCGCGAAGCACTTCCGGATGCATTGACCCGGCGCCAATCAGACCCAAACCACCAGCGTTGCTGACTGCGGATGCCAACCGCCAACCACTCGCCCAGACCATTCCTGCTTGAATAATAGGGTATTGAATCTCAAAGAGTTTACAAATGCGGTTCATCTATTGTTTGATAATTTTAAAAGTTTGTGAATAATTTGATTCAATCCTGCCTAAATAGATTCCGGAGGCCAACCCTGTTAAATCGATGTCTGAAACACTTTCCGTCAATACAACTGATTTTACATTTCTTCCCAATAAATCAAATATCTGAAAGACCGATTTTTGAAAATTCCCATCAAAACTTATGGTTAGAAAGTGCCGGACTGGGTTTGGAAAAATTTTTATTTGAACAGGATTAAAATCAGTCACCGAAAGCGCATTGTTTAAAGCAGCTGAAAAATCCGGTATCCCAAAACCCAAATCGTTGTTGGGTGAACTGAAAATAGAGGAAGATTCTTTGATGATTTTGACAATTTCGATGTTGGATTTATTTGGGAAAGCCTGCCACAAACTCGCCACGCTTCCGGCCATTATTGGGGATGAAAACGAAGTTCCATCAATCGGAACCACCGCATTAGAAATATTTATAACCAACGCTCCTTTTCCTTTTGCAACCACGTCCGGCTTGATGCGTCCGTCTGCACTTGTCCCTCGTGAACTGAACGAAGCCACATTGCCCGATGCATCGACTGCACCAACTGCCAAAACCTTAAATCCATCGGCGGGTGCTGTGACAATTCGCCAAGATGAATCGTTGCCCGAATTTCCGGCAGCATTCACGACAATCATTCCTTTGTCAAAAGCAATATCAGCACCTCGTGTGATAAAGGCAGTTTGCCCATTCATGTCGGTGGTTGAATAATTGTATCTCGAGTCGTCAAAAATGTTGTATCCCAAGGAAGTGTTTAGCACATCAACACCCAAACTGTCTGCGCGTTCGGCTGCTTCTACCCAATACGATTCTTCTACCGGCGTTTCTGATGCCACATCTTCTGTTCGAAAAAGATAATAGAATGCATCTGGTGCAGTACCAATCAGTTGACCATCAATAAAAGCGGTCATGGTTGACAACACATTGGTTCCGTGTTGATCTCCTGTAAAAGCCAAAAAGTCCGGATTTCTGCTGACAAAATCGTATCCGCCAAGCAATTTTCCGGCAGTCCACATGCGGTCGAAAGCGGCTAAGGAACCGACACCCGGAAAACCTCCGTCCATCACGCCTATCGTCACGCCTTCTCCTGTAAAATCTTGTTGATGAAGCAAATGCACATTCAACATTTGAACTTGATTGGCTGATGTTCCGTAATTAAAATTAACCAATACCGCACTTTTATCTTGAAACTTGTTGGGTTGTTGTATTTTCGGCGGTGGATTCAGTGTTCGGTCGGCAAATACTATTTTGCTGACAAAGGGAAGGCTTGTCAACGCCTGTATATCAAACTTATTTCCAACCACATGCGCCATATTAAACCATTTCGATTTGGCTTTGACGGTGATTCCGGGTTGGGATTTTAAGGTTGCAAGGTAATTTTCGTTGACCGGAACATCGGTTTCATCGATAGGAACGGAAAATTTTTGTTTGCGGATAACCGCTTTAGGTGTGAGTATGGTTTCCGGATTGGCAATCGAATTGGCAACATCCGCCTTGTCCGTAAAAAAGACGCGCGCATGGTCTTGCGCTTGGGCAAAACAGAAGGTTGAAAGAAAAATGATTAAGTGTAATTGTTTTTGCATGAACCAAATCTACAAAAAACAATCAAGAAATCACACCGGAGCCAATCAATTCTTCGTTGAGATACCAAGCAGCAAACTGTCCGGGCGTGACAGCAGACTGTGGTTGTTCGAAGTCGATGTAAATTCCATCTTTTGTTTGAAGCAAAACTGCATTTTGGAGCGGTTGACGGTAACGGATACGGGCACGAACAGTCAGTTGTTGACCGGATTCAATTTTCAAATCAGGGCGAACCCAATGTGTATCAGCATTTGAAATAAAAATGGTTTTTTTGAACAAGCCCGGATGCGATTTGCCTTGTCCTACGTAGATGACATTTTCAAAAACATCTGTATCAATGACAAATAAGGGTTCGACTTTCCCACCCACGTTCAGCCCTTTTCGCTGACCAATGGTGTAAAAATGTGCGCCACTGTGCTTGCCGACGACCTGTCCGTCCGTGGATTTGTAAATTCGTTTTTGCGCGTTGAAAGCCAGTCTTTCCAATTCATCAGAAAAATTGGGGACAGCGGAATGATACGTCGGATGATGCGTTGAAATTTCAATGATGTTTCCTTCTTTGGGTTTCAATTTTTGTTGCAGGAAATCCGGCAAATGCACTTTGCCAACAAAGCAAAGTCCCTGCGAATCTTTCTTTTCGGCGGTGACCAATTTTTGTTCAAATGCGATTTTTCTGACTTCGGGTTTTGTCAAATGACCGATGGGGAAAAGTGTTTTGGAAAGTTGTTCTTGCGACAATTGGCATAAAAAGTAAGATTGATCTTTATTGCTGTCTTTTCCAGCCAACAAGCGATGGGTATGCACACCATTTTTTAGGATTGTTTCCTTTTGACAATAATGACCGGTGGCGACAAAATCTGCACCGAGGCTCAAGGCTATTTTCAGAAAAACATCAAACTTGATTTCGCGGTTGCACAACACATCCGGGTTGGGCGTTCGCCCTGATTCGTATTCGGCAAACATATAATCGACGATACGGGTTTTGTATTCTTCACTTAAGTCAACTGTTTGAAAGGGAATTCCAAGTTTTTCGGCCACCAAAAGTGCATCGTTGCTGTCTTCGAGCCACGGACATTCGTCTGAAATGGTAACAGAATCGTCGTGCCAATTTTTCATAAACAACCCGATGACCTCATAGCCTTGCGCTTTGAGTAAATAAGCCGCCACACTCGAATCAACACCGCCAGAAAGCCCGACTATCACTTTTTTCACAACTTTTTTTTGCAAATTTACGGACAACTCTTCAAAATTAGGTCTTATTGAAGCTGTTATTGTACTTGCTAAAACTTTTTGGTTCTTTTCAGTTCACCGTTTTCGTAATATCGCCACTCGCCTACTTTGTTTCCTTCGCGGTTATTTCCTTCGACAATTATTTTTCCGTTTTCATAATACACTGCTTTTCCATGCATCAAATCATTTTTGTATTCAATTTCAGAAAGTAAGGCTTCCGATTCTTCAAAAGTTTGGGTGAGACCTTCTTGCTTGCCATTTTTGTAATGAGAAATTTCGGCGATGATTCCTTTCGGGTAGAAAATTTTTTTCTCACCTTCGAGGAGACCGTTTTGGTAAAATTCGATTGTCATGGTGTCTTTGGAATTCTTGTGAAAATAAACCCACTCCCCTATTTTGAGGGTGTCTTTCATCTTGCCCTGACTGACCAAAGCTCCGTTTTCAGGCAAGAAAAACTTGGTTTCGGCTACGCCTGTTTGTTCGTCAAATAGTTTGGTCGCGTATGGATGTTTTTGGGTGATTTTATCGAAATATTCAAACAATCCCGTTTCATTCCCATGGTTGAATTGCCCACGATATCGAATTAAATTCGTCTTGTCGTAGTTTTTTTTCCATAAGCCGTGACGTTTTCCGTTTTCATCCAATTGATTGATTTTCTGAGAAAAAACTGAACACACTTGGAAAGACAAAAGTACAATTAGCACAAACTGTTTGGAGAGATTCATCATTCGGAATTTTACATATATCGTTTTAAAACCAAATTTATTTCAGTAAAAATAATGATGCACAAATCTTTATAAAAAAATTAAGAATTCATTCATAACCACATGTTATTTTTTAACTATTTTTGAAAAAAATAACATAAACATAACATGCGCAAAATACTTACTTATTCGTTTATTGGGCTTTTGATGTCCTCGTCTTCACCTAAGATTTCTGAAAGCGCAAATCAAACGCCTCCCGAAAAAAAAACGGTTGTAGATTATGCGCAGACCATCACAGCTCAAGACTTAAAGCAATATCTTTATGTTTACGCTTCCGATTCATTTGAAGGAAGAGAAACCGGCACACAAGGTCAGAAAAAAGCTGTAGAATATTTGAGCAATCATTACAAAAATTTTGGCATTCCACATCCGGCGACCTTAGCGAATTATTACCAACCGGTTCCTTTGGTGATGAACAAACCGCCGAAAGCAACGATAACCTATAACCATCAAACATTCAAAGTAGGTGAAGATTTCGTTCCCGTCGGTATTTCTTCCGATGTAGATTTGAGTCAGGCAACTGTTGTCTTCGCAGGTTACGGCATCGACAGTGAACAGTATTCCGATTATAAAACGCTTGATGTCAAAGGGAAAATTGTTTTGGTTCGTGCCGGAGAGCCTAAAAATGAAGATGGAACCTATGTGATAACAGGCACAAAAGAGCCATCGGTATGGTCAAATTTTCGCCCGGCCAATTCAGCAAGAGTACAAGTAGCACAAGCGAAAGGCGCATTGGGAATCTTGGTTTTGGATGCTAATCTGTTCGGTAGAATGTCGAGTCGATTTGTTTATTCTCAAAAATTGGCCGAATCCGGACGCGGAAACATCAGCTTATCGGGAAATGTGTCTGATTTTTTCAATTGGTATTTGAATGAAAACACAGCCAAAAATATTTTCCCCGATATTTTAACAGCCAAAGAAAGTATTGATTTAAAAAATGTTATTGATGTTCAATTGAGAAATGATGGCGGATTGCTTATGTCTGAAAATGTAGTCGCATACATAGAAGGCTCGGAGTTTCCGAACGAATATGTGGTGGTATCTTCGCATTTAGACCACATCGGCATTTCGCCGGACGGTCAAATCAACAACGGTGCAGATGATGACGGTTCGGGAACCGTTTCCGTTTTAGAGATTGCACAAGCTTTCGCACAAGCGAAAAAAGAAGGACACGGACCGAGAAGATCTATCGTATTCTTAAATGTGACCGGAGAAGAAAAAGGCTTGTTGGGCTCGGAATATTACAGCGAAAACCCCGTTTTCCCTTTGGAAAATACGGTTGCTGATTTGAATATAGATATGATTGGCCGCACCGACCCGAAAAGAGCAGGAAGTGACAACTATGTTTATCTAATTGGTGCAGATAAATTGAGCACGGAACTTCACAAGCTTTCAGAGGAGGTCAATAAAAAATATGTCAACCTCGATTTAGACTATACCTACAACGACGAAAACGACCCCAACCAATTTTACTACCGTTCAGACCATTACAATTTTGCCAAACACAATGTGCCGATTATTTTTTATTTCAACGGCACCCACGAAGATTATCACCGACCCGGCGACACACCCGATAAAATTCGATACGATTTGTTGGAAAAACGCGCGCGTTTGGTTTTCTACACCGCCTGGGAATTGGTGAATCGGGACAAAAGGATAGTTGTCGATAAGGCACAATAAGCAGAAAACACTTTAAAAACGTGTACTACTCCAAATAAACTATCTCGTTCTGAAAGTCAACCTCCACGTGCTCTTGCAATGATGTAGAGAGTGAAACGCCTTTGAAATCTGCTTTTACCGGAAATTTTTTGTGATTTCGATTGATGAGTACCGAAGTTTTGAATTGTTTAAGCGGTACTTCAAGAAAGTGCTTGACTGCATACATCAAAGTTGTGCCGGAGTTGAGCACATCATCGACCAGCACCAAAGATTTATTTTGATATTCATCCGTAGAAATCGAGGTCTGGACTGGGTTCAAAGGATGTTTTTTATCCACTTTGACTTTGCAAAGTAAAATCTTAAGAGTTGAAATCTCACGCAATTGAGTCACCAATCGTTCGGCAAAAACAAAGCCGTTTTTTTCGATGCCGGCAATGACAATTTCTGGTTCGTCTATGTTAGACTCATAAATTTGAAAGGCAATTCGTCTGATTTTATGACGGAGCGTGACAGAATCTAAGATGATGGTTTTGGTGATGGGCGACATATTCATTTTTTTTCAAAGATAAAAAACAGTTCATTACCCTGACGTTGCGGAATGGAATTATGGCAACGCTCCATTTTTTTAACCGTAAAATAGGGCTCAAAGAGGGATTGATATTCATCGAATGAACCTCCGAAAGGCGGGCCGTCTTCCGTAAGTTTAAAATCAAACAACAGCCCGACTAATTTTCCTTTCGACTTGAGTAATTGATTCATTTTCAATACATATTTTTCTCTCAGTTTAGGATGCAAGGCGCAAAAAAATGTTTGTTCGATGATTAAATCAAATTGACCTTTAAATTCAAAAAAATCGGTTTGAATTAATTGATTTTCAGGGAATTCAGTTACTCTTTCCTTTAAATTTTGAAGCGGTTTACCTGCGATATCTATGACAGTAACCGATTTAAAACCATTTTTAAACAAGTATTCAGCCTCATAGGCTTTTCCTGCTCCCGGTATCAAAATAGTCAAGTTTTTATTTTCAAGTTGATCGATATAGGTTTTTATAGGTGTAGAAACCGCACCAATATCCCAACCGGTTTGAGAAGTTGCGTATCGGTTTTCCCAAAAATCACGATTCAAATTCATCATTGTCAATTAAATCTTCATTGAAGTCATCCAGCGAACGTCTGTCTTTTTTGGTAGGCCTGCCAGTTCCTAAGTTGCGGTAATAGGAAGCGGTTTGTCGAATAAGTTTCATCTTTTCGATATCTTCCAGAGGTGTCATGTCCGTTACATAAAGCCCGACCAAAGTCGCTCCCACTCTACTCGCGGGAATATCATTTACCTTGTATCGTCTGAAAATCTGATCTTTGCGAACGAAAACAAAATCCGTCGGAATTATTTCTTTGGAAGGTTTGACAACCGCATCATTTATTTTGACTTGACCTTTGTTGCAAGCCTCTGTAGCCAGACTTCTCGTTTTAAACAGCCGGATACACCACAAAAACTTATCAACCCGCATCCAAAAATATTTTAACCAAAGATATCAGAAAATTGTAACTTGCGCAAAAATTAAGCATTTATGAAATTTAGCAGTCTATTTAAAAAAATCCTTCTCGTATTAACGCTGTTTATAACCGTTTGGAGTTGTAGTAAAAATAATGATAATTTTGACATTATACCGGTAGACCCTATAGACCAAGCTGTTCAGACTAAAATTGATGATGCAGCAATTGTCACTTACCTAGAGACGCACTTCTATAATTCAGATGATTTTGATAATCCAACACCGGATTTCAATTTTGATATTATTTTTGATACGATTACGGGCGATAATTCAGGTAAAACAGCATTGATAAATCAGGTAGTCAAAAAAACGTTTACAGATAATGGCGTTGATTTTAATTACTACGTTTTAGTTGCGCGCGAGGGAGTTGGAGAACGTCCTCATTTCATAGATTCTACATTGATTAATTTCAGAGGAAGCTTACTCGATGGAAACCTTTTTGACTCAGCTATTAATCCGATTTGGTTTGATTTGGCTTCTGTAGTTGAAGGGTTTAGGCAAGTTATGCCAAGCCTTCGAACAGCTAGTGGATTTACTACAAATCCAGACGGAACAACCACATTTAATGAATTTGGAATAGGTGCCGTTATCTTTCCTTCAGGAATGGGTTTTGCAAACATTCCTCAATCTGGAATTCCACCAAATTCTCCGCTTATTTTTAAAATAAAACTTTTTGCCTCTCGAATAGTCGATCATGATTTTGATGGGATACCCTCATTTATGGAAGATTTGAACGGTAACTTTAATATTAATGATGACGACACCGATGGAGATCGATTTCCAAATTATCTCGACACCAACGACGATGGTGACTTAATACTAACCTTCAACGAAATAATTATCAATCCGGATGGAACCATCACTTTTCCGGATTGTGACGGGGACGGCGTTCCTGACTATTTGGATAAAGACATTTGTCCAAAGTAAAATTCGATTAAAAGGAGTTTAAAAGTTCAAAAAAAGGAATCCCTTTTTTGTATACATTTGAGTAAGTCTAATAGTCTTGATTTTTAGGCACAACAAGTGAAAAGAACAACTACTCTTTTTGTAAAACCATGCACCCAAATTCGTTTCAAGCCAAACCGCATTATCTCATTTTAGACGGACTGAGAGGCGTTGCTGCCGTTTGGGTAGTAGCCTTTCACCTTTTTGAAGCCCACGCGACCAGCCATCTGGATTTGATTTTAAATCACGGTTATCTTGCAGTAGATTTCTTCTTTGTACTTTCCGGGTTTGTGATTGGCTATGCCTACGACAATCGTTGGAACAAAATGAGTTTGCGAAATTTTTTCAAGCGGCGATTGATTCGCCTGCATCCGATGATTGTCATGGGAATGACCGTGGGAGCCATCTGCTTTTATTTTCAAGCCGGACAAGAATGGAAGCACATCGCAGAAGTTCCTTCCTGGAAGATGTTGCTGGTTTGCTGATTGGTTATACGCTGCTACCTGTACCCAAATCCATGGACATCAGAGGTTGGAATGAAATGCATCCGCTCAACGGACCGGCATGGACGCTTTTTTTTGAATACATTGCCAACATCTTATACGCGCTCTTTATCCGGAAATTCTCAAATAAAGTATTGGGCGTTTTGGTCATCATCGCAGCTGTTTTTTTGCTACACATGGCTGTAACCAGTCCGAAGGGCGACCTCATAGGCGGTTGGTCATTGGATGCTACACAACTCCGCATTGGTTTTACCCGATTGATGTATCCGTTTTTCGCGGGGCTTTTGTTGTCGCGCTTGATGAAGCCTACACACATCAAAAACGCGTTTTTGTTGTGCAGTGTATTGATTTTGACTGTACTCTCGATGCCTCGAATCAGTGGGAGTGAACACCTTTGGATGAATGGATTATATGACGCATTAAGCATCATTTTTATTTTCCCGTTGATTGTTTACCTGGGCGCAAGCGGCGAAGTAAAACAAAAATTCGCGTTGAAGTTGTGCAAGTTTTTGGGCGACATTTCCTATCCGCTGTACATCACGCATTATCCATTGATTTACATTTACATTGCCTGGGTGCGAGACAACGACATTCCCTTGAAAGAAGCTTGGCCGGTCGGGCTGTTCGTTTTGCTCGTTTGTATTTTACTATCCCACGCCTATCTGAAATTTTATGACGAACCGGTGCGTAAATGGATTAGTAAACATTTGATTTTAAAATACTTAAAAAAGTAAAATCACATAATTTACGCTTATTGAATTTCGTGTAGTATTCTGAAACTATTATGCCTGAAAACCCAACTAAAGCGTAAAAAAAGGCAGTATGCGAAATAATCCACAGAGACTTCCATATTATTATTTTTTAAATATCTTTGGCACATCACAAAAACGCAAATCAAAATAACATGTCGTATCAACTTTTAAAAGGAAAAAGAGGAATCATTTTTGGCGCATTGGACGAAAACTCCATTGCATGGAAAACAGCCGAACGCGTCTATGAAGAAGGCGGACGCTTTGTATTGACCAATGCCCCGATAGCACTTCGCATGGGCACCATCAACGCATTGGCTGAAAAAACGCAGGCTACCGTGATTCCTGCTGATGCCACCAGCATGGAAGATTTGGAAAACTTAGTCAAACAAGCACAAGAAATTTTGGGCGGAAAGCTCGATTTTGTCTTGCATTCCATCGGGATGTCGCTCAATGTGCGCAAGGGTTGTCATTACACCGCAGAGAACTACGAGTTTACCGCCAAAGGTTGGGATATTTCTGCTTTGTCATTTCATAAAGTATTGCAAGTTTTGTATAAAAACGATGCCATGAACGAATGGGGAAGCGTGGTTGCATTGACTTACATGGCAGCGCAACGAACCTTCCCTGATTACAACGACATGGCAGACAACAAAGCCTATCTCGAATCCATCGCGCGTAGTTTTGGTTATTTCTTTGGGAAAGACAAAAAAGTTCGGGTCAATACCATCTCGCAATCGCCCACGCCTACGACGGCTGGCAAAGGTGTAAAAGGATTTGACGGATTTATTTCGTATGCCGAAAAAATGTCGCCTTTGGGCAATGCCACTGCTTTGGAGTGTGCCAATTACACTGTTGCAATGTTTTCCGACCTAACCCGCAAGGTGACCATGCAAAATCTCTTCCACGACGGCGGATTTTCTAATACCGGCGTGAGTCAGGAAGTCATCAGCGCGTTTACCGAAGAATAATTTTCTCAACTTAAATCATGACGCTTGCGGTTGTTGTCCCAGTTTACAATCGACCCGAAGAAATACGGGAGTTGTTGGACAGTTTATGCCGACAAAGCTTCAAAAAATTTGAGGTAGTCATTGTAGAAGATGGTTCGACAGTCAAATCGGATGCGGTTGTAGCAGATTTTCAATCGAAACTCAATATCCAATATTTTTATAAAAAAAACACTGGCCCGGGTGATTCCAGAAATTATGGAATGGCGCGGGCTTCCGGTGATTACTTCGTCATTTTGGACAGTGATTGTCTGCTGCCAACGCATTATTTGGAAGAAATACATGGGGTTTTAAACCGGCAATACACCGATTTTTTCGGCGGACCCGACACGGCAGACGAACGGTTTACCGACTTGCAAAAAGCCATCAACTATGCGATGACTTCATTTTTTACGACCGGCGGAATCCGAAATTCGGAAGACGGATCGCATAAATTCCAACCCCGAAGTTTCAACATGGGGATTTCTAAAAAAGCCTTTGAGACAACCGGTGGTTTTGGTAACATTCATCCCGGTGAAGATCCGGATTTGACTTTGCGCTTATGGAAAGCCGGATTTGAATCGCAATTGATTAAAAACGCTTTCGTCTATCACAAAAGGCGGATTTCTTGGTCAAAATTTTACAAACAGGTCTATAAATTCGGCGTGGTCAGACCCATCCTTGACCGATGGCATCCGGATTATGCCTCTTGGCTGTATTGGTTTCCGACGTTTTATCTTTTGGGAATTGTAGTATCAGTCATACTACTCGTTTTGAAAATTTATTTCTTACTGGGCTTAATCGGGATCTACAGCCTGATACTGTTTATAGATTCAATGTACAAAACACATTCGGTTAAAATTGCTCTACAAAGCGTGATAGCTGTCAATATTCAATTTTTCGGATATGGCTTCGGATTCCTTAAATCATTTTTTTATATTCACTTGTTAAAAAGGAAACCTGATGTTCAATTTCCGGATTTTTTCTTTAAAAAATAGATGTTTTAAACACTTTGTTTACTTTTTGACAATTTCTCCCGAAACTATTGTAAAATCAACATTTGTATTGGGTATTTGATGCACATCAATCGTCATGATATTTTGATTTAAAATCACAAAATCAGCAGATTTACCAACTTCCAAACTTCCTTTCTCCTTTTCTTCAAAATTAGCGTACGCAGCCCAAACAGTCATCCCTTTTAGGGCCTCTTCCCTACTCAATTTTTGCTCGGGCTGAAAACCGCTTTCGGGAAAATTACTGGTATCTTGTCTCGAAACTGCTGCATAAAAAGTTAGCATCGGATTGACTTGTTCCACCGGAAAATCAGTACCCAAAGCGACAATTCCGCTTTTTTGAAGCAGTGTTTTGAAGGCATACGCGCCTTTGACGCGTTCGGCTCCCAAGCGGTCTTCAGCCCAATACATATCGCTGGTGGCGTGGGTGGGTTGAACGGAAGGAATGATATTTCCGGAAAAATAATCGAAATCTTGCGGGCGAACCACCTGCGCATGTTCGACTCTCCAACGTCTGTCAGGTTTATCTTGCAGTACTTCCGCATAAGCATTCAAAACAGTCGTATTGGCAGAATCTCCGATGGCATGCGTATTCATCTGATAGTCGGAAGCAGCAATTCTTTTGGCTAATGCTGTCAATTCGGCTTTGGTGGTAATCATTGCGCCAAAATGCCCAGCTTGGTCAGAATATGCCTCGTGCAAGCAAGCACCGCGAGAACCGAGTGCGCCATCGGCATACACTTTAATGGAACGCACGTTTAGCCTGTCTGTTTTCACGATGCCTTTATTCAGATAATAATCCAAATTCGCCGGGTTGTTGCTAATCATCGCGTAGATTTTAATTTTTAAATCGCCGGTTTGCTGAAGACTGTCAATGAGTTCGATTACATTTCGATCAAGCCCCGCATCGGAGATTGTAGTCAGTCCGTTCCGAAAACAAATTTCTTGTGCATCCAGCAAAGCCTGAATTTGCTGTTTTCGTGAGAAAACCGGAATGACATTTCGTATCAATCGCATTGGCGCATCGACCAAAACTCCGGTTGGCTCACCGTTTTTCAATATCACTTCACCTCCGGAAACTTTAGTTTTTCCGGTAATTCCTGCCAACTTCAATGCAGCTGAATTAGCAAGTATGGCATGTCCATCTATCCGAGTGATGGCAACGGGTGTGTTTGGAAAAAGTTTGTCTAAACTTTCTTTGGTTGGGAATTCTTTGACATCCCAATCGTTTTGATCCCATCCTCTGCCCAACAAAAAGCTTGGTTTTTTTTCTTTTTGAAAAGCAACCAATCGAGCTAAAACCTCCTCTAAATTTTTTGTACCCACCAAGTCAGCTTGCTGCTGATCCACGCCTAAACCATAAAAATGCGCATGCGCATCAATCAATCCAGGAAGCAAAACTCTCCCCTCGGCATCAAGCGTGTTTTTGGCATTGTATTTTTCTAGTAAATCCACCATTTTCCCGATACCGACAATTTTGCCTTGATGGACAGCCAATGCTTCTGATTTACTAAAAGTGCTGTCAACCGTATAAATATCAGCGTTGACAACCAGCAAATCAATGTTTTCTTTTGGGGTTTGGCAAGAAGTCAAATAAATAAAAATAACTGAAATAATGAATATTTTTTTCATAGCGATGGATTATTTTGCATAAAAATAAGAAGAAAAAACACAACTGAATTAACTATTTTACTTCACCTCCTTTGACAACAGAAAATTCGGGATTGAGCAAAACCACTTCATTCTGTTCATTGACAGCTCCCAACACCAAACATTCACTTAAAAAATTAGCAATTTGCTTAGGCGGGAAATTAATCACGGTGATTACTTGCCGGTTGATAAGATTTTCAGGTTTGTATCGGTGGGTGATTTGCGCGCTGGATTTTTTTACCCCCAAAATACCAAAATCTATCCACAATTTGATGGCAGGTTTGCGAGCTTCTGCAAAATATTCGGCACGAATAATCGTTCCGATTCGTAGATCGAGTTTCGAGAAATCATCAAAATTAATGATGGGTAAAATTGGTTTCAAATTTTTTTATGTTTCTTTTTCACATCGCATCCTTTTCAAATTTTCAAATTGTTGTGGTATAAAATCAGAGGTTTCTCGCGATTGCATAGGCAACCACAATCACCAAAACCACCCAAATGGCGGTAATACCGTACAATTTTTTCCGCAGCAGAAACTGTTTACCGGTAAACACTTTTTTTTGATCTAAATAAAACCCGAAAGCCGCATAGGGAATGGCAAAAAGAATCAGTGCATTCTCGTGGAATGCACTGACAAAATCCAAATGTAAAATATCGTGGATAGCTCTTTGTGAACCACAACCCGAACACTTCAATCCGGTGTAATGATACAACGGACATTTGGGAAAAAATGACCATTCACGCGGGTTGAAAAAACTATAAAATATCACCAATAAAGTAATTGGGATAAAATATTTTAAACCTTTATTAAAATGCATTTGACCCAAATCCGGCTATACTTCCCGCAATTCCTAAAACCATGAGGACAACATACAGTAGATAAACTGATATCCCAATAAAAAAGCCGATTTTAGTCCATTTACCCGCTTGTTGAGATGCACGCAATGAACCTTCCGTATCACCCGCATTGAATCTGGATTCTACATTTGCAGCATTGACAATTCCGGCTATACCAAAAGGTAAACAGCAAAAAATTGTGACAAGGATAGACTCTACGAGCCATGTTTTTGGTGGTTTTTGATTTTCCATTAGATGTTAGTTTTAATTAAAAAATTATTTGAACGTCTAAAAATATAAAAAAATCTTAAAAAAAAATATTTTTTCATACGCGGTGAAATATAATTCATCAAGAATTGTTGATAACTTAACCTCCATCCCTTCGGTAATTGGTTTTTTAAAAAGTAGTTTTCGCTATATTTGTGGGTAGAAAAAAAACTTAAAAAAGTCAGATTAAACATGAGTGAAGAATCCCTATCTCCAAAGGAAAATAACGAAAAAAATTATTCAGAAGACAGCATACAAGCACTTGAAGGAATGGAGCATGTGCGCATGCGCCCTTCCATGTATATTGGCGATGTAGGTGTGCGCGGGTTGCACCATCTGGTTTATGAGGTGGTTGACAATTCCATCGATGAAGCCATGGGCGGATATTGTTCAAATATCGGTGTTGCCATCAATGAAGATAATTCCATTACCGTGTTCGATGACGGACGTGGGATACCAGTCGGTATTCACAAAAAAGAAGGTGTTTCCGCACTCGAAGTGGTCATGACCAAAATAGGTGCCGGCGGTAAGTTTGACAAAGATTCATATAAAGTTTCAGGTGGACTTCACGGCGTGGGCGTATCTTGCGTCAATGCCTTGTCAAAACACCTAAAAGCGACCGTTTACAGAGAAGGTAAAATATGGGAACAAGAATATGAAAGAGGGAAAGCCCTCTATCCAGTCCGGTCAATCGGAGAATCTCAAAAAAGCGGGACGGAAGTGACCTTTACGCCGGATGATACTATTTTTGAACAAGTTACAGAATTCAGCTACGACACTTTGGCTGGAAGAATGCGCGAATTGGCGTATCTGAATAAAGGAATCCGCATTACACTTACCGACAGAAGAGATAAAGATAAAGACGGGAATTTCGTTACTGAATTATTCCACTCTAAAGAAGGATTGAAGGAATTTATCAAATTTTTGGACGGCAATCGCGAACCATTGATTGCTAAAATCATCAGTCTTGAAACCGACAAAAACGACATTCCGGTAGAAGTCGCAATGGTTTACAACACTTCGTTTACCGAAAACCTCCATTCGTATGTCAACAACATCAACACCCATGAAGGCGGGACGCACTTGGCTGGTTTCAGACGAGGTTTGACCACAACTTTAAAAAAGTATGCCGAAACTTCCGGCATGCTCGATAAACTCAAATTTGAAATTTCCGGAGATGACTTTCGCGAAGGACTGACGGCCGTAATTTCAGTGAAAGTTCAAGAACCTCAATTTGAAGGACAAACCAAAACCAAATTAGGCAACAGAGAAGTAACTTCAGCCGTAAGCCAAGCTGTTTCGGAAATGCTCGAAATGTATTTGGAAGAAAATCCAACTGACGCAAGGATCATTGTCCAAAAGGTTATCTTGGCCGCAACAGCTCGCCATGCGGCACGCAAAGCCCGCGAACTGGTGCAACGCAAAACCGTCATGGGAGGCATGGGACTTCCGGGTAAACTTTCGGACTGTTCGGAACAAAATCCTGTGCGCTGCGAAATTTTCCTCGTTGAGGGAGATTCAGCAGGCGGAACAGCCAAACAAGGTCGCGACAGAAATTTCCAAGCGATTCTTCCCTTGAGAGGTAAGATTTTGAACGTTGAAAAAGCGATGCAACACAAGGTTTTGGACAACGAGGAAATTAAAAACATTTACACTGCTTTAGGTGTAACCATTGGAACTGAAGAAGATTCAAAAGCTTTGAACCTACAGAAATTAAGATACCACAAAGTAGTCATCATGTGTGACGCGGATGTGGATGGTAGCCATATCTCTACTTTGATATTGACTTTCTTCTTCCGCTATATGCGCGAACTCATCGAACAAGGACACGTGTACATCGCAACGCCGCCACTTTATCTCGTCAAAAAAGGCACCAAAAAAACCTACGCATGGAATGAAAAACAACGTGAACAACTGATGCAGGAATACGGACAAGGAGCAGCCATTCAACGGTACAAAGGTTTGGGTGAAATGAACGCCGAACAACTTTGGGACACCACCATGAATCCTCAGTTCAGAACACTTCGCATGGTCAACATCGACAGTTTGTCCGAAGCAGATCGTGTATTCTCCATGTTGATGGGAGATGAAGTCCCGCCACGAAGAGAATTTATTGAAAAAAATGCAGCTTATGCCAAAATTGACGCTTAATCAACTTGGTTAAAACTTTAGAAATCCCGTTTATCGGGATTTTTTTTTACAATTAAAAATAGTAAAAAGACAATGATAAAGAAAAATACAAGTTATATAAAACATTAAACAAGCTATAAAAAAACATGAAAAAAACTGCCTCAATCTTCATTTTACTGTTTTGCATAAACAGCATTACCGCACAAAACAACATCGAAAAACTCTTGATTTCGGGTATCAACGATGCCAAAACATTTGCAACTTCTTACATAACGCCGGGAGCCGAAAGCCTGATGTACAGCATGAACAGCGGCTGGTACAGCAGCGCCAAAGTTCACAAGCCATTGGGTTTTGATATTTCGTTGGTTGCCAGCGGACATTTCGTCAACAACTCAGATCAGTCTTTTGATTTGAATATAAATGACTTTGAGAATATTCGTTTTGAAGATGGAAGCCAATCAAAATCGGTCGCTACGATATTTGGAGAAAACAGGCCGCATGTATCTGTCATTGCACGTGTTGAAGAGAATGGATTGAGCCAAGACATTGAAATTTTGTTGCCTAACGGTGTGTCGTCAAACAGTGTGGATGTTTTACCGGCCGCGTTTCTTCAGGCGGAATTGGGATTGTTAAAATCAACCGAAATTAAAGTTCGCTATTTTCCAAAAACCAATATTGAGGATGTCGAAACCGAGATGATTGGCTTTGCTGTTCAACACGAACTCACGTCTTGGTTGCCACTCGGACGTGCAATTCCCTTGGACATCTCAGGCTTGGTGGCTTTTACCCAATTGGATTCTCAATTCGATTTTTCGGGCGATGTAGCGCTAAGAGGCGAAAATCAACGATTGGATTTGAATGCAGAAACCTGGTTGTTTGAAGTAATTGCTTCGACCAAACTACCCATCATCAATTTTTATGGCGGTTTGGGCTATGTCTCTGGCAATTCAGACTTAGACCTGAAAGGAACGTATATCATCGAATCCACTATTTTTACCCAAGAACGTGTTTTAACAGATCCATTTACCGTGAACAATGACATTTCAGGTTTGCGGGCAACGCTTGGAGCCAAACTCAAACTTGGTTTCTTCGGATTGAATGCCGATTATACCTTTCAAGAATATGAAACAATTAGTCTTGGAATACATTTTGGTTTTAGATAATGTAAGACTTCCGCCAGCGTACGTCTAAAAATCTGTTTTTATAAATCCGATTCCAATCCATTTTTGTACTTTTGTTTTCGACGATTTATAAAAGACTTCAAACCGAATAAATTCAAATTAAAAATTTCAAAAAAATGAAAGTTACCATCGTAGGAGCAGGAAACGTAGGCGCAACTTGCGCAGACGTAATTTCGTACAGACAAATTGCCAGTGAAGTAGTACTTCTCGACATCCGAGAAGGATTTGCAGAAGGCAAAGCATTGGATATCATGCAATGTGCAACCACCACCGGTTTCAACACAAAAGTAACCGGCACAACTGGAGATTATTCAAAAACTGCAGGCAGCGATGTGGTTGTCATTACTTCAGGTATTCCGAGAAAACCGGGTATGACACGCGAAGAATTGATAGGCATCAACGCCGGAATTGTAAAATCCGTAGCCGAAAGTATCCTTCAATATTCACCAAATGCCATCATCGTAGTTGTTTCCAACCCGATGGACACCATGACGTATTTGTCACATAAATCATTGGGACTTCCAAAAAACAGAATCATCGGCATGGGCGGAACACTCGATAGCTCAAGATTCAAAACCTATCTCTCTTTGGCACTTGACAAACCTGCCAACGACATTCACGGCATGGTCATCGGCGGTCACGGCGATACCACCATGATACCTTTGACAAGATTAGCTACATACAATGGAATACCGGTTTCAAAATTTTTATCGGCCGAACAACTTGAAAAAGTTTCAGCAGACACCATGGTTGGTGGCGCAACTTTGACAAAATTGTTGGGAACCTCCGCCTGGTACGCTCCGGGCGCATCCGTTGCTTACTTGGTTGACAGCATTCTTCACGACAGAAAAAGAATCATCCCGTGTTCTGTCTTTTTGAATGGAGAATACGGTGAAAAAGATATTTGTATTGGCGTGCCGGTCATCATCGGCAAAAACGGTGTAGAAGAAATCATCCAATTGGATTTGGACGAAAAAGAAAAAGCCTTGTTTAAATCAAGTGCTGAAAAAGTGCGTGAAATGAACGATGCACTCAATGAAGTATTGAAATAAATCCATTAAAAATAATATTTCAAAAAAGGCTATCGTGGGTACGATAGCCTTTTTTAATAAAATGTGATAAATTAATTGTCTAATCAGCATGTAAATTCTATATTTGTCCGTTTTTTAAAATACCTATAACAACACAAGAAAATGCAAAATAAAGGACTCATTAGGCTATTTGCGATTTTATTCGGATTGGTAAGCATCTACCAACTTTCGTTCACGTTTATCGCCAACAGAATTGAAGACAACGCGAAAATTTATGCAGCGAAAAATGTAGATTCAAATTCTCCAAATTATCAACAACAATTAGACTCAAGAGAAAGAGCATATTTAGATTCGTTGGGAAATGAAAAAGTTTACAATCTTGGATTTACTGATTTTACTTACAACGAAGTAAGAGACAGAGAACTTAACAAAGGGCTCGACCTGAAAGGTGGTATCAACGTGATTCTACAAATTTCTGTAAAAGACATTATCCGAGGATTAGCCAATTACAGCAAAGACCCTGTGTTCAATGAAGCACTTGCTTTGGCTTCCGTCAAACAGAAAAAAAGTCAAGATGCATACATCGATTCATTTTTTGAAGCCTTTGATGAAATCAATGCCAAAAACGGAAACAAGTCCAAGTTAGCTTCACCGGATATTTTTGCCAACAAATCGCTCAGCGGAAGCATTCATTTTGACACCCCTGAAAGTGAAGTAAAAAATATCATTCGCAAAAAAGTTGACGAATCTGTATTGAGTGCATTTGAAGTTCTCAGAAAGAGAATTGATAAATTTGGGGTTACCCAGCCAAACATCCAACGATTGGGAAATACCGGAAGAATTTTGGTTGAATTACCGGGTGCAAAAGACATCAACCGTGTTAAAAAATTGTTACAAAGTACTGCCCAATTAGAGTTTTGGGAAACTTATAAAGTAGATGATTTGGCTCAGTTCTTATCACAAGCCAACGAATATCTCAAAACTACCGTTAATCAAAATGAAATCGCACAAGAATTACCTGTCGCTACAGGAATTGATTCTTTGCTGGTAGATGTTAAAAAAGATTCTTTAGACCAAGCTGCTACAAACAACCCTTTGTTTGACTTGTTTGTCAGAGAACAATCTAAAGTTTACAATGGCGGCCCGATAATCGCTACTGTTGCAACCAAAGACACAGCCATTTTCAATCAATATTTAAACAATCCACAAGTAAGATCTTTGCTGCAAGGCGAGCAAAAATTTGTTCGATTTGCATGGGGTAAACCCGAAGGATTGTCCGAAATGCTTGATTTATATGCTTTGAAATCCAACAGAGACAATATTCCGCAACTAAGCGGTAGTGTAATCGTTGAAGCGCAGCAATCTTATGACCAAATCGGCAAACCTTCTGTAACCATGCAAATGGACGGAACCGGTTCAAAAATTTGGGAAAAAATGACCGGAAAAGCCTCACAAGAAAACAGCAACATTGCCATTGTTTTGGACAACATTGTCTATTCTGCACCTGGTGTTTCTCGTGGCGCCATCCAAGGTGGTCGTTCAGAAATTTCAGGTAATTTCACCCTCAATGAAGCCATCGACTTGGCCAACGTGTTGCGCGCTGGAAAACTTCCCGCGTCGGCTGATATTATTCAATCAGAAATTGTGGGTCCGTCTTTGGGTCAAGAAGCCATTGACAGCGGTATCAATTCATTTACCATTGCATTCTTGATCGTGTTACTTTGGATGGTATTCTATTACGGCTACGCCGGTTTGTTTGCCAATGTAGCTCTGTTATTCAACTTGCTGGTAATCTTTGGTGTCCTAACCAGTTTAGGAGCTGTACTGACGCTACCCGGTATCGCGGGTATCGTACTAACCATAGGTATGTCGGTAGATGCGAACGTGATTATTTATGAGCGTGCGAAAGAAGAACTTTTTGCAGGTAAAAACATCAAAGAAGCCATCCGCCATGCATTCAGTTGGAAAGGAGCGATGTCTTCAATCATAGATGCGAATATTACGACCGCATTAACTGCGCTCATTTTATACGTTTTCGGGACAGGTCCCATCAAAGGTTTTGCAACTACTTTGTTAATCGGTATCGCCACCTCATTGTTCTCCGCAATCTTTATCTCAAGATTTTTTATCGAATGGTTTATTACCAAAGGAAAACGATTGGACTTCTCTACACCAATCACCAAGAATTGGTTTACCAACCTCAAATTCGATTTTTTGAGCAAACGAAAAATAGCATACGTCTTTTCGGGATCAATGATTGTTATTGCACTCATCTCATTGTTTTCTCTCGGACTAAACTGGGGAGTAGATTTTGTGGGAGGGAGAACTTACCAAGTCCGATTTGAAAAACCAATCAGTCCAACTGAGATTCAAACCGCGGCTTTGGCTGAATTTGGAAGTGTTGAAGTAAAAACTTTTGGATCCGACAACCAACTCAAAATCACAACCAAATATAAAGTCGATGAAGAAGGAACAGAAATCGACAACGAAATTCAAGAAAAATTATTCAAAATACTCCAACCGTATATGCCGAGTGGAATTACTTTGGAAGAATTCGCCAATATTTCTGACACAAAAACTGTCGGAATTATGAAAACATTCAAAGTAACACCCAGTATTGCAGACGATATCCAGCAAAACTCGGTTTGGGCACTTTTGGGATCCTTACTCGTGGTTTTCATATATATATTGCTGCGATTTGAAAAATGGCAATTCAGTTTTGGTGCGGTTGCCGCCGTATTCCACGATGCGTTGGTTGTCTTGGGCGTATTCTCTATCTTCAACAAGATTTTGCCTTTCAACATGGAAATTGACCAAGCGTTTATCGCTGCCATACTAACGGTAATCGGTTATTCACTCAACGATACCGTCATTGTATTTGACCGTGTTCGCGAATATCTATCGGAAAGTTCATCAAAGAAATTCGACACCTTGGTCAATGAAGCATTGAATTCGACCTTGAGCCGAACCATCAATACCTCGGCAACGACTATTGTGGTTATCTTAGCCATCTTCATTTTTGGCGGCGACTCAATCAGAGGATTCATGTTTGCGATTTTGATAGGAATCTTTGTAGGAACTTATTCTTCACTCTTTGTCGCAACCCCATTAATGGTGGACACCATCAACAAAGAAGAAGCCAAAAAAGCATTGAAAGGAAAAAATTAATAATCCAACAAAAACATTCATTTTTGATGTTTTTTTGTTGAAAATTTTTGAACATCAAATTAAGAAGTATTTTTGTACCGTTATGAACAATAAAAAAACACACCA
>JAXMLV010000058.1:0-28558 GCA_034367065.1 Flavobacteriaceae bacterium
TTGAAAAATGCGACCGCTTTTTTTAATAAAACGTATCGAGAACTATTCAATTTCAAGCTTTTCGATACAATTTTTAATAGTAAAGCTGTCGCATTACTATTAAAAACCACGCGAAGTGACGGTTAAAACGAAATTCATTTGAATAGCTGAATAGTTACAATTTTTTTAATAAAGAATTTGATTGAAAAAATCAATCCGGAAAAAATTCAAATTCGTATGGGAGGCGGTGTTGGCGGGCTGTTTTTTAATGAAGCGTAAAAGATGTTATTTTGGTTGAATTTATTTATAATATTTAATTTTAAAGCATTGAAATAAAATATATTATAATTTATTACATAAAATAAATTCACATATTGATTGTAGGCAGAAGTTGTTTTGTTTTGTGGTGCTTCTTGTTGCCAGAGATTGGTGAAATAGGCTTCTTTTTTCTCCATTAATTTTGTTTCCTGCTCATCTCTAATGCACCAATACCACGTTTCATTTTCGTGGACTTCGCGTTTTACAACGTCATACATGATTCCGTGATAGCGAAATTCGCGGCTGTGAAATCGTTTGAAAACGTTTTTATCTTGTTCCGTTTCAAAAGAAATTTTCAATAAGTCTAACTGATTATCCGAATGGGTTGTCAAAATCTTTTGCATGGCAGCTTCTTTCAATTGATGTTCTTTGATTTGGAAATACGTAAAAAACAAGCCATGAGGCAAGACGATTAAAATCATCAAACCGATTGAAATAAAGACCGAATTAAAACATTTTGACTTTGGCAAAATCTGTTCGTGTAGTATATTGTTGGTAAATTTATAAAATTTGATGGAAATGTTAACTTGAAGAGTGTAATCTTTATATTTCAATGAATTTTAATTATATTTCAACCCTTAATTTGCATTAGGTATTAAAAACCAATCGCAAATGAAATTCCCTATTCCTGATAAAACCATCAAAAAAAATAAATTTGCATCTTCCCAATTAGCATCCAAAGTCAATAGACTATAGAAAAATCACAAAAATAAACATCTCCAAAACGAATATAAAAAGGGTTTAAATGCCTAAATTTGCAATCCTGAAAAAATACATTTTTTCGGAATTATTTAATGTTAAAATTATTACTTCACTAAATGAAGAAAAAAAAATCTATTCGATTTCAATCACATCCTTGGCACGGCATTCACATAGGCGAAAACGCACCCGAAATAGTCAAATCATTTATTGAGATGACACCTTCGGACACTGTAAAATATGAAATCGACAAAGAGTCCGGTTTTTTAAAAGTTGACAGACCCCAAAAATTTTCAAACATTGTTCCCGCACTTTACGGTTTTATCCCGCAAACTTTTTGTGCGGAAGCGGTGGCAGAATATTGCATGGGGAAAACCGGAAAAACAGGCATCGTAGGCGATGGCGACCCGTTGGATATTTGCGTGTTGACCGAAAGAGAAATCACACATGGCAACATCATCGTTCCGGCTATGCCAATTGGTGGTTTCCGCATGATAGACAACGGCGAGGCAGACGATAAAATCATCGCGATTCTCAAAGGCGATGAAGTTTACGGTGCTTGGGATGAATTGTCCAAATGTCCGGAGTCTTTGATTAAGCGATTGAAACACTACTTTTTGACCTACAAAGGAATGCCCGGAGATTCGCCCAATCAGGTAGAGATTACGCATGTTTACAGCAAAGAGGAAGCTTTAGAAGTTATTCGAGCCAGTCAGAAAGATTATGTAGATCATTACGGCGAATAAGACAGCGCTATTTGACCCAAATTCCCCTGAGAAATGCGCCAAAAACAGCGGCCGCAATGACAATCAGGATGGACACATAACCAAATCCCGCCAAGACAAACAACGGTCCCGGGCAAGCACCAATCAGTGCCCAACCCAACCCGAAGATGATGCCACCTATGAGGTTTCGCGTATATTGTTTGGGTTTGGATTCTATAACAATGGGTTGCCCTTCAAAATCCTTGATGTTTTTCTTTTTGATGATTTGCAAGGCAATGACACCCAACACGACTGCTGAGCCAATCACGCCGTACATGTGAAAAGATTCAAAACGAAACATTTCCACGATTCTGTACCAAGACACGATTTCGGCTTTGGCCAATATGATACCAAATCCGATACCGATGAGTAAAAATTTAATGAGTTTCATCGTTGTAAATTTTTATAGTGGAAAAATCAATGGAAAAAGAAAATGTACCATCACCAAGCCACCGATAAAAAACCCGATGACGGCAACCAAGGATGGGAGTTGCAGATTGCTCAACCCGCTGATGGCATGACCGGAGGTGCAACCCCCTGCGTAGCGCGTTCCAAAACCTACCAGCAAACCACCCAATATCAACACAAACAACACTTTGGGATTGGACAGCGAATCCAAAGCAAAAATTTCATTAGGGAGAAACATTCCGCCTGCGTTTTCAAATCCCAAATTGGACAGCCAAGCTTTCGTCTCAGCCGAAATGTGTGAAGTTTCATCGGTCATAAGCAATTGTCGGCTAATAAAACCACCGAGCAAAGCACCTAAAATAAAGACCAAATTCCACCTTTGGGTTTTCCAATCGGTTTTAAAATAATCGCTAATTTTTCCGGCTCCCAATATGATGCACGCGGTTTCTAAGTTGGAGGAAACGCCAAATCTTTTGCCATATAAAGTCAAAAACACCATCACCAAGGCAATCACTAGGCCGGCGACATACCAAGGCCAAAAAGAGAAAAGTACTTCCATATTTTTTATTTACGAAAGTACTTTATCAAAATCTCAAAAGCAATAACAATATGAAATGAGCCATAATAATTTTGAATACCAACCGAAACCGAAGGTTCGCGAACTCCTTCAATGTAAAATATAAAGGATGTGAGTAAATGTTGACCGGCGAATTCCTCCCGATAGTTATCGGGACTGGGATGGCCATTAAAAAAAATAAACACCAACAGATGAAACACCCATGAGAATAACATTCACACACAGGACGATGATTATTCAGGGTGTTCCATTCCTGTGCTGAGCGCAGTCGAAGCATGACCTTAAAAAACAATAAATATAAACAGATGAAAACAAAATGTTTTTAAAACAACTTATTAACGTGAGTTCGATTTATATTTAACTGACATATAACTGTTTATACAAATACTGTCAGGTCGAGCGCAGTCGAGACCTCATTTTGAAAGTATCATTGCCAAAGGATCTCTCGACTTTAGTTTATCTTGAGCGTAGCCGAAAGGCTCGAGGTGAACTTGAATAAAACGTTAATTGATTATTAATCATTAGATTATACCTTATTTTAAATCGAATTCACGTTTATTAGATTCAATAATCACCATACCCAACATTGTTCATTTTTCCTTTGAAAACGTGGTTTTGTATTTCCACATAAAAAAGACAATGTCGAAGCGATGGGTTATTCTTGCAGAATAGATTATCAAAGTTTTGCTTTATTCGAAAGACTCATGTATCTCAAGTTGTTTTTTAGCATTTTTCCGAGAAAAATTAACATTGGATGAAAGAAAAAATAATCATCTGCGTAGTAGAGATAGAATTCAGTTTTTAAAACAAATTTTTAGTAATTAATCTTTAAACACAAACAAAATGAAAAAAGTATTTTTTTTAGTAGCACTTGTCGTTTCAACAAGTACTTGGCTAATGTCACAAACTAAGGATCAGGACAAAGATCGTGATCAAGATCGGTTGATGTTAGTTGACGGTGATGTTTTATACATCAGAGACCAACAACAAATAAGGTTGCAAGACAAAGTAACCTTAAATGACGGGACTGTCATAAATCCCGATGGAACTTACCAAACTAAGGATCGCAAAAGACTGCGTTTGCAAAACGGCGAATGCTTAGACATGGATGGTATGAAATACAACAACGAGTATCAGTACAGGTACAAAGTAAAACAAGACAACAGCGGTTTGTCACAAGCACAAACTCAAAGCAGAGTACATTATATGCTGGTTGACGGCGAAGTGTATCAAATCAGAAACCGCTCACAAGACAGGTTGCAACAACAACTTAACCTTGCCGATGGTAGTGTGATAAACCCTGACGGAACCTACATGTCACGAGACCGCCAACAATTGCGGTTACGTGATGGCGAATGCCTCAACATGGCTGGTGAAAAGTTCAGCAACACATACATGCATCGGAAAATGTTGGCTCAAAAAAACTTGAATACCAATAAAAACATCATAAAGAAAAAGGTGCAAAAACAACCTGTCACTCCCAAAAAGAAAACTAAAAAACCTGGCAACTGAAATCAGTCTTAAAAAGGGGTTTTATAACCTGTAAAACCCCTTTCTAAAAATTTAAACAATGAAATATCTATCATTTAAATTTGTGGTTCCGGTATTACCCTTCTTATTGCTCAGTAATGTGATGGCCGGGCAACAAAAAGACTCTATTTCTGAAACTGAGAAGTCATACATTCTTGCGGATGTAAATTTTATAAGCGATGCGGTTTTTATGGGTAGAAAAGATTCATTAACTGCCCCTTATTTATATCCTTCCGTAACATATCACCACAAATCAGGGCTTTATGCAAGAGGATCGTTTTCCTACCTTACAAAATCTGACGAAGCAAGAATAGATTTGTTTTTAGTTACCGCCGGCTACGATTTTACCATTAAGAAGTTTAGTGGAGATCTTTCCGCAACAAAGTATTTTTTCAATGAAAATAGTTTTAATGTGATTTCTCAGGTTGAGGTAGATGTAACCGCCAGTTTCAAATATGACTTTGACTTAGCAAGTTTAAGTGTTGCCGCAAACACCTATTTCAACAACAACAGCAGCTCCGACTTCATTTTGTCTTCTGAGATAAGCCATGATTTTATTACTAAAAATAATAAATTTCAAGTTACTCCAACAGCAGGTATCTATTTGGGCTCTCAAAATTTTTACGAAGAATATTACATCAGCAGCCGCAGTGGAAACACGAGGGGATTAGGAAAAAATAACCCCATCACCACTACCAATGTCACCATACAGGAAAGCGAAAAATTTGACATTATGGCCGTTGAGTTTAGCCTGCCAATGTGGTACACCAGCAAATCACTGACATTTTCATTTTTACCGATTTTTGTCATACCTCAAAGTGAAGCCACCGTTATCGTTGACGAAACATTTGTCAAAGAAAACTTGGGAAACACATTTTATTGGATAGCAGGCATCAGTTTTAAATTTTAATTAAAGACACCTATGGTTTTGTCATTATTTACTTAAAGCGTTCCTATCTATAGAAATTGTCTGTTCCCATAAAACAAACCAGATGAATTGGTTAACTATTCGTGATTGTTTTAGTACTTTTGAATAGTTTAAAAAAAATGAGCGGGCGGAAAATGGTTTTTTAGATAGAAAACCGAAATCTTGATGGTTTTTTTGCAATTAATTTTTTCTTGATGATTGTCACAAAAAAAATATGTAAAGAATTGAGTGACAACGAAATTGTCAAAAAATCTATTACCAACATAGAATATTTTTCCTGCCTATACAATCGATATGAAGCGACTCTTTTGCGTTATGTCAAACGAATGGCTTTGGTTGATGACGATCAGGCGGAGGATATCCTTCAGGAAGCTTTCATCAAAATATGGAGAAACCTCAATGATTTTAATCAAGACCTGAAATTGTCAAGTTGGATTTATCGGATTGTACACAATGAAGCCATCTCGTTTTGGAGAAAAAAAAAGTCTTTTGGCAAAGACCGGCAGATTATCTTGAAAGATAACTTACTCGAAGATATACCCATTGATTTTGAGATAGTTGACGGCCACAGAAAAAATGACCTGCTCACACATGAAATTTTAGAACTTTTACCCTTAAAATATAAGTCTGTCTTGGTTTTAAAATTTATCGAACGCATGAGTTACCAAGAAATATCCGATGTTTTAAAAATACCGGAAGGAACCGTAGCTGCAAGAATAAATCGAGCCAAGAAAAAAATCATCGAAGAAACGTCAAAGAAGTACATTCCTTTTAAAAAATAAAATTAGAGCAATGGAAAAATCAAAAACAATAGTCGAAAAAATTAAAGAGAGGAATATCAAGCAGAAACCCAAATGGTATTTTACCATATCTGATATTCTTATTTGGTTTATTTTTATCGTGAGCGTATTCGTAGGAGCTGTGTCATTTTCAATCATATTGTTTTCAATCCAGCAGACAGATTTCAGCCTGATTGCACACATGTCACATTCCAAATTGGAATTATTTTTAGGATTATTCCCGTTTTTTTGGATTATCGGACTGTTCATTTTGCTTGTTATTAGTGTTTTAGTTTTTCAAAAATCAAAAAAAGGGTACAAGTTTAGCTGGCAACGTTTGTTCGGTTTAAGTACCGCTCTCAGTATGTTGTTGGGTACACTTTTTTTTATTGGAGGGGGAAGCCAATGGCTCGAAAGATCTTTCGCGGAGCGGGTTAGCTATTATGAAAGCATCCAACAAAAGAAAAAGAAAATATGGATGAATCCCGAAGAAGGTTTCTTGTCCGGCACAATTGGAAAAATCAATGGAGATACCTTCGAATTAATCGATTTCAACAACAAAAATTGGAACATTGATTATGGCGATGCTTTCATTCCCCCTATCATTTTTCTGGAAAAGGGCGAACAAGTGAAATTAATTGGAGAAATGATGGGTTCCAATGCTTTTTATGCCAAAGAAATACGTCCTTGGGAAGGTATGAACCACCAAAAAAAACGAACGATGAGACGAAGGGTAAATAAATGATGCATTCCAAACTTTGACATAGGAGAATAAAAATTAAAGAGAATTCTTCAAACTTTGTCTTCCTACAATTGGTATTATTCTTACCCAGCTGTAAATATTAAATGAGCCACGAGTGTAACGTCTATCCTTTTATAGGGGTTACTATTTTAAACACTATAATATTTTGTAAAAAAATATTATCTTTTCAACCATTTTTCGTCTTATTTTTTAGTAGGTTAAAAGTGATAAAAATCAATCAAGCATAACTATAAAACCGCTGAGCGGTTACATCTTTCAGGTCTCGAACATACATTAAATACTCACTTACTCAATGCTCACCATACCCCACCTCGTCCATTTTTCCCTTGAAAACGCGGTATTGTATCACCACATAAACAATGACCAATGCTAGGGCGATAAAAAACCAGTTCATCCCCATTTGTAATCCATAATCATCGGCAGCCACATTGTAAATGGTTAATGACGGATTGATATGGTTGGTTGATGGCAACCAGTTCGGGAATATGGAAGCGACCGTAGAAGCCAAACCTCCCACTAAAAACAAGGAAGAGCATAAGAAACCCAGTCCGTGTTTTTTGAATGTTTTTACTTTAAATAACCCGAATAACCCGGTAAAAGTGAGTGCAGGAAAGACCCAAAGCCAAGGGTAGTTTATAAAATTATGAAAAGGTTTTGGCTCTATGATATGCCAAATAAGCAAGGAAAATATAACCAATCCAAACAACAAAAAATTAAGGTTGAACACTGTTTTCTTGAGTTTTTCATTAAGGCAGGAATTGGTTTTAAAAACAATCCAGTTGGCACCGTGTATGGTCAGTGCCACCACGCCTATAATTCCCAGCAGCAAGGTAAACCAATCGATGATTCCCAAATGTTCGGCTTGCGGACTGAAGGTTGGATTCCATAGTGGCAAAAAGAAATAGTTCGCTTCGTGTGTGGAAACCCCGTTTTCTACCATTCCTAAATTTACGCCTCGCACCACGTTGCCCAAGGCAATGCCAAAAAACAGTGCCAATAATAAACTGGCAATACCAAAGGCTTTGTCCCAAATTAACGCCCACATTGGGTGATGGATTTGTCCTCTCAGTTCCAAACCGATGGCTCTAAAAATGAGTAGCCACAAAATCATAATCAAAGGCAAATAAAACCCGCTAAAAGAAGATGCATACAGGGTGGGGAAGGCAAAGAACAAAACGCCTCCGGTAGCAATGAGCCACACTTCGTTGGCATCCCAAAAAGGCCCGATGGCATTGGTGATGGCTTTTTTGTCCTTTTCGGTTTTGGCAAAAAACAAATGGACGATTCCCGCCCCAAAATCGTAGCCGTCCAGCACTACATAAATTGCTAACATAGCCACAATAACGATATACCAAAATAGTTCCATAATCAGTTTTTAACGGTTTGAGGTCCTTTATGAATAATTTTTCCGGCTAACAGTAAAAATAGCAACCCCAAGAGCAGATACAAACCGATAAACCCTAAAAGCGTAAATAGCGTGTTGCCCGCGGAAACGGTAGGCGATATGCCGTCTGCTGTACGCAGTAAATCGTAAACCAACCAAGGTTGCCTACCTAATTCGGCGGTGTACCAGCCTGTGGTATTGGCAATGTACGGAAATGGCAGCATAAACAGCAGTGACCATAAAATCCATTTGCTTTGAAATAATTTTTTACGATAGAGTTGAACTCCGGCAATAAGCATCAAGCCAATAAAAATAGTTCCCAAGCCCACCATAATATGATAGGCGTAGTACAAGCCCGGGACATTTGTAGGATGAACGGATTCATCAAATTCGTTAAGGCCTTTTACTTGCCTGTCCCATTTTTGATAGGTTAGAAAGCTCAGCACGTTGGGCACGGCGATTTTGTTGTCCAATTTCTTTTCCAACATATTGGGCTGGCCGATCAAGACAATTTCCGAACCGCCGTCTTGGGTTTCAAAAATGCCCTCCATTGCTGCAAAGGTTACGGGTTGGTGCTCCACAACATTTTTAGCTGTCCAGTCTCCCGTAGGAAAAGCGACCAGAACACTTGAAACCAATCCGAAAAGGACTCCTGTTTTTACAAAAAGCTTTCCAAATTCACTGTGTTTGTTGCTTAAAAGGTAGAACGAACCAATAGCGGCTACTACAAAAGATGCCGTTACTACCGATGCCAATTGGTTGTGCAAATAAGAGGGTAAAAACCAAGGATTAGAAAATAAAGCCCCGAAATTGTTCAAGACAAATTTGCCATTTTCCAAAATTTCATAGCCTACCGGGTTTTGCATCCAGGAATGGGTGGCAATAATGAGATATCCACTTGCCCAAGAGCCTAAAAACACTAGAAAACCGGTAACAAAATGGAGTTTATGCCCCAATAATTTTTCGCCAAAAATAAACAATCCCAAAAATGAAGATTCCAAAAAAAAGGAAAACATACCTTCCATAGCTAAGGTCTGTCCAATGATGCCTCCGGTGAGTTCAGAAAATTTCGCCCAATTGGTGCCAAACTGAAATTCCATCGGTATTCCGGTAACCACGCCCATTGCAAAATTAAGGGCAAAAATCTTCATCCAGAATTTAGCCGCATCGTTATATTTGTCCACTTTTGTCCTGAGAAATTTCCATTTAAAATAGACAATCATCAGGGACAACCCCATAGTGAGTTGCGGAAATAAGTAGTGAAAAGTAATCGTAAATGCAAACTGCATCCGATCATAAAAAAGCATATCTTCCATTGGCTACAAATTTGTGAAAAGAATAATTCTACACAAAAACAGGTAAAAATTATTTTTCAGTTTTATCAAATTGAATACTCCAAATACCCCGTACTTCATTCTCCGAATAGCCTGTCGCCAAGTCATTTGGGTAGAGTTCAAGTAGTTTGGTTCTCACCTGCGGCTGTATGTTTTTTGCATTGCCATGACATTGCAAGCACATAGAATTGGTGGTAATGGGGTAATAGAATTGCACTTTATCGCCTTTATCAATTACGGTGGGTGTTGGTTCTATGTTAGCAGCGATTTGCTTTTTATACAATGCAATATGTTCCAATTCTTCTGCATTTGCCTTGTTATTAGGGTTTCTGTTTTTATCTGAGACTCTTTTGATATTAGCTCGATGTGCGGTTGCCATACTATCTGTTAAGGGTATAGCTTGTATGTTGCAAAATTCCAATGCGCTTAATGTTCCCTCTTTTTGAATGGCCCCCATCAGGTTTTTACCTAAAATCGTTTTTGTGGATAAGGCATATTCCAAACCAATTTCTTCGTAGGTTTTTGGTTTTTCATCCGCTATCCATTTTTTCCCCGGTTGTTTAAACTCCCCAAATCCCTGATCTTTCCAATGGGCTTTAAACCAAGTGGGTTCTTCAATTTGATAGTTATATATATAGTCTGCAATTTGCGCAACAACACCATCCGGGAATTGTTGTTTTGGCATCACACCAAACCGTTTTACGGCACCTCTAAGTTTAGCACTTTCCGCAGTTGGATTGTTTACAAAAGTTACCATCTGCTCCACAAAAGTTTCTTTGGTGGCCGCCTGCTGCAAATAGTGGGCTTTTATGGCAACCATCGGCGGGGCAATGCGCCCGGTATCGTGGGCAGCCGTTGGGCTGTGGCACAAGTAACAATTTGTTTCCATCAGTTTCTTGCCGGGATGTTCCTTGGGCAAAACCGCGGAAGTGGTGTCTGCTGTATTCAGGTCTTTCTGTACTGTTTTCGGGTTGTTGTTGCAACCGAAAAATAATAGGGAAACTATGCTTAAAATGGATAGGGATTTCATTTTTAAAACAAATTAGCAAAAGTTTTTAGTTATTGTAAGCAGTTAACATCCACACCAATTTTTCTTGTTGCACTATATAATCGCTCATTAGCGAAACAGTGCCTTCATCATTGGCTTTGCCGGCCATTTCAAGAATAGCTCTTTCTTTTTTCAACAGGATAGCGAGTCCATCAAGAATATTTGCAATAGCAACCGAGCCATCTTTGATGTCTTCAACGGCTTCAATTTTTGATTGTGCTACGTATTTTGAAAAGGAGTGGGTGGGCGTGTTGCCCAAAGTTAAAACCCGTTCCGCAATTTCATCAACTTTGATAAGGGCATCATTGTAAAGTTCTTCAAACTTTAAGTGTAACTCAAAAAAATTCTTTCCTTTTATGTTCCAATGAAACCCTCTAAGGTTCATATAAAGCATTTGGTAATTTGCCAATAAATCGTTGAGTTGAGAAGCGATGTTTTTTGATGCTTCTACGGGTAAACCTATGTTTGATGTTGTTTTCATAATTATTTTTTTATTGATTAAAAAGTGTCCTAAAAATTCCAGGCTTTAGTATCGCCTATCTTCGTGAAACTTGTGTAAGAGACTATAAAGATAAGCGATTTGTAATGCATTTAAGATTTTAAAAGTTGCGATAAAATTTCTTCCTTACCCAGTTTTTTGGTACAGAAAAACCAATCTTCGCACGCTAAATCGTCTGTGCTGTTCATTCGTTCTTCGACAGCACCGCACGAACCTGCGGGAGATATAATGACATCATTTCCGGGCTGCCAGTCGGCAGGTGTTGCAATGTTGAATGCGTCTGAGGTTTGCATAGCAATCAATGCTCTATACATCTCGTCAAAATTTCTACCCAAACTTAGGGGATAATAAACAATGGCACGCACAATGCCGTTCGGATCCACATAAAATACGGCTCTCACGGCTTGGGTTTTACTTTCTCCCGGTTGGATCATCCCGTATTTTTTTGCCACTTCCATAGAAATGTCTTCAATGAGTGGAAATTTCACCTCAATGTTCTCCATTCCGTTGTACTTAATTTTTTCCTTTATGGTTCTAAGCCAGGCGATATGGCTGTAAATTCCATCGATGGAAAGACCAATTAATTTGCAATTAGCTTTGTTAAATTTTTCCTCTAAATGGGCAAACGTCATAAATTCTGAGGTGCAAACGGGCGTAAAATCTGCGGGATGGCTAAATAAAATAGACCACTGCCCTTTGTAATCAGACGGGAAGTTAATTTCTCCTTGTGTGGTTGTTGCCTTAAATTCTGGAGCTTTGTCTCCAATTCGTGGCATTGAAAATTGTTGTTGTTCTTGTATTGTTTCCATTTTAATATTGATTTTTATTATTGATATAAAATCTTTGATAAAGATAAATTATGTGAGAAAAACTAAGAGTAACCTTTGTTACCTTGAACAAGAAAATATGCTAAATTTTTATTAATAGATTGGGAGGTAGCACTTTCTATTGGTTAAAAATTTTCGGAAGAAACCTACCTGTTTTATCTCGATAGCTTTTGTATGTTGAAAATTTTTCTTCCAAACAGCTTTCTTCATATTTCGATTTGAAATAAAACAACAAGGTCAAGGCAATTGAAATAACTAATTTATAGCAGGAAGAATAAAAAAGGCTAAACCCAAAGAAAACCAAGATTATTCCTGTATAAATAGGATGCCGAATGTGTTTATAAATTCCGGTTTGAATAAGTTCGTTATTAGCTTTCGGAGTTGGAAAAGGTGACAGGTTTTTGTTGAGTTGTAAAAAAGAAATTAGTATCAATAGACCTCCAATAAGAAATAATAAAATTCCAAAAGGCATAATCTCACCGGGTAATTCTAACGCCTCATCTACCTTGAAAATAAATGCTATAAATAGCAGAAATTGCAGGAAAACAAAAATATAATCTTTTTTATTGATCGGCATACTGCTGCTTATTGTACTTTAAATCTCGGGTACCTCCGTGGCCTCTTGATACGATTTTTAAGATTTTTAGATTTAGATGAAGATATCTAAAAAACTGAAGTATTGGGTTTTGCATTCTTGCCCGTTTTGATTTTGATATTCTTTGTGTCATTTTTTCGTTTTTTTATTCAGGAATTAACCACCAGAAGGGTTTCATTTTTGCTTTGTAAATAAATGCATAATGAAGTGTCATTTTTAGCCAATGACCCGCTAAGCCAATTTCCCCGAAGGTTTTGTTTAAATCTCTCCCTTGGGTGTTTTTATATTTTACATAATCAGGAACAATAGGAAAGGTTGTTATACTTACACCACTTCCTTTTGTCCTACCATATCCAGCAGAGGCAATGCAGGCAGCACCCATATTTGCCAAAGAACCTTTATGATCGAGTGATATTTTCCCTTTTTTAATAGAGTCAATAATATTGTCTGCAACTAATTTTGCTGTTATACCGGAAGGCATTCCTGTTCTGGGAGGGGAGGGAAATATTTCGGTTCCGTTTTTACTTTTTCTAGGTTTTGATATAGCGTGTGGTGGAGCAAAGGCAATTCCGGGGGCAAAAATATTACCATAAGTTGGGTTTTGGTAGGTTTCCGGCCAATCCTGTGCTGTCCATTCTTCATAAGGTTTTGGCGTATAATCTGCATCTACAACCATAAACCCTTTGAACAATTTGTCTGTAATATCTTGATTATTTTTATCAAACGCTTTAAATCCATGACCGGAAAAAGCCGGAATTAACATAGCAAAGTCGAAGGTTTCGGTTTTATATTCGCCTTCTAAATTTTCATAATGTGCTGCGCCATCTGTTATTTTTGTAACGCCCGCACCTAAAATCCATTTAATATTTCGGTCTTCAAAAATCATTTCCATCATTTCATTAGACTTCATCGTCATGCCAGCGTAGCTTAGTAAAGCTCCATCTATGCCAAAATCTCCCAATTTATACTCGTTAGAAATCCAAGTTATTTCGGCTTTATTACGAACGCCATGCCTAACCAATTCTTTTTCCACATTTAAAATATATTCAAAAGCAGCTCCTTGGCACGTTGCCTTAGGATGTCCGGTGCCTATAAGAATTTTAACATTTTTACCCTGCTTCATCTCCTGAATTAAGGATTCTAAAGCTTTCCAAGTAGGTTCAGCATGAGTATAAGTACACACAGAATGTGTTTTATTTTTACCGGGAATAAGACCCTCTGTGGCTTCAAAATTAAGTTTTGGACCAGTGGCATTTATGAGATAATCATAGGTTACTTTTTCTTGTTTTCCTTTGCTTTGTTCTGTAACATGTTCAATTAAAACATAAGGTTTATTTTCAGAAACATCCCCTTCAGGATAAAAGGCAACTGCTTTGGCTTGTAAAAAGTCAATATTTTTTCTTTTATAAAGAGGTGTTAGAGGAAAAAGGATTTCTTTTGGTTTCATTCTACCAACGCCTACCCAAATATTTGAAGGTATCCATTGATAGTTGCTGTTTGGCGAAACCACGACAACCTGATGCTCTTTAGAAAGTTTTCTGCGTAAATGTGCTGCTGCTACGTGGCCTGAAATGCCGGCACCTAAAATGAGTACTTTTGCCATTTGCATATAAATTTATGGAGTAGAACGTGCGTTATACTTGTTGTAAAATTCTAAAAATGAATTTGTTTATGCAGTAACATTTGTTACGTAAGCGGATAGTAAACTAAGATTTAGTGAAGCAAAAAATAGAATATGGAGAGAAATTTCCTTGTTGAAGAAGATAATTCTATCAATTTTCCCCCTCAATTTTTATAGGCTTTAGCTTTTAATCCCAAACTTAGACAGTATATCTTCCATCAAGCACCATTTGGTGAAGGAAGATTGCAACAAATTGGCTCCGACAAAAGCGGTAAACCACAACCAATTTAGGTTGACATAGACAGCCAATATAAGACTGATGAGAATAAAACTGCCTGCAACGGCTCTGACGATTCTGTTTTTCATGATTTTGAGTGTTAAATTATAAATACTTTTCTAATTATTTTTCTCCCATTTATGCTTTTCAACTACATAATAAATCAACGGGATGACAACCAAGGTGAGCAAGGTGGACACGATGGCACCGGCGACCAACGATATGGCCAAACCCTGAAAAATAGGGTCAAACAAGATGATGGAAGCACCAATCACAACGGCTCCGGTGGTCAACAAAATGGGTGTTGTCCGTACCGCGCCGGCATCGATGATGGCTTGTTTGATGGAAGCCCCATCATTTAAACGGATTTCAATAAAGTCTATCAAAAGTACCGAGTTGCGCACCATCACACCCGCCAAAGCAATCATCCCGATAAAGGAAGTGGCGGTGAAAAACGCGCCCAGCAACCAATGTCCCAACACGATGCCTATCAGCGACAGCGGAATGGCTACCATCATCACCAAAGGTGTTTTAAAGTTTTGAAACCAGCCGACAATCAACATATAAATGATGACGATGACCACCAAAAAGGCAATGCCCAAATCGCGGAAAACTTCTAAGGTTATCTGCCACTCGCCATCCCATTTGACCGTGAAATTGCTTTCATCTGAAGGCTGGTCTAAATACAATTCGTTGATTTGATAGCCCTTAGGCAAACTTATGTTTTGTAGCTTTTCGTTCATTCCGAGTATGGCATAAACCGGACTTTCTAAGGCACCTGCCATGTCTGCCAACACATAAACCACGCGTTTTTGGTCTTTTCTGTAAATGGTTTTTTGGAGCGTAGCTGTTTTCACGCTTACCAAATCGCTTATCGGAATGACATTTCCTTGCAGGTTCTTAATTTTCAGATTTTGAATGGCTTGCAAATCTGTTTTGTTTTTGTCATCCAACGACAACACGATGCCGATGTTATCGCTCGATTGCGCATCATATAAACTCGAAATCGGGTATTCTTGCAAAACAAGGGTAAGATTTTGCACGATTTGCATGGGCAAAATCCCGTTGAGCATTGCTTTTTCTTTGTCTATTTCCAATTGATATTCCGTCTGATTGTCTTCCACCATCCAATCGACATCCACAACGTCCGCGGTGTTTTCGAGTATGTTTTTTACCTGTCCGGCAACCTTTATTTGTTCCGTATAATCCGGCCCGTATATCTCGGCAACCAAAGTGGACAAGACCGGCGGCCCGGGTGGGACTTCAACGATTTTGACGTTCGCTTGGTATTTTTGGGCGATTTTTTGAATCTCGGGGCGTACTTTTTTAGCCAGGTCGTGGCTTTGCAAATCGCGGTCTGCTTTGTGCAGCAGATTCACTTGTATGTCTGCCATATTGCTGCCACCGCGCAAATCGTAATGCCTTACCAAACCATTGAAGGTAATAGGCGCAGATGTTCCAATATAGTTTTGATAATCAACTACTTCTTCAATCGTTGAAAGGTATTGTGCGATCTCTTTGGCAACAACGGCGGTTCGTTCCAAAGTGGTGCCTTCGGGCATATCGATGACCACTTGAAATTCATTTTTATTGTCAAAAGGAAGCATTTTTACCGCCACCGATTCGGTAAAAAACATCAGGATGGCCCCCATCAATAAAAATCCTGTGATACCGAGCATGGCCCAACGTTTTTTGGAATGGTCTAAAAAGGGTTTCTCTATCTTGCTGTACAGTTTGTAGATACGGCCGTTTTTAAAATCGGCTTCTTCTGTGTGTTTATCCTCATTTTTTTCTTGCAAAAGATGATAAGCCAAATAAGGGGTAACCGTCAGCGCCACAAATAATGACAAAATCATGGCAATGGAAGCGCCCACCGGCATCGGGCTCATGTAAGGGCCCATCATGCCGGATACGAATGCCATCGGAAGGATGGCGGCAATCACCGTGAAAGTGGCGAGAATAGTTGGGTTTCCCACTTCGTTGATGGCATAAATAGCCGCTTGTTTAAACGGCAATCGTTTCATCTTGAAATGCCGATGCATATTTTCGGCGATGATGATGCTGTCGTCAACCACGATACCGACCACAAAAACGAGCGCGAAAAGCGTAATCCGGTTAAGCGTATATCCCAACAAATAATAGCTGAAAAGTGTGAGTGCAAAAGTAAGCGGCACCGAAAAAAACACGACCAAGCCGCCGCGCCATCCCATGGCCAGCATTACCAAAATAGTGACTGCCAAAATGGCGATGCCCAAATGCAGCAACAATTCGCCTACCTTGTCTGAAGCGGTTTCCCCGTAGTTACGGGTGACGCTTACATGCACATCGTCGGGGATGAGGGTTTTCTTCAGTTGTTCTATTTTCAGGAGAATTTTTTCGGAAATTTTCATCGCATCGGCGCCTTTTACCTTGGCGATGGAAAGGGTTACCGCAGGATATTCAGATGGATAATTTTTTGATGCCTCATTGTGTTTTCCAAAACCGAAGGATACATAATTTTTGGGTGTTGATGGGCCGTCTTGAATGTTGGCGACTTGTTTCAGGTAAACCGGCATATTTTGGTTCACACCCACAATCAGATTTTCTACATCTTCGGCTGTTTCTAAAAACTGTCCGGTCGTAATCAGGTATTCCGTGTCGAGATTGACAAAACTTCCCGATTGTGAACGGTTGTTGTTGGCCTGAATCATTTGAATGATTTCCAACGCATCCACCTTGGTTTCGGCCATTTTGTCTTTGTCTAAAACCACTTTCAAAACACGGTTTCTGCCGCCTATTTCTTTGGTATTGGCAACGTCTTTTATTTTTTCTATTTCAGAAACAACCTCTTCCGCTATTTGCCTGATTTCGAAATCGTCATATTTTTCGCTCCAAAAAGTCAAACCCAGCATCGGCACATCGTCAATCGAACGGGTTTTTACCATCGGTTTGGAAACGCCTTGCGGAAACATGCCTTCGTGTTTCATCAATTCGTCATACAATTTGACATAAGACCGCTCGGAATCTTCGCCAACATAAAACTGCACAATTATCATCGCTTGGCCGTTCATCGCCATGCTGTGCAAATGTTCTACGCCTTTGATGTTTGACAGTATTTTTTCTAAAGGTTTGATGATGCGGTTTTCCACTTCCAAAGGGCTTGCGCCGGGATAAGCCACCATGACATCTGCCATGGGCACGTTGATTTGCGGTTCTTCTTCCCGCGGGATGAGAAAGGAGCTGTACACACCGATGCCCATCAACGCAACCATCAACAAAATGGTCAATTTTGAATGGATAAAAAACCCTGCTATTTTTCCTGAAATGCCTTCTTGCATCTTGTTTGGTTTAAAATTTTACTGAATTTTAATCGCGACTCCGTTAAACAATTTTCCGTCGGCTGAAACGATGTAACTTTCGCCCTCGGCAAGTCCCGATAATACTTCTATTTGAGAGCCATACACATTCCCCACGCGCAGCCATCTTAAAATGGCGGTGTTTTCGTTTCCAACGGTATAAACGCCGGTAAGTTGTCCTTGCCTTACAAGTGCACTTTCTGGAACTAAAATTTTGATGGTTTCCTTGTCATTCGTCTGATGGGCTACATGAAATTGCACATTGACAAACATCCCGGAACGAATTTCTGCATCCATCTCATCTAAAATTATTTTTACCAAATATTGGCCGCCGGTGTTTTTGGCAGATTGGCTGACTTCCGATACTTTTCCCGTCATTTCTTTGTTCAATGATTTGATGTGTACCGTGGCATTCATCCCTTTTTTGATATTCGAAATGTCTTCCTCGGAAACCATGGCGGTTACTTGCATTTTTGACATGCCTTCCATACTGATTAAAGGCATTCCGGGCGTGGCCATATCACCATCTTTTACGAAAGTTTGGGTGATTGCACCCGAAAACGGCGCAGTAATATTTGCATAAGAAAATTGCGCAACAACCTCATTTTTGATTTGTTTGGCACTTTCCAAACCGGCTTTTGCCATTTCAAAGCGAGCGGTCATATCGTCTAGTTCTTTTTGTGAAGCACTTTGTTGCTGAAACAAATTCACAAATCTGTCGTAGTCTTTTTTAGCGTTGTTGTAGCTTGCTGTCGCCTGCAAAACGCCGGCTTCCGCTTGGGCTCTTTTGGCTTGTAAATCGGTGTTGTTGATGCTCACTAAAAGCTGGCCTTCTTTTATTTGTTGTCCGGTTTTTACGTGTATTTTATTGATATAGCCCATCATTCGGGTACTGATTTCTGCGCTGTTTTCCGATTCGATTTTCCCGCTGACAGTTACAAATGAGGCGATGCTGCCGGACGTAACTTTGCTTACTGTAACCAAAACAGGTTCAATATTTTCGGGTTTTTTTTGGTCATCAGCGCAAGAAAACAAAAAGAGTAAGACGATAGAACAGAGGAGTATATTTTTCATAAAGGTTTATTTTGTTAAAAATTTCAGATAAGCACAAGCAAAATTGTATTCGAATATGGATTGATAGTAAGCCAATTGCGATTGTGCATACTGCGATTCGGATTGTAAAACATCGGAAGTTTTTTCCAATCCTTCCCGGAAACGGTCGGTACGAATACGCAAGGCTTCTTCCGATTGTTTGCGTGCAGTTGCGGCTCGTTGTAACTTGTTTTGCGCATCTTGTACGGCTCGCTTGGCCTTGTTCAATTCTATTTTACTTTTTGACACGTATTGCTCGTATTGCAAGATGGATTTATCGTATTCGGCTTTGCTTTTTTGCGTTTTTCCAAAGCGTTTGGTTCCTTGCAGTATGTCCCATTTCAGTTGTGCACCTACAAAATAACTGTTCGATGCACCCTGAAAAAGTTGGTTGTCAAACAGTTCATAATTCCCAAAAGCGTTGAGTGTCGGTAAAAATGACATTTTATCGGATTGATTCATTTTTTTATACGCTAAGCTTGCTGTTTCTAATGCTTTGATATCCGGTCGATTGGTGGGAATCCTGTCAAAATCTGACAGGGAAATAGGTGTAATTTCGAGTTCGTCATTCGGGATTAAAATCTTGTTGTCGGTTTCGTTCATCAGGAAATTCAAATAGTCCGACACGTTTTTCAAATGGCTGTAGGCTTGGTCCAACTGGTTTTCTATTTCGTTCAGTCTTACTTCCACATCCAACACATCTGCTTGCAACAACATCCCCTGATCAAAATATCGCTGCGCCGTTTTTTTATTTTCGAAAGCGGTTGCTTTTGCTTTTTCCAATACGAAAACAGCTTTATAGGCCAATTGAAGCATCATATAGGTTTTTTCAGCTTCCAATTGCAATGTGTTTTTTTGATAATCGCTTTGAAATTCAGATGCTTGTAGTTTCATTTTTGCTGCATCTCGCTGATAAAAGCCATCCATATTGATGAGCGGTTGTTCAAATTGAATGGTGGTGGTAAAGTTTTCTATAGATTCCGGATTGTTGAGTTTGTTCACGTCAAAATCAGCTTCGGAAAACACGCCCTGGTTGAGCTTAGACCCGAAAGCAAACACCGGATTGTTGGTCGAGAAGGCAGTGTGGGAAACAGAAATGTTGGGCAAGAATACGGCATTCGTCTGCCGATAATCACCTTTCGCTTCCATGATAGTTTGTTCGGATATTTTTATGGAACTGTTTTCCGCTTGCACCTTAGCCAAAACATCTTCCTTTGATATAGGAAAAGTCTGCTGAGCTTCTGAGAGCATGGAAACAGCGGATAATAATATGCTTAAAAACAGGGTCTTTTTCACACGTTTAAATTTTAGTAATTAATTGATAAAAAGTAAATTATAAAATTGAGAACGTGTGCAACCGCTCGTTGCCCTCGCTCTCGCATTAAAAATTTTAAACATTCCCTTTTGTGAATGTATTTTTAAAATTTTTTAATGCTCGTTTCATCTGCCTATTTATTTTAGGCAAAACTACAACCGCTTGTTTGTTAACTTAGTAACCAATGTTACTTAGCAAGGCAGATGAAAGGCGTAAATGAAGTAACGAATTTATCTATAATTTAGTTCCATAAGCCAAGTCGCCTGCGTCACCCAATCCGGGAATGATGTAGCCGCGGCTGTTGAGTTTTTCGTCAATCGTGGCAATCCACAGATGTGTGTTTTCCGGAAATTTATCTTTGATATACGCCACACCTTCGACGGAGCCAATCACGGCAACAATGTGAATTTGCCCGGGCATGCCGTGTTTTTTCAGAATTTCAAAAGTGTTTTCTAAGGTTTTGCCGGTAGCCAACATGGGGTCGCTCAATATCAAGGTTTTGTTTTCGAGTGCCGGTGAAGCCCAATATTTCACGATAACTTCAAAATCATCGTCCTCGTTCGGGTGATGTCTGTATGCGGAAATAAACGCGTTTTCGGCATGGTCGAAATAGTTCAAAAGTCCTTGATGCAATGGCAGACCGGCACGTAAGATTGAACACAACACCAAATCATCGACGGGAAGATTTATTACTTTGACACCCAAAGGTGTGGTCACGTTTTTGAGTTGGTAATTTAAGGTTTTACTCAATTCATAAGCTAAAACTTCGCCGATACGTTCGATATTTCTTCGAAACCGCATGGCATCTTTTTGGATATTTTGATCTCTCAATTCAGCTATAAATTTGTTTAACAGCGAATTAGAATCATCGAGGGTATGAATATGCATGAAAAAATATTTGGTAATAAAAGTACGATTTTAAATAAAGTTTTTTGATTCTTTAAAAATGAAAAAAAATATTTTTGAAATACAATTAGTTTATGATGTTTAAAATGTATTATTTAGACTTAAAATTTTAAGTTGTCAATTATGAGCGACCCATTAAAATCACAAACACCGCTAAGAATCAGATTTGAGAAGCAGGTATCTCAACCGGTTGAATTGCTCATCGAAAAATTTAAAAATGCGAAAGAAAAAGTAAAACCCAAGTTTCAAATCAAGCAGATAGACAAGCATGTTTGGGTTTCGATGGGTCAAGAAGACAGAAAATATTACTCGCCTCACTTGCATTTGGAATTTGAAGAAACCGAGGAAAAAGAAACGCATATTCGCTGTTTGTTCGGTCCGGAATCGGGTTTATGGACGATGTTTATGTTTTTTCATTTTGCCGTTGCCGGAATTTTCATCATGTTCCTCACTTTCGCTTACTCCAATTGGGCGATGGGACATTCTTTCACTTTGGATATTGCGGTCATGCTGCTGATGGTTATTGCCTGGTTTTTGCTCTATTTCTTTGCAAGACTCAATCGCCGTCGCGGATTGCCTCAAGCCAAAGAGATTGAAAAGCTGGTAGAGCAGATTTTAAGTGAGTAAAGTCACTTTCACAATATTGATTTGAAAATATATCCGACTCGTTCCCGAACGAAGTTTTTTCGTTTTTGTATCTTCGCGTAAGATTTTCACTTACTTCCGCCATGAAATTCAACGCGTTTATAGATTCACATTTGACAGACTTTGTACAATCGATTATTCTTATCGTCATTTTTCTGATTATCCGATACATCTTACTGAAATTGGTGCGAAGATTTAGTTTGGTTACGGATGTTTTGGAAAACCGTACCAAGCTCATTATTAGATACATCAATGTAACACTTTTCATTTTGTTCATTCTTTTCAGCTTGTTTGTTTGGGGGGTTGATTTCAGAGAAGTATCCATTGTTTTCTCTTCTGTTTTTGCCATCATCGGCGTGGCGATGTTCGCGCAGTGGTCAATTTTGAGCAACATCACGGCGGGTGTAATTTTGTTTTTTACATTTCCTTTTAAAATTGGCGATCGGATACGCGTACTCGATAAAGATTTTTTGTTGGATTTGACCATTTTAGATATCAAGGCTTTTTATTTATTGTTAGAAAACGATGAAGGTGAGAACATTACCTATCCCAACAATTTACTATTGCAAAAAGGAGTGATCATTCTCAACCAAAAGGATTTGCACACCAAAGAAGACTTGTAAAAGTTAAAGAAAACCAAAAGATTCGGCAGGCTTTTTATTTTTTCTAAATTTGAAGAGTTTCAATTTAAAAAAAAACACCATGGCTTGTCAAAAAAGGTTTTCATTACTGTTGCTTATTGTTCCAATTCTTCTTTTTGCACAAAAACCTTCCAAGCCCACTTCCTCAGAAATTTTTCACCAGATCCAAAAACTTAATTTTATCGGTTCAGTTTTGTACATCGGCGCGCATCCCGATGATGAAAATACCCGGTTGATTTCCTATTTAGCCAATGATGTAAAGGCACAAACCACCTATTTGTCGATAACAAGAGGTGATGGCGGGCAAAATTTGATTGGATCCGAATTAAGCGAGCTTTTGGGTGTTATCCGAACGCAGGAATTGTTAGGTGCAAGAAATACAGATGGTGGCAATCAGCGATTTACGCGCGCAAACGATTTTGGTTTTTCAAAAAACCCGGACGAAACTTTCCGTATTTGGGACAAGCAGAAAGTCTTGGCAGATGTGGTTTGGGCAATCCGATCACTCAAACCCGATATCATCATCAACCGGTTTGATCATCGCACAGCCGGGACTACCCACGGGCAACATACCGCATCGGCTATTTTGAGTTATGAGGCTTATGATTTGGCGAGAAACACCAGTCAATTTCCAGAGCAGTTGAAATATGTAGATTTGTGGACTCCCAAAAGATTGTTTTTCAATACTTCCTTTTTTTTCTATGGAAGCCAAGAAGCTTTTGACAAAGCGGACAAGTCTAACTTAAGCATGATTGAAACAGGAAGTTTCTATCCGAATCTGGGTTTGTCAAACGGAGAAATCGCCGCATTGAGCCGGAGCAACCACAAGAGTCAAGGTTTTGGAAGCACCGGAAGCAGAGGTAGTGAAACAGAATATTTAGAATATCTGAAAGGCAGCGTGCTGAAAAAGAAATCGGATATTTTTGAAGGGGTGACGACTTCATGGTTGCGTTTTTCAAACGGCTTGGCAATTCGAGACATCATGGATCTTGTTGTTTCTCAATACGATTTTAAAAACCCTTCTGCCAGCATTCCGAAACTTTTGGAAGCGCAAACTTTAATCAATAAAATTGACGATGATTACTGGCGAAAAATTAAATTAAATCAAATCAACGAAATTATCGCGTCTTGCGCTGGACTTTTTGTGGAAGCTGTCTCATCGACTGACGTTACCACGCCGGGTCAAGAGATAAAGCTCAAACTCGAACTCATCAACCGCAGCAATTTTCCGATTACCCTTGCGGGATATAAAGTCTCAACTTCCCAAAGTAGTGAAATGCCAAACCTGCAGCTCAATAACAATGTTTCAAACCGATTGGAAACTACCGCGCAAATACCTTTAGACGCTAACTATAATTCGCCATACTGGCTTAATGAAAAAGGAAGTGTAGGCATGTATCGGGTTGATAATCAGGAATTAATTGGTTTACCTGAAACTCCATCTGGCGTAACCGTAGATTTTTCATTTTCATTGAACAACAAGGCAACCATCTTTTTAAGACGCGAGGTTGTTTTCAAATCAAACGATCCCATCAAGGGCGAAACCTACCAACCACTCTACATATTGCCGCCTGTAACTGTACAAATACCAGACAAAGTGCTTGTTTTCAAAGACAATGCCGCTAAAAAGGTGACCGTTCGCGTAAATGCCATCAAATCAGGAATAAGCGGAGACTTACACTTAGAATTACCACAAGGCTGGAACAGTGAGCCAAAAAACACAACTGTCACATTTTCCAATGGAGAAACTGAAAAAAATATTACGTTTAGCATTACACCTCCCGAAACAGACTCTGATGGCGTAATGACTCCAAAGTTTAGCTATCAGCAAAAAATATATGACGCTGAAAAAATAGAAATTGCTTATGACCACATTCCCAAGCAAATTGTTTTGTTGCCTGCAGAAAGTAAATTGGTCAAATCGAATATCAAAATAGAAGGAAAGAAAATTGCCTACATACAAGGTGCCGGAGATGATGTACCAAGCGGATTGACACAAATAGGATATGAGGTCACCGAATTAAAACAAAGCGATATTACTGCGGAAAGACTCAAAGCGTTTGATGCGGTTGTGACCGGCATTCGGGTTTATAACGTTTTGGACGATTTCGAGCCTCAGCAGAAAATACTGTTGCAATATGTTGCAGACGGCGGCACATTATTGGTTCAATACAATACCGATTCGAGGCTTAAAACTACGGATTTTTCACCTTATCCAATCAAATTGTCCAGAAATAGGGTGACCGAGGAAGATGCGGAAGTCCGGCTGTTAAACCCTGGCCACGAAGTGCTTAATTTCCCCAACAAAATAAACAATCTTGATTTCAGCGGCTGGGTGCAAGAACGCGGATTGTATTTTCCGGGTGAGTGGGGAAGTGAGTTCACAACCATATTTGGCATGAACGATTTTAAAGAACCGGAAAGCCAAGGAAGCTTGTTGGTATCAAAATACGGCAAAGGTTACTATATTTACACGGGTTTGAGTTTTTTCAGACAAATTCCGGCAGGTGTACCCGGGGCATATAAACTATTTGCAAATCTTATTTCTATCGGAAAAAATGGAAAATAAAGAGTCGAAATTATGGCGTAAATGGTATTTAGCTGTCATCGTGGCAAACATCGTTTATTTTTTGATTTTTCTAACCCTGATGTACTTTTATCAATAAAGGATGCAATTACTCGACTGGCTTATACTTATCGGAACGCTTAGTTTTATCGTTATCTACGGTTATTACAAAACAACCGGCAGCAAAAACGTAAAGGACTACATTTTAGGCAATAACGAAGCCAAATGGTGGACAGTCGGTTTGTCTGTCATGGCGACGCAGGCCAGTGCAATTACTTTTCTTTCGACACCCGGACAAGCTTTTCAAGACGGAATGGGTTTTGTACAATTCTATTTTGGAATGCCCTTGGCAATGATTGTCATTTGTGTGACTTTTATTCCGATTTACCATCGGCTCAAGGTTTATACGGCATACGAATTTTTAGAAAACCGGTTTGATCAGAAAACCCGCTCGCTCGCTGCCATTTTATTTTTGATACAACGCGGTTTGGCAGCAGGAATCACCATCTATGCGCCAGCCATTATTCTCTCGTCAATCTTGGGATGGAATCTGAAAGTTTTGAATGTCGTTATCGGTTTGATGGTCATCATTTACACAGTTTCCGGTGGGACAAGAGCCGTAAGTGTCACCCACAAGCAGCAGATGTTCATCATCATGTTGGGGATGTTTGCAACTTTCTTTTTAATTATGAGCTATCTGCCTGAAGGTGTTAATTTTTCAAAAGCCTTAAAAATAGCAAGTGCAGGTGACAAAATGAAGATTATTGATTTCTCGTTTGACCCGGCCAATCGATACACACTTTGGACTGGTCTGTTTGGCGGTTTTTTCTTGTTTTTGTCTTATTTTGGGACAGACCAATCACAGGTTCAGCGCTATCTGTCTGCGCAATCTGTCAGAGAAAGTAGATTGGGTTTGTTGTTTAACGGAATCATAAAAATTCCGATGCAGTTTTTCATACTGTTGGTCGGTGTGATGGTTTTTGTGTTTTTTCAATTTAACTCATCACCCTTGAATTTCAATCCTGCTGCAAATAAGGTTGTTGAACAGTCAGAATACGCGCAGCAATACAGTGATCTTCAGATTGTTTATGAAAAGTTGGAAGATAAAAAAATAGCACTTCAGCACACGTATTCAAATATTTTAGACTCAGATGTTCCAAAAGAGGCAGAGATTAAGAGGCAATTAATTACAGTCAATCAGAACGAAAAAGAAATCAGGCGGGAGGCAAAAGAGTTGATTCGCGCGGCCAATGGTTCGACCGAGACAAACGACACCGATTACGTTTTTATCTATTTCATATTAAACAACTTACCTACGGGATTGATCGGTCTATTGCTGGCTGTAATTTTTTCTGCGGCCATGTCTTCTACCTCCTCTGAGCTCAACGCATTGGCATCCACCACTGTGATGGATATCTACAAAAGAAACGTCAAAAAGGAATATTCAGAAGCCCATTTCCTTTCCGCATCTCGTTGGTTTACAGTAATGTGGGGGATGATTGCCATACTTTTTGCCAGTTTCGGTACACTTTTCGAAAATTTGATACAATTGGTAAACATCGTAGGTTCCATTTTCTACGGAACGATATTGGGCATATTTCTCATTGCATTCTATATCAAATCCATCAAAGGTTCAACCGTTTTTTGGGCTGCTCTGATTGCCGAGTGTCTTGTTATCAGTTTGTTTTTTATCAATATCATGAGCTATTTATGGCTTAATGTTGTGGGTGTTTTTCTGGTTATTTTAATTTCAATAATTATTCAAAAGACTTTGTCTAAATCGATTGCTTAGTTTATCTTTACTTTTTGTTATAGCTGACTAATCATCCATAACCCAACTTTTAGTTAACATTTTTGAACGGAGGATGTCTAAAGAATATAGAATCTTAAAAACCCATCGACTTTTGATTTTAATTCAAATTGCTTTCGGTTTTTTGTTTTATGTAGTTTCTTCGTTTTCCTCGCTGCAAGCCCAAGTGGCTGAAAAAGCTGTTGTCGATTTATCCGGTTTTGATTTTTACGGAACTGAGGTAATCCCGCTGAATGGCGAATGGGAATTTTATTGGAAAGAGTTGCTCAATCCAACAACCATCAACCAAAAGACAGAAAAAAAATACGCCTATTTCCCGAAGCTTTGGAATGAAATAAACGGTGAAAGTTTTGGTTATGCGACCTATCGACTGCAGATTATTTTACCCGATGACATCCCTGATTTATCTTTGCGGATTGAAGACTTTTACACCTCCTATCGGTTGTTTTACAATGGAATAATTGTGGCAGAAAACGGTAGGGTAGCAAAACACAAAGAACAATATACCCCCAGATTTGAACCACAAAACATCCATATTGGTAAAGGCGTGAAAACACTTGACTTGGTACTTCAAGTAGCTAATTTTGAACACTATAAAGGCGGAGCAAATCAAGAGATTAAATTAGGTAGTAAAAAGAATATTGACAAACAATTTCTGCTAAACAATGGCTACGTCTATATTTTAGGTGGTTCCGTTTTGATTTGCGGACTTTTTTTCATGAGCCTTTCGTTTTTCAACAGTTCAGACAGGGCAACTTTCTTTTTTGGTGCCTTTTCATTTCTGTCAAGTTATTATGTTCTTGGAAGGAATCCATATAAAATTTTAGTCTTTTTTCCAGATTTACCTTGGGAATTTATCACAAGAGCCGAGCATTTTAGCTTCTTTTTCGGAACATTTATTTTCGGGTTTTACATTCACTGTTTGTATCCCAAAGAATTTCCTAACTTATTTTTGAAATTGAACATATCGATAACCGGGTTTTTCTCCTTATCATCAATTTTTTTACCGATTTGGTTTTTTACCAAATTCAACAACTTTTTTTTATACTACTTGATTGTTTTTATAATTCTCACAACCTTTGTGTTTTATAAAGCAATCATTAGAAAACGTGTCGGCGCCGTTTTTGCATTCACGAGCAATTCGCTTCTGTTTTTGACTTTGATACATATTATTTTGGTGTATTTTCAAATATTACCCAAAAATGATGTCATATATTTCTCGGGGCTTTACCTTTCCTTTTTTGCGATGACCCTGCTCATTGCTTATCGTTTTGCAAACATTTTAGATTCCGCTCGGATGAAAGCAGAAAACGCAGCCTTGGCAAAGTCTCAGTTTCTATCTAACATGAGCCATGAAATCCGCACACCACTCAACTCGGTTATCGGCCTGTCTGAACTGCTTTATGAATCTAAATCAGAAACTGAGAAAAAGGAATTTTCTCAATCTATCAAAAAGAGCGGAGAAACGCTTTTGGCTATTATCAATGACATTTTAGATTACTCCAAAATAGAATCAAACGAACTCGTCATTCGCGAAAGCCCTGTCAATCTGAAAGAATTTGTCAATGATATAATCAATGCAAATAAACCCTTGAGTTTTGAGAAGTCAATCAGTCTTGAATACCAAATTGAAAACGATGTTCCGTTGTTTGTTCTAACGGATCCTGTCAGGCTTTCACAAATATTGAACAATTTGATTAATAATGCCTTGAAATTTACCAATCATGGTTACATCCGTGTTTTGGTTTCCAAAAATGTCGAAAGAAACACAAAAGGAAACATTCTTTTTCAAGTTATCGATACGGGTATTGGTATTCCGGAAGACAAATTGCATTTACTGTTCCAACGATTTTCACAAATTCAATCGATTCCCAATAGAAAATTTGGAGGTACCGGATTGGGTTTGGCTATTTCAAAA
>JAXMLV010000059.1:0-16354 GCA_034367065.1 Flavobacteriaceae bacterium
CAGCGATTTATTGACGTGTTCGGTATAAACCCATACACTGCTAAAAATAGAAACTACGTCAATGAACTTATATATTACGGGACTATGGCTGCTTAATTTTTTAACGAAGTATTGATTCTAGAAGTATGAAATTTTAAAAACATGAAAGGACAAACAACTTTACATTTTTTTGGCGACATAAGTTTGGATGGGATTTATTGTGAACCCCAACAGCACGAAGTTCTTTCACAAAACATAAAGTATTTAGAACAGTGTTTAAAGCCCTCAGACTATAAAATTGTGAATTGGGAATCAATGATTTGGGGAAACGGGGAGGTTAATGGACTGAAAAGCCCAAGGCTTTGCACTACAAAAGAAGCAGCATCGTCAATCCTTCCCTTGAAAATTGATTTGGCTTTGATTGCTAATAACCATGTGTATGACAACGGGTTAAGTGGTTTTAGAAACACCATAGATTTTTTTGAAGAGAATAATATTAAATACATTGGAGCTTCGGATTCTACAAGTAAAATCAAACCGCATTTGTTTACTGTCAACGATATTTCATTTGCAATTTTTAATTTTGTCGGTCATGAAACCAATCCGCACTTGCCGGAAGTTTGCCCTGTTTATCTCAACTTTTTTGACTATAATAATACCGAAGTAATTCATAATCAAATAAAAAAATACAAAAACAATGTCGATCATGTGATTGTGGCACTTCATTGGGGAGAGCACGAACTTTCTAGATATCCACAGGAAAGACAAAGAAAGTTTGCTCGTGATTTAATTGAAATTTCTCAAGTTTCACTTGTTGTAGGGCATCATGTTCATTGTTTGCAGGGATACGAGTCTTTTAAAAATGGCTTCATCGCTTATTCATTGGGCAATTTTATATTTGGACCTCAATTAACTCTTCCCGGGAAAATAGACTCATACAGAACTTCTGACACAAAAAAAATAGGAGTTTTAGAAATTACTTTCACCAAAACTAAAATTGAAAAGAATAAATGGCATTATTTCACGCAAGACAGAGACGGATTGTTACCTCAAATCGATAATTTAAGAAAAATTGAAAAATTTCACCTGAAATTATGTAAAGCCTTGCAAAAAAAATCTATCAATAAAGTCTATAAAATTGAGCAAAAAGTAAAAAGTATTAGGAATGCTGTAAGTAAAAACAATGGCATTGTAGCCACACTGTTAAATTTAAAATTGAGACACTTAAAAACATTATTGAAATGAAAATTGCCATACATCATAGGGAAGGGAGTTTCTCAGATCGATGGATTGAATATTGTAAGCAAAACAATATTAATTTTGTGTTGGTCGATGCTTACCGTTCAGATATTATTCAACAGTTAGAAGGATGCGATGCATTTTTATGGCACTACACACATTATGATGTGGAAGATGTATTATTGGGAGGTAATCTCTTTTCAGCTTTGGAATATATGAATATTAAAATATTTCCCAATCATTATACAGCTTGGCATTATGACAATAAACTTGCTCAAAAATATCTTTTTGAAGCCAACAAGCTTCCGATGGTAAAGACTTATGTTTTTTTTCATAAAGACAAAGCATTAGAATGGGTAAAAACTACATCATTCCCAAAAGTTTTTAAGCTGACAAGAGGCGCAGGCTCAGCCAATGTTAAATTGGTTCGAAGCGAAAGCCAAGCAAGAAGATTCGTTCATAAAGCGTTTGGTAAAGGTTTTTCTCAATTTGATAGTTGGGGTTATGTAAAAGATAAATTTAATAAATATAAAGAAGGGAAAGTTCCGTTTTTAGATATTCCTAAATCTTTAGGAAGGCTACTAATATCTACTGAATTTGCAAAAAAGTTTCACAAAGAGAAAGACTACGTGTACTTTCAAGACTTTATACCAAACAATGATTTTGACATCCGAATAGTTGTTATTGGCGATAAAGCATTTGGTATAAAAAGAATGGTTCGTAAAAATGATTTTAGAGCTTCGGGTGGCGGTAGCCTGCATTATGAAAAAGAAAACTTTGATGAAAAAACTTTGCGACTTGCTTTTAAAGCAATAGATGCTCTCAAGTCCCAGTGTGCGGCTTTTGACTTTGTTTATGATCAAAACCTTAAACCGCTGATTGTAGAAATAAGTTTTGCCTTTGCATACAAGGCTTACGACAAATGTGTTGGTTATTGGGATAAACAATTAAACTGGTATCCAGGTAATTTTAACCCACAATATTGGATAATCGAAAACTTAATTAACAGCATAAATGATTGATAAAAGTTTTTTTTATCGTTTAAAAATATTCACACTTAATCTGTTTGTTTTCTCAATTTTCTTTGAAAATTGGAAACCATTTGATGTGAGTTTTACGATTGTAAAATTTATCGGAATAATCTATGTTTTACTTTCTTTGGGGGATTTGAAATCGAATTTCAATTTAAAATTTAATAAAAAAATTATACTGTCGCTTATTTTACTTTGGATTTGGTTGATTTTAAGATCTATGCTCAATTATTGGGAAGGGAACTCAGTAGATGCCTTTCATTTTTCATTTTTACAAAATATTTTGTTCTTATGGTTATTTACCAATGACATTATTAGAAACCCAAGAATTTTGAAATGGTTACTTATTTCTTATATAGCAGGGGTCTCTATTTTGGGACTATTGATTTTAAACGGAGTTGGAATAGAAACAAATGCTTTTTATGAATCAAACAGAATTACCTTTTTTGGAGCCAATTCGAATAATATAGGAAACTGGTGTGCGATAGGAATAATTTTAATTTTAGGAATCATTATGACAAAAATTCCAATTAATTTTATCTATAAAACATTAATGGTTTTATCCATCCCCGTTCTTACAGCCGTCATCATGTCAACCGGTTCTAGGGGAGCCTTGTTGGGTTTAGGTGCAGGTGTTTTAGTCTTATTCAGCGGATTTAGATCAAAGTTATATGTGAAAATTTTATATTTGGTTAGCGGTTTTTTTTCCCTTTATTACTTGAATGATTTTATAGAAAATTCTGAAGTCATGTCTAAAAGGATAGCTTTATTTCTCGAAACCGGAGATGAAGCAAGGATGAATATCTGGAAAGATTCAATTAATATTATTTATGATAATCCCTTTTTTGGCCTTGGTAACACAGGATTTGAAAGCGAAATGTTATTGCGTTACGGTTATTTTCTTGATACACATAATATCTTTCTTTATTTCCTTGTAAGTGGAGGTATCATAGCTTTAGGCCTATATATTTATATGCTATATAATATTTTTTTAAATATTTTAAAAAATAAGATTAGAAATACAATGCTTTTGCCACTGGCTCTCTTTGTTATATATATTATAATTGTTTTTAAAGGAGGAGGTATTCTAAATGAAAAAAGCCCTTGGTTAATCCTTGGTTTAGCTTATGTTTTTTTAGCTTTTTGTCAAAAAATAGAAAGTAGTAATAATAATCTAAAACATGAAAGTTCTCTGCGTCATAGATAGTCTCGGCTCCGGCGGGGCGCAACGGCAGTTGGTCAATCTCGCCATCGGGTTTAAAGAAAAAGGCCACGAGGTTTCTTTTTTGGTTTATCACAATATTAATTTTTTTCAAGGACAGTTGGATGAAGCCCAAATCCAAATACATTATGTTATTGAAGCCAACTATTTAAAAAGACTCCTCAAAATCAGGAAATTTTTACGCGATGGCAATCAAGACGCGGTGCTCTCCTTTTTGGAAGCATCAAATTTCATGTGTGAAATAGCTAGTTTGCCTTACAGAAAATGGAAACTCATAGTGGGCGAGCGGAATTCTAACCCCAATATTTTAAAATCTTTTAAATTGCGAGCTTATCGCTGGTTTCATTTATTTACGGATTATATAGTTGCCAATTCTCAGGAAAACATTAACATCGTTAGTAAAATAAATCCCATTCTTTCGAAGAAAAAATTAAGAGTTATTTACAATAAGGTAGATGTCAATCTTTTTAGTCCGGTTCTTAATTTTAAAAATGAGAATAAATTATTAAATGTTATTGTACTTGCAGGGTATAGGAAACAAAAAAATATTGAAGGGTTGATTAATGGAGTAAATCATCTTAATGATTATTATAAAAATCAACTAAAAATTCATTGGTATGGAAGTGCAAAAAATGAATATCCAGAGGGAGAAACATTAAAAAATGCTCAAAATATGTTAAAAATGTATAATCTTGAAGAAATCATTTTTTTACATGAAGAAGTTAAGAACATAGCTGAAAAAATTAAACAATACGATGTTGTAGGACTTTTCAGCTTCTATGAAGGATTTCCCAATACCATTTGCGAAGGCATGGCAAGCGGAAAACCCATTATAGCATCCGCAGTATCCGATGTTCCGGTCTTTATAGAAGAGGACATAAACGGGTTTCTTTGCGATCCAAATGATACGCAATCCATAGCGAATGCGCTCATAAGAGCTATTGAGACACCAAAAGAGCAGCTTTATGAAATGGGTTTGCGAAACCGTGCAAAAGCTGAAATTATGTTTTCAGTAGAAAAAACAGTCGATATGTATTTAGAAATTTTTAATGATTAAATATATTCTAATTTTTAATAATGTCAATATTTTTTAAAATTCTAAAAGTATCAGCAGGTTTCAACATCCTATGGCTAAAAATGATTTATGGCAAAAAATTATCAATCTCGTTACCATCAATTTCATTCTCTCTAAACCCATTCAAATTAGGTAGGGGAAGTAAAACATCTATAGGGAAGAGAGCTATACTGGGAAGACATTCCGAGATAATCGTTTTAGGAGAACTAATAATTGGAAACAATTTTAGCTTAAATAAATATTCAAGGATTGTTGCGCACGAAAAAATAACCATAGGTAGCAATGTAACAATAGCTCAATTTGTCTCAATACTCGACCATGACCATGCATATCATTTTGAAAATGAAAACCTAATATTTAATGGTTACACAACGGCTCCAATAGAAATAGGAAATAATGTTTGGATTGGTGACAAGGTAGCAATAAATAAAGGAGTGAGGATTGGCAACAATGTAATTGTTGGAGCAAACAGTGTAGTGACAAAAGACATCCCAGATAATGTTATTGTGGCAGGAGTACCCGCAAAGATTATCAAAAACTTAGTCTAAGTATGGCAAAAAAAATTATATTACTGATAGGGCCAAACATCGGTGACAAAAATAATTTTTATGGGGGTGGAATTGGAGGCTATACAAGAAATATGGCACTCTATCTAAGAGATTTTCAATTTAGAGAGTTTTCAATTGTTCCATTTTTTTGTAGTGCCCGAAGAAAGAAAGAATTAAAACTCCTTTCGTTTCCTGCTAGATTTTTAAAAGATGTTTTCGGTCTAATTTTTAAAATTATATTTAACAAAATTGATGCAATTCATATTCTTGGTCAATACAGAAATGCTCTTCCGCGTGAAGTAGCTTGGGTTGTTATCTCAAAATTATTTAAAATTGCAATTGTCTATGAAATTAAAGCAGGAATGTTCATTGTGGCATCTAAAAAAAATAAAGTACATAAATGGCTTTCAAATTTTATCTTAAAAAAAAGCGACCTTATACTTGTAGAAGGTAAAACATACTTAGATTATGTTTACAAGGAAAGCCTTAAAAAAGCAATTTACTTTCCCAATGTTGTCTCAAATTCAGAAATAACTAAACCAAAAGAAATTATATTGGAAGAACCGCTAAAGATTTTATTTGTCGGATATTGTTATGAAGGAAAAGGAATCTTTGAAGCCGTAAAAGCTATTCACTCAGAACGCTTAAATGTCAATATTGAATTAGAAATAATTGGAGCTGAAAGTGAAGATTTTTCAACTTGGATGGATTCAATTTCTGAAAATCCAAGAGTCAAGATTATGCGCTATGGAGCTAAAAACCATGAGTTTGTGCTTGATAAAATGAAGGCAAACACAATTTATTTATATCCGTCCAAACATTCGGGAGAGGGTCACAACAACACAATTAACGAGGCAATGATGAATTCCATGGTAATTATTTCTTCAAAAGCTGGTTTTTTAGAAGATGTTTTAACCAATTGCGGATATCTTATTGAATCAGATGACAGTTTGGTGGAAAAAATTGTATATACAATTTTAGAAATATTAAAAAACCCTCAAATTGCTGTTCAAAAAGCTCAAAACGGTAGGAATAAAATTGAAAATATTTTCAATTCAGAGACACAAGGAAAAATACTTGAAGAACAATACAAGAAAATCTTTAACTCCCCATGAAGCAAACCATCCAATCCTTTAAAACAGGAGCCACCCTATTAGAAGAAGTTCCCGCACCACAAGTAAAGTGCGGGCAGGTACTCATACAAACCACCCGTAGTTTGGTGTCGCTCGGCTCAGAACGTATGCTCGTAGAGTTTGGCAACGCTGAATTACAGAGATAAAATAAGCGGAATCATTCTTACAGCAAGCTTCAAATCAAAAAAACACGTCAACTCGTTGATGTTTTTTACTGATTAAATGTCAATACAAATACATTTATGGGTATTTTATAAAAAATAAAGCCCTTAAAGTATTTTGATGACTATCTAAAGTATGGCTATTATCCTTTCTATTTGGAAAACAAAAAGTCATTTCATCAAAAATTAAATGAAATATTATTGACGGTTTTGGAAGTTGACATTCCACAATATGCAGGTATTCAAACAGCTAATATCATCGCGCTTAAAAAGTTGTTGGCAGTTATCAGCAATGCGACACCCTTTAAACCCAACATGAATTCGTTAAGCGAAAGAACAGGTATCAGTCTAAATACCATGAAATTATACCTAAAACTTTTGACCGAAGCAGAACTTTTGCAATTGTTATATGTTGAAAACAAAGGGATTAATAGTTTAAACAAACCTGAAAAAATTTATTTAAACAATTCAAATTTAATGCATGCGCTGAGCTCAAATGCCAATGTTGGAAATGTCAGAGAAACCTTCTTTTTTAATCAGCTCAGTAAAAAAAACGAGGTGTACGCTTCTACTAAAACAGATTTTTACGTAAACGGAAAATATACATTTGAAATAGGCGGGAAAAATAAAAATCAAAAACAAATTAAAGACATCGATAACGCTTACATTGTAAAAGATGCAATCGAAATGGGAGCCAATAACAACATACCTCTTTGGTTATTTGGTTTTTTGTATTAAAAACCAAGTCCAATACAATGTCAAGAAATCAGAAATGAAATAAGAAAACAGTAGTCAATGAAGCAAATCATCCAATCCTTTAAAACAGGAGCCACCCTATTAGAAGAAGTCCCCGCACCGCAAGTAAAGCGCGGGCAGGTACTCATACAAACCACCCGCAGTTTGGTGTCGCTCGGCACAGAGCGCATGCTTGTAGAGTTTGGCAAGTCAAACCTGCTCTCCAAAGCCCGCCAACAACCCGACAAAGTCAAGCAAGTACTCGACAAAATCAAAACCGAAGGCCTCATCCCCACCCTCGAAGCCGTGTTCAACAAACTCGGTGAACCGCTGCCACTTGGTTATTGCAACGTAGGCAAAGTCATCGCCGTAGGCGAAGGCGTGTCTGAATTTCAAATCGGTGACCGCGTGGCATCCAACGGCCAACACGCCGAGTTCGTATGCGTTCCTAAAAACCTCGTTGCGAAAGTGCCTGAGAATATGAGTGATGAAGAAGCTGCGTTTACCGTCATTGGTTCTATTGGTTTGCAAGGCATTCGCCTTTGTAATCCTACTTTAGGCGAAACCATCGTCGTCACCGGCTTAGGGCTCATCGGACTGCTAACGGCACAATTGCTTAAAGCCAATGGTTGCAACGTAATCGGGATAGATTTTGACCAAGCTAAACTCGACCTTGCCAAACAATGGGGCATTCATACCATCAATCCGGCTGCCGGCGACGACCCGGTAAAAACCGTGATGGACAAAACCAACGGCGTCGGGGCAGATGGAGTCATCATTACAGCATCGACCAAAAGTAACGATGTCATCTCTCAAGCTGCACAAATGAGTCGCAAACGAGGCAGAATCATCTTGGTGGGTGTGATTGGTTTAAATCTTAGTCGTGCCGAATTCTACGAAAAAGAACTGAGCTTTCAAGTGTCTTGTTCCTACGGCCCGGGCCGGTATGACGATGCCTACGAACAAAAAGGGCAAGATTATCCCTTGCCGTTTGTACGCTGGACAGAGCAACGCAATTTTGAAACTGTGCTCCAAGCCATCAGCACCGGCATTATTCAAGTAAAACCTTTGATTACCGAAGTAGTGCCGCTGCAAGACTATCAAAAGATTTATGGCGAAATAGGTTCATCCAAATCCATTGCTTCGCTATTGTCTTACAGCAATGCCACTTACAGCAACCAAATTACACTCCATAGCAACGCAAACACCAAAACAAACAATGGTTTAGCCATAGTAGGAGCGGGCAACTTTACCAAAATGACCATGATGCCTGCGCTTAGCAAAACCAAAGCGAACTTAGTGAGTATCGTAAGTAGTGGTGGAGTTTCAGGAACAGCCCTGGCGCAAAAGTTTAACATCGCTAAAAGTGCCACGTCCATAGATGCAGTTTTAGAAGACGAGGCCGTAAACACGGTGCTGATTACCACGCGCCACAACCTGCATGCAGCGATGGTCATCAAGGCATTGGAGGCTCGCAAAAATGTATTTGTAGAAAAGCCTTTGGCACTCAATCACGAAGAATTAAATGACATCATCGAGACCTATCAAAAAAACAATGGCGTGATTACGGTAGGTTTCAACAGACGGTTTTCGCCTTTTGCAACCAAAATGAAAGCCCTGTTGGGCAATGCCAATACGCCTATCAATGTCATTGCTACCATGAATGCCGGGATGATTCCTTCCAATGTTTGGGTACACGACCTCAAAGTAGGCGGCGGTAGAATCATTGGCGAAGCCTGCCACTTTATTGATTTGATTTCTTTTCTGACGGGTTCAAAAGTAACCGAAGTTTGCATGAACGCGATGGGCGTCAACCCGCAAGAAAATACAGACAACGCCAGCATACTACTCAAATATGAAAACGGTTCTACCGGCGTAGTGAATTATTTTGCGAATGGCAGCAAGTCTTACAGCAAAGAGCGTGTAGAAGTGTATTCGCAAGAGCGAACATTGGTGCTGGATAACTGGAGAAGCCTGAGAGGCTACGGCTTTAAAGGTTTTAGTAAAATGAAATCGAAAATGGATAAAGGGCACGCTGCTCAGTTTTCTCAACTCGTTGCGCAAATTGAAAAGAAAGGCGATGCGTTAATTCCTTTTGATAGTTTAGTGAATACGACCCATGCGAGTTTTGCAGCCATTGAAAGCTTAAAATCTAAAGCTTGGGTTAGTGTAAAATAACATCAAATAGATTGTTCAAAAAACTCCTCCTTTTACTGCCCATCCTTCCCAAACTCGGCTTTCGTAACGTAGCTTACGTAGCTTGGTATAGACTATCTTTAAAAATGGGTTGGCGGAAAAGCAAGTTTCCCTTAGGAAAAGCTGTGGAAGGTTTGTTTTTTAAAGAAACTATGCCAATAAATAACTATCCGGAAATTTGGAAAAGTAAAACGGTAGAGAAAGCCAACAGCATTATAGCAGGAAACTTAACTTGGTTCCATTACCACAACTTTCAAGTAGGGAATCCACCCAACTGGTTTCAAAATCCTTTTGATAATTCCACGCTCAACAATCCCCATAAGCATTGGACAGAAATCGGCGATTTTGACCTTAATACCGGAGATGTCAAAATCCTTTGGGAGTCTTCCCGTTTCGATTGGCTCACAGACTTAGCGCGCGCTTATCGAGTGACCGGAAACGAGAAATATTTAGAGACCATCAACCGTTGGCTGAACGACTGGTCAAAACACAATCCTAAAAATCAAGGCCCCAACTGGAAATGCGGGCAAGAAACCGCCATCCGACTAATGAAGTTGATTACTACGTCGCAAATTCTCCATCAAGATACGGATGCCCAAAAAGCTTTGCAACAAATGATTACGGAACACTTGGAACGAATTGCCGCCAACATCCACTATGCCATCGCACAAGATAACAACCACGGCACTTCTGAGGCAGGCGGACTTTATATTGGTTCGGCGTGGCTGTTGCATCAAAAACAACAGGCAATAGAAAAAACGCGATTAGAAAGATGGAAAACCAAAGGGCGGAAGTTATTAGAAAACCGTATCGATAAACTCATCGCGCCGCAGGGTACGTTTGCCCAACGCTCCGTGACCTATCATCGCGTGGTAGTCGATACCATGAGTTGGGTGTTGTATGCGATGGAACGCTATAGCGAACCTGCATTTTCCGGAAAAATTCAAAACCGATTGCAAAAACTAGGAACGTGGCAATACAAAATAATGGCTTCGCCTCAGGGCGATGTGCCCAACATCGGGTCGAACGACGGTGCCATGTTTGAAACCCTTCACAACTGCGATTACCGCGATTTTAGGCCTTCCACCCAATTGTTTTTTGGGGCCTTAAATAAACAGCGGGTTTTTGATGAGAAAGAAATAGATGAAGTATTGTTTTGGCGTTATCCGGAAAAGTATGAGCAGTTTATATTTCATCAAATGCAGCAACCCATCCTTGAAGAATTAGACAAAGAAATCGTGATTTTGAAGGATGGTGTTTTAAAAATATTTTTAAAACTGCCCAACCAAAGATACCGTTTTGCAACCTGTGATGCCTTTCATTTGGATGTTTGGTATAAAGGAGAAAATCTCTTTTGCGACAGTGGTTCGTATTCTTACAATGCCGGAGCAGAAACCGACAAATTCAAATCGGTAACCATGCACAATACCGTTCAGTTTGGCAAACACGAACAAATGCCTAAAATCAGCCGTTTTTTATATGGAAATTGGATTCAAGTATTTGGAAATGATATCTCCGAAAATAAAGATGGGCTTTGGTCATGGAAAGGAAGCTACAAAGACTATCGAAAAAATACACATAGCAGAACGATGGAATGGAACCGCAAAACCAATCAATTGATTATTACAGATGATTTGGATTCGCCAAACCAAGAGGAAAAAACGCTGTATTGGCATAGTGCGTTAACCAAAGAACCGTTTGATAAATTAACCGTAACAGATGCCGATGGTCAAGTTTTAGAACCCCAAATAACTGAAAGCAGGCGATCTCTGTATTATTTGCAAAAATCTGAGAAAACAACCTATGCCTATTCGACCAAAACCAAGCAATTAAAAACCACAATACAATTCTAATAAATGAAAATTCTACTCATACACCAATATTTTTTGGAAGATTCAGACTCGGGAGGGTCAAGATTCAACGAAATGACCCGGACTTGGACAGAAATGGGCCATGAAGTGACTGTTTTAGCCGGAATGATTAATCCAACCGAAAGTGTCAAATACCCCGAATACAAAGGGAAATACTACAAACACAAACAGCAAGGCAAAGTCAAAGTTTTGCGTTGCCACGTCTCTGAAAGCTACAACAAAAGTTTTCTCGGCCGGTTTTGGGGCTATCTGTCTTTTATGTTTTCGGCACTTTGGGGCGGTTTGTTCAAACTCAAAGGCAAGTACGATCTTATTTTGGTCACATCGCCGCCCTTGTTTGTCGGCGTTACGGCCTATTTGCTCTCAAGGTTTAAACGGATTCCCTTCGTCTTCGAAATCCGCGACTTATGGCCCGAATCGGCCATCGATACGGGTGTGGTGACCAACAAATGGGTCATCAAAATGGCGTATGCTTTCGAGGCATTCATCTACAAAAAAGCCAGTCTTATCAATGTCCTCACGCCGGCTTTTCGCGATAAACTCATCCAAGACAAAAAAGTACCCGCCCAAAAAATTATCTTCATTCCCAACGCCGCCGATTTTTCTATTTTAGAAAAACTACCGGCCGATTTTGATGCGGTTGCTTTTAAAAAATCGCTCGGTTTGGAAGGAAAATTTGTCATCACCTACGTGGGTGCACATGGCGTGGCCAATCACCTCATCCAACTCCTCGATGCCGCCGAACGGCTTCGCGACACCAAGGTTGTTTTCCAACTCATCGGCAGCGGTATGCAAAAAGAAATGTTGCAAACCGAAGCGGCCAAGCGCAATTTGAACAATGTGATTTTTCGTCCGCCGGTTGCCAAAGAAGAGGTGTTTAAATACATATTGGCATCAGACATGGGCGCTTCCGTGCTTAAAAAAGTGGACACTTTCAAAACCATTTACTCCAACAAAACCTTCGATTATATGTCGTGCAAAATGCCCATTCTCTTGCTGATAGACGGTGTTTCGCGTCAGTTGGTAGAAGAGGCAGGTTGTGGCATGTATGCCGAACCCGAAAATGCGGATGACATCGCCGAAAAAATCAGGTATTGTCTCAGCATTCAAGACCAATTGCCAGAAATGGGTCGAAGCGGCTACGATTTTGCCCGCCTGCATTTCGACCGTGAAGTACTCGCCAAACAATACGCTGCGTCTTTGGAAAAGTTATTAATGATTTAATGATTTAATGATTTAATGATTTGATTATAAAGATTCTATCTCAAATAACTAAACACTAAGCACTAAAAACTTAGCACTCAAAACTGACCAAATAACCCTATTGCCTTTTGGCTAATGATTAATGGCTATTGTCACATGCTCTCTGAACTAATCAACAAACAAATTAGAATGAAATCCAAAAAAGTTGCTATATTTACGGAATGAAATCCAAAAAGGTTTGTTTTACATGATTACTCGTCACTTAGAAACAGTTTTAACCGAAAAGCTTTTTCAAAATAAGGCGATTATTCTTATGGGGTCAAGGCAAGTTGGAAAAACAACCTTGTTAAGAAAATTATTCCCGAAAAATGACTATACCCTTTGGATGAATGGAGATGAATTGGATATTCAAAAGTTGTTTGAAACCATTTCGGCAGATCGATTTAAAGCCATCATCGGTAATAAGACCATTGTAATCATAGACGAAGCCCAACGCATTCACGATATAGGTTTGCGATTAAAACTTATCAAAGATAGTTTGCCGGACATTCAAATCATAGCCACCGGCAGTTCTTCATTTGAACTTACCAACCGTGTAAATGAGCCGCTAACCGGAAGAAAATGGGAATACCTGATGTATCCGCTTTCGTTTTCAGAGATGGTAAAACATCATGGACTTCTCGCAGAAAAAAGATTGATGCCGCACCGTCTGCTTTATGGTTATTATCCGGAAGTGGTAAACCAACAAGGAAATGAAAAAGAAGTATTAAAACAGTTGTCGGACAGCTATTTATACAAAGATGTACTCATGCTTGATGCCGTAAAAAAGCCGGAAAAAATTGTAAAGTTACTTCAGGCACTTGCCTTGCAATTGGGGTCGCAAGTATCTTATAATGAATTGGGCAATTTGTGTGGATTGGATTCAAAAACGATTGAAAAGTACATTCAGTTATTAGAAAAAACCTTTGTGGTTTTTAAATTGAGTTCATTCAGCAGAAATGTTAGAAATGAGCTTAAAAACAGTAAAAAAATTTACTTCTATGACAATGGTATCCGAAATGCGTTGATTGCCAATTTTAATCAGGTTGAAAACAGAACAGATGCAGGTGCTTTGTGGGAGAATTTTCTGGTATCCGAACGGATAAAACACCTTGCCTACAACCAAAAGTGGGTAAATAACTGGTTTTGGAGGACTAAAGACCAAAAAGAATTAGATTATATAGAAGAAGCGGACGGGCAAATCAATGCCTACGAGTTTAAGTGGAACACCAAAGCAAAAGCCAAGATTCCAAAACAATTTACAACCTATTATCCCGATGCAGAAGTCGAAATTATTAACCCGTCAAATTTTGACACCTTTTTGCTTTAAAACTATTGACTTTTGAATGTTAAATTTTAAATGTTTGAATTGTCAAGTAACAAACAATCGGCACTGCATAACACATAACAAACAACAAATAACGCATAACAAATAACGTATAACAAATCACATGCTTATAGACATCATCGCCGGAGCGCGGCCCAACTTTATGAAAATCGCGCCCATTTTACACGAAATTAAACGCAAACAATCACTTGGTAGTGAGTTGAATTACCGATTGATACACACCGGACAGCACTATGACCAAAACATGAGCGGCAGTTTTTTTGAACAGCTCAATATTCCCCATCCCGACGAAAACCTCGGTGCGGGCGGTGGCACACAAGCCGAACAAACAGCCGCCATCATGGTAGGATATGAAAAATTGCTGTTTCGAGAAAAATCTGATTTGTGTCTCGTGGTGGGCGATGTGACTTCTACGATGGCTTGTGCCATCACAGCACAAAAAATGCATATCAAAGTTGCCCACGTGGAAGGCGGTATCCGCAGTGGCGATTGGACCATGCCAGAAGAAATCAACCGGTTGGTGACAGATAGCATCACCAATTATTTTTTTACCACTTCCGAAACGGCCAATAAAAATCTACAAAAGTCGGGAGTAGGGGAAGAGCGTATTTTTTTTGTCGGCAACACCATGATTGATACCTTATTGGCACAACAGAAAAATTTTCAACAACCCGAAATTTGGAAACAAGTTGACCTCCAACCCCAACAATACATCGTGATGACGCTGCATCGTCCGGCAAACGTCGATGAAGAACATAAGCTCAAAGAATTGATAAATGCCATCATCACCAATTCCAATGGTTTGCCTTTGATTTTTCCGGTTCATCCCCGAACAGCCAAAATTTTGGAAAACCTCGGCATTGCACATCCGCGTTTGCATCTGATAGAACCCTTGGGATATTTGGAATTCAACTATTTGGTGCAACACGCCAAAGCTGTCATCACCGATTCGGGCGGTATTACTGAGGAAACAACTGTCATGGGCGTGCCTTGCATGACCCTGCGAGACAATACCGAACGCCCCGAAACCATCACCATTGGCACCAACGAATTGCTCGGCACCGATCCGACAGCCGTGGAACCGGCCATGAAAAAACTCTTTTCTGGCGCGTGGAAAAAGGGCGGAATTCCCGAAAAATGGGACGGTAAAACGGCCCAGCGAATTGTTGAGGTCTTGGAAAATGTATTCACGTCAAATTGATTGATCGTATGTGGGTTTCTGAAAATATTTTTAAAAAAATATCAAATTCAAATATTTTAAAAACAATCGGTCTTTGGCTTTCCGGTATGTTTTTATTGACCGCTTTTGTTACCTACAAACCTGTTATAGAATTTTACGAACCCTTTCATTCCAAAATCTTACTGTCAAGATTGTTTGGATTTCCACTCATTGTTCTTTTTGTTTTCAAATATATTTTTCAGCCGAAAGAATTGTCCACGTTTCCAAAATTGTATTGGAGTGGTTTCTTATTGGTGTTTTTTTTGGCAGTCACCATTCCTTTTTCAATGAATCCGTATGCTACTTTTCGGCAAGTAATTTCCATCGCTTTTTTGTGGGTGGTTTCTTTGGCAATTTTTGATTCCTATAAAGACATTCATTGGACTCAATTTGTAAAGATTGTATTGATTGCATTGCTTTTGGTCTCGGGTCTCGGAATATTGAACCTGATCTTATCGACCTTGGGTTATCCTGCTTTTTTGACAGAAAACCGTACAGATGCGGGTATGTCGCTTTTCAACAGATTTCATGAGGCGGGAACTTTCACGGTCAACTTGCTATGCGTTTCTGCTTCGCTTTGGGCTTCTGAATTGAAAATATTTAAACAAGGAGTTTTAAAATATCTTGTTCCTCTATCCACAACGCTTGGTTTGTTTTTTTTGATGTCAACCGGAAGAGTCTCTGCCATTACCGGATTCGTTTGTGCCATTTTTCTTTTTGTACTCTGGAAGCACGATTTGAAATCAATTTATTTTGCGTTAAAAATGGGTGGATTGTTTCTGTTGAATCTACTCGTATTCTTTTTGTTTTTTAAGGATATTTCCGATCGGTTTATCTACCGTTTTCAATCCAGAATTTTTGACAGGGTCGAAGGTACACAAGAAGCAGATTTTATCGTCGATAATTTTTACGGCACTTTCAAGGCCTTTCTCGATCATCCGATTACGGGAGCCGGGCTTGGGGGGTTTCAAGATCACTACAGCCGGTATTCCATTCACGGCTCTTTTTTAAAAATGATCGGTGAAGCAGGATTGCTGGGAATTATTGGGTTGCTTGTTTTCTTGGGCTTGGCAATTTTCGGGATGTTTAGATTGAAAAGTCAAACTGGCAAGGAAACACAACAGTTTCTGTATAATTTCATTCCTTTTTTCGGCGGATTGTTGGTGAGCTGGCAGTACAATTACATCCTGAGCGATGTGTCTTTTTGGCTTGTTATCTGCTTGTTGGCTTTGGTTTTCAACCAAATCAAGAATCAAATAACGCTTCCGTCAAGCGGGATATAAAAAAAGCGAACGCAATCCGATTTTTCAGATTGTGTCCGCAGCTCATTGATTTGATTTTGGGTTATTCCATCA
>JAXMLV010000060.1:0-32979 GCA_034367065.1 Flavobacteriaceae bacterium
TGAATTTCGCAGCGGAACCAAAATATTTATTTTTGACCGATTCGGGAAACTGCTCAAAGACCTCAGCCCAAACAGCATCGGGTGGGATGGAACATACAACGGCAATCTGATGCCTTCGACAGACTATTGGTATCGCATCGAGTTGGCAGACGGCAGAACTTTTAAGGGAAATTTCACGCTGAAAAGATAGGCGTGTTTGTTTGAGTTTTCAAATTGACCAAAAAGTGCCTCCATTTTTGTTAAAATTCACCGCAAAAGAACCCTCAAATACGATTTACCAAGGCCGCAAATCTCTTGCTCAAATATTGTATTATTATCATTCGAAATCGTTATATGTTTGCATTAATTATTATATTTTTAAATATAAATATATTTTTTTGATAATTCAAAAACAATTTAACAACCTTCATACTGTGTTAAATTCTTCTTTATGTCAGTAACAAAAAGTAAATTTGTGCGTCATTTAGTTGTAATCAAAAAGTAAAATTATCAACATTTAAAAATATGACAGTTATGAAAAATCTAATTCTTTTAATCGCACTTTTTTTAGGATTTCAAAATTATGCGCAACGCAATATTGATATCGCTGAAAACAATTCAGAAAACAATTTGATAGATCCGGACAAAACGGACTTTAAAATCTTTCAAAACATTCCTTTTATTGAAACTGAGGAAGAATTCAATTTGGGATTTGACACAACAAAGTATTTACCAATGGGTTACAACCCCGCAGTATATTACGGCGATGTGTTGCTAACAATTCAATTCATTGAAGAAGACGAAACCAAAGGTGTTTCTATGCACAATATGTCCAAATATCAAATTTTTTCAGAAAAAGACAGAGATGTTTTGAATTCAATCAAATACATTAATTTAGATGAACTTCCCGAAGATTGGAACATTTTCTCACAAGCAGAACGAAATTTCATGAAATCCATTCAGTTCATCGAAAACGCAGAAATCTAAGTTTTAAAGTTTTGGTTAAATAGGTTGAACCGCCTGAAAGTTTTGAATTAGCTTTCGGGCGGTTTTTTTATGGCTTAATCCCTAACCTAAGAACGGATAACGGTAGCTTCGAGGTGTTACAAACACTTCCTTGACGGTTCGCGGGGAAACCCAACGGAGCAGGTTCAATACCGACCCGGCTTTGTCATTGGTTCCGGAAGCTCTTGCGCCGCCAAAGGGTTGCTGCCCAACGACAGCTCCGGTTGGTTTGTCGTTGATGTAGAAATTTCCGGCTGCATCGCGCAGTTTGTCTAACGCATCAGCAGTAGCGTATCGGTCGTTGCAGAAAATTGCGCCGGTTAGCGCGTATTCGGAGGTTGTGTTAACCAACGCTATTGTTTTTTCCCAATCGGCATCTTCATAGACAAAAATGGTGACAACCGGCCCGAATAATTCATCGCACATGGTCACATATTTGGCGTCTTTGGCGACAATAACGGTTGGTTCAATAAAATAGCCCACCGATTTGTCATAATTTCCGCCGGCTATTATTTCAACCGAAGCATCTTTTTTGGCGGCATCAATATACTTAACCAATTTGTTGAATGAATTTTCGTGTATCACAGCCGTCACAAAATTGCTCGGATCTTCGGGTGAGCCCATTTTGATGGTTTTCAATTCAGACAAAAGCAAACCCTTTGTTTCAGACCAAAGACTTTTCGGGATGTAAACCCGGGAAGCAGCCGAACATTTTTGTCCTTGAAATTCAAACGCACCCCTGATGATTCCGGTCACTAATTCCTGTACTTGCGCTGTCGGATGTGCCAGAATAAAATCTTTACCGCCGGTTTCGCCCACGATGCGCGGATAGTTTTTGTAAGTGTGGATGTTGGCACCGATTTTAGCCCACAAATTTTTAAATACCTGGGTCGATCCGGTGTAATGGATTCCTGCAAATTGCGGATGTGCGAGAATTGTATCTGTAATCATTACCGGGTCGCCAAAAATGACATTGATAACGCCATCCGGAAGTCCGGCTTCTTTAAAGACATCGATTATTACTTTGGCGGAATACACTTGGCTGTCGCTTGGTTTCCACACCACCACATTGCCCATCAAAGCGGCACTTGAGGGAAGATTTCCTGCGATTGCCGTAAAATTGAATGGCGTAATTGCATAGACAAATCCTTCCAAAGGCCGGTATTCCAATCGATTCCAAACACCCTCACCTGAATTGGGTTGCTCACTGTAGATTTGTGTCATGTACTCAACATTGAATCGAAGGAAATCAATCAATTCGCAAGCTGCATCAATCTCTGCCTGATGAACCGTTTTTGATTGAGCCAGCATGGTTGCCGCGTTAATTTTGGCTCTATACGGACCGGCAATCAATTCAGCAGCTTTCAAAAAAATGGCAGCTCGATCTTTCCAATCCATTCTCGACCAACGCGCGTGTGACGAAAGTGCTTCTTGAATAGCCGCATCTACATGTACTTTTTCGGCCAAATAATAATGCCCGAGTAAGTGTTTGTGGTCGTGTGGTGGCGACATCGTTGCTTTCTTGGAAGTCTTGATGGCTTGATTTCCGATATACAGTGGAACTTCGATGGTTTGGTTGTATTGCTTTTTGTATTCGGCGATGAGCTCTTTTATTTCAGGACTACCCGGTTTGTAAGATTTGATGGGCTCATTAATCGCTTTAGGTACATTGAAAAATCCGTTTGACATGTGTTCTTTTGTTTAAAAATTTGTTGATTCAATTCATTTATCAAATTTAAGAAAAAATATTGTTTTGATTTTTTTTCTTATTATTGCGGAGGAATTTCAATTTACAAAAAAATCTCCTAAATATCAAGTGTAAGTTTTCGCACACTTATAAGACTAAAGCCCGAATGTGTACAGTTACTTTTATACCCAAAGAAAACCAATCGTTTATCCTCACGTCCAATCGTGATGAGGCTGTTTCTCGCAAAACAGTTCCACCTGATTTTCACAAAGAAAACGGGGTTGAAATGCTGTATCCAAAAGATGCGTTGGCCGGTGGCACGTGGATTGGGTTAAGCGACAGAAATCGTTTGGTGTGCTTGTTGAACGGTGCTTTTAGCAATCATGTGCGCAAGCCGAATTATCGGATGAGTCGCGGTCGTGTCGTCAAAGATTTGTTGCAAACAAATGACTTTTTGTCATTCCTTATCAATTATGATTTAGATTCTGTTGAACCTTTCACGATTTTGACATTGGATTGGGACGATGATTTGGTCTTTCACGAACTCATTTGGGACGGAGAGAAACGCCATTTGAGGCAACTTGACACAACTCGCTTTCACATTTGGTCATCTTCAACGCTTTATTCCGAATCGATGAAAATGTCGCGTAGAGAGTGGTTTGAAAACTGGAAGGAAACCGGAGATTATTCTCAAGACAGCATCATCGATTTTCATCTCAATGCCGGCGGAGGAGACAAAAATGTAGATTTGCAGATAGACCGAGGAAGTCTAAAAACGGTCAGCGTTACTTCCATCTGCAAAAATTCGGATGAAACGACCATGTGTTACCGCGATTTAGTTGAAAACAAGCTTTACAAGAAAACATTTGAAACCATCAGCCTTTGAAGTCAAATGCGGTCATTATAGCTCTTGCATATCCTGACACCTTCGTCCGGGTGTCGGAAGAGTTTGTTTGCAAAATTTTCCCAATTTTTGGTGTCGGCACCAAAGAATACCTCAAAGCCGGACATGCCGCTTTGGTGCTTGTCAAAAAAGATAGCGGCGATGCTTTTTACTTTGATTTTGGTCGGTATGTAACCCCGTTTGGAAAAGGAAGGGTTCGAGGTTTTGAAACCGATCGGGAGTTGAAAATTCCGGTTACGGGTCGATTTGATGCCTTTGAAAAGCTATCGAACGTGGAAGATTTTTTGCTCTTTCTCGAAGCACATCCCGAAAAAACACACGGAAAAGGAAAATTAATAGCTTCTGTCAGTGACGGTATTCATTTTGAAACAGCGCTTCGTTTTATCAAAGAAATACAAAGCTTAGGAAGTATTCCGTATGGCGGATTTATAAAGGCAGGCAGCAATTGTTCGCGGTTTGTCACAGATTCCATACTGACATCCACCACCGTGCCGAAAGTGAAAACCGGGTTGAAACGCATCAAAATGTTTACCCCGAGTCCGTTGGGAAATGTGGCATTGGGTAGCATTGATAAAAAAATATTCCACGTAGAAAACGGGATTATATATCCTTATAACAAACTTACTTTTTTTGACAATCTGAATAATTTTTTCGACAAGAATCATCCGGACTGGCCGCCCAAAGAAAAGCTTCTCTCACCTCCTGTGTTGGGTGCACAATATTTAGATGGCATTGGTGCCGGTGCTTGGTTTTCATTGAATTCAGAAGATTCTTTGCACAACCTTTTCAGAATCAGAAGATTTGACGACAACCATCAGTTGGATTTTGACGGCGTATTTGCAGTAAATAATGTGAATTTTTCGGCGGAAAAAGAATTTCAGTTTATCTACGATTCACATTGCTTGTTTTGTCATGTAAAACAGAACGAACAAACATACCGTTTTGATTTTGTCAGAAATTATGAAGAACAGTTGCTGATTAATTCAACGCAAAAGGTGCGCTCAGCTTAAAAGTAGGGATGACTACCCGAAATCTTTTGGTGGAAGTAAAATTTATCATGCTGTAAAAACCACACATGGCACCAAAAGGAGATGCCAACAAACAACCCGAATTGTAAATGTGTTTTTCACCGGGTTTGATGACCGGCTTTTTTCCGACAACACCCTCTCCGTCAACTACTTCCTTGTCATTTAAAGCATCCAATATTTTCCAATGCCTGGAAGTTAATTGGACAGAATCTTTGCTTTGATTTTCGATGGTAATGCGGTAGCCGAATGCAAAATGCAAACGATAATTTTTGTAGAAAGTACCCTCAAATCGGGTATCCACGGAAATCTTTATCCCTTTTGTAATTTGTTGTACCATACCTGATTAGTGCTCATTGAATTCAAATGTAAGAAAATTAGATTCATTTTAAATAAAATTAACACTTTTTTGGAAAAGCTTAATACATAAAATATGCTTAATCCGATAGTTTGTCTATCTTTTGAAGTTCGATTTTTCTGAATTCGACTTCCGCTCCTTCGGCTTGAATAGCAATCCTGCCTTTTGAAGCAGTTGCATCATAACCATAATTGACCAAATCACCATTTACCCAAACCTTGATTTGATTGCCAACACATTCTACAGCCATTTGGTTCCATTCTCCCAAAGATTTTTCAGCGTTATCGGTAAGATTATGGATTTGCCTCGCTTTGCCTTCGGTGGTTCCCCAATCGGCTTTTGGCCCGCGGTATTTTTCCATATCCGGTACGGTTATATCTTCGCCGATTACCCAAAAATCACCTGCATTTTGATGTTCCATCTGAACCTCGATGGATTTCGGAAACATTTTATACAAAAAACGAGGCGTGGAAGCGTGAACTAAAACGCCACAATTTCCAGGTTCGCCCGCAAAACGGTATTCGATCTCAAGGCGATAGTTTTCAAAAACTTCATCCGTGATGAGGTGGCCGCGTGGCTCGCCCATACTTACCAACAAACCGTTGCGAACTAAAAAAGAAGCAGGTGCATCCGGCAGACTGTCATTCATTGGAACATCGGCATGCCAACCGCTCAGGTCTTTGCCGTTGAAAAGAGAGGTGTTCTTTTCGCAGGAAGCAAAAAGACTCACAAAAAAGAGTAAAATAAATAGTTTGAATAAAGGTATTTTCGAGAGAATCATTGTATCGGTTTTAAAACAAATTTAGTGATTTATTTGACTTCAAAACCGAAAAAAGAAGTGAGGAATACTGGGTTCGAACCAGTGACCTCTACCCTGTCAAGGTAGCGCTCTGAACCAACTGAGCTAATCCCCCAAAATTGAGAGGACAAATATAGATTTTATTTTTAAAAAAATCAATCGGTAATATAACTTGAATTTCCCTCCCCAAAACCTATCAGACTTTCGTGTCTATCCCCAAATTTTCGATAATAAACCAAAACCGAATACGTGTTTTCCGTTTGAAAATGCGAGCCGTTCAAACTGTGTTTATCAATGCTTCCATCAAGATTTTCAATCACATAGGTGTAATTATAAAACCCTTGTTTGAGATAAAAAGCGACTTGGTAAGTCTTGCTTAATTTATTATACACCAAAAGTGTTTGGTCATTGACCGCATAATTATTGAATGCACCATAGACATGCACTTTTCGATTTTGAACTTCAAAATAGTCTTGTAAAGAAAAATGTACCCACACATATTCTGACTCGATGGTTGAATCTTGGCCTTGCATGGTTCGTATGACAAAATTTCCGTTGATGTCGGGATAATACGTGTAAATTTGGTTTGCGCGGACTTCATCCGGATAGAGATAAGAGTGAAACCCGTCGTCTTCGGTTTTGGAAGCATAAACCCGATCGGTGGAAGTTCGGATGTCTTTCGAGTCAAAATTCAGGTATTCGTTGCCTCCCCAAAAGGAAGTTTCCTTGTCATATTTATAAACCAAGTTGTAGCCGGCTGTAAATTGCGGTTTCAAATGGGTGAGTGCACTGTTCCACTGGTGATTTTGAAGAACAACTATTTTGATGTTTTGCGTAGGATTGTCTATTTGATAACCGGCGGTATTCACAATAAACTGCACGGATTGTTTCTGTTGAATATCTTTCATGTTGCGTGCCCGCTTGGCATAAACTTCCACATTGACTAAAGGTTCAAAAACAATCAATTTTCTCGAAAAAACAACTTCGTAATTGTTGTCTAAAACTTCAATCATATAATTGCCTGAAAGTTTCAAAGCGGTTCTTTCATTGGGAAGCGACAAAGTATAGTGGGTATAAATCTGAAGCGTATTCAAAGAATTTTTAGATTCAGAGATGCGCTGTTCGTCCAAACCGTTTATGTATTCTGATTTACTCAAATCTGAAGGCTTCCATTCGCTGTCGCAGTGAACAATCCGATAGTAATAATCGACTTCATCTCCATACAAATCATCAAACTCCAAGATAATTTCATCTCCTTTTTGGACAAAAGGAACATAGCTGTCATTGCCTATCCCACGCAGACTCACAGATTTGATAAAATCGGGCGGAATTACTTCCTGCAAAGCTTGGCTAAACAATTTAAGACCACAAAGTGTTAAAATCAAAAAGAATGACGAAATTTTTGTCATAATAGCAATGGTATATCGACTTCTAAGTTAGAAAAACCGCAGTATATTTTAAAATTATTAAAATTAACTTTTGAAGGGTTTTTTTTAAAACAATAATTATGCAAACTTGTATTAATATTATTAAATTTGCAACCGAAATCAGAAATTTTATTATAAATTCAGACCTCACAGGCTATGTCAACAGACATTAGAATCAAAAAAGGCATCTCAATCAAACTGAAAGGTGAAGCCACCAAAGTTATCAAAGATGCGCCACGATCTCAAATTTACAGCATTCACCCATCCGACTTATTGGGAATTGTGCCCAAGCTTTTGGTAAAAGAAGGCGCAAAGGTTCAAGCAGGCGATGCGATTTTCCATGCCAAAACCAACAATCAATTGCTTGTAGTTTCCCCGGTAAGTGGAACGATAAGCGAAATTGTCAGAGGTGAAAAAAGAAGAATCTTAGAAGTCCGCATTCAGGCAGACGCCAAAGACACTTTTAAAGATTTTGGGAAAAAAGACCCGAAAAATCTAACTGCCGACGAAATCAAAAAACATTTGTTGGCATCCGGTTGTTGGCCATTCATCAAACAACGTCCGTATGATGTCATTGCCAATCCTTCAGACGAACCCCGCGATATATTTATTTCAGCCTATGCTTCGGCTCCGTTGCGTGCAGATGTCGAATTTGCATTGAAGGACAGAGAGAAAGATTTTCAAGCAGGTGTTGATGTTTTGGCTAAAATCACCTCCGGAAAAGTTCATTTGGGAGTAGAAAAAAGTTCAACCGCTTTTTTCAGTCAGGTTAAAAATGCCGTTATCCACAAAATCAGTGGTCCGCATCCGGCAGGAAACGTAGGTATCTTGATACACCACGTCAACCCGATCAATGCCGGTGAAAGAATATGGGTAGTCACGCCACAAGACGTTGCACTGATTGGAAAACTTTTCCTAACCGGACAGTTTGATGCCAGCAGAGTTATCGCATTATCCGGATCAGCGGTTAAAGACCCGCAGTATTACAAAATCACGCAAGGAGCCAATCTTTCAAATTTCTTTAAGGATAAATTAGAAGGTGACAACAACCGCATCATCAACGGTGACGTACTGACCGGAATCAAAATAAGCAACCAAGGTGACTTCGGATTTTATCAAGACAGCATCACTGTCATACCCGAAGGAGATAAATACAGACTTTTCGGTTGGATGCCTTTCATAGACAACAAGATACCGAGTTTGTCGAGAACATCTCTTTCTTGGCTGTTTGGAAACAAACCGCAAGAAGTTGACACCAATTTGAATGGTGAAGAAAGAGCATTTGTGGTTACCGGAGAAATGGAAAAAGTCTTCCCGATGGATATTTACCCAATGCAACTGCTGAAAGCTTGCTTGGCAAATGATATTGAGAAAATGGAAAATTTGGGTATCTACGAAGTTGCCCCCGAAGATTTTTCTGTTATCGATTTTGCAAACACTTCTAAAATAGAAGCGCAAGACATCATTCGACAAGCATTAAACTTAATGATTACTGAAGTAGGTTAATAAAAATAGCTATGAGTTTTTTAAGAAACAAAATTGATCAACTAAAAAAGCCTTTTCTCAAAGGAGCTAAGTTTGAGAAATACGCACCGGCATTTGGTGCGTTGGAAACATTCTTATTCGTACCCAACCACACCACCAAAAAAGGTGCACATGTGCGCGATGCAGTCGATTTAAAGCGAACCATGTTTATGGTAATCATCGCTTTGTTGCCCGCATTGGTTTACGGCATGTACAACACGGGATACCAACATTTCTCTCAATTGGGCGAAGCGTTTACCTTTTGGGATGCATTCTTACACGGAGCCTATAAAATGATTCCGATGATTGTGGTTTCCTATGCGGTTGGATTGGGAATCGAATTTATTTTCGCCATCTACCGTGGTCATGAAGTCAACGAAGGTTATTTGGTTACCGGATTGTTGATTCCGATGATTATGCCGATTGACCTGCCTCTTTGGATGTTGGCAATATCGGTCGTTTTCTCTGTATTGATTGGAAAAGAAGCGTTTGGCGGAACGGGTATGAACATACTAAACCCCGCATTAACTGCGCGCGCTTTTGCATTCTTTGCCTACCCGACTTTTATGTCAGGTGATAAAGTATGGGTAAGTGAGGCAACCAACATAGATGCTATTTCAGGAGAAACTATACTCGGAAAATTGGCGGCCGGTAAAGATGTTGCATGGAATGCATCGGATATGTTTTTCGGTTCGATTCCGGGTTCAGTATCTGAAACTTCTACACTGTGGATATTGGTCGGCGCAGCCATCCTTATTTTAACCGGTGTGGGCAGTTGGCGGATTATTGTTGGCGGATTTATCGGGGCTGCATTGACAGCTTTGTTGTTGAATCAATTCCCGGTAAACGCATTGATGGGATTCCCATGGTATCAACATCTGATAGTAGGTGGTTTGGCCTTTGGAATTGTTTTTATGGCAACCGATCCGGTCACAGCCAGCCAAACTCAAACCGGCAAATGGATATACGGATTGTTGGTTGGTTTCTTTTGCATACTGATCAGGGTATTAAATCCTGCCTATCCGGAAGGCGTAATGCTCGCTATATTGTTGATGAACGTGTTTGCACCAACAATAGATCACTATGTAGTCAATGCCAATATCAAAAGAAGAAAAAAACGACTTATTGCCGTTCAAAATATTAAAACCGTTTCGTAATGGATACCAATAGCAACAAATATACATTCATTTTTTCCATCATCATGGTTGTGGTGGTTGGCACTGTCCTTGCTTTTGCAGCTGTGAGTACCAAGGGAAGAATAGACAAAAACGTTCGCTTAGAAAAAATGCAAAACATTCTTTCAACAGTTGGCGTTCAAACAGACCGAGCCGGTGCTGAAAAATTGTACAACCAAATCATCAAGGAGCAAATGGCCCTTAAAGAAGATGGAACAGTCGATAAAGCTGTTGATGCGTTTAAAATCGACTTGGCTCAAGAGCTTAAAAAACCCGTTGACAAACAAAGATTTCCTTTGTATATAGCCGAAAATGATGGACAAAAATACTACATCATTCCGCTCAGAGGAGCTGGATTGTGGGATGCCATTTGGGGTTATATTTCCATCGAAGAAGACTTGAATACGGTAAAAGGTGCTGTTTTTGACCACAAAGGAGAAACCCCCGGTTTGGGAGGAGAAATCACTACGGAATGGTTTCAGCAACAATTTCAAAACGAAAAAATTTATGATGCATCCGGCGAACTCACCGGTGTTCAAGTGGTGAAAGGCAACAACGATTTGACCGGTGCGCGTAAGGACGACAACAAAGTGGATGCGATTTCAGGTGCTACCATCACAAGCCGAGGCGTATCAGATATGTTGGAAGAAAGACTCGGTCGATACAAAACCTATTTTAAAAATTTGAAATCTACTTTAGCAATTCACAATCCATAAATCATGGCTACCCAAAAACAAAAAAAACAAGAAAAACCAATTGTTCTCTTTGTCAACGAAGAAAAAGAACCCTTGTTTTCCAAAAAAAATAGATCGCTTGTAACCGATCCGCTCAACGACAACAACCCGATTACCGTACAGGTACTCGGCATTTGTTCCGCTTTGGCAATCACTGTTCAGCTGAAACCTGCCCTTGTTATGGCAATTGCAGTAATGGCCGTAGTTGCTGCAAGCAATGTAATTGTGTCACTCATCCGAAATTTCATTCCCAACCGCATTCGAATCATCGTGCAGTTGGTCATCGTCGCCGGATTGGTGGTTTTGGTTGATTTGGTGTTGAAAGCCTTTGCCTATGATGTCAGCAAGCAATTGTCCGTCTTCGTCGGATTGATTATTACCAACTGTATCGTGATGGGACGTTTGGAAGCATTCGCTTTGGCCAACGGTCCTTGGAAATCTTTTTTAGACGGAATTGGAAACGCGGCCGGATATGGTGTTATCTTGGTAATTGTAGCATTTTTCAGAGAATTGTTAGGTTCCGGAAAACTGTTCGGATTTCATGTTGTACCGCAAGCTTTTTACGATATGGGTTATATGAACAACGGACTCATGCTGCTTTCGCCTATGGCTTTGATTACGGTAGGTCTGCTCATTTGGGTGCAACGTTCCAGAAACCGTAAACTAATCGAAAAATAATCATTCACACTTTAAAAAAATCACCATGGAATTGGTTAACCTCTTCGTTAAAAGTGTCTTTATAGAGAACATGATATTTGCCTACTTTTTGGGAATGTGTTCCTATCTGGCAGTATCAAAAACGGTCAAAACGGCAGTTGGGTTGGGTGTTGCAGTTATTTTTGTACTCGCTATAACCGTACCTTTAAATTATTTAATTGACAACTTTCTTTTAAAAGCCGGCGCACTCAGTTGGATGGGTGAACAATACGCTTCCTTAGATTTGAGTTTTTTAAGTTATATCCTCTTTATTGCCGTAATCGCATCTATGGTACAATTGGTTGAAATGGTGGTCGAAAAATTCGCACCGGCACTCTATGGCGCATTGGGCATATTTCTCCCGCTAATAGCCGTGAACTGTGCTATTTTAGGAGGATCATTATTCATGCAACAAAAAGATTTTTCAGGAATATCTGAAGCGTCTGTTTATGGATTTGGATCTGGAGTAGGCTGGTTTATTGCTATCTTAGCCATTGCATCCATACGTGAAAAAATTTCATATTCAAACATACCCGCACCCTTAAAAGGTTTGGGGATAACATTCATACTCACCGGACTCATGGCCATAGCTTTTATGAGTTTTATGGGCATCAAACTTTAAAAATATTTAAAATTACATCATGGGACTATCAGTCATTGTAAGTGCAGTTGCAGTTTTTTTAATTATCATTTTTATATTGGTCGGCATACTTTTGTTTGCCAAGGCAAAATTAGTAGCCTCCGGACCTGTAACGCTTCATATCAACGGAGAAAATGACGTGGTTGTTTCAGCCGGAAGCTCTTTGTTATCGACGCTTGGGAACAGCAAAATATTTTTGCCCTCTGCTTGTGGCGGTGGCGGAACTTGCCTACAATGTAAATGTCAAGTATTGGAAGGTGGTGGCGAACCATTGCCAACGGAAGTTCCAAACTTTACACGAAAAGAATTGGCAGACGGCTGGCGTTTGGGTTGTCAGGTAAAGGTGAAACAAGACATGACCATTTTGGTGCCTGAAGAAGTTTTCGGAATTAAAAAATGGGAGGCTACGGTTTCTTCAAATTACAATGTTGCTTCGTTCATCAAAGAATTTGTGGTCGAAATCCCGGAAGACATGGATTACAAAGCCGGTGGATATATTCAAATTGAAATCCCGCCGACAGTAGTCAACTTTACAGATATTGACATCACGGCACATCCGGTTGAACACCCAAATGATCCACAAAAATTCAAGTTGGAGTGGGACAAATTTGGTCTTTGGCCGCTCGTTATGAAAAATGATGAAGTTGTTGAAAGAGCTTATTCCATGGCAAGTTATCCGGCTGAAGGCCGTCGGGTAATGTTAAATGTTCGCATCGCAACCCCGCCCTTCGATCGTGCTAAAAATGGTTGGATGTCTGTAAATCCGGGAGTGGCTTCTTCCTATATTTTTTCCAGAAAGGTAGGTGACAAAGTTACGATATCAGGACCTTATGGAGAGTTTTTCATCAACGAATCGGATGCCGAAATGCTTTATGTTGGCGGTGGCGCCGGTATGGCACCGATGCGTTCGCATTTGTATCATCTTTTCCGCACTGTGAAAACCGGGCGAAAAGTGACTTTTTGGTACGGTGGTCGCTCCAAAAGAGAATTGTTCTATGTAGATCACTTCAGAGCTTTGGAAAAAGATTATCCAAACTTTAAATTTTACATCGCGCTTTCCGAACCCATGCCGGAAGACAATTGGAAAGTAAAAGAAACTTTGGACGGTCCGGGTGATGGGTTTGTAGGATTTATTCACCAAGTTGTGATAAACAACTACCTCAACAACCACGAAACACCGGAAGATATCGAATTCTATTTCTGTGGACCTCCGATGATGAACCAAGCTGTTATCAAAATGTGTGACGACTTTGGTGTTCCACCCGAAAATATCAGATTTGATGACTTTGGAGGTTAATTTTGAACAACTATAATTCATAAAAAACCGATACCTTGGTGTCGGTTTTTTTATTCAAAAATATGATACGACTTAGCAAACAAGAACTTCATAATTTGGCCATGAATATTGTTGGAAAGAAGTTGGAAGATCTTGGATTTGAATTTATTGCCGTAAATAGTAAAATCTATAAACACCCTCAATTCGTATGTGTCGATAAGAAAAATGTCAGACACTTTGTTTTGGTGAAGGCTGTAAGTTATCCTGAACATCCGGATGCTTACGATGAAATTTGGATGCAAACTTTTGTGAATCACGCCGAAAAAAACCAGGCAAAAGTATGGTATGCGGGGGTCGGTCTTGCCAATGCAAAAGATTTTTCAAAACCTTTGGAAAAAGACACTAATTTTGTGGTAAATTTTAAAGAATTTTTAAAATTAAATTAAACAGATCACACGTGGCATTTTCAGCAAAAAGCTTATTTCACATCCTTTTGATTGCCTTTTTATTCATCGCTTGCAACAAGCGAGAAAAGAGAAGTCAATTGGTTCACTTGATAGGAAATGCACAAGGAACAACGTATAGTATCAAATATTTTGATTCCATAAACAGGGATTATCAGCCACAAATTGATTCCATCATCGAAGCAGTTGATTTGTCAATGTCCACTTACATTCCCAATTCAATTATTTCTAAAATAAATAGCAACATACGCGTCAAAACGGATACCTTGTTCCGAGAAGTATTTTATAAATCGGTTGAAATATGGCAACAAACTGACAGTATTTTTGACCCGACAGTCGGTGCCTTGGTAAATGCCTGGGGATTTGGTCCGGGAGAGAAAATAGAAATGGACAGCCTGAAAGTTGACAGTATTTTAAAATTTACCGGGCTTGATAAAGTTTCATTACGCCCCAATGACTATGTCAAAAAAGAGTTCAAAGAAACCTACTTGGATTTCAATGCCATTGCACAAGGCTTTACCGTTGATTTAGTCGCTCGTTTTTTTGAGTCGAAAAAAGTTGAAAATTATCTTGTGGAAATAGGTGGTGAAATTCGTGCCGGTGGAAAAAATCTTTCCAACAACTTCGATTGGCTCGTAGCCATCGATCACCCGCAACAAACCGAAAACGGAGGCCTTATAGCTACTTTAAAACTCAAAAACATGGCGTTGGCTACCTCTGGGAATTATCGCAAATTCTTCATCGATACGCTCACGGGTGAGCGATACGTTCACACCATCAATCCGAAGACGGGTTATCCGCAGCGAAGCAACGTTCTCAGCGCCTCAGTTTTGGCAGCAAACTGTATGGATGCAGACGGTTATGCCACCGTTTTTATGGCTTCAGACTTAGAAAAATCTAAAAAAATATTGGATAGTCTGGCTTCAAAAATGGATGCTTATATACTCTACTTGGATGAAAACGGAAATCTTCAAAAATATATCACACCCGGATTCAAATCGTACTTGATTGATTAGGTTTGCGACACACAGGCAATAATTCTCCTTTACTCAGGCGATATTTTTCAATCCATTCTTTTCCGATTACAATGCCATAATCGATTGCGTTTACTTCAAAACCGCATTGTCGCAATTTTTCGAAATAATCTTTGCCATAAATTCGTACATGGTCGTATTGTCCAAAAATACGCGCACGTTCTTTTGCATCTTTGATTGAATCATCTTCAAAAGTATGCGCTCTTTTTAAATCTTGCGGCACTTGGAAGATGCCCGTCCCGCCGGGTTTCATCACTCTGTATAACTCGCGGATGGCCTGAGTGTCATCGGGAATATGTTCCAAAACGTGGTTACAAAAAATCCAGTCGAAACAGTTGTCTTCAAAGGGTAAATCGCAAATATCCGCTTTCACATCTGCCAATGGCGACAATAGGTCTGTGGTGGTGTAATCGAGATTGGTCATGTTTCTAAAACGCCTGTAAAACGCCTGTTCGGGTGCGACGTGCAATGCTTTATTTTGGATCGGATTGGTGAAAAAATCCGTTTCGTTTTTTAGATACAACCAAAGCAACCGATGCCGTTCAAGCGAAAGTGTACCCGGAGCCAACACGTTTTCACGTTGATTTTCATATCCATACGGGAGAAACTTTCGATACGTCCTGCCATCTATCGGATCCGTAAACCGATTTCCGCGATACCACAAGACCAACAAAGGGCGAACCCAATAACTCAATCGGATGAGTAAGGGTCTGGGAATTGAATTAAGGATGCGTTTGAAGATCATTTCACAAAACTAACGCGTGTGTGCGGAATTCTTTTTCCTCATCGGAAACGATACCAAGTGCATCGTAAATATAGGAGAAGGTTGAAAGCAATTCCGGTTTACCGTCCACAATGGCAACATCGTGCTCAAAATGTGCGCTGGGTTTTGCATCGGCCGTGAGAATAGTCCACCCATCTTTGAGTTGGCGGATGCGGTGTGTACCCATGTTGATCATGGGTTCGATGGCGACTGTCATGCCTTCCACAAACTTTTTTCCTTGACCTCTTCTGCCGTAGTTGGGCATTTCGGGATCTTCGTGCATCTTCCTTCCCAAACCATGCCCGACAAGTTCGCGCACCACACCATAACCCTGTTTTTCGCAATAATTTTGAATGGCAAAACCTACGTCCCCTACCCGATTGCCCGCTTTAAATTCGCGAATACCCACATAAAGTGAGGCTTTGGTAATTTCCAAAAGTTTTTTAACCTGCGGCATAACTTCTCCTACTTCAAAAGTGTAGGCGTGGTCGCCGTAAAACCCATTTTTGAGCGCGCCACAATCGATGGAAATAATATCACCTTCTTTCAAGATTTTGTCATTGGGAATGCCGTGAACTACTTGCTCATTGGGACTCACACACAAGGTGTTTGGAAAATCGTATAGCCCGAGAAATCCGGGTTTGGCTTGATGATCGCGGATAAAGGTTTCGGCAAGTTTGTCGAGTTGTAAAGTGGTGACACCCGGCTTGACTTCTTTGGCCAACATACCCAAGGTTTTTGAGACAATAATTGCACTTTCGCGCATCAACTCGATTTCTTCGGAAGTTTTGATTTGTATCATGTTGGCAAAGATACAGATTTACGAAAAACTATAAATAGGATGAAGATTAATATAAGAACCGGTTCTTTATTGATGTGGTTTTTAATCTTTCTAAAATTCAGGCCTATTTTTGATCGTCAATTTCAATGTGCGCATTGAAAAAATCCGGACAGGCATTTGTATTGTATTGCCCGGCTTGAAAAACCCTAAATGATGGACTTTGTGTGATTTTTTAGTGATTAAAATCGATTTTTTTGTGTTGCCAAATATGATGTAGAAAATCTTCTTTCACTTTTTTTATTCGAATATACAAATTTAGAGTTATACGTTTATTCAACAGTAAGCCTATTTAATTAAATGAAAACATTGGTTCGTTGAATGGCGTTTGGCAATGCATCATAAAATGTTAAAATTTGTTTAAAATTAAAATCATTATGAAAAAAGCAATTTTTACAGCAATTTCAACTTTTACACTGCTATTAATTATTAGTTGTTCCGGCAGTGGTCCTGGTTCAAACACAACTTGTACAGATACTAAATATAACGGATTGACATTAAATTCCGGAAACATCTTATTTAATGTGAATTCTACGCCCAATTTAAACACTACTTCATTTATTAGCATGGCCAGTATTGCTTCCCCTTTTAGTGCGCTTGGCAATGTCAAAGGAACTTATGATAAAATAAACGACAGGTATGTTTTTTTAGGCGAAAATGACAACACTATGAGGTACATTTTAGTTGAAAATGTGACAACAACACCTGTGATGACTGCAAAATCCTTGGCAGGTGCTACAAACACCATAAGCGGCAACTCAGAATTTTCCGGAGCAGTTTTTAACAACGGTAGGCTATTCGTGGTAGAATTAGACAGCACAGCCAACACTTTCTGGATTAGCGAAATAGACCCTAACACCGGCGCAAATTTAGGTGTGATTTTTACTGATTCAATAAGTAATTTTTTACCCACAAACGTTGATTCATTCGGAATTAGATATTATGCAGATACGGATAGAGCTGATAAAATTTATTTTTTAGGAAAAGATAAACTTTTAGAAATAGATTTGGTTAGTACTGTTCAACAATACTATAATTTACCCAACAGCTTCGCATATTTTGATATTGAAGTTGATATGAACGGCTTTTTGCTGAGTGCACAAATTGATACTGCTGGGGTAACAAATCTGGTACAATGGGATCTTTCCGGCGGAGCACCCGTTATCAATGAAACCGTTTTAATTCCTTCAATTAATATAAATTCAGAATCCATTTCGTTGGTTTATAAAGATTGTGATCAAATACTCCACATACTGAATCACTCCATAAACAACACTTCAACATCCAACACCACTACAATTACTGAATATGATCTTTCTACAAATTTACTTGTAACCAGTAGAACTTTTACCGGAGATTTCATTTTCGGGTACTCACATATAGAATTATAATTTTAAACTCACTTATTATGAAAAACATCCATCTTCCAATCAAAATTTGTTTATGCTTGTTGGTATTGTTTGCAGGTTGCAACGGAGATGATCCGGCATCTTTGCCGCCACAACCGCCGCAAGCGATTTGTGATACCACTGTGCCAAGCCTTTTTCAACAGCTCGTTACCAATACGATTGCCAACAATCCGTCAATACAATATATAGACGATGTGTGGATGGATTTGGACACGCATCAATACAATTTTAGAGTAAGTGCAACAAAAAGTATTTGTGCTGTTGGATACCAAAGCCAAGGTGGTTTTACTGGTCAATATGGCATTGAGATTATAGATATTACCAATAGTAATGTACTATATTCGAACCAACACAGTTTTTCTGCTACCGCAACAGATTATGTGCAATTGCCCAATCCTATTGCGCTGGTGGTGGGCAACGAATATGCCATCTTGAGAACCGTTTTGAACCGTCAAGATTTGGACGACCAGCTCGGAAGAGGCTTGAGAATACAAGGCAGTCCACCCATTCCATATCCCTTAACAGAAGGGAGTTTAACGATTATAAGTTCTACTTTCTTTGGGAGTGGCGGTCCGGTAAATAATATTGTTGTACCCTATATCGACTTGGTATTTGAGCAATAGCGCATTTAGAAAAAATAAATTACTTTTAAAGTAATTTAGGTCGCTTTAAATTATAAACCCCACATATAAATACTTTGTTAGTTACACCAACTGATTCAATTTCGCTAAAAAACATCAGTTCAACGCAGAGTTCAATTTATGTGGGCAACATCCGGCCATTAAAAAAATTACGGATGAATAGATTTTTTTTGATGCTTGCTGCGTTGGTATCTGCATGGGCAACATCCCCGTTGAACGCGCAGGTTTTTCGTCATTTTACCAAAGCCAACGGCTTGCAAGGCAATGGCGTTTATCGCTTGTGCCAAGATGCATCGGGCTTTATTTGGCTGAATTCTCCGGATGGCATTAGCCGTTTTGACGGTACAGAATTCACGCATTTTAATACCCAAAACGGACTGCCTCAAAATGACATTTGGTATTTGATACCCGACAACCAAAATAAAATCTGGTATTTTACCAAAGCCAACCGTTTAGGATATATAAAAAAGGATACGGTTTTTTCGTATATAAAACCAGACAAAAGTCCATTTTATCCCCAACATTATTATCAAGCAGATACGTTAATCGCTTTTTATTCCAGAAATCCTGCTGAGCCTAAATACTATTATTTTAACGAAGATAAGTGGCTAAACCTTCCAATTAAAAGAGAACTTGGCCATTATGTAGATGTTAAAAGAAAATATTTTTATCACTTTAAAGAAAATAATTTACGGGTAGTTGACAGCACCGGAAAAGAATTGATAGCGATTTCCAATTTGAACAAAGAATTTGAAGAAGATAAAAAACAAATCAATGACCGTATTTTTATTTATTCATTTAACAATAAAATATTGTATATAAATACGCAAACGCTCAGCTATAAAATCTACCCATTACCACGGGCTTTTAAAACGGGAAGAATAAGTTACTTCAACCATCAAATACAAGTTTCCTACGAAGAACAATTGCTAGTTTTTGACAAAGAATTTAACTTGCTGAATACCTACGCTGCGCCGGAAAAAATAGAAGCTATTTTTCATTTTTTAGACCGCAACAAAAATCTTTGGGTGGCTACCTTAAACGATGGTTTGTATTTTTTTCCGAAAATGAATCGAGTGATTGAAACCTTTTTTTCGGATAAAATCATTAAAAATCTTAGCGTTTTTAACCAACAGCTTTACATACATTCAGACTTGGACGGGTTCTTTCGTTTATCCCCACAAAACGGCCTTCAGGAAAAATTTTTAGATGCTGATGCCATCGGCCAAATAAATGTAACACAACAAGGAAAAAAACTTACCATAACCAACAAAAACCAACTGTACACTCAGCAAACTGATGAAAAGTCCGGAATGCTTCAAGCGATGCCGCATCCCGGATTGACCGTTCTCGAGTATCACAAAGGAAATTGGTTCAACGTGGGATTGTCTAATTTAATCCTTTCCGACAACTTTAAAAAAATTGAAGACACCTTATATTTTGATGCATCGAAACATATCAAAGCTACCAAAAACCAACTTTTTGCAGGCGGCATTGAAGGCTTGAAAATCTGGCAAAAATTAAGTTTTATTCCTTTTAGAACCAACGATAGTTTGCATCAGGCCACCATCACTCATTTGTCTCTTTTAAATGAAAACCAACTTTTAGTAGGCACAGAAAATGAAGGCCTTTTTCTGGTTAACGAATCTCAATCAAAAAAAATATGGGACACCGATGGCGAAATGGTTATTGATGCCTTTGCAGAAAATGTAAATAGTATTTGGCTGATTACAAATACTTGTTTGATGCATCTGCAAAGCAATAATTTTTGGTTAGAAGAAAACATACAACAAGATACATTTTGCCATCCTTTTATACTTTTAAAAAACGGGCTGAATGCAGTGGCTGTTATCGGTCAAAAACTATATCTGGCTACCCAAAAAGGGTTAATAGCTATAAATTATAAAGATGCATTTGATATTCCCAAATCTGAGTTTTATGTAAAATCATTGACCTTCAACCAACAAGATCTCACCTCCGACACAGAATTTTTATATCAACCCGAAAACAGCCTGAACCTCAAATTGGGAACTTTACAATTTTTGCCACATAACATTAATCACTACCAATATCGACTGTTACCCTATCAAAATCAATGGATTGCGTTAGAAGAAAACAACCTTACGCTATCGGGCTTTGAGCCCGGCAGCTACAGCCTACAACTCCGGCAAGAAGGTTTATTGAACTCCGAAAAGGCATACAACTTTGAAATTATCCCGAAATGGTGGCAACACAAATGGCCATACATCGTTTTGTTCCTGCTTATACTCGCACTCACCACAGCTGTTGTTGTGGCAATCGTAAAAAACCGTTACAAACAAAAAGAAAAACGGATTGACCAACTCCGAATGCAAACCGAGCACCAATTGCATGCCCTGCGTTCGCAAATGAATCCGCATTTTATCTTTAACTCGCTCAATGCCATACAATTTTATTTGAACAGTAAAGGGCCGGAACTTTCTGAAAAGTACTTGATTGACTTTTCAAAACTCATTCGAATAATATTTGAGTTTTCAGATAAAAAAACCGTGAACTTATCCGAAGAAATTACGTTTTTGCAGTTGTATCTCGAAGTTGAAAAAATGCGGTTTGGCGAAAAACTTTCTTACCACATACATACCGATCCAAAATTAAATAAAGAACATTTGAAAATTCCGAGTTTACTATTGCAACCCATCGTGGAAAACGCGGTAAATCACGGTATTTTTCACAGTCCAAACTTGGGTTTTATTAAAATCAAGTTCATTGAAAAAGGCAGCCAATCTCTCGAAATCACTATAGAAGATAATGGGGTGGGGTTTGCCAAAACCCAATCCATCTATAAAAATTCGCTAAACAAACACCCTTCAAAATCGACACAAATACTAAAAAATCGAATTGATTTGCTCAATCAAACCGGTCAATTTTATATAGAATACAGTGTTCAAGATCTCGAAAATAAAATAACGAGTGGCACTAGAGTGACCCTCAATATTTCTCCATCTAAAAATTAGATATACTATGGAAAAACACAATAAAACAGCCGTACTGATAGATGACGAATCATCTGCTTTGGAAATACTTTCTTTAAAACTGTCTCAACTTTTCCCTGATATACAGATCATAGGAAAATTTCAGAATCCTTTGGAAGCGGTTCAGAAACTAACTGAACTAAATCCCGATATACTTTTCTTGGATATTACTATGCCCAATATGAGTGGATTTGATTTGATTTCAGTGGTTAATTTACCCGACACCGAGATTATTTTCGTTACCGCCCACAACGATTTTGCACTGCAAGCTATCCGGCATTGCGCCATTGGCTATATCGTTAAACCCATTGAAAATAGCATGTTGCAGGAAGCTATTGAAAATGCTATAACCAACTTAGAGAAAAAAACATCTTTTGAAAAAGTTCGTCAACTTTTACAAAATATACAAGCCCAGGCTTCAAATAGATTTGTAGTTCCCACCCAAAAAGGACTTAGCATTCTTAAGACGGAAGAAATGGTGCGCTTGGAAGGTATGGACGGTTATACCAAAATCTGTTTGACAGATCAAAATTGCATAGTGAGCTCTTACAATATCGGTAAATTTAAAAAAATGCTTGAATACCAGTCCTTTATTCAGCTGCACAAGTCGCATCTAATAAATGCCATTTTTCTTAAATCTCTGACCAATGAGGGCTATGCACTGCTCTCAAACGGCGAAAAAGTGCCGTACAGCAAACAGAAAAAAAATGAGATTTTAGAAGCGTTGAAGAAGTTTTAGATGATATCCCTCTTCTTAAAAAATTGTATAATTAAATTATCGTGAAATGAGTAAAAACTACCCGAAAACTATTTGTAATCAAATTGCCAAAGACTAATCTGCTTATGGTGGCGACAAATAAACCATTTCGAGAAACTTTTTTTGTCGTCAAGATTTGTACAATCATTTCTAAAAAGCAATGAAAATACAACACAACAAGTTTGCTGTGTTTCCACTTACAAAAAGAAGTTTAAATTTTTTGCCCTTTGAAAACTGATTTGACATCAAAAAAATCATTTAATATCTTTCAAAGTAATCACAAAAACTACTTGACAATTATTTTTTTGGTGATGGATTTCCCGTCTGCTGAAAGTGTTATGAAATACATACCCGAAGCGTAATTCAAATTGAGTTGAGTGTCGGCATGGATGGTTTTTGACAACAATATTCTTCCATCGACCGTGGATATTTTCAAGTTGAGGGTTTCTTTGACTCCTTTGATGTTTAGAAAATCACTAACCGGATTGGGATACAGTTTGATGTTGCCAAAAGAAAAGTCTTCGACACTCAGGGCTTGTTGCCAAACTTGCCCTACCTTGTTTCCCCAAATATATTCTACCAAATCGGGTTGGTCTATAAATGGGTTTCTGTTGATTTGCCACTGAAAGACCACATTGTTTCGGTTCATTTCAAAATCATCGGGCGGGTCGTTTCTATGCCAATCCAACAGGGTTGCCAAGTCGCCAAACTGTCCGGTCAACCCATCCGGAAAACCGTTGACTATTTCCAAGCCGTTGTATCGAATTGCCATATAAAACACACCCCTGGCAACATCTCCTTTAAATCCGCCAAGTGTTCCCACAGGACCGGTATATTCTCCATAAAATTGATTTCCTCTGCTGCTGTTTTCAGGACCGTCAACTGCTCGCAAAGCGTGCGCATCAGAGTTTCCGTGCCGCAGCGAATCGGCATTTGTTGTCCAATAAATATTTTTTCCATCGGAAATACCATCCGCTTGAATGCTGTTATATCCGGCTCTCGATCTAGGGAAAGTATGTTCTCTATTCCAAGTTCCCGTATTGTTTGAGGTGATTTGAAAATCCAATTTTGCCCTCCCTTTTTCCAAATAAACCAACCAGACTTGGTTGCTGTTTTCAGGATTTTGATCGGCTTCTTTGAGTATGTCAATCACGTCATTATAGGTTTGTGCTCTTACTATAGCCGGATTGGCAACAATATCTTGAAGTCCCTGACGCAAAACGGTTCCGGACAAACCATCTAAACTGTCGTAATATCCAACAGGTTGTGTGCTGGTAACATTGCCAAAAGTAGGACTGATGGGTGTACCAAATGATGCCATTTGGAAATCGTTGTCAATCGCACGGATTTGAAGATTGTTGTTGAGTGCCAAAAATGTAGGAGGCAATCCGGAGAGGGTGACTTTCATTACTTCATCGCCTTCATCGAAGTTGTCATCAATAATGGTTATGGTTGTACTGGTGGTGTTTTGACCATTCAAAATGGTTAAAGAAGAATTTCCTGAATAATCAAAACTGTTAAAAAAGCCATTGTTTAGTGAAATACTTAATGTCAAATCCTGGTTTACAGGCTGTTCTGAAGTCAATGTAATGTCAAAACTATCACCTTCATTGTATTGGGTTTGCAAGATGCCAATAAAAATACCATTAAGGACTATACCGCTTCCATCGTTCAGTTGTCTGGGTGTCGGTACAGTTGAAAGATAGGACACAATTCCGTTGCCATCCACAAACCTTTGTATAGAATTGGAATTGTTTGCCGCACCCTCGTTAATTTGTTGAATGTTAGGGTCAAAAGCGCGATAAATATCTAATAAACCCGTCGCATCCGGATCGTTTGTTCCATAAACGAGGACATCGACCAAGGTATTATCAACAAATGCCAAAGTTGGAAATTCAAAATCCAAGTCGTCTCTTTGATAGATGGCTACCGCATCTGCACCATTTTGAATTAAGTTTGGAGAAATGAGTTTTTGCGGAACGGGAGAAACCGAATTGCTCCCAATTAACAACAAACCGTTGATGTCTGTTTGAAGTCCATCTAAATCGATGGCCAAGTAGCTGCTGTTTGCACCTGCAGCCGATCCGTTAAAAAAAACCAAGACATAGCCGTCCAATGGAAAATTGGGTGTTTCTGACAAAAGTTCCACAAACTCTTTATCGTCTATACTGGGTGTGTCTGAGTCTAATTCGTTGATTACAAGCACTTGAGAAAATGAAAATCCAGAAATTAGAAATATGAACGCGCGTAAAAATAATTTCATATTTGTTAAATTTTTACAAATATAATTAAAATATGTGTGAGATAAAGTTATTAAATTGTTTAGAATGAAATAAACGGAATACATCAATTGTCCTCAATATACAAACCATCAAAATCAGTTTTTTGGCTTATAAAAAAATTAATTCACCAAACTGAAACTATAAACGATGACTCCTGACTGAAGATTAGGGGCTTCAGAATTTTCTTGCCATTTGGTTGCCAAGGCAGCTATTTTGGCTTGTTCGAGCAAACAAGCAGCATTGTTGGTGGTTCCTCTTTCTCCGGGATAAGCATAGACTACTTTTCCTTTCCGGTCAACATCGACCCGAACGACGACGGTACCTTCTTCGTTGCACAGATATTTTGGTTTGGGTTTTGTGAGCGCACTTCTGTCACCCAATTGATAATTACCGCCGGTGCCGGTTGCGCTGTTTCCGTAATAACTTTTCGAATCTTTGCTTCCGTTGGGATTGCCTTGGTCGCCGGTGCCGGTTTTGTTGCCGTCGCTGCTGCTGTTGTTGTCGCCCGAGGTGCTTCCGCCTTTGAGCATGTTGCTGAGTGCATCGGTGGTCGATTGAGAAACGGTTGGTTTGGGAACTTCCTTTTTGGGTACTTCGACTACTTTTTTCTCAACAACTTTGGGCGTTTCCACCTTTTTTTTAACTTCTTTATCCGGAATAACTACCGACTCATCAATATCCTGCGTTAAAATCTTTTCCTGGGCGGTTTCTATTACTTTTTCCGTTTCGGGATTGGTTTTTGGCGGAGCAGTTTGCGGATTGGGAATCGTCGGTTTGGGCTGTGAGGTTTGAATGTCTCCCGATGCGGCATCCACATAACCGAAATTGACGGCGATACCATTTTCCGGAGGCGGGACAAGATAGGTCATACCGGCAACAAACATCAACAAAACCAACAGTATCAGAATTACCGTTGTCATGGCAAATGATTTTCGTTGATGGGTTGTTTCTAAGATTGACATGTTAATTGGGTCTGACAGCCAAGATTATTTTATAATGATTGCGGTTGGCAATATCCATCACACGGACAGCTTTTTCAATCGGAACACTTTCTTCTACACGAAGGATGATGGTCGGGTTTTCTTCATTTTGCAATTTGGCTTGCAAAGTGCTTTCTATCATGGTTTCTTCTACCAACGTCTGGTCAACATAAAATTCAAATTTCTTATTGATGCTGACGGATACATTTTGTGTATTGGTCGATTTCCCCTTGGCTTTGGGCAGTAACAAATCCAGCGCATTGGGCGCATTGGAAGTTAACATGAAAAAGATGAGCAACAAAAAAACAATGTCTGTCATCGACGACATGCTGAATTCCGGACTCACTTTGTTTCTGCCTTTTAGTTTCATTGTCTTTGGTTACATGGTTGATGGTTGCTTGTTCGCTGGTTTCTGGTCGCTGGTTTCTGGTCGCTGGCTTCGGTTTACTTCGGCTTCGCTCAGTAACCGCCGCTCAGCCACCGGGTTGCTGGTTTACTGATTTTTGGTTTCTTTTCCGGAGCAATTGCCTTTCGCCTTTCGTCTTTCGCCTATTGTCTATTGCCTCTAAACCGGTTCGTCTAATAAATCCAAAAAATCAACGGCATTGGCTTCCATTTGATGCACCAATTTGTCGGTTTTCACCACCAAGTGATTGTATCCGATGTAGGCAATAATTCCGACCACCAATCCGGCTACGGTCGTGGTCATGGCTGTGTAAATACCACTTGCCAAAGAACCCATTTCCGCCTGTCCGCCACTCGAAGCGAGTTCGTGGAAGGCAATGATCATCCCGATGACCGTTCCGAGGAAACCAATCATGGGAGCCACGCCGGCAACAGTCGCCAACACACTTACATTTTTTTCCAATTTGTAAACTTCGAGCGTACCTGCGTTTTCGATGGCTTTGTTGATGTCTTCCAAGGGTTTACCAATGCGTGAAATACCTTTTTCGGTCAAGCGAGCAATGGGTGAATCGGTTTTTGCACACAGTACTTTAGCGGCTTCAAGTTTTCCGGCTGATACATTTTCTTTAATTTGATGCATGAAGTTTTTATCGATTTTGCCGGCAGCTTTGATGGCAAAAACTCTTTCAAAATAAATAAATAAAGCCACTGCCAATAAGATGAAAAGTATGCCGATGATGATGGTGCTCGCCGGTCCGCCGTTGACTACTAAATCAATAATTGAGAGCGTTTTTTCCTGAACAACATCCGATTCGATACCATCTTGCGGAAGATCTTGAAAGTTTAGCATAGCAATAGACACATTAGTTTAGAAGTATAACTTTATTTCTTTAACAAAATTATATATTCAAGATAAAATCCCTGATTAAAATAAAAGCAATCGAGCCCAAGACAAAACCTGCAACGGCAAGAAGCGTGATTTTTTTGACGTACCAGAAAAAATCGATTTTTTCCATGCCCATGGCGACTACACCGGCAGCCGATCCAATGATGAGCATGCTACCACCGGTACCTGCCGAGAAGGCGATAAAGTGCCAAATGGGATGATCCAACGGTTCGGAAAACATGCCCATACCCGCTGCCACCAAAGGTACATTGTCAATAACCGCCGAGGCAACCCCAAGAAGCATGACGACGATATCTGTATTGGGAATGGCATTGTTTAAACCTTCCGCCAAGTGAAACAATTGACCCAGCGATTCGAGTGCCGCAACCGCCATCAAGATACCGAGGAAGAAAAGGATGCTGGGGAGTTCTATTCTGCCCAACGAATGATGGACAGGACTGTGGTGTGCAGTTGCGTCACTCTCTGCATCAACATTGGTGGCACCAAACTTTGAACCCGAAAATATTTCTGCAAAAGTAGCAACTACTGCCAGCGAAAGCATCATACCTACATAAGGCGGTAAATGGGTAACGGTTTTGAAAATGGGCACAAAAACAATCATGCCGAGGCCTAAATAAAGCATGGTCGAACCATATTTAGATGCATTGCTGTCCGATGATAAATCAACTTCATCTTCTATTTTCCCTTTAAACATTTTAAATTGGGTTGCTATCAGAACAGGTACTGCAAAACAGATAATGGAAGGTATTAGAACATGTTCGATGAGTACTGCGGAAGATACTTTTTTGCCAATCCAAAGCATGGTAGTCGTGACATCACCGATGGGTGACCAAGCGCCACCAGCATTTGCAGCAATGATGACAATACCTGTAAACCACAACCGCAACTCCCTGTCTTTTATCACTTTTTGGAGAATGGTAACCAAGACAATGGTTGCTGTCAAGTTGTCAATCACCGAAGATAGTACGAAAGCGAGTATCCCAAAAATCCAAAGCAGCTTGGTTTTTTTCTTGGTTTTGATAAAGTTTTTAATGGTGAAAAAACCATTGAAATAGTCGATGATTTCCACAATAGTCATCGCACCAATCAGGAAAATTAAAATTTCCGAAGTTTTACCAATATGATGCAAAAGCAGACTTTCCAAATCGGAAGGCTCCAATTCTTTTAATTCGGCATTGACTTCAAACACCTGTAAATGACTCAATGCAATTACTGCCCATAGCAAAGACATCATGGCTAAAGCAGGAATGAGTTTGTCGATTTTTAATTTATGTTCAAGAGTGATTGCGAGATAGCCCAGTACAAAAATGACAATGACTAAAGTTTCCATGGATTTTGAAAAATAGGAAGTTACGTTAAGAGGGTGAAGAAAAGTTTATTAAAGATAATAATTATTTTTAATTCTATGCATTAAGGATGAAATCTCTAATCAAAACAAAAGAAATGGCTCCACCAATAAATCCGAGAAATGCCAACCATGATATCTTTTTGAGATACCAGAAGAAATCGATTTTTTCAAGACCCATGGCAACTACACCGGCCGCTGAACCAATGATGAGCATACTTCCTCCCGTTCCGGCAGAATACGCAATAAAATGCCACAACGGGCTGTCTTCCGGATTGGAAAACATGCCCATGCTGGCCGCAACCAAAGGCACATTGTCAATGACTGCCGAACCGATACCCAAAAGGCCTACAACAATATCTGTGTTCGGTATGGCTTGATTCAACCCTTCTGCAAAATGAAATAATTGACCCAACGATTCGAGCGCAGCGACCGCCATCAATATACCAAGAAAGAAGAGAATACTGGGTAGCTCAATTCGTCCCAACGAATGGTGAACAGGACTGTGATGTGCTGTAGCTTCACTTTCTTCATCTAAAGTGGTCAGACTGAATATTTTTCGACTGAATATTTCCGCAAAAGTAGCAACAATCGCTAAGGAGAGCATCATACCTACATAGGGAGGAAGATGCGTCATGGTTTTGAAAATCGGTACAAAAATAATACCACCCAAACCTAAATAAAGCATGGTTGCGCCGTGTTTAGTGGTTTTGATTTCGGCATCGTCAAAATTCACATCGATGTTGCCTTTGAAGGGTTTCAACTTGCTTGCAATCAAGACAGGAATGATGAAACTTACAAGGGACGGAATCAACACATGTTCGATCAACTGGGAAGCTGAAACTTTTTTGCCAATCCACAGCATGGTGGTGGTGACATCGCCAATGGGAGACCAAGCACCGCCGGAATTGGCGGCAATCACAATCAGTCCGGCAAACCAAAGCCGAAGTTCGCGGTCTTTAATCACTTTTTGCAAAATGGTTATCAAGACAATGGTAGCAGTCAGGTTGTCTATAATCGCTGAGAGAATAAATGCGAGTATGGCGAAAATCCACAAAAGATTTACTTTGCTTTTGGTTTTGATGAAATTTTTGATGGTTTCAAACCCGTTGAAATAATCGATGATTTCCACAATGGTCATGGCACCGATCAGAAAGATTAAGATTTCTGCGGTTTTACCAATGTGATGCAACAACATGGATTCTAAATCGGAGGGTTCTAATTCTCTCAATTCTGCGTTTACTTCAAATACCTGCATGTGATTGAGCGCGATGATTGCCCATAAAATGGCCATCATGGCGAGCGCAGGAATGAGTTTATCTACTTTGAGTTTGTGTTCGAGTGTAATTGCTAAATATCCTATTACAAAAATAACTACAATTAAGGTTTCCATGGTTTTTGGTGGTTAATGGGTTAAACAAGTTGTTTGAGTGCTATCTCAAACGCCGTCTGGCTAATATTAATTTTAGTTGGGTTGATTTGAATGATTTTTTCTAAACTTTTGCGAATGGTTTCAGAAGTGTCTTTAAAAATAGCTTCGTCGGTCATTTGAACTTTGCGTTCCATAAAATAAGCAAACACCCGAGCCATGCCGCAGTTGGAAATAAAATCGGGGATGAGGGTAATGTGCTTATCGATATATTCCATGATGGGCCCGAAGAAGATGGCTTCATCGGCAAAAGGCACATTGGCACCGCAGGAAATCAATTCCAACCCGGAGTCAATCATCGTGGTGATTTGTTCTTTGGTTACCAGCCGCGAAGCGGCACAAGGCACAAAAATATCCGTTGGAACTTTCCAGATGTCCTCGTTTATTTCTTCAAAAGGCAACAAATCCGGATGTTGGATGGTATTGCCTTTTTTACTTAAAAATAGATTTTTAACTTCCTCAAAACGCATTCCGTCTCGGTTGATGACACCTCCTTTGTGGTCAATGATACCGACAATTTTCACACCGGCTTCCGCCAGATAGAAAGCGGCTGCCGCGCCCACGTTGCCAAAGCCCTGTACGATGGCTTTTTTGCCTTCAACGGCTGTCGATGCCAACGTATAAAAATGCTTGATTGATTCGGCAACACCATAACCGGTTATCATATCGGCAACGGTAAATTTTTGGGCTACATCGGGTGAGAAGTTTGGATTTTCAAGTACTTTAATTACCCCTTGACGCAATTGCCCGATTCGGTTAATTTTATCTGCTTCCGTCGGTCTGAAATGACCGTTAAAAACGCCTTCCTGCGGATGCCAAACACCACAACTCTCTGTGATCGGGATTACTTCGTTGATTTCGTCCACATGCAGGTCGCCGCCCGTGCCGTAATAACTTTTCAAAAGGGGGGAAACCGCCTGAAACCAGCGTTTGAGGACTGCTTCTTTACGCGGGTCGGCCGGGTCGAAATTGATACCCGATTTGGCTCCGCCGATAGCCGGGCCGGAAACGGTGAATTTCACCTCCATGGTTTTTGCCAGAGACAACACCTCGTTCTTGTCCAAACCTTTCCGCATGCGCGTACCTCCGCCGGCAGCGCCGCCGCGAAGCGAATTGATGACAACCCAGCCTTCGGCTTCTGTCTCGGGGTCATTCCAATGAAAAACTATCTCGGGCTTTTTTTGTTCGTATCGTTGAAGTAACTCTTTCATAAAAAACATCTGTCCTTACAAATATAATATTTTATAAAAGCTTTCGCCCATTCCCCTAAAATTAATTTTTTTCAAGTTAGAATTGAATTGGCAACCCATTTAAAAACAACTAAATATCAGAATACTTTTCGTTGTGTTTTTGAAATTTTTTTGACAGCCTGTGTACTGAAAACTTAAACATCAATCATTCTTGGAACTTTAGGCCCCAAACTGCGTCAAATGATGATCCAGATGCCTGAACATTAAATCGTTCCATTGCCGAGAGGTAAGTCTTCCAAAAAACGGATGTAATTTATTTTCGTAATAAGCACTGCCGTTTTTATGAAACCGTGTAAATAATTCCAAAAGTCTTGTCTTTTCAGCATCAAATTCTTCCGGAATTTCTACAAATAATTTCTTAGAAGATTTTATGTTTTTACGGGTAGCTCCCTTGTTATTGAGTATTTTTTTTAAGATGAAGGCACCCAATAATTTACCCAAAAATATTTGTTTCTCACGATTGTTTAAAGCCAATTCTAAAACCTTAGAACAATGGGCTAACATTTGTGCATTTGTCATTACACCCCATTGACGTACAGACTTTTCAGTGACGCACTTAATTCGATTTTGAATGGTTTCAAAATCATTTTTATCAAATAAATTCATAGGTCAAAAATATAAGTTGTGTTTTTAAGTAAATCTCCAAATACGCTCAAAGAAGGTTAAAATAATACCACCCCATTTTATGTTTTAGTAAAATTCTCTGTAGTATAAAGGTATGGGTTTTTCATTAGAATAAGGGAAATCGACTTGTTTAAAAGATGTTTTTTATTCATGTTGATTTCAAAACTTTCAACTTGAACTTGGCTACTATTTCAAGTTTTCATAAATTTAGATTCGTTTTTTAAAAATTCTTTCAGTGACATTGACTTTTTGTGGCTTTATTTTACGAATATGTTTTATCTTTGAAATTAGACATTACAAACAGCTAATTTTAAAATCATGGACTTTAATCTTACCGAAGAACAGTTACTCATCAAAGAAGCCGCTTCCGATTTTGCGAAAACCTTTTTATTGCCGGGCGTGATCGACCGGGACGAACATCAAAGATTTCCAAAAGAAGAAATCAATCAAATGGGTGAACTCGGATTTTTGGGGATGATGGCTTCACCGGAATATGGCGGTGGCGGGATGGACTCACTTTCTTACGTGTTGGCGATGGAAGAAATTTCGAAAATTGATGCGTCTGCCTCGGTGGTAATGTCGGTCAACAATTCATTGGTTTGTTTCGGTTTGAATGCATTTGGTACAGAAGTTCAAAAGAAAAAATATCTTCCGGATTTGGCAAGCGGCAAAAAACTTGGCGCGTTTTGTTTGTCTGAGCCGGAAGCCGGCAGCGATGCCACCAGCCAAAAAACAACAGCGATCGACAAAGGGGATTATTATCTGCTGAACGGAAACAAAAACTGGATTACCAATGGAAGTTCAGCCTCCGTCTATTTGGTCATCGCACAAACCCATCCAGAGAAAAAACACAAAGGAATCAATGCTTTAATTGTAGAAAGAGATTGGGATGGTTTTCAAGTAGGACCAAAGGAAAACAAATTGGGTATCAGAGGTTCCGACACGCATTCATTGCAGTTCAACGACGTAAAAGTGCCCAAAGAAAACAGAATTGGTGAAGATGGATTCGGTTTTAAATTTGCGATGAAAACACTCTCCGGGGGTCGCATCGGGATTGCCGCACAAGCCTTAGGAATTGCAGCAGGTGCTTACGAAATGGCACTCAAATATTCGCAAGAACGCAAAGCTTTTGGTACAGAAATCTGCAATCACCAAGCCATTGCCTTTAAGTTGGCCGATATGCATACCAAAATAGAAGCTGCTCGGATGCTCGTGTACAAAGCGGCCAAAGACAAAGACGAACAAAAAGATTATGACCTTTCCGGTGCCATGGCAAAGTTATACGCTTCTCAAGTGGCGATGGAAGTAACCGTAGAGGCCGTGCAAATATTCGGTGGAAACGGCTATGTAAAAGACTACCACGTAGAACGTTTGATGCGCGATGCCAAAATCACTCAGATATATGAAGGCACTTCTGAAATTCAAAAAATTGTGATTTCGAGGAGTATCTTGAATAAATGATTTTTTGTAACTATTCAGTCTAATGAAAAATCGATACAAATTTCGTCTGTTCGAGTGTTTTATTGAAAAATGCGACCGCTTTTTTTAATAAAACGTATCGAGAACTATACAATTTCAAGCTTCTCAATAACTCGAAGTGACGGTTAAAAC
>JAXMLV010000061.1:0-80286 GCA_034367065.1 Flavobacteriaceae bacterium
AGGCGCATTCCAATCGTCTGAATTAATAAAAACAAAAGGAGCAAATTCATCTGAAATTGCAAAACCTTGTAATTCTTCTGAATCAAGTTTCAATCTTGAATGAATAAAACTTGTTCTTGAAATGAAAATTCCTTTAGATTCTGCTTTTTCAATCCATACTTTAATTGGATTATCGGATTGATAATTTGCGGGATTTATGTCTAAAGTTTTTAATATATCTTTTGCGACAACTTCGGGATTATCTTTAATATTGAATTTGCCAACAAATGATAATTTTTTTTCTTTATTCTCTTCATATAAATTTCTAATCCATGATTGTTTTTGTTGTGTTTCACGAATAATAAAAATAGATGAAGTATTAAATGGTTTTGAGCCACTTTTTCTAAAGTCTTGTAAAGGTTGAAAATCTCTAGGTATTTCTGGTAAAAACAACAGAGCAAAAGGTCTTTTGTATGCTTTTGCTAGAGTTTGTGCTTGTCTTATTGTAGGTAAACTATCTCCATTTTCCCATTCTTTTAATTTTTCTATGGAAACAGAAACTTTAGCGCATGCAACTTCTTCGGACATTCTTGCCGATTCTCTTGCCCATTTGAGAACATTTGGTGTTATGTACGCTTTCTCTGCCATATTATCGCCAAAGATATAAGAATTCGGTTCAAAAAAAAGATAAATTCAATTTTCACGATTTTCGCTAGCATGACCGCCAACGGTGAGTATATGCAAAGTAGGCGATTGCGGGATTCAAAATTATCAAACCGTTGCAACTTTGAAGCGGGCTACAGCCCTTGAATTTACAGCTATTTCGCCTATTTTGTATATACATTGTTATGTGCCGTTTTTAATTCTTCAATTTCGTTTTTTAGATTCTTTTTGTCTTCCAATAATTTTTCATACCGTTCAATGTTAAAATGAAACTGAGTATATTTTAAGTTAATCAATTCTAGTCTTTTCTGCTCAAAATGTAGCCTTGCATCTTTATCCTTGCCCATTATTGCAGGATAAATATATGAAGCTATAATACCTATTGTTCCAAGAAAATATGTAATGGGCTCCATTATATCCCAACCAATTTGCCATGTAATAATAGCCAAGGCAATGAAGTAACCGATAATAATTAAACAATACCAAAACACATATAGAGAATATGCATTCTCTCCTTGTTTTTCTATTGAGATTTTTTGCTTTGATAAATCATTTAATGTCAATTGTTTTTCATCCAATAAATTATTTTTCAATAATATTCGTTCAGAACTTTTAGATTCCTCTACTGATTCCTTTTCTTGTTTTGTCTTTTCAATTTCATTAGATAACACATTTTTCTCCTGATTAAAAGAATCCTTTGCAACGGAAATATTATTTTCTAAATCATCTATTTTTAGTTTTTCATTCTCTAGTTCTTGAACCCTACGCTTTTCGGCAAGTTTTAAGTCTTCTTTTGCCTTTTCTTTTTCGATTTTAATTTGCTCATAGGCTTTATCAATTTCACTTCTAATAAATTCTTCTTGCTTTTCCTCTTTTTCACTTTCAATAAATTCTTTAAAGAATAGTTCGTGTTTGATAATTGATATAATCAAATCATAGTCATCAATACCTAACTTTTTAAAATATGTCATTGAACGTTGGACTGCATCTGAGTATTGAGGCAATGAAGTATCTAAAGTATTTGAAGTTATAGATGTTATGAAGGCTTTTTTGTAGTCATCAGTTACAATAGGTATAAATGGTCTTATTTTTCTTAAAAAAATTGAAGGTAAAAGAAAGTTAGGAGCGATATCAACTTGACCTTTAGCGTTTCTACCGTTAGCAAACCTATCGAAATCTATAAGTCCACGGTCTAATGTTAAGCATATATAATTTAAGTCGTTCATTTTATTCTTTTCCTTCCTAAGAGATATAACAGCTTCTCGCAGATAAATATCATGTTCCAATTTTTTGTCCGCTTTTTGTGGAAGGTCATATAATTCTAATCTGGCTCTTGCTTCATTTTTTATGTTTACATAGTCATAATAATCCTCGAATTTTGCGTTGATGAATGCTGAATCTTCAAGATGTGGAAACGAATAATTATAAACTTGAACTTTCTTCGAAGTCAATATTCTCTGACTATGTTTGATTTTTTCGGATGGGTGAGGAGTTTCTGGGTCTACTATTTTTTTTTCAAAATATTCTTTCGAAAAACCATTTAGACTATCTGAATCAAGTAATGATTTTATTTGGTTATATGTTAAATTTTCAGAAGTGATAGACCTTTCAAAATCATATCTTTTATTTTGTAACTCTTCAAGTGTTTTTCTGATAAACACAAGTCTGCAATCAATCTTTTTATCTGAAATTAATTGGGTTATTTGATTACAATTTTCATTTTGACGATGTGAATGTAAGCCTAGAATTGAATAAATAAAATTTGTATCAACTAAAATCACAAGTCCATTTAACTTAAAATCTTGAGCTTTATTAAATGATTCTTCTGGAATACCTAATGAAAAGAAATATTCTGCTTTTATTGCCAAATTTTCGAGGTAATCCAATTCATCCTTTGTCAAATTCATTGAATACGAAGAAACCAAACTTGCAAAGGCTTTTTTCTGGTTTGGATTTTTAAGACTGTTTAATTTTGCTTTTAAAACATTACCATTGGAATTAATTTCATTTTTAAAAGGCATAAAGAATTTTATCGCATTTCTACCGTGCTCAAGAAAACAATCATAGATGTAATCATTAAAAAGATTTGCAATATCCTGCATTTCACCATCACTTAATTGGCAATCAAATGATTTAACCAATTCAATTATTCTATCTTTCCTTTTCTTTTCAACATCCTTATTTTCAAGAACATTCCGTAAAATATTTTGCTTTGAGTCATCAGTTAGGATATATTTACCATCATTCTCTTTGAGTATTTTCTCAGATGATAATTTTTTTAATGCTTCAGTTAATTCAAATTTATCAATCTCTAAATGGAATTCAGATTTAATAAAATCAAGTAATTCAACTTTTGAAAGAGGAGTATCTAATGAATAGAGAATATTCTCGATGATTGATTGTTGCATCTTCTCTCTACTGTTGGTAGTGCACAAATATAAACTTTGAACAATCTTATTTTTTTCTGTTTCCATATTTGCAATTCTTAAAGTAATCTTTGTCTCATTTTAGCAGGTAGTTTTCGGTCAGTTCAAATGGCACATAACTACTAAATAACACCAAATATAACCAACTTTTTTAAAACCTATCCCACATTTACGCGTGGGTGGCGGGTCGCCAAAAACAGTTCAGGGAATTGTTCGGCAACTTGGTGTTAGAAACTGTGTTAAACTTGATTGAAAAGTTTGGTTTCTGGTTTTCATTCTCTCCGAGTTTCGCCCATTGCCTTCTAATGCTCAAAATAGCGGTTTCAACCCCAACAGTTCGAGACTAATCCCCTAACTTCTAACTTCCCTGCCGGCCGGCAGGCGACTTCTGGCTTCTGACTCTCACCCCAACACCTTCAACTTGGCAAAACGCAGCAGCAGTTTTTTCACGCCGCCCAACTCAAATTTGATTTCGGCTTTTCGGTCGCCGCCCGTGCCTTCCAAGGAAATGATTTCTCCCTTGCCGAAACGTTCATGCATCACGATGTTGCCCGCCACTAATTGGTTGTCAAACAGATTGGCTTTTTCCAGTGGTTGCGCCAAGTCAGGTTTGAGTTTGCGCAGTTTGCGGATTTGTTCTTGGGTCGGACCTTTCGGCGGCGTGCCTGCCACCGGTTTTGAAAGCCGGAGTTTAGACAGATCGGGGTCGCCAAAAATGTCGCCGTTCACAAATTGTTTAAACCGTGGCGGGTTGCTCGGCATTTGGAAATCGAGGTATTTGTCGTCTATTTCTTCAATGAATCGGCTGGGCTCGGCATCGGTGAGTTTGCCCCAACGATAGCGCGATTGGGCAAAACTCAAATAGGCGCGTTTCTCGGCGCGGGTAAGTGCCACGTAAAACAATCGGCGCTCTTCTTCCAAATCCGATCGGGTGTTCAGGCTCATCGCCGAAGGAAACAAATCTTCCTCCAAACCCACGATAAATACGTGTGGAAACTCCAAACCTTTGGCCATGTGAATGGTCATCAGCGACACCTTGTCTTCGTTGGGCAATCCTTTGTCTAAATCGGATGCCAATGAAATATCTTGTAAAAATTCGGTCAGCGAGCCGGTCGCACCTTCCACTTCTTTTTGCCCTTCGATGAAATCTTTGATGCCGTTTAGCAACTCTTCGATGTTATCAATCCGGGAAATTCCCTCGGGTGTACCGTCTTTTTTGAGTTCTTGTAACAAACCCGATTTTCGTGCCACATGAGAAGACAGGTCGAAGGCATCATACGTCTGGTTGAGCACCTGAAAACTCTGAATCATGGTGACAAAATCTTCCAGTCGTTGGATGGTTGGTTTGTTGAGTTTAAGGTCGATTTTATCCAAGTGTTGCATCACTTCAAAAATCGAGCGTTTATAGTGATTGGCGGCTACGGTTAGTTTTTCGAGGGTGGTGTCGCCGATGCCGCGAGCCGGATAGTTGATTACCCGAACCAAAGCTTCTTCGTCATTCGGGTTGACAATCAGCCGTAAATAGGCTACCACATCTTTGATTTCTTTGCGTTGGTAGAAAGACAATCCGCCGAAAATCCGATACGGAATATCTTGTTTGCGCAAGGCATCTTCGATAGATCTCGATTGGGCATTGGTGCGATACAACACGGCGAAATCGCGGTTGTACATCTGAAGGTTCATTTTGTTTTCAAAAATGGTACTCGCTACAAATCGACCTTCCTCAGCATCGGTCAGCAATCTTTTGACGAGTATTTGATCGCCGTCTTCGTTGTGAGTCCAAATGACTTTTTCGAGTCGTTGTTTGTTTTTGTCAATGAGCGAATTGGCTGCTTCCACTATGTTTTTGGTCGAACGGTAGTTTTGTTCAAGCCGATAGATTGCCACGTTTTCGTAGTCTTTTTGAAAATTGAAAATATTCTGAATATTCGCTCCGCGAAAGGCATAAATACTCTGCGAATCGTCGCCGACCACACAGATATTTTGAAATCGGTCAGACAACATTTTCACGATTAAATACTGGGAATGATTGGTGTCCTGGTACTCATCTACCAAAATATATCGGAAACGGTTTTGGTACTTCATCAACACCTCCGGAAAACGCGTCAGCAGCTCGTTGGTGCGCAGGAGCAAATCGTCAAAATCCATCGCGCCGGCTTTGAAACACCGTTCCACATAGTTGTGGTAAACTTCACCCAAGCGTGGTTTTTTGGACATGGCATCGGCCTCCATGAGTTCGGGGTCGTTCAGATAAGCACGGACGGTGATGAGGTTGTTTTTATAGCTCGATATGCGGTTGAGCACTTGTTTGGGTTTATAGACTTCTTTGTCTAACTGCATTTCCTTGATGATGGTCGTGATAAGGCGAAGGCTGTCTTGGGTGTCGTAGATGGTGAAATTGGATGGAAAACCGAGTTTATCACCTTCAAACCGGAGAATTTTGGCAAAAATGGCATGAAAAGTTCCCATCCACAGATTTTTGGATTCGGTATTGCCGACGATTTTGCCGATTCGATTTTTCATCTCTTTGGCGGCTTTGTTGGTAAAAGTCAACGCGAGTATGTTGAACGCATCCACGCCTTGGTGCATCAGGTTGGCGATGCGAAAAGTGAGGACACGCGTTTTCCCCGAACCCGCTCCGGCAATGACCATCAGCGGTCCGTCCTTGTGTAATACAGGTTTTAACTGTGCTTCGTTCAGCGTTTTTAAGATGGCTTCCAAGATGTGTTTTTGATGATTGGATTCTGTGGGTGAAATTAACCAAAGTCTTTGGGTTAATAAAATTAGAAAGATGTTTTTTCAAAATAGATTTTTTTAAAATCAATTGCATACTTTTATCGATTCACAAACGTAACTCATGAAAAAACTATTTTTAACCTTGGGCGTTTTATGCATCGCCTTTCAGACCACACAGGCACAAAACAAACCGATAGCCGGAACGGCGGTCAAAGATTTTGGGAAATTTTTCCCTGTTGAAAATCCGAGTTTCAAAACCGATTTCACCCAAAATTTCAAAGTTGTCATCGATGTGCAGGAAGCTTCACCCAAACCGGAGGAAATTCATCCTTTGCTCAACACGGCGGCTCGTTACCTGAACATGCATACGTGGGCAGGTGTGCCGCTCAAAGATTTACATGTGGCTTTGGTCGTCCACGGCGGCGCTTCCGATGCCATACTGACAGACGAAGCCTATCAGGCAAAACACGGCGTGGTGAATCCCAACACCTTGCTCATCGAACAACTCAGTCAAGCAGGTGTTCAACTCATACTCTGCGGGCAAACAGCCGGTGCGCGTAACATCACAGACCAAAACAGAAATGCACATGTTCAAGTAGCTTTATCCGCTCTGACGGCTATCGTTCAGCTTCAAAATCAAGGATATCAACTCATCGAATTTTAATAAAAAACCTTTAACCATGAAAAAACCAATTTTAGCGTTACTGCTGATGATATCAGCATTCAGTTTCGGTCAAAAGCTTGACAAAAAAATCAGCGATCTATCCTCGGCTGTCGAATCGAAAGTCATCGAGTGGCGGCGCGATATTCACGCACATCCCGAATTGTCTAACCGCGAGTTTAATACCGGTGAAAAAATTGCCAAGCACCTCGAAAGTCTGGGAATCGAAGTTCATACCGGTGTCGCCAAAACCGGCGTTGTTGGTGTGTTGAAAGGTGGCAAGCCCGGAAAAGTAGTTGCGCTGCGTGCCGACATGGACGCACTTCCCGTGACCGAGCGTGTCGATTTGCCATTCAAATCTGAGGTGACGGCAGTCTTCAACGGGCAAACCACCGGTGTGATGCACGCTTGCGGACACGATACCCACGTGGCGATGTTGATGGGTGTCGCAGAAGTTTTGTCAAAAATAAAAAGTGATTTGAACGGAACGGTTGTTTTTATCTTCCAACCGGCCGAAGAAGGTGCTCCCGGAGATGAAGAAGGTGGTGCGGAACTCATGGTGAAAGAAGGCGTTTTAAAAACCTATAAAGTGGATGCCATTTTTGGCTTGCACATCAGCTCAGGTACGCACGTCGGAAAAATCAACTACAAACCGGGCGGTGCGTTGGCGGCTTCTCAAAAATATGTCATCGATGTGAAAGGTAAACAAGCCCACGGCTCAACTCCTTGGAAAAGCATTGATCCGATTGTGGCCTCGGCAGAAATCATCAACGGATTGCAAACCATCATCAGCCGTGAATCTGAATTGACCAACGAAGCAGCTGTGATAACAGTGGGAGCCATTCATTCCGGCATCCGCAACAACATCATACCCGAATCTGCGCAAATGATTGGGACCATTCGCACTTTGGATTATGACATGCAGAAAAAAATCAACCAAAGAATGAACGAAATGGTGCCGGCCATCGCCGCTGCATTTGGCGCAACTGCCACCATCGATATTGCAAAAGGAACGCCGATTACCTACAACGATCCGGATTTGACAGCCAAAATGTTGCCTACGCTGCAAAAAGTTGCCGGTGCAGACAATGTCAAATTGGTAAAAGCCATAACGGGTGCTGAAGATTTTTCGTTTTATCAGGAACAAATTCCGGGCTTCTTTTTCTTTTTGGGTGGCACACCGCTCAACGTGAAAGAATCGGATGCGCCATCACACCACACACCCGACTTCTTCATCGACGAAAGCGCCATGTTGTTGGGCGTGAAAGCAATGTCGCAAGTAGCGGTTGATTTTTTAAATTTGAAATAATTTCAAACATCCACCGATTCAAACTTTTATAATTACAGCTAAGCCCTGCGCGTATCGTTGGGCTTTTTTTTTGATAAATTTCGCTATGAACTTTGAGCCTTTCCGCTCGAAGGAGTTGGCAGATTTGAAATGAAACAATGCCAAAGACACAAAATGAGGTGTATGAATTTCCTTTTTTACAGTCGTCTGTCGGGGATTTAATGTCTTTGGTAGAATTTTTTTACTTATTCGCTTTTGTTTAAATACTTTTATTGCAACAATATATGAACAAACTTTTTTTATGAAAAACTTACTTACACTACTCATTGGTCTTTTCGGCATGATTACTTTCGCACAAGAAAACGATGGCATTGCCATCATTCCCGAGCCGGTATCGGTTGTCAAGAAAGACGGGCAATTTACCCTTCCCAAACAAGTTGTCATCGAAGCAGATGCATCGGGAGACAACCCATTTGTCATTTCCTATCTCACGGACAAAATTAAAACGTCCTCCGGCTATGAAGTAAAAACATCGAAAAATGCTGCGAATGCGAGTATCAAATTGGTTCTTAACAAATCCGTCAACACGGTCATAGGAGATGAAGGTTACGAACTGTCAGTAAGTTCCAAACAAGTTGTCATCAAAGCGAACAAAGCTGCCGGCCTGTTTTATGGCGTACAGAGTTTATTGCAATTGCTTCCCAAAGAAATTGAAAGTCCAAACTTGGTAAATAACATCGCTTGGTCTGCGCCCAATGTAGAAATTGTCGATTACCCGCGATTGGGTTGGAGAGGTTTGATGCTCGACGTATCGAGACATTTTTTTACCAAAGATGAAGTCAAACAGTACATCGACGCGATGGTGAAATACAAATACAACCTGTTTCACTTCCACCTTACCGACGATGAAGGCTGGCGTATCGAAATCAAGAGTCTTCCCCGACTCACCGAAGTAGGTGCGTGGAATGTAAAACGCGTGGGGACTTTTGGCAATTTCATTCCGCCAACCAAAGATGAGCCGAGAAATTACGGCGGATTCTACACCCAAGATGACATCAAAGAATTGGTGCAATATGCAAAGGAGCGTTTTGTCAATATTTTGCCTGAGATTGATGTTCCGGGTCATAGTTTGGCCGCAATTACCGCCTACCCGGAGTTGTCTTGCACACCAGAGGCAAATACCTATCAAGTTCGATCTGGCGAGCAAATTATGGATTGGTCTCAAGGCCATCCGCCGATTGCCATGGTTGACAACACCCTTTGTCCGGCCAACGAAAAAGTCTATGAATTTATGGACAAAGTAATCACGGAAGTTGCTGCTTTGTTTCCGTTTCAATACATTCATTTGGGCGGCGATGAAGCACCGATGAATTTCTGGGAAAAAAGCGATGCCGTCAAAGCTTTGATGAAACGGGAAGGATACACAAAAATCGCACAAGCCCAAGGGTATTTTACGGCTCGGGTTGAAAAAATGGTGGCTTCCAAAGGGAAAACCTTTATCGGTTGGGATGAAGTGCTCGAGGGAGGCGTCCCCAAATCAGCAACTGTAATGAGTTGGAGAGGTATGAAAGGTGGAATTGAAGCTGCCAAAGAAGGACATGAAGTCGTGATGAGCCCGACCACTTTCACATACATCGATTATATGCAGGCGGATGCCATCACGGAACCTCGCGTATATGCTTCACTCAGGTTGAGCAAAGCCTATCAGTTTGAACCCATACCGGAGGGTGTTGATCCAAAATACATCAAAGGTGGGCAAGCCAATCTTTGGTCTGAACAGATATACAACATTCGCCAAGCAGAATACATGACATGGCCGCGTGGTTTTGCCATTGCAGAATCGGTTTGGTCACCCAAAGAAAAGAAAAACTGGAAAGATTTTTTCGGAAGAACAGAGCAACATTTTAAACGATTGGATGCCGCTAAAACGAAATATGCACCGAGTGTATATGATCCATCATTTAAAGTTAGAAAAAATTCACAAGATCGATTGGTGGTGATTTTAGAATCGGAAATAGAAGGACTGGATTTATATTATACTTTCGACAATTCTTTTCCGGATGAATATTATCCAAAATATACCGAACCATTAATTGTTCCAATAGATGCAGATAAACTTCGGGTGATTTCATACAGAGATGGTAAACCCATCGGACGGATGCAAACCATGCCGATTGAAGAACTAAAAAGGCGCGTAGAAAACCCTGAATAACCAACCAAATCTACAAAGCCTCCGCCACCACAAACGTACTTCCTCCCACAAAGATGAGGTCTGCTGTGGTGGCGTTTTTTTTAGAATTATTCAATGCTTCGGTCACGCTTGAATAGGCTTGACCAATCAATCCAAATTTTTCAAAAATTTCTTGGGTTTTGGAAGCGTCTAAACCTCTTTCCAAATTGGGTTTGCAAAAATAATAAATGGCATTTTTTGGAAACAGCGGAACGATTTTTTCTAAATCCTTGTCTTTCACAAAACCCACAACAAGGTGCAGTTTCCGATACCTTTCTTTGGCGAGTTGATTGACCACATACGTCAGACCTTCTCGGTTGTGCGCTGTATCTGCAATGATTTTTGGCGAATTGCCCAACACTTGCCATCGTCCCAGAAATCCCGTGTTTGAGGTGACGTTTAACAGTCCTTTTTTGATTTGATTTACTGTGGTGTCAAAATGGTGATTTTGATTGAGAACTTCGATGGTTTGCAGGCAAGTTTTGAGGTTGTGAATTTGGTAATCCCCTTTTAATTCGGTAGGGTAAGTTTCAAAAATGTTTTTTGAAGCGAGAAACAATTCCGATTGATTTGACCGAGCAATTTTCTCAAATACCGAAAAAGTTTCGGATTGATATTCTCCGATAACCACCGGAACGTTTGGCTTGATGATGCCTGCTTTTTCAATGGCGATTTTTTCCAAGGTATCGCCTAAAAATTGCATGTGGTCATATCCGATGTTGGTGATGACCGAGACCAAAGGCGTGATGATGTTGGTACTGTCCAAACGACCGCCCATACCAACTTCGATGACGGCGATGTCCACTTTTTTTTCTTTGAAATAATCGAACGCCATCCCGACAGTCATTTCGAAAAACGAACATTGATGTTTGCGGAAAAAAGACTGATGCTCGGCGATAAATTCAGCGACATATTTTTTTGAAATCATTCGGCCGTTCACGCGAATGCGTTCCCTGAAATCTTTGAGATGTGGCGAAGTGTATAGCCCGACTTTGAGCCCGGCTTCTTGCAAAACCGATGCCAGCAGGTTGCTTGTGGAGCCTTTGCCGTTGGTGCCCGCCACGTGAATGGACTTAAAAGATAAATGTGGATGGTCGAGATGCGCATCCAGCAAAAGGGTGTTGTCAAGATTGGCTCGATAGGCAGATTGCCCGATTTTTTGATACATCGGCAAACTGGCATACATCCAATCGATGGTTTTTGGGTAATTCATCGGTCTCGGAAATTGTTGCAAAAGTAGGAGAAAGGAATTGAAAGCATCTTATTTTTTGATGAATACAAAAAATCCTGTCTGTTTTGTAATAGGCGATTTTAATAAGGTGAAACGATAGGTGTGTTTTCAACTATGGTGATGTCCGATTAAACAATAAAATAAACTTGTGACAACATCGAATTTTATGCTTTTACAAATAATCTAACGAATTGTTTTTCGCCGAACTTTGATGACTTACTTATTGAACTGAATGATGTATCGTCGGCGACACACAATCTGCCTGTGTTTTCACTTGCATTTGTTGCAAAATGGTAACACCCGGCTTAAATTCTTTAGCCAACATACCCAGGTTTTGGAAACAATCCATGCAATTTCACGCAACAACTCGATTTCTTCGGAAGTATTGATTTGAATCATGGGGCAAAGATACAGATTTACGAAAAATCATGAATATGATGAACTCAAATAAAAGAAATGTAAGTCCATCAAAATATTTATTTCAACTTTCTATAGGATGATTTTTTAATATTCTTATATATTTTATGTATTAACTAAAAACAATCACTTTTTTTAAAATAATAAATATTATTTATCAAAAATTATAACATTATTATTTGCTATGTCATAATAAAAATATATTTTTACAATTGTTAAATAATTGTTAACGCCTCCTGATCTTGAATTTTAGTGACAGTTGAATAATAAAAATGCGCTTTATTTTTATCGAAAATAAGCTGACAACATATAAAACTATCCATATTATGAAAAAAACACTATCAACTTTCTTATTGCTTACTTTTTTTTCGATAGGTTTTGCACAAGAAGGGACTACCAAAGATGTCAAGCAGCCGCCCCGTGAGACGAAAAGCACTAATAACACCAATTCGACTACTACCACGGGAGGCGTGGGCATCAGTCTTGACTTAGGCGGAATTTTCCGTTCGATAAAAAAAAACAAGAATTGCAATCAGGTGGAAATTGTATTTCCGGTCAACAAATCGAAGTTTACAACCGATAATACAGACGCCCTCATCTTTCGTTGGAAGTCATCAAAACCTGAACTCGTAAGTTCTTATAAAATTGAACTTGTCAGCATCGAAGGCAAAGAAAAAACCATTCTCTATCAAGGCGAAACCAATCAGACCCAATTTTCATGGCCGGAGGAAGTTGCTTGGCATGGTGACACAGCGGCCGGAAAAGTAAAGTATGAATTTTACGTGATGGCTATTGCAAACAACGCGGACAAATGCGGCAACGACGTTGATGGTAATGAATTTTCCGCTACAACAGAAAATCCTGTTGTGGCAGACACCGATGAAGACCTTACTCATGACAGTATTAAAATACCGCCGCAAGATGGCAAAAATCAAACCCGAGAGGTCGGTGCCGGCCAAATCACAGAAATATTGAAAAGACAATACCAAGATACCGTCATTCAAAATAATAAAGATAAAATTATTGCCCTTACGCCACGCAACCATGCAAGTTTTAAAAAAGAAAAATTACCTGATTTTACATGGAGCGTTGACCGTATCATCGAATACCCCAATTTTAAAATAGAAATTTCAGAAATTTTACCCAACGGCTCAACTGAAGTCATCTTTGTCAGAGACAATATCAAAGAAAGCAGACTGCTTGCAAAAGAAGTCATTTCAAAACTAAAAAATGATGCCCAATACAGTTGGAAAGTAAGCGAAACCTCAACCGGGCTCAGCTCTAATCCCTCATTTTTCAGCACAGGAAGTTGTGATGTTGATTTACAAATAACCAACGAAACCATTGAATGTTTGGGATACGAAGGAGGAAACAGAAAATATAAAATTTGTTTTTCTTCTACTTATCAAAGCAGTACGGGCGACTTAACATTTGCCAATTCAGGTTCAGGGCTTTTTGTGTATGATCAATCCAACAATCCCATTTCGGCAACTTTGGTTGGAAGCAACACCAGTTTGCAGACACAAATCGGTAGCGCTACGAGTACGGTAAATTATTGCTTTGAAGTATTGGTAAACGCTGGCGTAACCTCTATTGGTTTTGGGCTGCAAGGTGATGATTTAGACCCCACGCCTGTCACCTGCCAACCCGGGGCTTCGCTCAATATAGATCGATTGCCAAGCTGCTTGTGTGATGATTGTGACAGTATCAACCTCGATTACAGCAATTTTACGGTCTCGCCGCAAGGTACTGCCGGAAATCAATACAACATAGCCGGAAACATCACCGCCAATGTACCCATATACGGCATGGAAATTCAGATACAAACCTATAGCTATACAGCAGCTCCGGCGGCTTGCTCAAACGGTGTTACAAGCATCGAGGAATCCGGTATGATTTTGCTTCCTTCCACCAGCATCAACAATGTGACCAACCTACAGTTGTTTAACGAAACCCAATCGGGAAGCTCAAGCACCAACAACAATGCGAGTAAATCTGTCAAATACTTGAGTACAACACCATTAAACGGACCAGTCCCCATTAACCTGACCGTGGGTTTGCCGGGGCCTTTACCAGGATTTGATGCCACTTGTTGCACCATGAATTACCGTGTTTGCGTAAAGATTAAAATCTTTTATGACCGCGAAGGATGCAAGTCGTGTACGTTTACAAAATGCATTGATTTTACCAACAAATAAAGATTTAGATTATGAAAAATATAAAGTATATATATCGCATTAAAAATATTTTATTTGTTTGTTTTTTGCTCATTTTTATCGGTAAAACGCAGGCGCAACAAGTTCCGAATAACAATTTTTGCGGCGACTCCGGTTTTGAATCGGGTGTTATAAATATGAATGATTTTAGGTATGGGTATGGCAATTATTACGATAGTTTTCTAACATCTACTTTTGATAATTTACTATTTTTAACACCGCCACCAACACCTGTTTCATGGAACAGTACACCACCTATTTGGAATAATAGCAATTCTTACAAAAAATGGTATGAAGAAATTACCACACCAACAGGAATACCCAGCGAGGATTTTAACGCACCATTAGTCGCAAGTCCTTCGGATATCAGTCCTAACACAAACCGACCACAAGAACAGTATCATCATAGGATTGAAAGTATTGGTGATGATCCCGTTATTGGTGCAAATTTACAAAAAGTTCATTCGGGTAACTATTCTTTTAGACTTGGAAACGCAGCCGTAATTAGGGGTGCAGAACTTATTCAAAAAACATTTATGGTGACACCTGCTACAGCCAACTTAAGTTTTTGGTATGCAGTTGTAATGGGTAATCCATGTTTAGCAGGCGAAAATTGTGGGGCTGGAATAACAGCGCATTCACTTGGCGGTATTCCTTCATTTATGGTTAAAATCAAAAACAATACAGACAGCACCTTTCATAACAACTTAGTCAACCTGTCTAATAATCAATATTACATAGACAATACCAATCCTTTTCTAACTGAAACTTTTACATATACCAGAAACAATGTGACTTCAACACATTCTGAAAGTATTAAATATATGCCATGGTCTTTTGTTAGCGTAGATTTAAGTTCACTTATGGGTAAACAAATTACTGTATATTTCATCACTTATGATTGCACGGCAGCAGGTCACTATGCCTACGCCTATTTAGATGATTTTTGTACATCGGCAACAAGTGATAATCCATCCGGATCTGTTGAAATTGACATGGATAAAACCGATGATTGTGGCGAAGGGGAAATCTGCGTAAATTATTCATTACCAACTTTACCTAATGGCAGTGTTGGCAACACCAATTTGTTTTTAGATATTTATCAAAACGGCAGTTTGGTATCCACCCTCAACAGTGGCGCGTTAAACTCCGGAACTTCCTACTGTTTTAGTATCACTCCTGCCTTGTTGAATAGCCTGAACGGTACTTTCTTTGATTATGTAGTTCGAGCAAATTTCAGCATAAACAATATTTCTTTACCTTCTCAAACGTTAGGCACTGCAGGTTTCGGGCAAAACACCAATCAAAATGACGATTATAAAATTCAATGTACAACCACGCCACCACCACTTTGCTGCAACATTCCAGGTGATTTAAGTGTTGAGCTTATCAAAAACAACAACCCGCGTTTTGGTGGTGAATCTCTTTCTTTACAAATAAGCGGCATCACCACACCCATTCAAAACATAGAGGTGAGTATGTTGGACTACCACCTAGCGTATGGAGACGATTTGTGCAAACCTGCCAATATGGGCATATTTGGCAACATATCATCACCAAACAATTCTTTAGGTGGTTTGGTGTTAGCAGACAACGGTACGCAATCAATTTCTTGGAATCCGGGAGCACCGGGTGTTTTCAATGGCAATATCAAACTCAACATTTCCAAACCCAATATATTAAATTTACCTTGTTGTAACGGTAAAATGTATTTCTGCCTGAAAGTGAAAATTACCGATGTAAACTGCAATGTTTGCGAAAAGATTGTTTGTGGAAGTTTGGATTTATTGACAAAATCAATCACTCAGCTACCTGTGGATGACATTAAACTAAAAAACTAGCTTAAATTCAATTGATATGAAAATTATTTTTAAAAAAACATTTTTCCTACTGACATTTTCAATGCTCTTCATTAGTTGTAACAACAGCGATGGTAGTACATGTGACCCGACAAATACCGATTTTCAGCAATTGATTGCCAACGCAGTTGCCAGCAATCCTGCCGGTACTTACCTCGATGATGTCTGGATGGATTTGGATACGCATCAGTACAATTTCAGCGTAACTTCAGCAGAAAGTATCTGCGGATTCGGCTATCAAAGTCAAGGTGGTTTTACGGGTCAATACGGTATTGAAATCCGGGATATCACCAACAGCAATGTGCTCTATTCAAATCAACACAGTTTTTCTGCAACAGCAACTGATTATGTGCAATTGCCCAATCCCATTCAACTTACGGTTGGGATTGAATACGCTATTCTCCGGACAGTGCTTAACCGACAAGATTTGGACGACCAACTCGGGCGAGGTTTGAGAAGGCAAAACGGTCAATCCATCCCCTATCCCATATCGCAAGGAAATTTGACAATATTAAGTTCTACTTTTTTGGAAGTGGTGGGCCTGTTAATAACATCGTCGTACCGTACATAGAATTGGTTTTATCAAACTGAAATTGATAAAATATTGTATGTCAATTGGTTAAATTCTTATTGAACTGAATGATGCATCGTCGGCGACACACAATCTGCCTGTGTTTTCACTTGCATTTGTTGCAATGCTGGCGACCAATAGTTGTTGAGTCCGGCACCGCGTATCATAAAATAGACTCCGATAATCAAGATAAAAATCGGGGTCAGTCTGCGGAAATTGATTCGGAAAACGTGGGGTAATTTTTTACCCAACAGGGCAACTGCACTCATAAGCGGGATGGTGCCAAGCCCGAATGCAACCATGTAAAACGCACCTTCTGCCGGATTTCCCATGGCAACCGCACCAAACAACGCCATATAAACCATGCCGCAAGGCAAAAAACCGTTGAGCAATCCCATCAAAAAAGTAGTGTAGGGTGAGCGTCTTTTAAGCTGTTTTCCCATGCTCGCCTGCAATCGCATCAGGAGTCGCGTATAGGGTTTAAATGCCGGTATTTTTAAGCGGAAAAGATAGCTTATCAAAAGTCCGGCTATCAGCAAAGCGCCTATCCAAAGGGAAAGTTTCTGCTGCATGCCTGCCACGAAAAGTCCCCTGCCAAACAGCCCAAAAATGAGTCCCAAAAAAGTGTAACTCAAAACGCGTCCGAAGTGGTATTGCATGATTTGCAAAAAAGCGATGACCGGGTTTTTTCGGTTAAGCGGAAGCATCAAAGCGATGGGCCCACACATGCCCACACAGTGCAAACTACCAATAAAACCGATGACCAAAGCCGAATATAACATCAGTAGGTGATTTGTTTTTTAAACAATAATTTTTGATTTTCGTATTGCCAACGAACTTTAATGTCCCATCGGCCACCCGCCAACACTTCGTCAGGTATGAGCATTTGTGAAGAAGATAATGAAATGGGTATTTCAAAATCTAAGTGTTGATCGGATGGCCTGTAAAGGGACACTATCCCGGTAATTTTATGAAAGCTTGTTTGGCCCGGGAAATGAATTAAAATACCTTTGTTTGAAGTAGAAATTTCGAGATTGTAGTTGAGTTTATTGGACAGATTTTGGCTGTCAATATCATTTTGGAGATGTATTTCTTGTTCATAATAATTTTGAGTGACCAACTCGTGGTCGTATTTTTTTTGGGTGGTTGCCAAAAAAACGAAGGTCAAGATAAAGGTTGCAAAACACACAAACACAATGACGATAGCCGTTCCCCAATTGATTTTCATATATGTAAAATTTATTTTTTAGCAGTCATACCTGTCTGCCGACAGGCGGATATGTTATCGCTTTTTATTTATCGGTGTTTGCTTGCGCAAACTTGTTGTTAATGGCGATTTCATAATTTTTTCAGTGCGTTAATTTTATTTTCTATAAATTTCATTGAAACCTCCGCGGTCCCATAAAGGTCGTGGTGGTGGATTCTATTTTTTTATTACCTGAGTAAACATCAATCTTCAACTTCATTTTATCATCGTGTAGCTTGCTTTCTTTCATTTGAATGAAAAGTGTGCCTTGCTGCAGGCTGTTTCCGGATACATGTATCGGTTTTCCGGTTACTTCTTTAATGATTCCTTCTCCGGATGGCAGTACAAAATGCACATCTTCGATGTCTTCCATCGTTTTGTTGATAATCTTGTAGGTAAACACGTTGCTGATGATGTCGTTATCCATGCGTTGATAGAGTTGTCCGGGCAACCTGAGCAAGTTTGCTTCCACGCTACTTCTGGAAACCAACATGGCGACAAAAACGGCAAACAACAGGATTAAAACGACCGAATAACCCTTCATCCGATTGGTAAATCGAAAAGGCTCGTTTTTGCTTATTTCTAACTCAGAGGTATAACGAATCAATCCGTTTGGCAATCCGACGTGGGTCATCATCTCGTCGCAGGCATCGATGCAGGCGGTGCAGTTGACACATTCCAATTGTGTTCCGTTTCTGATGTCAATTCCTGTTGGGCAGACGTGCACACATTGAAAACAATCGATACAATCGCCTTTTCCGGAAGCAATTCTGTCTTCATTTTTTTTAAATTTTCCTCTACCTGCTTCTTTTTCGCCGCGTTTGTAATCGTACGCAACCACGATGGATTTGTCATCCAACAATACGCCTTGCAATCTCCCGTAAGGACAGGCAATTATGCAAACTTGTTCTCTGAACCAAGCAAACACAAAATAGAATAAACCAGTGAATATCAGTAGAGAAATCAATGTTCCCGTGTGATTTTGTGGGTCATCTGTGACGGTTTCTATCAATTTATCGCCACCGATTAAGTAAGCTAAAAAAACATTGGCAATAAAAAAAGAAATCACAAAAAACACCATCCATTTGCTGAGTTTTTTCCTGATTTTCTCAAGATGCCAAGGCTCTTTGTCCAAACGTATTTGTGCGCCTTTGTCTCCTTCAATCCAATATTCTATTCTGCGGAAAACCATTTCCAAAAAGATGGTCTGCGGGCAAACCCAACCGCAAAATAACCTTCCGAAAGCCACCGTAAACAACGCCACAAAAACCACCGCGATAATCATCGAAATCACGAAGAGGTGAAAATCTTGCGGCCAAAACGGAAAACCAAAAATATTGAATCGTCGTTCCAACACATTGAACATCAAAAACTGATGTCCTTTCACTTTTATAAAAGGCGCGACAACCAAAAAAGCAATCAGAAACCAACTTAAGGATGTTCTGTATTTGAAAAATTTTCCACTTATCTTTTTGACATAAATCCATGACCGATTGCCCTTATCATCTATCGTACTTATCTTGTCTCGAAATTTATTTTTACTGACCGTACTCATTTTTTTTTCTCTTTCTGCTTTTATTTTAAACGGTTGTCAGCTTTTAGCTAATGGCTATAGGTTTATTAACAATTAACGATTGCTGAGTTTTGAATTTTGAATAATAAAATAACTAAAAACAAAAGACTAAAAACTTACACACCTATTGCCTATTGGCTTTTGACTAACAATTTACTCTTCAATGATGTCACCTTCAGCTTCTTTCGGATTGGCAGGCGTTGTGCCTTTCAAACTGATGACATAGCTGGCAACTTGTTGCATTTCAATGGGTTTTAAGGTCGATTTCCAAGGAATCATGCCTTTCCCGGAACGACCGCCTTCCGAAATCGTGGTGTAAATTCTGCTGATTCCCGGTCCGAGTATCCAATGGTTGTCGGTCAGGTTGGGGCCGATTCCACCGCCACCGTCCGGTGCGTGACAAGCAATACAATTGGCTTGAAAAACAGCTTTCCCTTTTTCGAGATCGGCAGCTTCGGTGAGCAAGACCACATTCGACGCATCAATCAAACCCGGATTGTTCTTTTTGTACTCCTCAACAGCAACTTTCGCTTCTGTCACTGCTTTGTCGAATTCTTGAATTTGATTGTCACCACCCAAAACATGGAAGCGAACCAAATAGACCATCGCAAAAATGATGGTAAAATAAAATCCGTAAATCCACCAGGGCGGAAGCGCATTGTCGAGTTCGTGGATACCGTCAAAATCGTGCTCGCGCATGATTTCATCATTTTGCTCTACCGGTTTGCTTTTGGTCAGCCATTTCATCAATTTTTTATAGGTTGAATGGTCACCGGTAAAACTTCTTTCCTTTAAATATGCTTCTTTTTGTTTTTCATCCAACAGTTGATAGACGATATTCTCAATTGCACCGTAGGTTACTTCGATGGCAATCAAAACAAACAATATCAATCCCAAGAAAAGTGCTACCAAGGGAAATTCAATAAATGCCGGTTTTTCGGATTCTACAAAATATTCAACAAAGAAAAATATAAGCCCGAAAATCAGGATAACTCTGACGTATGGAGTGAGTTTTTTCATAGTTCGTCATTTTTAGGTTGATCTAATGGAATTCTGCTAACTTGGTCGATGTATTCTTTTTTGGCGGTAAGCACCCACCAAAATAAGATGACAAAGAAGCTAAAAAATATGAGGAGCGAAATCAGCGGATAAATTTCAATTCCCGCGATGGTTTCCATGTGGTTTTTGATGAATTTCAGCATGGCTTATTGTTTTGGTTCATTGATAATTGTTTCTACTTTGATGTCAGTACCCAATCGTTGCAAATAAGCGATTAAAGCGACCACTTCACGTTGGCTCATCGGAACAAACTCCAAATTATTTTCTTGGTCATATTTCTTTTCGGCCTCGTAGCTCGCCACAAAATCGGGGTCTGCGTGAAGATTTTGTTCAATTTGTTCAGCCTGAGCGCGCAGGGTTTCATTAGCATTTTGAATATCTTCCGCCGTGTATGGAACTCCCAAGGTAGCCATGACACTCATTTTCTTTTGCAGATGGTCTGTATTCAACTTGCTCTTAATAATCCATTTATACGATGGCATGATTGAGTTTGGCGAGGTGATTTGCGGATCGTACAAGTGGTTGAAGTGCCAATTGTCGTTGTACTTTCCACCCACGCGATGCAAGTCTGGCCCGGTGCGTTTACTACCCCACAAAAACGGGTGATCGTAAACGTACTCGCCAGCTTTCGAATAATCTCCGTAGCGTGCGACTTCACTTCTGAACGGCCTGATCATTTGCGAATGACAAGAGACACAACCTTCACGGATGTATAAATCTCTTCCTTCCAATTCGAGCGGTGTATAAGGTTTTACACTGGCTATGGTCGGAATGTTGGATTTAATCAGTAGGGTTGGAATAATTTGTACAATCCCACCAATCAACACGGCAACTGTTGCCAAAATAGTCAATTGTACCGGTTTGCGTTCCAACCAGCCGTGGAATGTTTCACCAGCCAGTCTGGTTTTTCTGATATTTTGAAGGGCGGGAGCTTGCACAGTTTCGTCTTCGATAACCGAACCGATGACCATGGTTTTAACAAGGTTATACACACCGATTAACATCCCAACGATATAAAGCGAACCTCCGATGGCTCTCATCCAATACATCGGCATGATTTGGGTAACGGTTTCGAGGAAATTCCCGTAAACCAAAGTCCCGTCCGGATTAAACTCGTTCCACATAGAGGCTTGCAAGAATCCTGCAACGTACATGGGTAGGGCATACATAACAATCCCCAAAGTACCTATCCAAAAATGAAAGTTGGCTAATTTGACAGAGAAAAGTTTGGTTTTGGCCAGTCTCGGCACCATCCAATAAAACATACCAAAAGTCATAAATCCGTTCCATGCCAAAGCGCCTACGTGAACGTGTGCAATGACCCAATCGGTAAAATGTGCGATGGCATTAATCGACTTGATAGAAAGCATCGGTCCTTCAAAAGTTGCCATCCCGTAACCGGTAATCGCCACGACCATGAATTTTAAAACGGGATCCACACGAACTTTATCCCAAACGCCGCGCAGGGTCAACAAACCGTTGATCATACCACCCCATGATGGCGCTATCAACATGATTGAAAAGACCACGCCGAGGTTTTGAGCCCAATCGGGCAAAGCGGTGTAAAGCAAATGGTGAGGTCCAGCCCAGATATAGATGAATATGAGTGACCAAAAGTGAACGATGGAAAGTTTATAAGAATAAACGGGGCGGTCAGCAGCCTTTGGAACAAAATAGTACATGATTCCCAGAAACGGTGTGGTCAGGAAGAATGCCACTGCGTTGTGACCGTACCACCATTGTACCAAAGCATCTTGCACGCCGGCATAGACGGAGTAGCTTTTCATAAAACTGACCGGCAACTCAAAACTATTGAAAATATGCAGCAAGGCGACGGTTACAAAGGTTGCAATGTAAAACCAAATGGCCACATACAAATGTTGTTCGCGTCTTTTGATAATGGTTCCAATCATGTTGATGCCAAAAGCCACCCAAATTAAGGCAATGGCAATATCTATCGGCCATTCCAATTCGGCGTATTCTTTAGAAGAGGTAAATCCCAACGGCAGAGAAATAGCTGCAGCGACGATTATCAATTGCCAGCCCCAAAAATTCACATTGCTCAGAAAATCACTAAACATGCGGGCTTTGAGCAAACGTTGCAAAGAATAATAAACACCTGCAAAAATTGCGTTTCCGACAAATGCAAAAATTACTGCATTGGTGTGAAGCGGTCTGAGTCGTCCGAAACTGAGCCAAGGAATGCCTTCGGTCAACTTCGGAAATATGAAAAGAAAAGCTAAAAGCAGTCCGACCAAGGTGCCAACAATACCCCATAACAAGGTTGCGGCGACGAACTTTTTGACAATTTTGTTGTCATAAGAGAAAGTCTGAATTTCCATCGAATAAAAAATTAATTGTTGGTTACTTATTGTTTTGGATTTTCGGAGGATTTATCTTCGTCTTCAAAGAGCATGCGGACAGAAGGCGTGTAGGTGTCGTCATACTGTCCGTTGCGGACAGAAATGATAAATGACACCAAAAAAACCAACGCCACAAAAAGTGAAACTGAAATAAGAAGATAGATAACGCCCATACAAATACCTGATTCTACGGACAAAAATATGCTTGTTAGAAGTGTCAAAACATGACAAAAGTCATATTGTTAATAAGTAGTTAACTTTATTAACAAAAATCTAACTTAAAGAATCTTGGAGACTTCACTGTTGACGAATTCGAGAAAGCGTTCGTCTGCTTCCGTAAAAGGATTGACGGAATGAGAATCAATGTCAATTTGCCCGATGTTTTTGTCATTTTTAAATAAGGGAACGACAATTTCAGATTTGACATGAATGCTGCAAGCGATGTAATTGTCTTGGGCTTTGACATCGCCAACGACAAAATTTTTATCGGACACCGCAACTTGACCGCAAATGCCTTTACCAAAGGGAATCGTGACGTGGTCTGTTGGTTCACCGGCGAAAGTTCGCAAATGCAGGGTTTGGGTATCGTGATTGGCAAAATAAAATCCCACCCAATCGTAGTGAGCAATTTCCGTTTGGAGAAATTGGCAAACTTGATGCAATCTTTCCTCGACTGATTGTTGCTTGTCAGAAAGAATTTCTTTTACTTTTGTTCGATGTTGGTTCACGAATTATTATTTTGGAAGTAAAAGTATTGAAATTTGATTCAACCTACATTCGGATTTTAGTGATAAATTTGTTAAAAAATCAAATGTTTTCAGCTACCTATCATCAATATAAAACAGTAATTTATTTTCTGCTTCGTTTTTTTGGTATTTATGGTGGGTTGAGCATCTTGTATTTCTACTATTTAAAAGCATTTGAATCGCAGGTTGATCCGTTTACGGTTTGGGTTGGAAAGTTGAGTAAAGCGTTAATCGAAATATTCGGATACGAATCTCGTGTGTTGTCAGAGCCGGGAATTCCCAACCTACAACTTTACATCAACGACAATTATGTCGCGCGAATTATCGAGGGTTGCAATGCTGCGAGTATTTTGATATTGTTTGCTGCTTTCATTGTTGCTTTTTCCGGAAAAACAAAACATTTGATAGGGTTTTTAGTGATTGGAATCGTTTCAATTTCGGCGATAAACATTTTGAGAATCGCTTTTTTGTCCATTGCTTTGTATAAGTTTCCGCAGCATAGCGAATGGCTGCATCAATTGGTTTTTCCGGCAATAATCTATGGTTTTACCATCGTGTTGTGGTTGATTTGGGTGATTAAATTTTCTAAAAAATGAAACTTTCGAATTCATTGCGAATTGTTTTAATCTTGATCTTAGGCACTTTTCTAATCAGCGTGCGAGCCTTTGAAAGCAGTTGGTTTTATGATCCTTTTATCGCGCATTTTAAGCAAGAAAACTATTTATTGACAGTTCCCGAATTTGATTTTTTAAAGCTTTTCTTTCATTTATTGTTTAGGTACTTTATCAACAGTTTTGTGTCCGTATTAATCCTCTTGTTAATTTTTGACGCACAGATTGTTCGGTTTTTAACGCTGCTTTATTTGCTCTTCGCTCTTTTGCTCATTCCGATTTATATGACACTCGTCAAATTTTATTTACCGGACACCTACACTCTTTTCTTCTATGTCCGTAGATTTTTGATTCAACCTATTCTGCTTTTTGTGTTGATACCGGCGATTTACTTTAGGGAAAAGTAAACTTAAATATGTTAAAATATTTTAAGTAAGTAATGAAATGTTTAGAATTAAGTTGTCAAATAACTTTGTAAGACAATGAAAAACAGTTGATCATTGTCATTTGTAAATTTTTTTTTTTTTTTTTTTAAAAATTAAAAATTAATTAATTAAGAATATATTTGCGTTTAAATAACTTTAAAAAAAATATTTGATGAAAACTAAAACTATTTTGATGTTGTCACTATTTGTAGTGATGCTTTCAAATTTTGCTTTTTCGCAAGAAAAATCAATTTCAGGTACGGTTACCGACCAGTCAAATTCGCCTTTACCTGGGGTAAGCGTTTTAATTAAAGGTACCACAACGGGAACCCAAACTGATTTCGACGGAAAATTTATTTTAAAAGCAAATTCCGGTCAAGTACTGGTTTTTACTTACATTGGACAAAAAACGGTTGAACGAACTGTTGGTAACTCAAGTACAATCAACGTAACTATGCAAGATGATGCACAAGCATTGGAAGAAGTAGTTGTAGTGGCGTTTGGTACTGTTAAAAAAGAAGCTTTTGTGGGTTCTGCAACACAGATTAAGGCAGAAGACATTGCCGGCAGATCATTAACAAACGTTACGCAAGCATTAGATGGTGCTTCTGCTGGGGTTCAAATTTCCTCAGGAAGCGGTCAGCCTGGAAGTGGGGCTTCTGTTCGTGTTCGTGGGATTGGCTCGGTAACGTCCTCAAACGAGCCGCTTTATGTAGTTGATGGAGTTATTTTTACAGGTAATTTATCAACTATTAACGCAAGTGACATTGCTTCTTTTACGATTTTGAAAGATGCGGCTTCTACTTCGCTTTATGGATCGGGTGCTTCAAATGGTGTAATCATCATAACTACCAAAAAAGGGTCAATCGGTAAATCAAGAATTACATTAGATGTAAGTCAAGGTATTAGCCAAAGATCTGTTCCAGAGTATGAAAGAATTAATGCACAGCAATATTACCCTGTAATGTGGCAAGCATTGAGAAACAGTTTATCAATTTCCGGAACCACTCCGGAGGCTACTGCAAATCAAACAGCTACAAACACAATTTTTAATCAATTAGGAAATAATCCTTTTAATGTTCCAAACAATGAGATTGTTGGGACAGACGGATTGTTAAATCCAAACGCCCAATTGCTATATAACGATTTAGATTGGCAAGACGAATTGGTTCAAACCGGATATAAAAGTAATTATGATTTTTCATATAGAGGTGCGACCGAAACGACTGACTACTTCGTATCTTTAAGTTACTTGGAAGAAGAAGGTTATGTCATCAATTCTGATTTTGAAAGAGTAACAGCAAGGGTAAATATAAACTCTCAACTTAAAGATTGGTTTAAAACAGGTTTAAACTTAAGTGGTTCAACTTCTGTTTCTAATCAGGCTGTAAATGGAGCTACTAACAGTAATTCTTTTGTCAATCCATTTCGTACTACTCGTGTCATGGGACCAATCTACCCTGTTTTTCAACATGACCCCGTAAGTGGCGCGTTCATTCTTGACAGTAATGGAAAACGTATCTTTGATGCTGGAGACAGACCTGGTCAAACACGTGCTGCCGGTGGTTCTCCCGGAAGACATCCTATTCAGGAAAATCTATTGAACGTTGATAAAGACGATAATTTTAGTGTAAATGCAAGAACCTATGCTGAAGTTAAATTCTTCAAAGATTTTACGTTCACTACCAATGTCAGTTTTGATAGACAACATTTTAACAATGAAGGATTTCAAAACCCAATAATAGGTGATGCAGCACCCTCAGGAAGAGCAAGTAGAGATGCTATCACAACAACCTCAATTACTTTCAACCAATTATTGAATTATTCTAAAATTATTGGCAAACACAACTTTGGTGCTTTAGCCGGACATGAAAGTTTTGAATTGGAAAGAAACTTTTTATCAGGTACCCGACAAGAGCAAATTGTAGAGGGAAATACTGAACTCATCAATTTTGTAACGACCGTAGATTTGGATTCTAATACCCGAGAATTGACACGGGAAGGATATTTTGGTAGAGGAAACTACGATTACGACAACAAATATTTTGTATCAGGTTCGATTAGGACAGATGGTTCTTCAAGGTTCTCAAAAAATGTAAGATGGGGAACATTTTGGTCAGTGGGTGGTGCTTGGAGAATTAGCCAAGAAAATTTCCTGAAAAATGTGAGTTGGATAGATGAACTAAAAATCAGGTCTTCATATGGAGAAGTAGGTAACGACTCTAACCTTGACAATGGTGCATTGTCATTTTTTGCATTCCAAACACTTGCCGGATTAGGATTCAATAATGCGGGTGAAGCAGGTACTATATTAACCTCGCCGGGTAACTCTGAATTAACTTGGGAAACGAATACGCAAACAGACGTAGCAGTAGAGTTCAGTTTATTTAATGGACGTCTCTCCGGATCAGTTGAATATTACAACCGAGATACAGACGATTTGATTTTCGATGTACCACTACCAGTTTCTTCAGGTTTTGACAGCGCACCTAGAAATATTGGATCTATGTTTAACCGCGGTGTAGAAATTTCAATTTCTGCTGACATTATTAAAGGAGAAAATTTTAGATGGAATTTCACGGCGAATGCATCCACAATCAAAAATGAGTTTACCAAACTTCCGCAAGATGAAATCATCACCGGGACAAAAAAGTTGGTAGTGGGCAGATCTATATTTGATTTTTGGCTTAGAGATTGGTATGGTGTAGATCCGGCAGATGGTTCTGCACTCTATATTCCGACCGAAGCTGCAATTACTACTAACGGAGCTGATATCAGAACTGTTAACGGTACAGTTGTTACAACCAATCAAAACAACGCAAAATTTGATTTTGTTGGCACAGCAGTCCCAGATTTGTTTGGTAGTTTTCAAAATACTTTCCAATACAAAGGATTTAGCTTCAATACACTTTTTACCTATCAAATAGGTGGCGAAACATATGATACAAATTACGCTGCTTTAATGAGTGCAGGTACTTATGGAACAGCATTAAGTAAGGATATTTTAAAAGCATGGAAACAACCTGGTGATATTACAAATGTCCCAAGAATGGATGTTACTAAAACTGCTCAATTTGATGCTGCCTCAGACAGATGGCTTGTTGGATCAGATTTCTTATCCCTCAGACAAGTTAGTATTTCTTATGACTTTCCACAGTCTATGTTGGAGTACCTTGGTGTTGACGGATTTAAACTATACGCAAACGGAGAAAATTTATTTTCTATTACTTCTCGTAAAGGTTTAGAACCCAATCAAAACTTCAATGGAACTACTCAGAACAGGTTTACACCCGCTCGAGTTTTGACTTTAGGTATTAATCTAGCTTTATAATTTAAAAATTTATAGAATATGAAAAAAATATTTTCAAAATCAGTAATAATTGTCATGGTTATGGGCTTTCTTTCAAGCTCGTGCAGTGATGATTTTCTAAACACTTTGCCAACAGAAGATGTTTCGGCTTCATCAGTTACGGCAACTACTGCAAATTTGATGTTAGGTATCAATGGAATACATCGATCTCTTTATTTGCGTTTTAACTCTCAAGGAGAGGGCGGTTTGGGCGGTATGATGATTATGACCGATATGTTAGGTGAAGATTTGGTAATGACAACTACTGGAAACGGTTGGTATAATGCTACTTACCGATGGATTGACCACACCAATGCAAACGACGGTGATAATCTATATCACTATCGTGTTTATTATCGATTTATAAGAAATGCAAATGTCATAATTAACGGCGCAGATGCTGCTGTTGGCGATACAAATGAAAGAAATGTAGCCAAAGGGCAAGCTCTTTTCTATCGTGCCTTTTCACACTTTCAATTGGTTCAACTTTATGGTGGACGTTACGTTGGAGGACAAACCAACTCTCAATTGGGAGTTCCAATCAGATTAACCGCTACAAATGAACCTCTTGCTAGAGCAACAGTTGAAGAAGTATATGCTCAGGTAAATACAGATTTAGATGAAGCCATCAGTTTGCTTTCGAGTTACAGCAGACCTAATAAATCTCATATTGACGCAAAAGTTGCTACCGGTTTAAAAGCTCGTGTAGCTTTAGTCCAACAAAATTACCCATTGGCAGCTCAGCTTGCGGCTGCTGCAAGAACCGGCTTTACATTGATGGACAACGCAACTTATCAATTAGGGTTTAACGATTATACAAATCCAGAATGGATGTGGGGAAGCCACATCATAGAAGATCAAACAATTTTCTTTGCAAATTTTGGAGCCTACATGTCCCGTAACTTTAGTTCAACCAATATCAGAACAAATCCAAAAGCTATATTTTCCGTTTTGTACAATCAAATCCCTGCGAGTGATGTGAGATCTAAAATTTTTGACCCAACAGGGCAGCATCTCAATTTACCTCCGGGCGCTACCCTTCCTTCAAACTTCGCAAAATTCCCATTCACAAGTCAAAAATTCATAGCCGTAAGCACTGCTGACAGCCGAATGGATGTTCCTTATATGCGGATGGCTGAGATGTTTCTCATAGAAGCTGAAGCGCTTTCTTTCTCAAATGAAGCGGCTGCAAGACAAGCACTTTTTCAACTTGTGTCTAAACGCGACCCGTCTTACACTTTGTCAACCAAATCCGGTCAGGCTCTAAAAGACGAAATAGAATTTCAAAGAAGGATTGAACTTTGGGGCGAAGGTTTCCGTTTTTATGACTTGAAACGACTTAACAAAGCACTTGATAGAACGGGTGGAAATCACACAGCCGCTTTAACAGGAAATGTATTTCAGGTACCTGCCGGGGCTACTAGTTGGCAGTGGTTAATCCCTCAAAATGAGCTAAATTCAAATCCTTTAGTAGTTCAAAACCCTAACTAAGTATTTTTTTTTTTGAGATTAAGTATATAATTTATTTCTGAAAGCCGTAAACAGTTTGTTTGCGGCTTTTTTATTTAGGTTATCGTGCGTTCGACATATAATTTTAAGGTGAATTCATTTTAGCTTTTTATCTCATAACCATTTGTGTTTCCGATTATCCAGATAGTTATCGGGATTGGGTAAATAAATCGTATCATAGAAATTTCACACAAAGAGCAGTGAAAGAAACTGCATAGTGTACAAAAAATATTTGTGTTTTTTCTTTGTAGTTCTTTACGTAAAAAATCATTTGGTCACTAATTGGGAATGCTGAATTTATTTTTTAAAAACTATTGAACTTTAATGCTTTGTGTTTAATTTGATTTAGAAAGTATGCAAAACTTATTATTAGAAAACAAGTGATTTGATAATGTCAAAAATTGGTTATCAGCCTTCGAGAACATGACTGAAAAAGGTTTGCATAAACAAATCTCTTAGCAAGAATATTCATTATGCTTATAATTTAAGATGATAACGAATAGCTAAACCTGTTTTTCACTTAAACCAACACCGCTAGTTTAGTATTTTTTCTATATTCTCATCATTAATTTTTCATTTCAATAACAAAACTTAAAACAAAAATCTGCCAAAATAAGAAATATTTTGGCAGATTGATTTATTATAAATTGACGTTTTACACTTGAAATTTTTAAAAATTTAATGAGCCATTTAATTCAATAGAAAAATAAATTTTAATAAATATTTGTGCATTGTTAATTTCCTGAACCTACATTTTGTGAATTTTCAGTACTCTTCAAATATTTTTCAAGAAATTGATCTTGTTCCCATAGCAAATGAAGAATATTTTCCTTTGCCACATAACCATGGCTTTCTTTTGGTAAAATTACCATACGTGCCGGTCCTCCCAATCCTTTGATTGCTTGAAAATAACGTTCTGTTTGCAAAGTAAATGTGCCCGGATTGTTATCTGCCTCTCCGTGTACCAACAAGATAGGCGTTTTCATTTTACTGGCGTTCATAAATGGAGACATTGTGTTGTAAATTTCAGGTGAATCCCAATAATTACGCTGTTCTCTCTGAAATCCGAACGGGGTCAATGTTCTATTATATGCTCCGCTTCTTGCAATCCCACAAGCAAATAAATTTGAATGCGTGAGCAAATTAGCTGTCATAAATGCACCATATGAATGTCCTCCAACAGCGACTCTCTTTCGATCTATATAACCCAATTTATCTACTGCATTTATTGCAGCTTCGGCGTTTGCAACCAATTGAGGGATAAAGGTGTCGTTCGGCTCTGTCTCTCCTTCTCCTACTATAGGGAACGATGCATCATCCAACACAACATATCCTCTTGTTACCCAATAAATAAAAGATCCATAGGATGGAAAAGTAAATTCATTTGGATTCTGTGTAATTTGACCCGCACTATCTTTGTCTTTAAATTCTTCAGGATAAGCCCAGATAAGCAACGGTAATTTATCTTTTTTGTTTCTATCATAACCAACCGGTAAATAAAGAGTTCCTGAAAGTTCGACTCCGTCGTTTCTGGTATATTTAATTACTTCTTTATAAACATTGTTGATGCTTTCAAACGGGTTTTTGAAATTGGTTATTTGTGTTGGCTCGCTATTTTTTCTAAAATTCCTAAAAAAATAATTTGGAAAATCATTCTTTGATTGAATTCTAACTAACACTTGTCCGCTTTTGAAATCTTCAATAGATAAAACTTCTTCTTTTTTGTTTTTTAAACTTGATTGATAAAGCCGTTTTGTTTTTAAAGTTTTAAGATTTAATTCATCAATAAAGGGATGTTGTCCCAATTTAGTAAACCCATCACCGAGCAGATAAATATTACCTTTTTCTATAGCTAAAACTTGTCTGCCATAAAAATTTCGTTTGGTTTCAAAATTTCCCGGGTCAGAATATATGTCCTGAGAATTTCTATCAGATATTTTTTTGGGCTTTTCGTTTACATCTGAAGGATTTATCAAATATGTTTTTTCGTTTCGAGTATCATACCAACTGTCAAACAAAATCGCATTACTTTTATCGCCCCAAATTATTCTCGAAAATCTCTGAGGTACTTTGGCTAGGCTAAAAGGCTCATCGGTAAATGGTGCACTCCAAACAAACAATTCATCTCGGTAATCAACTTGCTTGGCAGGATCGCCACCATCCAATGCCATAACAAAAAATAATGTTGCCGGCTCATCATTTCTCCAATTCATATTTCGCTTTCCCTCAAAAGTTGCCATAAATCCTTTTGGCTGAATTTCTCGAAGCGGTATCTGATTGATAACTTTCAATTCTTTTCCTGCTTTATCATAAACAACTGTTTTTTGCGGAAATCGATTGAAAGGAACTACATAAGAAAATGGTCTTTGCAAAGTTGTAATCATCAAATAATTACCATCTGGGGAAAAATCTTCATCTATAAACATGTTCTTTTCTTTGAACAAAGACGATTCTCCACTGACATTTACTTTATAAAGCTCGGACAAAACTAAATTTTCAAAATTATACTCATCGGTTTTGTTTTTTAGCAAATCTTGATAGGTGCGATTTTGGGAAACCTTTCCATTAGCATTAGATATTATTGGACCAAGTGGTAAATCTTTGTCCGCATTGATAAGAGGTTGTCTGTCTTTTGGCAGCATTCGAGTTAAAATGTTCTCATTATCTTTAAACCAACTAAATGGTCTGCCCACGTTAGCGTTTAATGAAGGACCGGTTAACTTGTTTGCTTTTGCTGTGGCTACATCCAATACCCATAATTCCACACCATATTTTGCAGTATGAGTGAATGCAACTTTTTTCTGATTAGGAGACCATGAAATATTACTAATTTTTGGATTTTCAGGGAGACCACTAACCTGAATCTCATTTTGGCCACTAATTTTCCTAACTTTCAAATTGTTGAAGTAAGTAGCTCTTGAAGATATATTTGTCAATGGATTGATTCTTAGACCGCCCAAGCGAAGCTCTTCCTGGCTTAAATCCTCTAAAGTTTTATACGTATCCCTATAAGTTAAAATCATGAAATCTTTTGAATCATCCATCATGACATTTGGTGCTCTTTCAAAATCTGCAAGCTCCAATATTTCTTTTGGTGGCTTTTGATAATTTACGTTTTCTTGAGAAAAAACTACTGTTGTAAATAAGAACAAAACCGAAATCTTTAGGATGTTTTTCATGTTACGAAAATTTAGGTAGCTAATATAATCTATTTGCAAATTCAGAATGTTAAAATAAACCCAATTTATACTTCTGAGTTTATTATGTTTTTAAATACCTTAGCTAAATTTACTGTTTTAATTTCAATCAAATCAATACTTTTACAACAAAAAAATAATGCGCAACTTCCGATTAATTATTCTTTTACTATTGCTGTCTTCCGGTTTGAAAGGGTTTTCTAATCCACCGCATAAATTTTATGTTTCGGTCATGGAAATTCGTCAAAAAGGTAAAACATTGCAAATTACTTTCAGTGTTTTTTGGGATGATTGGAGTCGGTATTTGGAAGAAAAACACCAGCTTCGTGCCAATCTGACCGCTCAAGACGAAGACCCAATGGCAGAGTCTATTTTGAAAGCTTATTTAAAACAAGTTATTGCCATCGATGTAAATGGGAAACCGGTCAAGCTAAATTACATCGGTCGCGATTACAATGTCGATTTGATGTATTGTTACTTAGAAATCGACAACATAGATGCAATCTCAAAAATAGCCATCGAAAACAAATTTTTCTTTGATTACATCGACAGTCAACAAAACATTGTTCACGTTATACTTTCCGATGTGCGAAAAAGCATGCTTTTAGATAGCGATAAACCAAAAGGATTGTTAAATTTTTCCGCAAATTAAGCCCTTTGTTAAATAATGTTTAATTTTCATGCCTAAAACCTATAAAAAATGAATCGAACACTTTCAAAACTTCTCAGCTTACTGTTTTTGATGTCCGCGGCAATTGTTTTCGGACAGGAAGAAAATCCCGCCAAAGAACCCGGGCACACAGACATCAACAAATTCCGCCAAATGTATGATTTATTGGCAACGCCCAACATGTTCCGAACCGCATCCGGCGCACCCGGGCCTGCCTACTATCAGCAGCAGGCCGATTATAAAATGGATGTCGAATTGGATGACAAAAATCAAAAATTATACGGAGAAGAGACCATCACTTATAAAAACAATTCCCCTGACGTATTAGAATTTCTATGGGTACAGCTTGACCAAAATGTCAGAGAAAAAAATTCAAAAAGCCTACTCATCGAGAATGACGAAGCACCTACGGTAACTACAACCGAGAGATTTACAAAAAGCTTTTTATCTGAGCCTTTCGATGGAGGTTTCCATATCGAGTACGTAAAAGGCATCACCGGAAATGATATCCCTTACACCATCAATCAAACCATGATGCGTGTGGATATTCCGCAACCGCTTGCTGCCGGGCAAAGTGTGTCTTTCAAAATCAAATGGTGGTACAACATCAACAACCATGTGACAGATCGCGCACGTTCGGGCTACGAACATTTTGACAAAGACGGTAACAATCTGTACGTCATCGCACAGTTTTTCCCGCGCATGGCTGTTTACAGCGATGTAGAAGGCTGGCAAAACCATCAATTTTGGGGTAGTGGTGAATTTGCTTTGCCTTTCGGAAATTATGAAGTAAACATCACCGTGCCTGCCGACCACATCTTGGACGGTACCGGCGTTTTGCAAAACAGAAAAGAAGTGTTCAGCAAAAAAATGATGGATCGCTACGAACAAGCAACCAAATCTTTCGATAAACCTGTGGTTATTGTCACACAAGAAGAAGCAACAGAAGCTGAAAAAGGTTTTTCCGAAAAGAAAAAAACGTGGAAATTGAAAGCCGACAATGTGCGTGACTTTGCATTTGCCTCTTCGCGAAAATTTGTTTATGACATGATGGCTGTTGACATCAATGGCAAAAAAGTAATGGCCGTATCCATGTATCCCAAAGAAGGAAATCCACTTTGGGGTGACTATTCCACCAAAGTGGTCGCAAGTACGCTCAAATCTTATTCGAAATACACGTTCGACTATCCTTATCATAAAGCCATTTCAGTTCATTCCAAAAACCAAGGAATGGAATATCCGATGATTTGCTGGAATTATGGCAGACCCAATGAAGACGGAACTTATTCAGACGGTGTTAAATATGGAATGATGAGTGTCATCATTCACGAGGTTGGTCACAACTTTTTCCCGATGATTGTCAATTCTGACGAACGCCAATGGGCTTGGATGGATGAAGGAATCAATACGTTTATGCAATATCTGGCAGAACAAGACTTTGGTGCTGCACATCCCGAAGCACTTGGTCAATTAGACAAATACCCATCTCGAAGAGGTCCTGCTGCCAACATCGTAAGATACATGAGTGGGGATCAAAACTTCATCACACCCATCATGGCCAATCCGGAATACGTTACCCAACTGGGAAACAACGCCTACGGAAAACCCGCCACGGCACTCAACATTCTCCGTGAAACCGTCATGGGGCATGAACTGTTTGACAAAGCTTTCAGCACCTACGCCAGAAGATGGGAATTTAAACATCCAACTCCTGATGACTTTTTCAGAACAATGGAAGATGCTTCTGCAGTCGATTTGGATTGGTTTTGGAGGGGTTGGTTTTTCTCGACAGATTATGTAGATATCTCGCTTAAAGGCGTTAAGAAACTCTATGTTACCTCCACACCCACCAAAAAAGCCAAGGATTTTGCCAAAGAAAGAGGCATTGATTTGTCGCAAAATCCAGACTTGGTTTATACCATTTCCGAAGACGATGAGGATTTTGATCCAAAAATGAAATCGCAAAACTTTATGCAGTCTGCCACTACCTTGCAAGAATATATAGCGAGCAACAAAGACAGAATCATCAACACCGACATTTCCAATCCGAAATATTTGTATGAAGTTACTTTTGCCAAACCCGGCGGACTCGTGATGCCACTCATCGTAGAATATACCTATGCTGATGGAACCAAAGAAGAGGTGCGATATCCAGCACAGATTTGGGCGAAAAGCAACAGTGAAGTAACCAAAGTTTTGGTAACCGACAAAGAGATTACCAATGTGCAAATTGACCCAAAACTCGAAACGGCAGACATCGATGTGACCAACAACAGTTGGCCCAAAAATGAAACCGAATCCAAATTTGACAAGTTTAAAAGTCAAATCAAAAACTAAAATACGGATTTTATAAAATAAAACCGCCCGCAATTTCAAATTGCGGGCGGTTTTTTTATTGTTAAAACGAATTTACTCGGCTGTTGTCGGGTCGATGATGGTGGTTATCTCACTGACCCTGTTTGCGGGAAATCCACCCTGCTTTGCATGTTCGAAAACCATTTCCTTGTTGGGCGCAATATACACACAATAAACTTTGTCTCCGGTTACATAGCTCTGCACCCACTGAATCTGTGAGCCCATTTTGCTGAGTACCCCGCAAGAAGTCTGTGAAATTCCTTTTAACTGTTCGGTGGTGAGTTTTCCCGCTTCGGGAATTTCTCGTTCGATTAAATATTTTGGCATCATTCAAAATTTTAGTTGGACAAATGTTTATTTTTCGATTGGAGTTCACGGTTAGTATATGAAAAGTAGGCGATTTGGAAGCGCCAAACTTTCGGTTAAGCACCAAATTTGATACGAGCCAAAACCCTTGAATTTATTGATGTTTCGCCTATTTTTTATATACATTGTTACCGCCTGGCATTTATTTCATTTCATAATTTGTGCTTCGTCCACCGCTAGTTTCTTTTCGTAAAATATTCTTCTTAATTAAATCTTGAATATCTCGAAGAGCTGTGTCTTGTGAACATTTGTTTATTTTCGCCCATTTCGAAGTTGTCAACTTTCCGTCAAATCCATCAAGCAGTCTATTTATAATTTTTTGCTGCCTATCATTTAGAATTGTGGTGGAATGTAATTTCCAAAATTCTGCTTTATGAAGTATTTTCGATAAAGTCTCTTCTGTGGAGTCAATAGCATTAACTAAACATTGCAAAAACCACAAAATCCATTCTGTTATATCTGAATTTCCTTTCTGTGTTTTTTCAAGTTTTTCATAATACTGTTTCCTTTCAACTCTAATTTGTGCAGACATACTATAGAACCGCATGATACTTTTGTCAGAACGTGCCAATGTCATATCTGTAATTGCCCTAGTAATTCGTCCGTTTCCATCGTCGAATGGATGAATTGTCACGAACCATAAATGAGCAATAGCTGCTTTAAGAACCAAATCTATTTCATGCTCGTTTTCAAACCAGTCTAAGAATTTTATCATTTCTGGCTCTATCCTGTCAGAACTTGGAGCTTGATAGTGAACCTTTTCTTTTCCCATAGGTCCTGACACTACTTGCATAGGCCCGGTCGTATCTTTTCTCCAGCCTGCAACTGTGATTTTATAAAGATTGCTCCAACCTGATGGGAACAGTGCTGCATGCCAGCCAAACAGTCTGTTTTTAGTTAACGGCAAGTCATATTTTTGAGTAGCGTCAAGCATCATTTCAACTATTCCGTCTACGTGGCGCTCCGATTCTACTGCTCCTGCAATGTCAATTCCTAGTCGACGTGCAATTGAAGAACGTACTTGTTCAATATCCAAAAACTCGCCTTCGATTTCTGATGACTTAATAACATCTAAAGTAAGAGTGTTCAATACTGCTTCATTTTGTAAATCAAAACCAAGCGATTCCATTTTACCCAAAAGTCTTCCTTGTTGATTTCTAGCTTCACCAAGTTTTATCATCACTTTCTTATTGTCCCAAGTGAAGTCAGTCCAGTTTTCTTTTTCGTGTATATAGATTTTCATTCTCCGCATATTATGCAACAAATATACTTCTTATTCTCCGCAAATGAAACTTTCTCCGCAAAATATGCTTAGAATACAGTTATTAATCACCGCACTTTCGTTTTTTTGCTTGGCGGTAACGTTTTGCAGCTACAAGAAGTTGGCGATTTCGGAGCACAAAACTGTCTGCCAGCACTGACCTTGATACGTAGCACAAAGCTTCATTTAACAACTGAACCGCCAATTTCTTGTAGGTGCTGTTACAAGCTGCTATTCTTTCCTGTCCCATAGTTCTAACATTGCGGTCAAGTCGCTGTATTCCTCTGCAAATGCTCCGTCAAGCGCCCCAAACTTATTTTTAAATTCTTTGAAATATTGCCTTGCTTTTTTGTCGCCCGAAATTGTTGCAATAAATAACTTGTTTGCAATTTCCATCTTGCTGTCGTCAAGTCCAGGCTTTGCTGTCTCGTATGTTTTTAAAACTGATTGAATTTCGTTTTGATTGTATTTTCTGATTTGTCTGTTAACCACAAGTTTTCTAACGATTTTTTGTCCGCTGAAATAAATTTTCTCTGTTGTCCAAACCGTTTCTTGAAATTTAAAATTCGTTCCTGTCGGCAAGTTTTGAAGTTGGTCAACAAGCAATGTGTCTTTATTAACTTTCAGTCGGCAAGTCAGCACAGCACCCCAAAAGTCAATGATTGTGTCTTGTCCACAAACTGCAAGTATGAACTCAGAAAATGTAGTCGGTTTGCTGTCTGGATTTTTATAGCCACATAAAACAATTGTCTTGCCGTTGGAAAGATAAAAAGTCGTGTCAGCCTTTGTCCCTGAATATTGCGTTTTGGGGCAGTCACACGAAGTCTTTTTTGTCTGTCCGTAAACGGAAGTCAAAGTCAAAAAGGTCAGTATGATTGTTATGCAGTGTCGTGTCATTATAGTTGCTTGTAACGGTTTCGTGTATGAGCAGTAGCGGATTTGAAAGTACAAACCTTTCAGTTTAGCACAAAGCTTATTAAAAGCACAGACCTTGATTTTACCACTTCACCCGCTATTGCTTATACACAATGTTGTGCGTTCGCCCTTTATTTTTAGTCGGTTTAGTCAATTTTCAAAGGTAGGATTTTTTGGGGTAGGGAAGGCACTCTCTCTTGCAAGTTTTGGTCAAGCGTTGGCTGGTGCGACTTGCAAGAGTGTGTGCCTTTGGGGCGGATTAACTGGCACAGCAACTTAATTTTGATACGTCTTTTCCGAAAGTTATTGCTGCTAATTTTATACCTTCTCCCAAAGTCAAATAAGGGTAGAAACTGTCTGCTAAGTCTTTCACCATTATTCCGTATTTGATTGCCATACTTAATTGTTGTATGAGTTCTCCACCTTCGGGTGCGACTACTCTTGCACCTATAAGTTTGTCAGTTTCCGAGTTACGAATGAGTTTGATGAAACCCCTTGTGTCGTTGGCTGCTATGGCTCTCGGTACGTCTTTCAATTCCAATTTTGACACTTCAAACGGAATGCCTTTTGATTCTGCCTGTGCTTCATCTAAACCTGCCCCTGCAATTTGTGGGTCAGTAAACACCACCCAAGGTAAAGAAGAATAATCGGCTTTATTATCTGTTCCTGAGAACGCATTTTCAACGGCAATTTTACCTTCAAAAGCGGCTGTATAAACAAATGCAGGGGTGTTGGTTACGTCACCTGCTGCGTAAATGTTAGGTAGATTGGTTTCCATTTTTTCATTTACAGCGATATGTCCGCTTTTGGTGAGTTCCAAACCAATGTTATCTAACCCTAATTGGCTTGTATTGGCTTTTGTGCCTGTGGCAATTACTACCTTACCTTTTTCTATAATTTGCGTAAATGAACCGTCAGGACATTTACAGTGAATGATGGTTTCATTCGCTTGTTTCTCGAATTTCACGGCTCTGAAATTAGGTAAGATTTCAATGCCTTCTTTTCGCATTTGGGTTTCCAATGCTTCACTGATGTCTGGGGTTTGTGTCCGTAGAACACGGTCGGTAAATTCAATGATTCGGACTTTAACGCCTAAACGATTGTACGCCATTGCAATTTCCAAACCTATGTAACCTGCTCCCATAATGGTCAAGCTTTCGGGTTTTTCTTCCAAGTCGAAAAGGGAAACGTTGGTCAAGTAGTCAATTTTGTCCAATCCTTCAATAGTCGGAATGTTGGTCGTAGCTCCCGCAGCAATTAAAAATTTGAAGGCTTTGTATTCCTTGCCATCAACCAAAATGGTTTTGTTGTCTTTGAATTTTGCCCAACCTTTTAGCATAGTCAGGTTTTCAAAATCGCTTACCACATCCATATATTTTTTCTCTTGAAGTGTGGCTACTAATTTTTTCTTGTCTTTGATGATTTGAGCGAAATCAATATCAACTCCTTTTGGCTTGATGCCTTCAAAGTTGGAATGTGTAGCGTGATAAGCCGACTCGCCTGCACGAATAAGATTTTTAGAAGGCACACAACCCACGTTGACACAAGTACCGCCAAAGTCCAAACCACCGTTTACCATTAAGGTCGATAAACCTAAACTTTCGGCTTTGATAGCTGCCGAAAATGCAGCCGAACCACCACCGATAATTATTAAATCAAATTGATTATTCCTACTATTTCCATTTTCAGAAATTTCACTTTTTACACGATAGTTTTTTGTGCCGTTAATGGTATTGATGATTTCTTCTTTACTTGTTTTGGTAGGGTCAAAAGAACATTCACAAGTAGCTTTTGGATAGCTCACATTTGCTTCTTTTACACCTTCGTTTTTGGAAAGTAGTTTTTCAATGCCTGTGGCACAATGGTCGCAGGTCATACCTGTGATGTCTAGTTTTATTATTTCTTTGTTCATAATGATTTCTCTTTTTGATTTTCCTTAATGATTTCGGCTTTATAGCCTGTCTGCTCAATAACCTTGATGATAGCGTCAGGATTTGTTTTCTTTGGGTCGTATTGGATGGTTGCCAAATCGCCCGGATATTCCACTTTGTGTTCAATAATGCCGTCCACTTCTTTGAGGGCATTTGAAATATGGTTGGAACAACCTGCACAAGTCATTCCCGTGATTTTCAGTTGCAGGGTCTTACCTTCTTGCTGTGTTGTATTTGCTGTTTGTGCTTTATTGTCAGTCGGTTTGCAACATTGTGCATTGAGCTGAGCAATTCCAATTAGGAACAAAGCACTCAATAGAATTAAATTCTTTTTCATTGTGTAATTATTTAATTAAGTTCTTAAATACAAAAGGCAAAAAAATACTATTTCTTGCCAACCACTTTGTAACCTGTACCGTTGATGGCTTCTTCAATTTGAGCGATACTCACTTTGGTTTGGTCAAATTCTACTTTGGCAATCGCTTCTTCATAAATCGCATCTACCTTAACAATGCCTGGCAATTTGTTCACATCATTTTCTACGTGTGAAGCACAACCATTGCAAGTCATTCCTTTTACATCAAAAGTTACCGTTTGGATGTCAGAAGCATTGACGATTACAACTTCCTTGTTGTCGTTTGAAGGATAGAAAATGTGTGCATAGTTTGGAAAAGCGAGCATCAAGGCTGCAAACACGGTTACAATTCCCAAGAATGTTTTGGTCTGCATAAAGGGTTTTTTTTCGTCTTCTTCGCAATCACATTGGATTTCTTCGGCTGTTCGTGGTTTGAGTTTCTGATACCAAGCAAAGCCCAATACCAAAACGGTGATACCGATTAGATAAGGTCTTGCTGGTTCCATCCATGAAAAGGTAGATGCCACTCCTGAAGCTCCTGAAATAAGAGCCAATACAGGTGTAATGCAGCAAAGTGATGCTGCTACTGCCGAAAGCACACCCGCTCCGACAAGTCTGTTGTTTTTCTTGTTCATACTGTTTCCTTTTTTGAATTGTTTATGATGTGTTTAAAAAATGGACGAAGTAAAGTAAGTTGCTCCTGTTTCAAAGAGTAGAAAATGGTTTGTCCTTCTCTTCTACCTTCAATGACGTTTCCGTCTTTTAGTTTTCTGAGGTGTTGCGAAACGGCAGGGATGCTCATTCCGAGAATGTCTGAAAGGTCGCAAGGACAAAGTTCGTTTTCTTCTTCTAAGAGAAATAAGATTTTTAACCTTACTTCGTTTCCTGCCAATGCTAAAAGTCCACTCAGTTGACTGAATGCCTTGTCGTTGGTTTGAAGTATTTCTCTACAATTGTCTATTTGAACCTTGTCGGCAAACACACGGATACACGATTGATTGTTTTCCATAATTTCCTTGTTTAGGATTTAATAACGCAGCAAAAATACAAATAGTTTTCTTATTTAAGCAAATACTTAATTATAGTTTTTAACAATTCTTCTTTGTCAGCGGTGGGTGATTTAGCTCTTTTGGTTTTTTAGCGTTGGCTTTGAGTGTCGGAAAAACCAAATGTGCTAAATGTGCGGTGGGTTTTTAGGGTGACGCACAACTAGTAAATATCACCAAATATATACAACTTTCCCAACATCAATCCGGTGTGTTTAAGCGAACAAACAGCTGCCAAAGAGCACATCCGGTTAAACAGTCCAATCAGAATCTACTACAAATTCTTCCGAAAAGTGCAACGTTTTTTATGGATTTGCTCGTCGTAGTCTTTCCACAAAACCCGCACGTCTTTGTTTTCTTCCAATTCGGGGTTGGTTTCTGCAGTGACGATGCCACGTCGGTTAAACAAATCGTTGGTTTCTTTAAAAATGATAGCAGTCACCCCTTTTTTCTGATAATCGGGATGTACGCCGATGAGGTAAAACTCCGCATGCGAACTCCGGTTTTGTGCCTTTAGCAAATGGTACCAGCCGAAAGGGAAAAGCTTGCCGTCCGCTTTTTTCAATGCCTTGGAAAGCGAAGGCATCATGATGGAAAAAGCTACTATTTTGTTGTTTTCATCTTTCACACAAATGATGAATTCCGGATTGAGATAGGTGAAATATTTTTTCTTGTAATATTGAATTTGATCGGTTTGTAATGGAATAAAAGAGCTCAGGGTTGCATAGGTTTCGTTCAGCAAATCAAACATTTCCTCAGCATGATTCAAAGCATCTTTTTTGTTTTTGAATTTGTAGGGCTTCACTTTGCTTCGCTCTTGAACAATGTTGGCAATGCGCGCCACTTTTTCGAAAGGATTGTTCGGAATTTTGACGGTATATTCTACCCATTTGGTTTCGGGTTCAAAACCCAATTGTTCAAAATGTGCTTGATAATAAGGATAATTATACCAGGTAGCGAGGGTGTTCATCCTTTCAAAACCAAAAGTGAGCAGTCCGCCTTTGTCCATGTTGGAAAACCCGACCGGACCTTCCATGTATTCCAAACTGTTTTCTAAACCGATTTCGCGTACTTTGTTCATCAAAGCGCGACTGACTTTGAGGTCATCAATCACGTCAAACCAACCAAAACGCATTTTTCTTTTCTGTTGCTCGTTTACTTCGAGCCGGTTGATGATGGCAACTACTCTTCCGACTGCTTTGTTGTTTTTATAGGCCATAAAAAAACGCGCATCGGCATACTTGAACGCAGGGTTTTTGGTTTTGTCAAAGTTTTCTAATTCTTCATTGATCAGAGGCGGAACCCAATACGGACAGTTTTTGTATAAATCGAATGAGAATTTTATAAAGGAGAGGAGTTCTATTTGATGCGTACATTCTTTAACTTCTATCATGTCGTAAATAAGTAGATTTTTTGCAAATTAGTTTTCGTTTTCGTCAAATTCTTCGTCCGGTGGTGGAACATTTTTGTCTCTTTTCTTAAACCAACGCAAGATAGGCCATCCTTTTTTCTTTTTGGGTTGTTCCAATTCGTTTTTTGGAAGTTTTTTGCCATCGTCAACCAATTCCCATTTCGATTCGTGGTAATCCATTCTGTAGGAAACGCCGATGCCGCCAAAAGTTCTTGAAGGTGTGTCTTTGGTGTTGAAATTAAAGGAAGCATCAAATTGCAGGTTGGAATTCAGCAGATAGGCACCGCCAAACCGAACGATGTTGTCTGAATAAAAATCGCTGCTGATGCCTTGATTTTCGACAAATGCCGCCCACTTGATGTTGAAAGCATGTGTCAGTGTAAAAATATATTGTGTTGATGTAAAATCGGTGCCGATTCTGTCGTAGATAAAGTTGGTCACAAAAACCCAATCGGCCGTGATGTGACTTTGCGTAATCAACATGATTTTTCCGCTGATATCGGCTTCATTTTCATTGAAAAAATTAAAATTGCTTCCATACACAAACGGGCTTCCTTTAAACCGAATATTGGCTCCGACATATCCGGACAATGCCGGAACGAGATTTTTCCATTTGAATTTTTTCCCCTGATTGGCTTTCCAACTGTAAAGATTCGGCTCTTCCAATTTCCGTTTTCTTTGGGGGTCATAAAACAAATATTTTGCGCCCAAAGTCGTGTTCATCGGGCCGGATCGCGTGAAAGTTCTGCCCCGGTCGGTGAGTTGGTCAATTTGATAATTTCCGTTGAGAATCACTTCAAATTGTTCCCGCCAAACACCCCAACGAAATGCGTATTCAATATCAAAATAATCGACATCGGCATCAAATAAGTTGTGCTCGTCATGGCCGTAACTCATGCCAAATTCACCTTGATAAACTTTTGTCCCCACAGAATACGCACTGAATGAAGTGCCCGGACGGTTTGAATTGATGACATCGGTGTATTGAGAAAAACCGAAAATCGGCATTGTCATCAACATCCAAAACGAGCATAATTTTGCAATTTTTTTCATATAAATCGAATTATTTTAAAACGTGATTTTTTGTTTTTCTCACGTAGAAAAAACAGCTTTGTACAATTTGTTCTGTTTGGGATGGCTTAAAAGTAAAAAAAAGATTAATTCGATGGTTTAGTTTTTTGGCATATTTTTGGAAAGGAAAAGATTAAACTCAATTTATGCGCAAATATTACACCCTTCTTTTGATTATTTCGGGATTTATTCTTTCATGCAACAGCGTGAAAAGAACCGAAAAAACTTTGCTCTCAGGCGATTATGATAAAGCAATCGATATGGCTGTCAAACAGTTGCAGTCGGGTGCGCAAGACAAAAACCACAAATCTTTTGTCGCCCTCTTGGGCGATGCTTATCAAAAAGCAGTTGCAGATGATATTACGCAAATAAAATATTTGGAAAGTCTTCAAAATGAAGAATATGTGGATCGAATTTACCAAACCTATACGGGTCTCCGCGATCGACAACAAAAAATAAAACCACTTTTGCCATTGCAGGGCGTTAAATTTGTCTTGAACGATTATACTTCGCAGTTAGTTGCTTATCGAGATAAAGTTTCGGCCTATCACTACGGCATCGCGACAGATTTGATGAAAAGAGGTCAAAAAGTAGATTTCAGAACGGCTTATGACGAACTCGTTTATGTGGATCAAGTTAATCCCAATTACAAAGACACCCGCGTTAAAATAGAGGACGCAAAATATTTAGGTACCGATTTTGTGATTATTTCGTTGCACAACGAAAGTCGTCAATATATTCCGAATGGATTGATGAATCAGTTGATGAATTTTAATCTGAACACCCTAAACAAAAAGTGGACGGTTTTTGACGTGAATGCCAATCCGAAAACCAATTATGATTTTGCTGTTGATGTCGATTTGGAGCACGTGGAAGTTGCACCCGAGCAATATTACAAAGAGCGAACCATTATCGAGAAACAAATCGTGGACGGCTGGACATTTTTGAAAGACAGACGCGGTGAATTTATCAAAGACAGCCTGGGAAACAAGATTAAAACAGACAATTACGTCACCGTTCGTTGTGAATTCACGGAACACCATCAGTACAAAGCCGCGCATATCGGAGCCAATCTATATTTGACGCAATTGGCCAACAAACGCACGCTCCGGGAAGAACCTTTGGAGGCCGAAATTATATTTGAAAATCATTACGCAACCATCAGAGGCGATCGCCGCGCACTCGAATCCAACCATTTAAATCTGATGAACGTCGGTCCGCTGCCATTTCCCACCAATGAACAGATGATTTACGATGCCGGCGAGCAGCTGAAAAGCAAAATAGTCTATTCGGCTAAGCGTTTGTTTTAACGGATTAACTTTCAATTACCATCTTGCAAAGCAAAAACTCTTTTCAGTAGGTTGGATGTTCTTGCGTTGAAATTGTTACGTATATCGCTTTCTTCAACGGCAATCATCGTAAAAACGCCAGCCAGGGCTTTTTGGGTAGTATAGTCTGTCAAATCCGGATTGACTTTGGTCACCAATGGAATGGCGTTGTAACGCGTGATGATCTTCGCCCAAACCTGATCCGCCCCAACCTTGCCGAATGAATTTTTTATCACCGGATTGAATTTGGCATAGAGTGCTGTCGAAGTGGTTTTTTCCAAATAGGAAGTAGCTGTGTTGTCGCCACCCAACAGTATATTTTTGGCATCGGTAAAACGCATGTTTCTGACCGCATCCACAAAAATTGGCGTAGCTTCTTTGACCGCATCTTCAGCCGCCCGGTTGATGACTTTCAATCCTTCATCTGCAAGCGAACTCAATCCGATGCTGCGAAGTCCGCGATCTACTTTTTGCAATTCTTCGGGTAAAAGTATCTTGACCAATTCGTTTTTATAAAAACCGTCGGTGGCTGTCAGTTTAGAAACTTGTGTCGATATACCTTGATTTAATGCCTCTTTCAGCCCGTTGCTGATGTCTGTTTGATTCAAAATACCACCGTTTTGCGGATATTGATTAACCGCATCTTGTAATTCAGCGCAACTGCTAAAAAGTATGACTACCGATAGAAGTAAAGTTTTCATCCTGTGTTTTGTTAGTTTTTTCAAATATAGTGTAAATAGTTTTCTGTCTGAGTCGCCAATAATCCATCTAAATGTTAAATATATATTAAAATACAGTACTATGTATTGCATGATATTATTTAATGGATATATATTTGCATAAACAAATTAAAACAGCCATGATAACCGTAACCCAAAAAAATGCAGCGTCGATTATGCACTTCTCTACCTTCAGTAAATATTTTATACCGTTTGGCAACCTGATTTGCCCGATATTTCTGTGGGTTTTTTACAAAAACAACAGCGAATTTGAGGACGAAAACGGCAAACAAGCCATCAATTATCAATTGAGCCAAATGCTTTATGGTTTTGTTGTTCTGATTGTTTTGGCAACCTTGTCGTTGATTTATCTAACCAATCTGTTTGCCTTGAATTTCACCTTTGACGATATGGATTTTTACATGTCGCCAAATCGATTTCATCTGACCGACAAACCGATATGGGCTATTTTCACCGTTGTCATTTTGGGACTCGGTTATCTTGTGTTCGACTTTTATGTGGTGATTCGCGCCGGTCTCAAAGCCCTGAATGGAGAAATTTATCATTATCCGATTACGATTCCTTTTATTAAATGACAAAGGCAGTAGCCAATAGGCAATAGACAAGAAGCAAGACTCAGTAAACTTGAAACCTGAAACCTGAAACCAGAAACCAGAAACCTGAAACCAGAAACCAGAAACCAGAAACCAGAAACCAGAAACTTGAAACCTGAAACCAGAAACCAGAAACCTTTCAAACGTTAAACAAAAAAAACATGAACATAGAAAACACCAAAGCACAGATGCGCAAGGGTGTCTTAGAATTTTGCATCTTGTCAGTTCTTAAAAACGGTGAACTGTATGCATCTGAAATTTTAGACACACTCAAAAAAAACAAAATGCTCGTCGTAGAGGGTACAATTTACCCCTTGCTTACCCGATTGAAAAACGCTGAATTGCTCCAATACCGTTGGGAAGAATCGCTATCCGGTCCGCCCAGAAAATATTATGGACTCACCGAAAGAGGCAGCAATAGCCTCAACGAATTATCAAGCACTTGGAATGAACTTGTGCAAACTGTAGAAACAATAACTAAAAAATAACAACCTGTATCATGAATAAGACTGTCAGTATCCATTTAGCCGGAACACAATTTTATATGGACGAAACGGCTTACCAAAAATTATCTGATTATTTAGATAAAATCAAACGGAAGTTTTCCGATGTGCAAGAACGCCAAGAGATTATGGCAGACATCGAAGCGCGCATAGCCGAACTTTTTTTGGAAAAAGTAAAAAATGAACGCCATGTCGTCCAAATGGAAGATGTCGAGGAAGTCATCAAAATCATGGGAAAACCCGATGATTATGTCGGTGATTCCGAAGAAGAATTTACAGAAAGAGAAAGCTATTCAGGTCAGATACCCAAAAAACTCTACCGTGATCCCGACCACAAAGTTTTGGGTGGCGTTTCCGGCGGATTGGCGCACTATTTCAACATCGATGTGGTTTGGGTGCGCCTGATATGGGTACTCTTGGTTTTGGCCGGTTTGGGCTCAGGAATCATCGTCTATATCGTGCTGTGGGCAATCTTGCCGGAAGCAAAATCGACCTCCGAAAAATTGGCCATGAAAGGCATATCTGCCAATATTGAAAACATCGAACGGAAAGTAAAAAAAAAATTTGACGAGGTAACCGATAAAATCAACCAAGCAGATTTTAAAAAAACAGGAGAATCGGTCAAAGAAGGTGTCAAATCCGGGCTCGAAGGTTTGGGTGATGTCATCGCCGGTCTGGTCAGATTTGTCGTGAAAGCGATCGGCGTTTTGCTGATGATCATCGCGATGAGCGTATTGGTTGCCATGACCGTTACCTTTTTTGTGTTTCTGTTTGTCAACGCCGGCAGCACACCTTGGGGAATGATTATTGAACAAACCAGTTATACGGACATTCCTACTTGGCTGATAATCCTCGCTGTTTTCTTGGCTGTTTGCATTCCTTTTTTCTATCTGTTTCAATCGGGATTGAGTTTACTCGCCGGGAAAACAAAATCCATGGGATCGGTTGCAAACATTGGTTTGTTGAGCATTTGGGTGTTGTCTGTCGCCGCCTTGGTTTCTATCGGACTTCGCGAAGCGCAATGGACAGTTTTTCAGGAAGAATCTACCTCAGAAATCAGTCGTACGCTTGCTAAATCAGATACTTTGGTTGTGAATTTAAACCAATCTTCCGAAAATTACAATCGACGGAATCGATTCTTGGGTGTCTTTGTCAAGGATAAAAACAAGTATGCCGTTTTGAATAGAAACATACAATTTCACTTAAAATCAAGTGTGGACTCAACAACCGTTTTAGAAATCATTCGCACCGCTCAAGGGCCTGATGAAAAAACGGCAGCTACGTATGCTGAACAAATTGATTTTCCCGTTGAAATCAAAGGTGATACATTGGTTTTGAGCGATTATTTTTTATCCAAACTTTCCAGAAAGGGACAAAACGAAAAAATCCGCGTCAATTTGTATCTACCCGAAAACACGGTTATCAAACTCGATCCGGATGTCAAAAGAATTTACACCCAACACGATGGCGATTTAAGTTACATTTCTTTTGATCAGTTTGGGGAGTTTTTGACCTTGAAAGCAGGAAATCTTGCATGTGAAACCTGTATCAATTAAAAAAAAACAAATCAATCCCAAAATTACAATGCAATTATTCCCTCCGGATTTGAGAAAAAAGCTATATTTGAAATTCAAATAATTTACCTATAAACAACTTTGTTTTTGACGATTTGAAAACTGAGTTGTAAAAAAGGCTTTTCAAAAATAGCACATATGAAACTTGATATATTGGCGATTGGCGCCCATCCGGACGATGTAGAATTGAGTTGCGGCGCGACCTTGGCAAAGGAAATCAGCTTGGGAAAAAAAGTTGGCATTCTTGATTTGACTCGCGGTGAAATGGGCACAAGAGGAAGTGCCGAACAAAGAGATGAAGAAGCTAAAAAAGCGGCCGAAATTTTGGGTGTATTGGTCCGATTAAATGTCGAATTTGCCGATGCCTTTTTCGTAAACAACACTTCACACCAACTCGAAATCATCAAAATCATCAGAAAGTACAAACCTGATATTGTCATTTGCAACGCAGTTGACGACCGGCACATCGATCATGGAAAAGCAAGCAAGTTGGTCAGTGATGCGTGTTTTTTATCCGGATTGCAAAAAATTGAAACGTTCCACAAAGAGCAGAAACAACAACATTGGCGGCCTAAGCAAGTCTATCATTACATTCAATGGAAAAACCTGCAACCCGATTTTATCGTGGATGTCACAGGCTTTATCGACCAAAAGATAGAATCCGTAAAAGCCTATAAATCGCAATTTTACGATCCCGACAGCAAAGAGCCGGAAACGCCGATAACCAGCAAAAATTTTATCGAAAGCATTCGTTATCGCGCACAAGATTTGGGTCGATTAATCGGTACGGAATACGGCGAAGGATTTACGGTCGAACGACCTGTTGCCGTGTCGAGTTTAGATCATCTAATTTGATTAAAATTCATTAACTTTATTCCCCGAAAAACCTAACCGAACTATCATGAAAAAATATCTCATCGCATGCAGTCTTATCGTTGGAATTGCTGCCTCAGCTCAGGTCAAAACACCACAACCCAGTCCATTTGCTAAAATTGAACAAGTGGTAGGACTTACAAATGTCACGCTCGAATACGCAAGACCATCTGCCAAAGACAGAATCGTGTTTGGCAATTTGGTGCCGTGGGACAAACTTTGGCGAACTGGAGCCAATGCCAATACCAAAATCACTTTTAGCGATGATGTCGTCATCGATGGAAAAACTTTGGCAAAAGGAACCTACGCCATATTTTCAATCCCGGGTCAAGCATTTTGGGACGTTTTTTTCTATAAAGACATTGCAAACAATGGTTTGCCACAAAAATGGGATGAAAATAAAATTGCACTTCACACCAAGATGGACATGGAGGAATTCCCGATTCCAGTCGAAACCTTCACGCTTGTTTTTGGCGACTTGACCAACGACTCTGCATCGCTTACCTTTATTTGGGATGAATTTTATGGAAAATTAACTTTCAATGTACCCACCAAAGAAATCACTTTGGCTAGCATAGAATCCACGATGAACGGTGGCAACCCTACTCCGACCGATTATTATTTGGCAGCAGCTTATTATCACCAATCTGAAATGTATCTTGAGCAAGCTTTGATTTGGATAAACAAAGCAATCGAATTGGACAAAGAGCCAAAATATTGGGTTTATCGGCAAAAATCTTTGATACAAGCCGACTTAGGAGACTATAAAAATGCAATTGCAACCGCCAAAAAATCGCTTGAATTGGCGGAAAAAGCAGGCAACGCAGATTATGTAAAACTCAACAAAGACTCTATCGAAGATTGGGCAAATTAGTTGGTTAATCGACACAGTGGAGTTGACTGACGAAGTAGTTTTCCGGATAAGATTCGATACCGAATTTTGGATCGATAATTGCCTTTCTAACCACGTAATCTTTGTCTTCGCCGTTGTGGGTGATTCTCATAAAACTAAGCGGTGATTCTTTGAGAATATTTGAAGCCGTTTCTGTGATTAAAAAGGAAGCACTGATGGTTCGCATTTGTTCATTTGTTTCTTCAAAATCGACAATTTTCGAACATTGTTCTACGTCAAAAAAAGGCAAGACCGCAATTTTACTGTTGGAGACCTGAAGATACATGCGGGTGCTTGTGTTGAAACAAAGCGAATCGCTTTCTACTTTACTGTCTATTTTTGATATGCTTACATTTAAAAACCGCAATGAATCCCTGTTGGCCAAAGAAAACTCGATATATTCTGTCATGCCACCAATGTTTTTAAACCACATCAAATACTCTTTGGTGAGTTTTAGTTTGATGACTTCACTGTCTAAATTGGCTTTGTAATCACACGCTTGCGACCAGCCGTTTGATAATGTGAGCAGAAGTAAAACGAATAATATTTTTTTCATTTCAATAAATTTTGGACAAAATAACAACATTTATTCTTTGATTACATTTTTTTTTCAAAAAATCCCGGCCTTGAAAAGTTTGACATATACACCAAAAGAATCATCTAACAAACTTCCGCCATCGACTCCCAAACCCAATGAAATAGTGAAGGGAAGTTTGGGTGTTGCGTAATTCAAATCGAGCAAACCGGAAAATTGATTTCGGCTTTTGGAAAACGGCGTAGCTTTCGTACCTTCATTGATGGAATAACTCAACAAAGTTTTATAGTGCAAATTGTTTGCGATTTTTCCACTAAATCCGGTGTGATAGGCTATAAAACTATTGTTTGAAACGCCTTTCGTTATCCCGTTTTCATCCGCTTCGGCAGCTGTGAAAAACGGTGAGCCAATGCTGCGACCGAAAAAAGTATAGCCGGATCGATAAATCGTGTTGTTGAAATAATCATCAAAGCCATGAATCTGCCCTTTGCCGCTTTGATTTTTGGTGTAAGTGAACTCAAACAGCAAGTGCGATAAGATGGATTCGGGTTTTTTAAAATCTAAATACAAACCATACAAACCGTCTTCGATATTGTTCAATTCCCTACCCGAAGTGTCTTCAAACGGATGCGACCAATAAACTTCCCAAACTGTGTTCTCGTTGTGCTGCTGATATGCAACCCGATAGGCACCTATGTGGTTTCCCAAAGCATTGATGAAATCACCTTCAGGCGCATCACCACTGCCCGAAAGACCGCCAACCACGCGAAGAAAATCATCTAATCCGGAAGGAAGTTTCCCGAGTTCGGGTGATGTTCCCGCCCAAATTGCGAAGTCTTCAATGCCTACTGTGAGATTTGATTTATTGGAAGTTATTATTTTGAAAGACAAAGACTTATGGTGCATTTGTGCATCGTCCACAAATCGATCGTCATTTAAAAAATATTCCCCAAACTCCGCCTGAAAGGAAAGTTTCCCATTAAAGAGTATTGGGATAAATTCCGAAGTTTTCAATGAAATTCCCGGCAATGGTCTCGTGTTTCCTGAATAAATAATATTTCCGTTTGAAGAAGACAATCCGTTGTATCGGATGCTTTCGTGTTTACTTCCCGCTGTCAGGCGAATTTTTTTGTATTGAGTTTCGGCGAACAACTCATTGATTTCCAACTTTGTCTTTTCACTTGAAGAGAATCCATAGAAAGTACTACCGACGGCAAAATCTAAAAGATTCGGATTTTGTTTGGAGAAACCCGTATCAAATCCGAAAATTAAACCCGTATTGTCTTGATTACGAACCATTCCTTGGGTATTTGCGTCCATCCAAAAGGGCAACTTGGTTTTGCTGCTTACATAAGAAGACAACTCCACTTCGTATTGAATTTTTCGTTGAGAATAGTTGTAAAAACTCTGTATCAGAAAGAAGATTAATAGGGATTGCTGAATTTTTTTTGGATTAATCTTCAAAATAAACAAATTAATAATAATATAGATTATAACGTATTTTTAGCAATTCTTGTATATCAGAAATTGCTTGAAACGAGCTTTTCAATATTATTCTGTCTGCCTTGCTGAGCGATTCGAGTTTGATAAACCTGCCGCTGTCTTTGTTGGTCAAGCCTTGTTTGGTTCGATAATGCAGAAATACCTTAAAAGCTTCAATACAATCGGAGTAGAGTTCAGCGTTTTGAGGTTCTAATTCAACGAGTTTCTCATAGCGTTGGATACTGTTGTTGAACGAGCGGACACCGTGATCAAGTATAATCATGCGAGCCGCATCTATCAATGGCATTAAAGCCCTTACTTTGATATCGAAAGTGTCTTTGTGTTCGCCGTTTTTTTCCAACAAAAATTGCCTGAAGAACCCAAGTGGCGTAGGTTTTCGCAGTGTGTTGTTACCCAAAGAGGTCAGAAATACCTGGTTTTTGTTGAGTTGACCCAAAATGCAATCAGTGAGTTGTTCAGAAAGCGCATTGTTTCCAAACACAGGCCTATAATCAAAAAAAATGGAAGACAATCTGATTTCTTCATCGCCTGGCTCGTTTATCCATCGGGTAAATTGTTTTTCCCATTCGTCGATGGACAAGCACCACCTCGGATTAGAGGCCATCATGTCGGCACCGCAATATTCAAAACCGATTAAATTCAGCGATTTGGAAACCTTTTTTGCCAATTTCAGAAAATAGTTTTTCACTTCAACTTGGCGGGCAACTTCGATATTTTCATAAATTAAAGCGTGGTCTTGATCCGTTAATAACAGTTGTTCTTGTCTTCCTTGACTGCCGATGGCCAACCAAACAAAAGTGCAGGGTGGGGACGATTTCATGTCCTCAAGTGCAAGTTCAATGGTGCGTTTGGTAATCACATCGTTGATTTCTGAAATGATTTTCGAAACCAACAAGATTGGAATGTTTTGGTTGAGGTAGGATTCCAATAGCTGATTTGCATTTTCTCTGATAAATTTTAACGATTTGACACTGTCAGTCCTTTTGATTTCTCTGACCAAAACTGTCGGGCTATTGCCCTGCATGACCAATAAATCTCGATCGGATAAAATTCCCTTTACGACAGCGTCCGATTTGCCGTCTTTGGTGATGCATAAATGTCCGATGCTGTGGTCGAGCATTGCCATTTGCGCCTCCGTCACCGTGATGTCTTCCGAAAAGGTTTTCACCGGAGAAGACATGATGGCTGACACCAAACAATTAGAATCAAATTTGCCGGTGGCGACTTTGGTTCTGATGTCTCTGTCGGTAACGATGCCGATGGGTTTTTTGTTTTCTGTCACGATTAAACATCCCGTTTTTTTGCGGGTCATCAAGAGTGCCGCATCCTGAATGGAAGTTTCAGGTGAACATTGAGCCGGTTTTTTGGTGAAGGAAACGCGTTGCAAATCGTGAAAATCTGGGCTGTCGTCTTTAGAAAAACCGCTTAGATGTTTGGTGTCGTGCAAGGGTTGATTGTTGTTGGATGCAAAACAGGAAATGAGGTAGTTACTTACTTTTTGATTTTTGTCATAGATATTTTTAAAAACTTCAATGGGGATGCCGTAAACGATACTTTCTTCCACCGCTTTGGCACTCATCATATATTTTTCGTTATTGATAAGCGGGCGCAGCCCAAAAACATCACCTTCGTCACAAATGTCTATCAACATTTCTTTTTCAACATTTCTGAATAACCCGATTGCGCCTTCGTGCACAATATAAAATCGATCTTGAGCAGATTCGTTTTCCGTAAAGCAAAAGTCGTTTTTATCGAAATAATAGATTTGAACTTGCTCACAAATGGTTTGAAGTTCATTCTTGGAGAGCATGCTGAAGGGTGGAAAGTTTTTTAAAAAATCCAAAACTCGTTCGGTCAAAGTGTTTTTGGTCATATGGGTAATGTATGAGATTTGCTAAGATACGAAAGCCGCCTATTACGGCGGCTTAACAAGTTAAAATTTAATATTTTAACAAGCGTCTTTAATCAAAATAACTGAACGATTGATTGTTTTCAATGGCGCGTAAACTCTCGTAGATTAATTGGATGACGTTTTCTACATCGTTTTTGTGAACCATTTCAACTGTGGTGTGCATGTAGCGAAGTGGTAGCGAAATCAGTGCCGAAGCCACACCGCCGTTGCTGTAAGCAAAAGCATCAGTGTCGGTTCCTGTTGAACGAGAAGAAGCCAATCTTTGGAAAGGAATCTCCGTTTTTTCGGCGGTTGTTATCAATAAATCACGCAATTTGTTTTGTACGGCAGGCGCATAAGAAATCACCGGACCTTTTCCTATTTCGGTTTCTCCTTCACGTTTTTTCTCAATCATGGGCGTGGTGGTGTCGTGGCAGACATCGGTGACGATGGCTACATTGGGTTTGATGGTGTGTGTTATCATTTCTGCTCCTCTGAGGCCGATTTCTTCCTGAACGGAATTGGTGATATACAAACCAAAAGGCAGTTTGATTTTATTTTCATGAAGCAACCTCGCCACTTCGGCAATCATGAATCCGCCCATGCGGTTGTCTAAAGCACGACCGACAAAATTCACTTTGTTCAGCACAAAAAATTCGTCGGGATAAGTGATGACGCAACCAACATGGATGTCCAATTTTTCTACTTCTTTTTTGGTCTTGCAACCGACATCGATAAAAATATTGTCTAACGATGGAGCTTCTTCTTTTCCCCTGTTTCTGGTGTGAATGGCCGGCCAGCCAAAAACACCATCAACTATTCCGTTTTTGGTGTGAATGTTAACGCGTTTGGATGGGGCAATTTGATGGTCGCTTCCACCGTTGCGAATGACGTAAATCAATCCGTTGTCGGTGATGTAATTCACATACCAAGAAATCTCATCAGCGTGGCCTTCTATAACCACTCTGTAGTCGGCTTCCGGGTTGATAACACCCACGCAAGTTCCATAAATATCTGTGATAAAAGTGTCTACATAAGGTTTTACATATTCCATCCAAAGTTTTTGACCATTGCTTTCCGATCCGGTAGGGGAAGCATTGTTGAGGTATTTTTCTAAAAAAGTTAAAGATTTTTTGTTAAGAATGTCTTTTTTACGCATGATTTGATAAAATTTAGGCGAAGTTAATTAACTCCGACTACTTTAACAATTACAATTGCTACATTTTGTTTAAATTTGCTCAATATTAACAGGATGGCATGAAATCAATTTTCTTTTATTTGAGTTTGATTTGCTTCGGTTTCTCTTTTTCGCAAGAGAAGCCCTCAACTGTTTCTTCTAAAATGACGGTAGATACAATTGCCGAAGATTCATTGCCAATGGCTTTGATTGTCCTCAAAGAGGTTACGGTAACCGACAAAAATAAATCCATCGAGCGAAACAAACGAATTTATTTTCTTACCAAAAAGGTTAGAAAAGTGTATCCTTATGCCAAATTAGCATCCGAAAGGCTAACCATTTTGAATGAGCGATTGGCAAAGATGAAGTCAAAATCAGACAAAAAGAAATATACACGCCTGGTTCAGCGCTATATGGAGGATGAATTTGAGGCTAAATTAAAAAAAATGAGTCGCACGGATGGTCGGATATTAGTGAAATTGATTCATCGACAAACCGGGCAAACCACTTTTGATTTGGTAAAAGAATTGCGTAGTGGCTGGAATGCATTTTGGTACAATTCTACGGCTAAAATGTTTGACATCAATCTCAAGAGTGAATATCATCCAGATACAAATGAAGAAGATTTTTTAATTGAAACCATACTACAACAATCATTTCGATTTAGAATACTGGAGAATAAAGAGCCCGCTGTCCCTATCAATTACAATGTAATAGCCAGTAAATGGTCTTCTAATCTGTAAGCTTCAGATATATTTTAAAAGATTTTTTTTCAGACACTTGCCAAATCAAACAATTAGCTTAATTTTGCAAACCATTTTAAATAAATCATTAGTATGAATCATTATGAAACTGTTTTCATCTTGAATCCCGTTTTATCTGATGTACAGATAAAGGAAACAGTAGAAAAGTTTGAGAATTTTCTCGTTTCTCGCGGTGCCGAGATTGTGTCGAAGGAAGATTGGGGGCTTAAAAAATTGGCCTACCCAATCCAAAACAAAAAAAGTGGTTTTTATCACTTGTTTGAATTTCAATTGGAAGGTGAGCACTTGGCCGCCTTCGAAACCGAATTCAGAAGAGATGAGCGCATGATGCGTTTCATCACTGTCAAACTTGACAAGCACGCCATCGCTTGGGCTGTGAAAAGAAGAACAAAACTAACCGCTAAAGCCAATTAAGATGTCAGAAACAACCGTTATAGAACAACAAGCTTCGGGCAGAAAAGAAGGAGAGATTCGTTATCTAACACCTTTAAACATTGAAACATCTACCGTAAAAAAATATTGCCGTTTCAAACGATCAGGTATTAAATACGTTGATTATAAAGATGCCGATTTCCTTTTGAAATTTGTAAACGAACAAGGTAAGATACTTCCAAGAAGACTTACCGGGACATCTTTGAAATACCAAAGAAAAGTTGCTTTGGCTGTCAAAAGAGCACGTCATTTGGCTTTGATGCCTTATGTAACTGATTTGTTAAAATAAAAACTTAGGCAACAATGGAACTTATTCTAAAACAAGACGTAGAAAACGTAGGTTTTAAAAACGACGTAATATCTGTTAAGAACGGATTCGGTCGCAACTACTTGATACCACAAGGATTTGCCGTGATGGCGACAACTTCTGCAAGAAAACAATTGCAAGAAACGCTAAAACAGCAGGCATTTAAAGAACAAAAATTGGTTGATGAAGCAAAGAAAACAGCTGAGTTACTAAAAGCAACTGAAATTAAAATTATTTCCAAAGCCGGCGGTTCCGGAAAACTTTTTGGTTCAATCAACAATGCAGATTTAGCTGACGCACTTGATAAACAAAGTTTGTCTATCGATCGCAAGTTTATCTCTATCGTTGGTGGTGCTGTTAAAACTACCGGTACCCACACAGCTGCTATAAGATTGCATAGAAATGTGATCGTTGACTTCCCTTTTGAAGTAATTGCTGAAGCAAATTAATTAACAATTTTTAGTTAATAAATTCTTAAGAGCCGCTTATGAAGCGGCTTTTTTTATGGTTAAATTTGACTGTTTCAAAAACTCTTAAATCTAACAATATCATGATGAAAAAATTAACGCTTCTTGCCGTACTTTTTACGGTAGGTTTCCTCCATGCTCAGGTGACTACCTCCAACATCAAAGGTGTCATTTCGGATGACAGCAACCAACCACTTCCCGGCGCAACCATCGTCGCTATTCACACACCGACAGGGACAACCTACGGAACCATTACCAACGATGATGGACGTGTAAACATGCTCAACCTCCGGATTGGAGGTCCTTACAAGATTACCGTTTCCTACATCGGTTTCAAATCCAGAGAATTGAACAATGTGTTTCTTGACTTGGGGCAAACTTTTAATTTAGATATTTCTTTAGCCGCTGACACGCAGGAACTCGGCGAAGTTGTCGTGACTGCCGACCGTTCAAACACTTTCAACAGCGACCGAACAGGTCCAGAAACCAATTTGGGTAGAAAAGAACTGACTCGATTGCCATCAATCACCCGTTCGGCCCAGGATTTCTATCGGTTAGAACCCACCGCGACAGGAAACTCCTTTGGCGGTAGAAACGACCAATTCAATAACTTTTCATTAGATGGCTCCATCTTCAACAATCCATTCGGATTGGATGCAGCCACACCAGGTGGACAAACCAATGCGCAACCGGTTTCTTTGGACGCGATTGACCAAATTCAAGTTTCACTCGCACCTTATGATGTGACTCAAGCTGGGTTTACAGGAGCTTCCGTCAATGCGGTTACCAAAAGTGGTACCAACGAATTTTCAGGAACCGCCTATGCATTTTATAGAAACGAAGATTTGACGGGTGATGAGATTGAAGGGCAAAAGATTTTCGTTCCGGACTTGACGCAACTTCAAGCCGGATTCAGCTTGGGCGGGCCAATTATCAAAAACAAATTGTTCTTTTTTACCAATTTCGAAATTGATGACCGCGAAGACCTCGGCTCTAACTTTGTAGCAAACAGACCCGGTCTGACCGGATCTAACGTGTCTCGTGTGCAAGCATCGGATTTAGAATTAGTTTCTTCCTTGCTTTCTGGTCTCGGTTACGAAACCGGTTCATTTGAAAATTTTAAACACGATTCTCAATCAACCAAAGGAATTTTTAAACTTGATTGGAACATCAATCAGAATCATCGATTAACTGCAACCTATAATTTCTTGGATGCGTCTCGTGATTTACCGGCTCACCCAACAGCCATCGGAAGGAGAGGGCCGGATTTGGTTACCCTTCAGTTCAAAAATTCGGGCTATGAAATCAACAACCAAATTCAGTCTTATTTGATTGAACTCAACTCTAATTTTGGCAACAAATTCACCAATAAATTTCAAGCCGGTTTTACCCGTTTTGACGATTTCAGAAAACCATTTTCGGAATCGGCACCGGTTATCAACATCAACAAAGATGGTACGCGATACATTGTTGCAGGTCATGAGCCTTTCTCTGTACACAATCGATTGGAGCAGAAAGTTTGGCAGGCAACCGACAATTTTAATATTTTCTTAGGCAAACATATGTTGACAATCGGTACGTCAATCGAAAAATTTGAATTTAACAACTCTTTTAATTTGGGCACTTTAGATCCATTTGGATTTACTGGAGGCACCTTCGGTCCGGGTTATGCAAGTGTGCAAGATTTTCAAACAGCGGTACAAAATGGCGAAGTTGGTGCTGCACTGGCTTTTGCCCAAAATACAGCAGCAAATAACGATGCCAACAACACTTGGGCATTGGCTGAAACCAATGTAGGTCAATGGGCTGCTTACATTCAAGATGAATGGAACATTACCGATAATTTCAAATTTACGTTCGGTTTGCGATTTGATTTGCCTTTGTATTTCAATACCAAAGATAAAATCAAAGAAAATATTGCCAGAAAAGGCGGATTGCTTTCTGAGGGTGGAACCTACGATCCGACCATTCAATACTTTGATGAAAAAGGAAGCCCTATTTTCTTAAATAGCTTGAATCTTCCTGCACAGAAAGCACTTTGGTCTCCGAGAGTTGGTTTCAACTGGGATGTATTTAATGACAAAACGTTCCAAGTTCGAGGAGGTTCAGGAATTTTTACCGGGCGACTTCCATTCGTTTGGATAGGCAACCAAGTAGCAAACCCCGACTTTTTCTTCTATACCACGACAGCTCCCGATTTCGAATTTCCGCAAGTTTGGAGAAACAGTTTAGGATTAGATTACAAATTTAAAAACGGTTTGGTAGCGATAACCGATTTCATTTTTACCCGTGATATCAATGCGCAAATGGTCAGGAATTTTGGAGACGGAACCCCGACAGGAACATTAAATGGTGTGGGCTCGCGCCCGGTTTATCTCAATTCCGATCGTGCACAGGTTTTTGGTTCACCCACCAATGCTTACGTATTTACCAACACAGGCGTGGGTTATTCACTCAACTGGAGTCTTAAGTTGCAAAAACAATTTGCCAACGATTTCTTTGCGAGCATTGCTTACAACTATTTGGAAGCCAAAGATGCCAGTTCGATTGATGCTGAAATTTCCAGTGATGCGTTTGACAGAAACCCGGCACTTGGAAACGTGAATGTAGCCAAAAGCGGTCCCGCACTTTACGGTGATAAACACAGAATTGTGGGGCAATTAAACAAAAGATGGTCATACGGAAAAGACAAAAAATGGGCAACTACCGCTTCTGCATTTTATGAGTATGCGCAAGGTGGAAGATTCAGTTACACCTATTCCGGCGACATCAACAATGACGGTTCATCCCTCAACGATTTGATTTATATCCCCACAACTGCTGAGTTGGGTTTGATGCAGTTTGATGGTGATGCCACTTCACAAGCTACTCAAAGAGTTGCAATGGATTCCTACATCAAACAAGATCAATATTTAAGAGACAGAAGAGGAACTTTTGCTGGTAGAAATGATATTTTGAGCCCGTGGAGAGGACGTTGGGATGTGAAATTCTTACAAGATTACAATTTTAAATTCTCCGAAAACAAAACGCACACCATTCAGTTTAGTGTTGATATTCTGAATCTCGGAAACTTGATCAGCTCTGATTGGGGAATTGTTGAATTGCCGTCTAATACGCAACCCATTGGCGTTCGGATTGAAAACAACATTCCTATTTATAACTTTGATCCTTCTCAAAAAGATACATTTTTCAATAGTGCAGCTCTCGAATCAAGATGGCAAATGCAGTTTGGTATTCGATATATTTTCTAATATCCGAATTTTTTATTGACAAAAAACCCATCTCGAAAAAAGATGGGTTTTTTAATTTTTAAGGGAAAGAAAAATGGTTGCCTCGTAATTAATTAACGGTATTTATTTTGAAGATTTGACGTATTGAAAACCTGTTGTAAGTTCAAACCCTTTCGGGTTAAATGGTGTTTTGTAATAATTTATCTCGAATAATTCGGTGACTCTTTGGTAATGGTCACATTGTGTGGATGACTTTCTGCCACACCGGCGCCGGTGATGCGAACGAATTGCGATTTTTCCTGAAGTGTAGCTACATCTTTGGCACCACAGTATCCCATGCCGGCTCTGAGTCCGCCCACGAACATGTGTATGCTTTCATTCAAGTCGCCTTTATAGGGAACACGCCCGACAATACCTTCGGGAACTAATTTTTTGATGTCATCTTCCACATCTTGAAAATAGCGGTCTTTTGATCCTTGCTTCATGGCTTCTACTGAACCCATACCGCGATACGATTTGAATTTTCTACCTTCAAAAATAATGGTTTCTCCGGGAGATTCTTTGGTACCGGCAAGTAACGATCCCAACATGACCGAATCTGCGCCGGCAGCAACGGCCTTTACAATATCGCCCGTATATCGGATTCCACCATCAGCAATTACGGGTACACCCGAACCTTTCAGTGCTTGCGAAACGGCAATAACGGCAGAAAGTTGGGGCACACCAACACCCGCGATGATACGCGTGGTACAAATAGACCCCGGCCCGATGCCTACTTTGACCGCGTCAGCACCAAGTTTCACCAAAAACTCTGCGGCTTCGGCGGTGGCAATGTTTCCGACCACTACATCCAATCCGGGAAATTTCTTTTTCACATCTTGAAGTACCTGGATAACACCCTTGCTGTGTCCGTGTGCCGTATCGATGACAATGGCATCTACACCGGCTTTGAAAAGCAATTCTGTGCGTTCCAAAGTGTCTGCGGTTACCCCGACTGCTGCTGCAACGCGAAGTCGGCCGTAGCTGTCCTTGTTGGAAACCGGTTTTTGTGAAAGTTGGGTGATGTCTCTAAAAGTAATCAGTCCAACCAATTTATTTTCGGAGTTAACGACCGGCAATTTTTCTATTTTATTTCCTTGAAGTACTTTTTCTGCTTCTCCAAGTGAGGTTCCCTCAGCTACGGTAATCAAATTTTCTGAAGTCATCACCTCTTTGATGGGTCTTGCGTTGTTTTTTTCAAACCGCAAATCTCGGTTGGTGACGATGCCTATCAATCGTTGGTTTTTATCCACGATTGGAATTCCTCCAATGCTGTTTTCTTCCATACTTTTTTTGGCATCTCCTACGGTCGCGGTAAGCGGGAGAGTTATCGGGTCTATTATCATCCCTGATTCGGCTCGTTTGACTCTTCTGACTTCTATGGCCTGAGATTCGGCAGACATGTTTTTGTGCAGCACACCGATGCCACCTTCACGAGCCATTGCAATAGCCATGGCAGACTCAGTTACCGTGTCCATCGCAGCCGATACGATGGGTACGTTCAGGCTGATGTTTCGGGTAAAACGGGTTTGGATACTGACATCTCGCGGGAGCACATCGGAATAGGCGGGAACTAAGAGTACGTCGTCGTAAGTGAGTGCTTCTCCTAAGATTTTGGAAGAATTGATTTTCATGGTGCAACTATATAAATAATTGCATGCAAATATAGGCTTTATCAAATATCTTAAGTTAAATATTTTGATATTTTTATTTGCAAATAATCATAGACGGTTAGGAGCATAGGTTGCAAAAACAATTCTTTGGTTATCTTTACCGCATGGAATTTTCGTCAAAATTATTGGAAAACGCAGTCGATGAAGTTTCGCGTTTACCCGGAATCGGGAAGCGAACGGCTTTGCGATTGGTGTTGCATTTGTTGCGAAATCCGAAAGAGCAAACCAAAGAATTGAGCAACGCGCTGTTAAGTTTGCGTGAAGGCATCAAGTTTTGCAAAAATTGTCACAACATATCCGATAACGATGTTTGCGAAATCTGCGCAAATCCGAGAAGAGAAGAGCGTTTGGTGTGTGTGGTTGAAGATATCAGAGATGTTTTAGCCATTGAAAATACAGGTCAATTTCAAGGTCATTACCATGTGTTGGGTGGTAAAATATCGCCATTGGACGGCATCGGACCGAGCCAACTCAACATTGAAACACTGATCGAAAAAGTAAAAAACGAAAAGGTGAACGAACTCATTTTCGCATTGGGCTCAACCATAGAAGGGGACACCACCAATTTTTACATCTATCGGCAAATACAAGATTATCGTATCATAACCACAACCATTGCACGGGGAATTTCGGTGGGTGACGAACTCGAATATACAGACGAAATCACGCTCGGCAGAAGTTTGGTCAACCGCATTCCGTTTGACGGAGCGATAAAAATCAAATAATTGTGAAACTCTCCGTTGTCATTCTCAACTACAACGTCCGGTTTTTTCTGGAGTTGTGTTTGGATAGTGTCGAAAAAGCATTGACCGACATTTCTTCAGAAATCATCGTGGTTGACAACCAATCCACGGATGACAGTTGCCTATTTGTCAAACAAAACTTCCCGCAAGTTAAACTCATTGAAAATCAGGAAAATTACGGATTTTCCAAAGGAAATAATATCGGTGTTTCTCAAGCCAAAGGAGAATTGATTTGCTTGCTGAATCCGGACACGATCGTAGCGGAAGATACTTTTTTACAATTGTTGGATTTTGCAGCAAAGCACCCGGATTTTGGTATCATCGGACCTAAATTGATAGACGGAAGCGGTATGTTTTTGCCCGAGTCTAAGCGGGGCGTTCCTTTTCCCCAAACGGCTTTTTTTAAACTCATCGGGCTGAATCAGATTTTTCCAAAGTCAACTTATTTCAATGCTTATTACGCACCTTTTTTGGGTGAAAATGAAGTGGGAGAAGTCTCTATTTTGGTAGGGGCTTGCATGCTCATAAAACGAAAAAACTACATCGATTCGGGCGGTCTGGACGAGCAGTTTTTTATGTATGGTGAAGACATAGATTTGTCCTTTAGAATGATCAAATCAGGCTATAAAAATTTTTATGCAGGCAAGATAGCAATCATTCATTTCAAAGGAGAAAGCACGCTGAAAGATCAAAAATATTTCAAGCGATTTTCGGAAGCCATGCAACTTTTTTACCGAAAGCATTTTGGCGAGATTTTTTTTCTAAATCTGCTCTACAAGGTCGGCAGTGTTGCGCTTTCTGCCATAAAATTAATTAATATCCCTGTTTCAGTTAAAAATTCATCAGATGAAAAACCGATTTGTTTAATCTCACAATCTACTGACAAAGCGTCACTTATTCGCGCTTTTTTTCCAACGCGTACGGTTGAAACCAAAAGTACAGCCGTTTTTTTAGAGACGGTCGATTCATTTAAGAAAATGGATGCAAATGTTTTGTTTGTATTTGACACCGAAACAGTTGCTTATAAAACCCTGATTAAATCGATGTCTGCGTTAAAAGATTCCCATTGCGAGTTTGCCTTTTTGTCCAAAAGCAGTACTTTTATACTGAAAAGTGAAGTTTCAAACCGATTAGGTGAAGTTCAAATAATTTTATAATTATTAAAAAACAAGGTTTATTTTATTAATTTTGTAAAAACAATACTTTTTAAAGTTCAAAAAATAAGAATATGTCAAAATACGAACTCAAACTTCCCAAAATGGGAGAGAGTGTAGCAGAGGCGACCATCACCAATTGGCTCAAAGAAGTAGGCGAAACCATCGAGATGGATGAGGCTGTGTTGGAGATTGCAACCGACAAGGTCGATTCGGAGATTCCTTCGGAAGTTTCGGGCGTTTTGGTTGAAAAATTCTTTCAAAATGACGAGGTGGTAAAAGTTGGACAGACACTAGCGATTATTGAGACCAATCAGGAAGTAGAGGTTGTCTCGGAAATCGTTGAAGAGCCGGAAGTTATACCGGAATTGGAAGCTGTTTTAGAATCAAAAGTGCGAAGTGAAGTTGCGGTTTCTGAAGATTTCTCTGCATCCGAGCGTTTTTATTCGCCTTTGGTGAAAAACATTGCTAAAGAAGAAAACATTCATTTTGAAGAGTTGGAAAAAATAGCGGGAAGTGGAAAGGACGGTCGTGTGACCAAAGATGATTTGTTGCAATACCTACAAAACAAAAAATCAAAACCGCAGACTCCTGCATCTACTACTTCTCAGTCTGCCAAGGTTGAAATTACCGAACCAGTATCGACTTTTTCAACTGTTCCCGGTGGAAATGTGGAAATCATCGAGATGGACAGGATGCGAAAATTGATTTCGCAACACATGATGCAATCCGTTCAAACATCGGCACATGTGCAATCGTTTGTGGAAGTGGATGTGACCAATTTGGTGAAATGGCGTGACAAAACCAAAGTTGCTTTTGAAAAAAGAGAAGGCGAAAAGCTCACGTTTACACCACTTTTTGTGGAAGCCGTTGCCAAAGCTTTACGCGATTTTCCGATGATTAACATTTCGGTAGAAGGCGATAAAATTATTCGCCATAAAAACATCAACATAGGCATGGCTGCAGCTTTGCCGAGTGGAAATCTGATTGTACCGGTCATCAAAAATGCCGATCAACTCAACTTGGTTGGAACGGCAAAAAGGGTAAATGATTTGGCTGACAGAGCGCGAAACAACAAACTCAAACCCGACGACACACAAGATGGAACTTACACCATCACGAATGTGGGTAATTTTGGCAGTGTGATGGGAACGCCTATCATCAACCAACCGCAAGTCGGGATTTTAGCCTTTGGTGTAATCCGAAAGATGCCCGCTGTGATTGAAACGCCCGAAGGTGACTTTATCGGCATCCGACAAAAAATGTTCCTTTCACACAGCTACGACCATCGTGTGGTGGATGGGGCACTCGGCGGGATGTTTGTTCGCAAAGTGGCTGATTATTTGGAGGCTTGGGATATAAACAGAGAAATTTAACTGTTTTTCAAAGGGACTTTACACTTGGATTGAGCAATATAGGTAACTATTCAGTCTAATGAAAAATGCGACACAAATTTCGTCTGTTCGAGTGTTTTATTGAAAAATGCGACAGCTTTTTTTAATAAAATATATCGAGTACTCTACAATTGCAAGCTTCTCGATACAATTTTTAATAGTAAAGCTGTCGCATTACTATTAAAATCTACTCGAAGTGACTGTTAAAACGAAATTCATTTGAATAGCTGAATAGTTACCAATATAGATAATTTATTTTTTTTCAACATATAATCAATTTATCAATCTATTGCCAAAGTTTCTGTTGAAACAGGCATTAAAAAACCCAGTCATGAAAAATTTAATCATTCTTTTGTTTGTTTGTGCAAGTTTTTTTCAGATGATGGCTCAAGACCTGTCGTTGTATGAGAAAAAATTGTTTATCGTTAAGAAAGACACGCTTCCGTATCGTTTGTTGCTTCCGAAAAACTACGACCCCAACAAATCGTATCCGTTGATATTGATGTTGCATGGTGCCGGCGAACGCGGCAACGACAACGAAAAACAATTGATACACGGGTCAAAATTGTTTTTGGATGTAAAAAACAGAGATCAATATCCTGCTTTTGTCTTGTTTCCACAATGTCCAGAAAATGACTATTGGAGCAATGTTTCCGCAAAGACGAGCGCTGACGGAAAAAGAATTTTTGAATTTCAAAACGGAGGATCTCCAACAAAAGCGATGGTTTTGGTACAGGCCATGCTCAAAGAATTCATCAAAACCCACAAAATCAATGCAGATCAAATTTATGTAGGTGGTTTGTCAATGGGCGGCATGGGTACTTTTGAAATCGTCAACAGGAATCCGGCGTTGTTTGCGGCGGCATTCCCGATTTGCGGAGGTGCAAATCCTGAAATTGCAGCCATTCTAAAACCGACGGATTGGTGGGTATTTCACGGTGGATCGGACTCTGTGGTACCGGTCGAATTTTCCCAAAACATGGTTGCTGCGCTCAATCGAGTAGGTGCAAAGGTGAAGTTTTCATATTATCCGGATGTCGATCACAACAGTTGGGACAACGCATTTGCCGAGCCGAAATTGCTTCCGTGGTTGTTTTCTCACAAATAATAATTCCTCAAATTCAAAAAGAAATTGAGGAATATTGATTGTGTAAGATTTATATCAAAACTTGTATTGCAAAGAGGTCGAGAAAGTCCATTCGTTTTGATGACGGCTTGGAACAAATTCTTGGTTGTTGTAATTGATGCCAAGCCCGAGGATGAATTTATTTTTGATTAGTTTGTTGTATCCCACGCCGAATCTGTAAGAATCCAATCGGACTCTTTGGTTAAATTGACCGCCGATAACAAAATCTTCCGGCGAGCTTCCAAAGCCAGTACTTGCAGAGAAGTAATCGAATCGCGTACCCGTGTATAATCGTGTGGTGAGTGTAAAAGACGGGAAAAACTGACCGCCGTCCGTCACCATAAAGTGTCTGAGGTTAATCCAATAAGGGCCGATGTATTTTCCGATACCAAACACGCCTGTGGTATTGTCTGAATTTATGTTTTTCGAATAGCGAAATCCCAATTCAGCCTCCCAGCCTTTGTTGAAATTTTGAAAATAGGAGTAAGCCAATCTCCATTTTTGAAAAACCTCATCATCGCTGTAAGCAACATCGAAATAGGAATAACTTTTTTCGCCTGTATTGATGTAGGACTCTAATTCATATTGGGTGCCTTCTCGGGAGGAATTTCCATTTGCAGTTCGGTCAGCATAGCTAATTCTTCCTATGAGCGAGCCCCAGAATCTTTGACGGATGTATTGGATGCTACCCAAATGCCAAGGACCCACCCCATTTCGGTCAAAGGTTGTGATGGCATAGCTTGCGCCAATGCGATCGTTGTGACTTCTCAGTTCGAGTATGGTTAATTGCTGCTGAATAGAAGAGCTGTTTCGGATGTTTTCCGGCAGACTTTGGATGTAGTTGAACTCAACTTCTTCGTCTCCTTGCATTTGTATGGCAGCCAATTTTTTAAGATAGAACGTATCTTCTTCAGGGTATTTTTCAATGGCAAGCGTAGCTACTTTTTCAGCTTCTTCGTAGTTTTTTTGCTCCATTTCGAGGCTAAACCAATAAACAAAAACATCTTTGTACGCCGGATTTTTGTCGATAACATGTTTGTAGTTTATTCTGGCGAGTTCAGGTTTCCCGCTTAATTGGTAAGCTCTGCCCAAAAATTGATAAAAATCCAAATAGTTGGGAGAAAGCTCAATTCCCTTTTGGGCGTTGGCAATGGCGCGATCATATTCTTTAATTTGCATATCAAGGATGACCGTTTGAAGCAAACTGTCAACATCAATTTTCATTTGACCGACAGATGTTTGCGTGTTTATCACCGCCAGCAAGCAAACGAAAAACTGAAATTTAATAAGTGTTTGAGAGAGTTTCATCTGTTTATATTTATTGTTTTTCAACGGTCAGACCCGCCTGAACGGTCGGGCAGGTGGAATTAGCCAATAATTATTTCGGTTGGTATCAACTTAATAGTTATGGCTCATTTCATGTTATGATTCTATAAGATATCCTTGGCGTTTGAGTGAACCCCATGTTTGCTTTTTGTTGATTAAAAAATTCCAGTATCCTCGGAGATAGGAAAATGAATTAATCGGATGAAAGAAAATGGGTTCAATCAAAGAAATTCCAATAAGTGACACGATTTCTCGGGTGCTTGCATAATTTTTATACAGTATTTCGTCAAAAAACAACGAAATTATGGTGACCGTCAGGTAGAACAAATAGACGAAAATGGTTATTTCTATAAAGAAAGTGTAATCGAGGTCTAAGAATATCAAACCCAAAACGAATACAATTAAACCAAATAATTCAACGATAGGAACCAAAAACTCGAAAAGAAGGAAATAGGGGAGAATCACGAAAGCTGTTCGACCATATTTTGGATTAAACAACATGCCTTTGTGCAAAAACATGGTTTGAACCAATCCTCTTGCCCAGCGCGTTCTTTGTTTGGTCAAATCTCTCACGTTGCCCGGAACTTCTGTCCAGCAAAGCGATTCGGGGATATATTTGATGATAAATTTTTCTTTCTTTTGGTGCATGTATTTTCTCATTCGTGTGATGAGTTCCATGTCCTCTCCCAATGATTTGTGCCAATAACCACCAATTTCTATGACTATATTTTTGTCAAACATACCCAAACCACCGGAAACCAACAGCAAACTGTTTATTTGTCCCCAAGCCATGCGCCCGAACAAAAAAGCCCGAATGTATTCAAGTTCTTGAAACCGGGGATACCAATGTCTGGGAAAATGTATGCGGGTAAGGTATCCTTCTTTTACTTCGCAGGAGTTTGAAATACGAATGCCTGCTCCGGTTGCAATTACTTTTTTATCAGTTGCTTCCATAAAAGGTTTAGCCAATTTGAGGATGGTATCTTTTTTAAGAATACAATCGACATCGGTACACAAAAACAAGGGATATTGAGATGAATTTATACCGGCGTTGGATGCATCTGCTTTGCTGCCTCCGTTTTCTTTATCAACCACCAACAAATTGTAATAAACAGGATTGGTAGATTTGTAATGACCTCGAACGGGTTGTGTTTTAATGTGTTCTTGGTAGAAAAACTCAACCTTTACCAGTTTGAACTCTTTGATGAGTTTTTCTAAAGTGTCATCAGAACTGCCGTCATTGATGATGACTACTTCAAACTTAGGATAGGTAAGTGAAAGCAACGATTTGACGTTGTAAATAATGGTTGAAGCTTCGTTAAAAGCGGGTGCTATTACCGAAACACCGACCAAGTCATCCGATTTAATCAATACGTCTTCGTGTATGTGGACGCGGGCGTTGACGTGTTTGATGATGGCGTAATAAGACAATATGGCAAGCATCACATAAGAAATTATGTAGGTGCCCGCAAAAAACGCAATAAAGAATTCGAATCCTTTTAGTACTTCTTCGAGTAGATGTGTGCTCATGCTAAAGTTTTGTTAGCTATGTGGTTTTTAATTTTTTCAATTTCAAGATTATCTTTGAAAGACTTTTGTAAGAACTCAGCATCAATTTTTTGAATGCATTCGACCGTTTTTATCTTGATGTCGATGTCAATTGAGGCTTGATTTTCTTTCAAAAATTTCTCGAAGTAATTCAAGGTGTTGGTTTCTCCGATTTTGCTCAATGCACAGATAATGGCTATTTTATTCAGTTTATCTTCATTTGGAAAAATATGCAGAAGGATGTCTTCTGTGTTGACAATTTGAAGATGCTCAATTGCCTTAATCACTTCGTGTCGGATGCTTCTGTTTTCAGATTTGAGTAACCCGGTTATTTTTTCATTGTAATCTGAATTGTTATGAAAAACAATTAGCTTCAATCCGATTCTGACAATCGCTATATTTGAGGACGCTAACCATTGATCAATGTTTTTGGGCAACGGAAACTTTTTCATTTTAAGCAAATCCATAAACTTCAATTCGTCAATCAGACTGATGTTTTGCTTGTAATCTCCTAAAAAATCGATACTTTTAGAAGTCACAGAGAGGTAGGCAATGAATGCATTTGAACGCAAAATCTCGTTTGAGCTATTCAAATAAGGTTTTATTAAATCTATTCCTTTCTCATATTCAAGTATTTGCAATTGATAGATTCCTTTGCATTTGATGTGCCACCTGGAATCTTTTATCAGGTTTTTGGTGTATTTAAACAATCCGAATTTTTCATAAATAGCTACCAAAGATTCTGATGAGGTTCCTTTCAGGTTTTTCTTAAGCGTTATGATTTTTTCAACCAAAATCCGCTTTACCCATATTTTTCTGAAGGGTATTTCATTCTTAAACTTTTTTATTTCATCGTCAAAGTCACCAATTTTCGTGTTAAACAATACCCTTGCAAAAAAGTCATTTACTACAAAATCGATGTTGTCTTTCATCAATTTTCTTTCTTCGTAATAAAACCTGTTCAGGATGATTATTATCGAAAAAACGACAAATAAGATTAAAAATGCCGGGATTAAATAATTTAATAAAACGGTTTCGAAAGTTTCCATAATTGTTAAATGATTGGCTAGATTTTTTGAATCCTCAATTATTTAACAAATGAATAACAAAAAAAGAAAACGTTTTTTTTTATTCGATAAGTGGTTTATAATTATCGTTGAATTGCAGCTTTTTTTTCAAATCCAGAAATTTGGAACTTTTAATTCTGTGGAATTCTTTACATCCCCATGGCAAAAAAATTGAAAGATTTAATGGTTAAAACCGCAGTTCCGCCTATGTTTCCAACGTAAAATTCTAAATAGTCATTTTGAGCAAGTGACAAAAAAACATGCATGGCAGAACTTTGGTGATCTGCGGATGTTCCTGTTCTTATCAATAATTTAGAAGAATCCTGAATCACTCCGTTTTTGGCCACACCAAAAACATAGGTTTGACCATTGGTAGATGGTGTAAAGCTATAACTTAATGCGATATGAAAAAACCGAGTAGTTGCGCCGGTGTAAGTCAATTTGTTATTAGTTCCCGTGCCAAACTGATCGTTTACAAAATTGACACCTGAGGTTGGGTTTATTTTAACCATGTTATCATTCCCCGCAATACCTGCGGATGCTGATACAATAGAGACCGTAAAACCTGTAGTATAGTTAAAATAACTCAATTCCCCCATAGGAACCATGAGTCGGCCTTGAGGAATTGTAGTTCCTGTAAAGGTTTTGTTACCTCCAATAGTTTGGTTGCTTGTTGTGTCAACAAAAGTACCACTGTTAGACAATACAGCCCATGTGCCGTTGAAATAATTGAACAGATTGGAAGTGGTATTAAAAATCAATAATCCTGTCGCCGGACTTGCAACGGCATCTCGCTGTGCGGTTGTCATCCGCGGAATCAGCAGTCCTTTGTCTGTCGATGTGATGTCGAGCATGGAAGAAGTATTCGGCGTATTGGTGCCAACACCAACTTGACCGGATAATGTAAAACACCAAATCATTGAAAAATAGACAAGCGACTTTTTGAAAAAGTGTAACGTGAATATGGATTTCATAATTTCTATTAATTTAAATTATTTTGAAAATTGCAAACGACTACCAACGGTATCTATCTGATAATGAAAATCAAAAGAAAGAAGCCCGGCATCATCTCCATAAGTATCAGCCAAATTATTCGAATTTCTCCACAACCGGCAGATTAAAATGCTGGAAACCTTTTTCCCGGTTCCGATCAATCCGGTGTTTCCTGTTGTCAAAGGCGTAATTAAATGCGTCCTTGCAGTAAAGGGTCCGGTTGCTATTGCTGTTGAGGTTGTTGTGGAGGGAAATGACAATGGTGTATCCGGATCATAATTTACCCAAGTGTAATCCAAATTCCACTCTACGTTACCACTTCTTGAGGCTAATGGTGTCCAGTGAAGGTGTGGATAAATATTGGTTCCTTCTTTATATCCGTGAGGAATTTGAACCTGAAAACTCAAGGTTTCTAAACCCGCGTTGTCTCTAAAATACCAAATTTGTCCGCCAGATGATTCACCGGGGGAATAGGCAAGTGAAGCAGAACTCGATCCTTTATCCATGGAAACCCTTAAATCATCCCATACTTCAGCTTCTCCTTCAAACACAACGGTGCCATCGGCTTCGATTTTGGTGTCATTCCCGTTAGATATATCACCTATTTTGGTCACTCCGGCATTGTCAATATACATTTTTTCAGTTCCCAATGTAGTGAAACGAATTTTATCCTCATCAGTTGTCTTTTCAACTTCAATCTTGGTATCGCCGTCAGCGTCTATCAATAATTTTTGATTTGAAGTCATTTCTTTCCACGTGGTGTCAAAATACCAAAAAGTATTGGTTGTGTTGTCAAAAACCATTAGTCCGGTTGCCGGACTTGCAACGGCATCTCTTTGCGCAGTTGTCATCCGCGGAATCAGCAGTCCTTTGTCTGTCGAAGTGATGTCGAGCATGGAAGAAGTGTTTGGAGAAACAGTTCCGATACCTACCTGAGCACGCATCCCGTAGGATAGAAAAACGAACAGAAATATCAATGTTCTATAGTACATTTTGCTGTTTGGACTGACACCATTTAAAGTAGTTGTTTTCATTGTATATATTTTTAAACATTAGTAAATAGCTAATTTGAAACTTTGGGGTTGGGAAGATTTATTGATTTTGATGAGGTAAACACCATTGCTTTCATAGAAAGGAATTGTGAAATTATCTTGAGCAGTTTTTTGATTGATTTCCAATCGTTTGATGAGTTGCCCGGAAATATTATAAACCTCAATTCGGCTAATTTCTTCTTGATTGGGATTGAAAATTTCGATGTTTTTATCTTTTCGGTTGTAAACTACTTTGAGTGTGTTTAATGTGTTTTCAACATTGGATAAAGTGGTTGGTGCGAAAGCAATTTTAAACCGGGTGTTGAAAGTTCCGGCAGGGATTGATATGTTTGCCACTCCGTCATTCAAGTTGTATGAAAGTCCTGTTTCCGTATCTATAAGAACGATAGGGTCTGTGAAATTCTCGAGCTGGTCAATCATTATTTTATGAACTTGCTCGTTTGACGATGTGATACCCAAAGGCAATTCCATGGAGTTGTAGTAGGGTTGCGCCTGTATCACATAAGCCTCGTTGTCCAAATACCAATACATATCATTTACACTCACGTCTATCATTTTGGCATCATAACCGATGTCAACACCCGGCGTGGTTCCCTCCATAAAGGACACCAAAATCTGACGGTGAAAACCCAAGGCATCTTCGTGTCCCAATCGAACGCGAACATTGAGAGCTGCCGTTGCCTTGTTTTGGTTTGCACGGGTAAAAACTGAATTAGCTCCTTTTACTTCAAATTTTCTTTGTCCATTGTTGAAAGTAAAGTTTCCGCCTGTGATCGAAGCGGCTTGTACAAAAAAGCCCTGACCAACCGGAATATATCTTTGAGGCTGAATATTTCCTGTTCCGGTCAGAACCAAATCGGGATGCGCGGTTGCCGCTACGCCGCCACCAATGCTGTAAGTTGAATAACCGCCTTGATAATCTGCTGTATAGTGCGAGCCACCTCCCCAATGCTCCCAAAAGTAAATAACTGTCCCGGGAGCAAAAGAAGCCAAGTTGTCATTAATAAACTGATTGGCATCTAAAGCTGATGGATATGGGTTGCCCAAAATAGACATTTTATCTGCGCCAATCGTATGTGTATAAGTACCGTCGTTTGGCGTACCGCCAAACACGTAGTTTTGTTTTCCACCCGCGTTTCCGGTTCCTTTCATCGTAAATCCTTCACCAATATTGAGCAATCCGCTAGACCCAATTTGCGTCCAACCATTGGCATCTGCTTGGTTGATGAATTTGTAAATCCAATAGTTGCTGATGGTAATTGGGTTGGATTGACTGCCGTCGTAGCCGGAAGTATAAACAGTGGGCGATGGCGTAAACGGATTTGCTGAAAAATAGGTGCCGTCATACAGGCAACTGCTTAAACTGTATTGTCCGCCCACGTTGACAGGTGATGACCAATAATTAAATTTGTATTTGTCTGATGTGCCTTGCTGGCTGATAAATAATTTACCCGATACAGCACTGTTGGCCGAAACACCGCCGTGGGTTTGTATCAATTGTGCTTCTCCGGTCAAGCTGAGAACGCCACTGGTGAGTGCCACCGAATTTGCAACCACCAAATCAAGACTGTCTGCAACTCGTACGCCGAGACCGGTATTGTTGATATTCAGGTTGTAAAAAGAAACCTGTTTGGTCAATCCGGTGATGTTTTGCGTTGAACTGCCGGTAAAATAGGCCGTGCCGGAAGCAGCCGTTACCGTGTTGTCGTTGACAAAATCAGCTTTCAAATAAAGGTTACCGTCAGCAGTGAGTGCACCTTTGTTGGTGAAGTTTCCGGTGGTATATAAACTCGTGCCGTTTTCTACTTTAAAAACGCCGGTATTATATACTTGAGCGAGGGTGTTTTGGTTCACGAATACCATGAACAACAAGACGTGTAAGTAAAGTTTCATGATGCATCATATTGGGACTAAATTATTTAACAAATTTAGGGGGTATTGAAACCCCTTTTTATGACATTTATCATGTTTTGGTAAAAAAGAATATTTTAAATTATCATTTTTTGTAAAATATTTTTGAATTATTTAAAATATTGATAATAAAAATAATAAAATGCCATCCGAAAATAATATTGGGTGGCATTTTTTATTTTTTAAAAGAAGTAATTAAGAAATCACAAGTTTTTTGACAACAACTCCTTCCGATGTATGCAGATGAACCACATAAATTCCGCGCCTGTATCTTTTGGAAAGCTGAATTGACACCTCACCTGAACCAAGCCTATTGAGTTTAAATGTTTCCAATTTCCTTCCAAACAAATTATACAGTACCAATTTTTCAAGTTTCAGGTTGTCAGATTCATTTTTAACGACCAACGATTTTGTTGAAGAATCATAGATTAGTTTTATTTTTTTACGTTCTTTATCACGATGTTCTTTTTTCTGCTTTTTGTCCGAAAAACGAAGTGAGAACCGATCGTTATATGTTCCTGCTTCTTCAATATATATTTTAGCATCCTGATTTTTAAGATTGTACAAGGTGTCATTGGTCTTGTCATAAATATAAACAGGAACAGCCGCGTCTAAGTTTTCGTCTTTATCCAAAATAAACCTGACTTCTCCCGGATTATCCACGCCAATTCCAATAGAATAGACGTTTTTAGCATCAAATGTGCCAACGCCCTGGATTACCAATTTTTTATCATCCAAAACAAAATACATGTCATTGGCTTGTTCATCGATGTTGAGCGCGTCAAATCCTTTGTCAAATCTGTCGGTTGCGTTTCCGTTGGTAAATGACAACAAGGTTTGTCTTCTAAAACCTTCTTGGGTAACATAACTCAAACGAATTTTTGTGAAATTTTCAACTTGCGATTGGAAATCTTCTTTGTTTTCTATCGAGCTAACTGATAATTCTGCAAGAACATCTCTCGGTTTGTTCGTTCTTACCAATTCGTTGGAAGAAGGACTGTCTTCTTTCACAAAGGCACGTTGACTGTTGTTGAAAGTAACCGTTCCGCCGTCGGCATCGGCGAGCAGGAAAAATCCTTGTCCGACCGGAATGTATCTGCCTGGTAATTTGGTGCCGCTTCCGGTTTGGTTCACGTCCGGATGTGACAACGCCGGCACCGAACCTACCAAATTGGAAACGGCATATCCACCTTGATAATCTAACAGATTGTGCGTGCCACCACCCCAATGTTCCCAGAAATAAACCACGCCATCCGTTGTATTCAGGTTGTCGATGATGAATTGTCTGGAATCTAATGCAGATGGATACGGATTCCCGAAAAGCGTGATAAGTCCACCGCTGAGTGAAGACTGTATCAATCCATTGTTGGGTTTTCCTATGAAGGTGTAATTTTGCAATACACTGCCCGCGCCCGAACCTTTGGAGATGTAACCTTTTCCTGCATCGACGCTTCCGGTTTCTCCAATATGAATCCAATTGGCAATGTTGTTACCCGAATTTTCAAATTTAAACAACCAAAACGTACTGATGCTGATGGGTGTGGTGGGTGCTCCATTTAATCCGGGTATCCAATTGATGTTGAGTGGTGTAGCCGGATTGGTTCCGTCTCTCAGAATACTATTCAGCGTATAAGTGTTGTTGTTGGATGTGTTGTTTGGCGTACCGACAGGCGATGACCAATAGTTGTATTTAAAAACATCAGTTGTTCCTTGTTGGTCACGCTCTATGGTTCCCGAACTTGTCGGGTCTAAATCGGAATTGAGCGTTTGAATCAATTGCGAACGCCCTTCCAAATCTATTTTTCCGTCTAATTTGAGGTAATGTGAGACTTCTATTTTTGAATCATTCAGTGCCGAAACTTTGTTGCTGCTGACAAACATTCCCAAGACAGTTTTGTTCTCGTTTGAGTCAATGTCGTGTGCAGTTTGTACGATATTCCAGCCGATGGGCGTGCTGTTGTTGATGATGGAAAGACTGTGCGGGACATCCATGGCTGTTCCGTTTACCCAAGTGGCATTGTTTTCCCAACTTCCGGCCGAGTTTGACAAATAGGGAAGTGGGGCGGTTTGCGTGATGATGGCTATCCGGTTAGGTACTATCAGCCTGCCCCGGTGGTTGTTTTGCGAATCATCGTTGATGTGGGTGCCTATGTAGGAATTCATCGAGTAATAAGCTGTCAAGCTTCCCCAAGTGAGCGCGCTGATGTCGTTCTTTGTCACCGTTGTTGGAAGGATTTTTCCCCTTGTTCCCGCGCCGAGTTGTTCGATTTCCTGATTCATGATGAATTGCAATTCGGGAATCGTGATGGCTCTGTTCCAAAACCTGACTTCGTCGATGTCGCCTCTGAAAATATTTCTGATATCGACCTGCGTTCTGAATTCAGATCCGATGGAAAAGTTGTGTGTTGTCGCGATGGGTGCAGATAAATTTTGTGTTCTGTCCAATACGCCGTCAATGTAAAGCGCTGTGGCAGTTCCGTTGTAAATCACAGCTAAATGATGCCATTTGTTCACAGGGATTTGGGAGTTTGCAACAATCGAATTTGCACTGCCGTTGTTCCAATCCATTCGCGGACGGTTGTTGTTGTCTAGGCTCAGGATGTAGCCTGTAGTTCCATTGAATTTTGAAACAATGGTTTTGTTTGAGTTGGTGCTGTTTGACCCGGTTGTCCGCACCCAGGCCATGACGGTGAAAGCACCTGTCAAATCGTTTGAAGAGTCCATTCTGATAAAATCATCATTGCCATCGAAAGTTAGGTGTCTTGGGACGACAGTTTCGTGGGCCACGCCAAATGCGATGTATTTTGTTCCGTCAAAATCAAACAAAGCTTCCTGGTTTGCCCCGTTTGCTCCCAAAAAAACGGTTTCTATACCTGTGGTAAAAGCTGCGTCATCAGCTACTACCATTACGTATGCATCGTTGCCGATCAAGGGTGTGAAATTGGTCAATGCAGAAGTCGGGACTGATACTTTTACCGTGGGGACATTGCCTCCGGTTTCAGTCAATTTCCATTTACGGTTTGAAATATCTGTCAAAGTGGTGACCACATCGGGACCGAAAGTCAGTGCGATGGGTACACCCGATTTATTCATATTTTGCCCGTTGGTTCCCCACATCAAAAAGCTTCTGTCTGTGAGAAAGCTGTTTGGATTGGCATCGTTCGTAGGGAAAATATCTCCGAGACCAATGGTCATCACCGGTGGATTTGATCCGTTGTTTTGGCTTTTAGATTCTTTTTGATTGAGCAAAGAAGCATCGTCTTGCCCGATACCTGCAATATCAAAGTTGAAACCCGCGTTGGCTGTGGCATCCCAAATAATGTTGCCATTGCTGTCTTGATAGTTTTGGCTGATGCCGTTTATGCCAAGTGTTATCCCGTATTTTACAGCCAAATAGCTCTGTATTCGAATTCTTTCTGAAGCATCATTTTTTCGAGCGGAATAGGTGATGACTTCGGCTATCCGTCCGTTAAAACTTCCGTCAAAAACCTGGCTTCTTCCCAACCAGTATCGGCGGTTATTCTCGTTGGAAAACTGAGGAACGCCGACTTCCGTATTGCCAATGTTCAATCCGTTCAAATACAATTCTTGCGACGTACCCGAAGTTTTGTTTCTTGGGTTGAAAATCCCAACGGTACTGTAAGTGTTTCCGCTCACTTCTGCAATGCCATACCCTCTTTGGTTGATGTCGGACGGAACTGGTGTCGGGTTTGTACCCAAAGCAAATCCGATTACTTCACCGGAATAACGCGCAGAAAAATTTCCAAATCCAAAACCGGTGATGTCTTCGTCATAGGGATTGCTTGAAGCTCTTTGGGAGGTAAATACGTCCATGGGCGGGTTTGTGCCACTGCTGATGGGCGAATCGGGAATGACAACGGCAAAAAAATCATGGGTATGAAAACCGCCTGTGGCGTATAAAAACTGCCTATTTAAACCCAAATACGTATTTTCTTTCGGGGCAGTAGCCGTGTTGTTTGCAAAAGACACAACCGGATTGAAATTGACATTTTGAGCGGGGTTGTTTCTATATTGCGGACGAGCAACATTGACGTTGGTATCATCAGAAACTTTGGCGTTGTTTCCCTTGCCGAAATCTACCCAAGTGTTGACGTTGGTATTGTTGGCTTGCAGTGCATTTCCATCTATTTTATCGGCGCGGAGCCAAGTGTCGAGTCCGGCAGCAATACCGCCCGGTGAAGACGCAGGTGCTTTGTAGGTTGTGCCGTATAGGGTGATGTAGTCAACATAAAATTCTCTGAAACTACTGTTGTTGCTGGTAATCAACCTAAACTGAGCGGTTGCGCTCATCGTGTGAGTCGTGCTGAAAATGGTAGCAGTAATGTAGTGATAAGATCCATTGAGGTTGATGTCACGAAAATTGGAACCGTCTCCTTTGGTAATCACTCGGATATTCTGCCAAGCAGCTATGGCGGTTTCCCGATACTGCACCGTGAGGGTGTAGTTGGTTGAGGCATCGTTGCTCCTGACAAATAATTCCACATCGACTTTGTCAAAGCCCAATGTAGAAATCGTTGGGGAAGTTGCCGTGCTCGCATTGACAGCAATTAGAAGTTTGTTGCCGTTTTTGTATGCGTTTCCACCGCTACGGGTCGTGTTTGTGCCTGCTAAAGTCCAGCTGTCTAACGCACTTTCAAAATCTACTTGGTGAATTTGAACGGTTTGCGCCTGAACGTTTAAACTGAAAATTAAGAGCAATGTGAGTTTAAAAACATTGCGGTTTAATGATTGGGTAATGCTTGTTTTCATATTTGGGGAAAATTTTTGGGTTCGTTCTAAATTGTAAACAGTTTACAAAGCTTTTTCCCGAAATTTTGTTTCTTCCGAATTGAAAACAACAGCTGTTTGAAACGCTTTTATAGTTAAAAAACACCACTACCACACGCTCAACTGTTTTGAGTTTGGTGTGTTTTGAAGGATTTCGACTATCAGTCTTTCGGGGCAAAAAGATCATCATAGTAAGTTTTAATTGTACTTTAAAGTTGATTTTAACAAATGAAAAAAGCCATAATCAACAAGTTTTTATGAGCAAAGGAAATCGAATGTGGAAATTCGTCAAAGAAAAAGTTCTCCGAATAGAATTTGTTGTTTTATGGAAGCTAAAAAGTTGATTTTTAATACGGTTGATTTTAAAATCTATCAACCGAATTTTTGACAAAAGAAGAATAGACGCTAAAACGCTGTCACCCATAAAACAGCGTCTTACGGGTTTAAAAATTGGGTTCAACAAAAAGGAATACAAAAAAAGTTCTATTTTTTGCATCATGGCTAATTTTGGGGCTTCACAAATATAAATAAAAATAAGTTAGATGGTTGTTGATTTTTGTCATAATTGTTAAAAAATAAAAATCTAAAAAAGCGAAAGAGTTGAATAAATCTAAAATACAGGTAACTATTCAGCTATTCAAATGAATTTCGTTTTAACCGTCACTTTGCGTGGTTTTTAATAGTAATAAGACAGCTTTACAATTAACCTGAGTTCGATTAAAGCAAACGAATGTATTTTGCTAATTGTGTGTAATTTACATAAAAAGTGAATGTCTCCTCGAGCGCCCGCCTGAATGACAAAGTCGGGCAGGCAGTCGAGAGGTTTTAAGGCAATGATACTTTGAAAATATGGTCTCGACTGCGCTCGACCTGACAGTAATTTAGTAAACAACTATATATCAGTTAAATATATGTCGAGCTCACGTT
>JAXMLV010000062.1:0-51741 GCA_034367065.1 Flavobacteriaceae bacterium
AACCGACTGAGCTACCTCGCCGTTCGGCCTGTCGTACAGGTTTTTCGGGTGGCAAATATAATCCTTAATTTTTAGGCTTCAAAGGCTTGCTAAAAATATTTTTAAATGTTTTTTATTCTTTAAGTTTTATATATCTTGTCAAAAATTAAAACAGAATGAGTACAAAAATAAAATTTGAATTAGAATTTACCATCCATGCTTCACCAGGCATGCTTTTTCAGTACATTTCAACGCCTTCCGGACTGTCCGAATGGTTCGCTGAAAACGTCAACTCGCGGGGTGAAATATTTTCATTTCTGTGGGACGGAGTCGAAGAGAAGGCCAAGTTGATCAGTAAAAAAAATGATGAAAAAGTCAAATTCAGATGGCTTGCAGACGAAGACAGTGACAATTATTTTGAAATGAAAATAGTCGAAGACGACATCACCAAAGATGTTTCTTTAATCATAACAGATTTTTCAGAAGAAGATGAAGTTGAAGAATCTAAACTACTGTGGGATAGCCAAATAAATGACTTAAGACATGTTTTGGGTGCCAGCTAATCTTTACTTTACTACTTGCGATGATCAACTTCAACGGGCTACTTTCCCCAAGAGAGCAATTTAAGCTTACCCTCCACAATCGCGCATTCAGATTTGGCGACTCACTATTTGAAGAAATTAAAATTGTAGGAGAAACCATTCTTTTTTGGGAATCACACTATTTTAGACTGATGGCGGGCATGCGACTGTTGCGCATGCAAATCCCGATTCATTTTGACATGGAATTTTTAGAAGCCGAAATTCTAAAAACTTGTGCCTTTCGGAAAGGTGACGCACATCTTATCCGGTTGACAATTTGCAGAAAAGACAACAAAAATCTATTCACCAAAGATCAATCCATCGATTTTTATATTGAAACAACTGACGAAACTGAGGCTGCATTTAAACTTTTTGAAGGCAGGTTTGAAATAGATTTATACAAAGATTTTTATGAAAACACATCCCTGCTTTCAACCATAGAGACTTCATCCAACCTCATTCCCATACTCTCTAAAATCTTTGCCGATGAAAACAACTTGGATGAATGTTTGATTCTGAACGCAAACAAAAATGTCATCGGCGCATCGGTAGGCAACCTGTTTTTGGTAAAAGGATATTCCGTCCTGACACCGCCCGCGGAAGACGGCTGCAAGAAAGGAATCTTGAGAAATGAAATCATAAAATTGTTAAAAAAATCTGCACTTTATCAACTTGAAGAAACTTCTATTTCTCCATTTGAACTGCAAAGTGGCGATGAACTATTTTTGGCGCACATCACATTCGGGATTATTCCTATCAGCAAATACCGCAAAAAGGAATACACCCGACAAACCGCCGACTATATTTTGGAAAATATCAATTTAAGCATCCGGAAAATAAGCTAACGAAGAAAAAAGTTTAATTTAGATTGGGATTTTCGGGTGAATTCGCCCAAAGCGCGTAGTCACCACCCAATTCAATCATCTGTTTTCGCCAAAAATCTTCATCCACGGCAGAAACAATATCAGATTTGTAGGCGTTTTCAGACACCACCCACGAATTCTTGCGCAACTCATCCTCCAATTGATTGAAATCCCAACCCGAGTAACCTAAAAAGAATCGAATTTCATTGGGAGAAATCGTGCCTTTGTTAACTTCTTCAATCACTTTTTCAAAACTTCCACCCCAAAAAACGCCGGTAGAAATTTCCAAAGCATCTTCCATCAAATCGGGCCTTTTGTGGATAAAATACAACTGATCGGAATCAACCGGCCCACCGTTGTAAACCGGAAAATCTTTCTCCGCTGACGGAACGAAATCAGTTAATTTATAACCATTTAGCTTGTTGAGCACAAACCCCACCGAACCATTTTCGTTGTGCTCTGCCAACAATATGACAGACCTACTGAAGGTGGTATCTGTGAAAATTGAAGGCTCCGCAATCAATAAACATCCTTTTTCGGGTTTAATTGAAATCATAAGTTAGTTGTTTTTCAATGCATTAAAATTATAAGTTTTATTGAAATAAAAAAATATTTTTTTAAAAACAGTGTGTTAAATGTATTATTGACTTAAAAAAACTTAATTTTATAATAATAAATCAATAGTTATTGAATTGAATATCTTTGTTGAAATTTTTTTCTTTTAAAATGCATCCAAAAACTGTCCGAATTTGCGGTGTTCCCGAACATTTCAACCTTCCTTGGCATAATGCTTTAGAAAATAAACTTTTCGAACAACAAAACATCCGGTTAATTTGGACGGACGTACCGGAAGGAACCGGAAAAATGAGTCAAATGTTGCGCGAAAACCAAACCGATTTGGCAGTAATTCTTACAGAAGGCATCACGAAAGAAATAGCCAACGGCAATCCTGCCAAAATTGTTCAGACCTATGTTGAATCGCCTTTGCTTTGGGGAGTTCATGTTGGCACTCAGTCTCTCCTTTCGAGCCTGAAGGATTTGGAAAACGCCCGCGTAGCCGTCAGCAGAATGGGTTCGGGGTCGCATTTGATGGCGATGGTTTTGGCTAAAAAATTAGGATTGAAAGCTGAAAATCTGTCTTTTGAAGTTGTTCAAAACCTCGAAGGTGCCATCCGGATGCTCAGCGAAAATGATGACATCTATTTTATGTGGGAGCATTTTACGACCAAACCATTGGTTGACAAAAACCTTTTCAAAAGAATCGGCGACTGCCCTACTCCTTGGCCTTGCTTTGTGATAGCTGCTACCGATGTTTTCATTGACGAATCGGTTGAGGTGCTTCACACCATTTTAAAAATCATCAATACAGTTACCTTAGATTTTAAGAAAACGCCCGATTTGGTCAATCTGATTTCGGAAAAATATCAACAAAAACGGGAAGATGTTGCATCGTGGTTGGCAATGACCAATTGGTCGCAAAAGCAAATCTCATCAACAGAAATTGAGGTTGTGCAACAAGAGCTTTTTGATTTGGGATTGATTTCAAAAAGATTAAAAATCGAATTCATTTTATGGGACTAAATTTCTAATAACACCATGAACTTTGAAAAACACAAACCAAAAACTTCCCTTATCTTTGCAAAAATTCATTGCATCATAAAATGAAGGTTTATTTAGACAATGCGGCCACAACGGCCATGTATCCAGAAGTTATCGAAAAAATGGTAGTCGTTATGCAGGAAAATTTCGGCAATCCATCGTCTACGCATGGCTTTGGTCGGATGGCAAAGACTGCTGTCGAAACTGCCAGAAAAAACATCGCGAAGTTGTTGGGTGTTTCACCTGGCGAAATCATTTTTACTTCGGGTGGAACCGAAGCCGACAACCAAATTTTACAAAGTGCTGTTCGCCATTTGGGTGTGCGTAGAATCATTACCACCAAAATAGAGCATCACGCGGTGACTCATACGGTCGAATCGCTTCAAAAAGAGTTTGGAATTGAGGTTGTTTATCTTTCGTTGCAAGTAAACAGTGAAGTTGATTATGAAGTTCTGGCCTCACTTTTAAAAGGTTCTCAAGTAAAAACGTTGGTCAGTTTGATGCATGTAAACAACGAAATCGGGACGCTTTTAGACATTCACCGTGTGGGAAATTTATGCCGCGAAAACAATGCTTTGTTTCACTCAGACACCGTACAATCGGTGGGGCATTTTCCAATGAATTTCAGTGAAATACCGGTGGATTTTGCAACTGCTGCCGCACATAAATTTCACGGCCCTAAGGGTGTTGGTTTTGCATTTGTCAGAAAAAGTTCCGGACTCAAACCGGTCATACTCGGGGGCGAGCAAGAGCGTGGACTTCGGGCGGGAACGGAATCTGTACACAACATAGTCGGCTTGTCTGAAGCACTCACTTTGTCACTCGAAAATTTGGACGAAGAAAGGGCGTATATTTCTGATTTAAAGTGCTATTTTATGGATAAAATTCGCAAAGAAATTCCGCAAGCTACTTTTAACGGACTGAGTGCAGATGCTGATAAAAGCACTTATACTTTGGTGAATGTGCTGATTCCGATGGAGACTTCTAAGGCAGGTGTTTTATTGTTTCATCTCGACTTAAACGGGATTGCTTGTTCAAAAGGAAGTGCTTGCCAATCGGGAAGTCAGAAAGGTTCACATGTGCTGGCAGAAATATTGTCGGAAACACTTCAAAATCAGCCATCTTTGCGATTTTCATTTTCAAAAACCAACACCCGCGAAGAATTGGATTACGTGGTAAGTGTAATTAAAAAATTCATCGAAAACTAACCAACGGGTTTCCTTGTTATAGAAGTGATTTCAATCGAAGATAATAAATAACATCTTTTAATGGTCAGGTTGATTGGCGTCGAAACCAGCATAGTACACACTTTATTGTCTCACGACAGTTAAGCTTCATGCGTAACTATTTGAAAAAAAAATTAAAACCACTTTTTCCTTTTAAACAACAATACACTTACGGCAGAAAGCAAGAAAGAAAAAAACAGTATAATCCAAAAACCGTACTTGTATTCTTCCAATGCATTGGGAACATTCATGCCGTACAAACTCGCAATCAAGGTCGGAATCATCAAGATGATGGAAATCGAGGTCAACTGTTTCATGATGATATTCAGATTATTGGATATCACCGAAGCATAAGCATCCATCATTCCACTAAGGATGTCGCTGTAAATATTGGTTGTTTCCAGCGCTTGTCGAAGTTCGATTTGTACATCTTCCAACAGTTCCAAATCGAGTTTGTTTTGCAGGCTTTTTACATTGCGGATGCGGTGAAGCAAAATATCGTTTCCTTTGAGTGAAGTTGTGAAGAAAACCAAGCATTTTTCCAACTGCAACAAGGTTTGCAAGTCTTCATTTTTGATGGATTTTTCCAATTCTTTTTCCGCCAATTTGATTTGTAGGTTGATGCGTTTCAGGTATTTGAGAAACCACACGCTTGATGACAGATTGAGCTTCATCACCAAATCGAGGTTGCTTTCGATCAAAACATTTTTCCTGCGGCTGTAAAACACAAAATCTGAAACAACCTCGTTGTCAAAAAAACAAATGGTCAATAAGATATCTCTTTTGAAAATAATCCCCATGGGAACAGTAGAAAACGGAAGGCTATCGTCTTCTATTTTGACCGGCAATCGCAATACGCACAATCGCCAACCATCTTCTTCATCAATACGCGGACGTTCATCGATATCAGCCACGTCAGTGTAAAAATCTTCCGGAACTTTTAGCTCATTGGCCAAAAACTGCAAATCCTCATCGGACGGTTTGCTGATGTGAATCCAACAACCGCTTTCCCATTGTGGAATTTCTTCCAATCCATGACCGTTTTTGTAATAGGTAATCATTTTGGGAAAAGTTTTGAGAATTTTGTGTTGCAAAGATACGGATTGTCGTATTCCTAATGCGAATTAAGGGTTGGTTTTATGAATGAATGGTCAAATTTTAATCGTCGATTTGCTGGATGCCAAAGACTTCGCAGGTTCATAACTAACGTGAGTTAGACATATAATAATTTGGTTTAAAGCGGTTTGAGTTTGACTCATTGACATCTGCGCTTATCTGCGTTATTTGCGGGAGACTTTTAAAGAATTTTCCCGCAGATTCTGCAAATGTACGCAGATGACTACTTTTTGAAAATCATTGAATTACAATAATTTGTATTTAATTTGATTAGAAAGTTTGTTTTTCTTACTTCGTACTCACATTAACTAACACTTGGAAGACAATTAACCCGTCTGGGTCGGACTTAATTCGCATTTCCAACAAAGGTTTACTTTTTAACCTTTGGAGGCATCGGGCCGCGCAAGTGTATAATCAATCCGTTGAGGAAATTGCGCAAAATTTGATCGCCACATTCCATGTATTTTGGATGATCCTCACTTCTGAAAAAAGCAGACAATTCGCTCGTTGTTATTCTGAAATCGACCAATTCAAGAATTTTCACGATTTCATCATCACGCAATTTTAAGGCTACGCGCAACTTTTTAAAAATATCGTTGTTGGTCATGGTTTTTTTTCAGTGTGTTCAGATTTCAATAACAATTGCTAAAGTACATCGATAATTTCAAACGACTTTTGGTTAAATTCGAACGTGTCGCCCTTTTTTTTGGAAAGCAACAATTCGCCAATCGGTGAGACCGGAGAAACTGCATAATACATGGTGCCGTCAATTTCGATTTTTCCGGCACTGATGGAGATAAAATATTGCGCCGTATTGGTTCGAACCGCACTACCCATCCGCGCATTCTCGGTAAATATTTGGGTATTAATCTGTTTGAGTTGCTCTTTTTGATTAATGGCCTCTGCCAAATAGGTATTGTATTTTTCAAAATCGGTATGAAGTTTTCCCGCACCCGAATCGTCCGACTCGTCACTGCTTTTTTCCATACTTTCTAGCGATTCTTTGATGGTGGAAAGTTCGTTCTTGTAGTTTACAATCCGCTTGTCAATGTAGTCTTGGCAGGCTTGATAGAGTTGCTCTTTTAAGGTCATGCATAAAATTTAAGTTGCAAAGTTAAACTTATTCCCAAAGTAATTTTGATGGATATTAAATTTTGATGGAAAAATTTGGAAATGCAGCAATCTGTAAATTTGTAGATCTTCAATACAGTTGCCGGATTGGGCTATTTTAATTTTCGGGATACTTCCTGAACTTCATCCATCACCCGAAGCAGGTTTTCTCCCCAAAGCCAAGCTATTTCTTTGTCTGAATAGCCGCGTTTGAGCAGTTCGACCGTCACATTGAGTGATTCGGAAGCATTGTCCCAACCGGAAATCCCACCGCCGCCGTCAAAATCGGAGCTGATGCCTACGTGTTCGATGCCAATTTTGTTGACCAAATAATCAATGTGATTGACAAAATCGGAAACATTGACCAAATCCATTTCCGATTTGATTTTATCCAATTTAGGTTCGGCTGCTTTTTGTACGGTTTCAAATTTTGCAAAATAGGCTTTGCGGCTTACGTCATTTAATTTACTGATAGAATCTCGGGTGAGTATGGAGATTCCGAGGCTGTCACCAACTTTCCAATACAGGGTTTGACGCGCTTTGACAAAGTTGTCATTTTTAGCTTCGTTTAGGTAAGCACCGAAAGCAACCGTTTGAACCACGCCACCGTTTTGTTTGACCAAATCGAGTAATTCATCATCCAGATTCCTGCTGTGATTGCAAAGTGCACGTGCAGAAGAATGTGACGCAATGACAGGCGCTTTACTCAAGGCAATCATTTGCTTAATCGCCTCTTTGGAGGGATGGGAAATATCAATCATGATGCCCAACCGATTCATTTCTACGACAGCTTTTTTACCCATGTCGCTCAATCCGTTGTGAAGCCAAATACCATCGAGCTCGCCGGTATTGGAGTCGCTGAATTGACTGTGACCGTTGTGTGCCAAAGACATGTAGCGCGCGCCGAGTTTATAAAATTTTTCAATATTTTTTAAATCTGTCCCAATCGGGTAAGCATTTTCAACGCCGATCATGGCCACTTTTTTTCCATTGCTCACAATCCGTCTGACATCTTTCGAATTCAAGGCGAGTTCGATTCTCTCCGGAGCATATTCTTCACAAAGTTTATGAATGGCGGTGAACTTAGCCATGGCGTTGGCGTAAGCTGCTTGATAACCTGTCGGCGTGAGCTCACCTTGCCCGGTGTAAACAATCATCCAACTGACATCCAAACCGCCTTTTTCCATTTTCGGCAGGTTGACTTGGGTGTCCAAATCTTGGGTGTAATTATGGTCTATGGTGAAGTTTTTCACATCGATGTCGTTGTGTGTATCGATGGTGATGATGCTGTCGTGCAACCGCTTGGCATGTTCTTCCAGAGAAATTGGTATTTCTAAAGGCGTATCTAACAGGGCGATTGATTCCATTTTTTTTTCCGATTGTTTACAAGAAAAAAAAGCGGTTAATATCATCAAATACAGTAAGCTACTTATTTTCATATCAATTATGCTTTAGATAGATGTGAATGATTCAATTCATATATGTAAAATTTAATTTTTAAGCGGAATATATGTTATCGCATTTTATTTATCGGTGTTTGCTTACGCAAACTTGTTGTTAATGGCGATTTCATAAAAATATAAAAACAAAACCATTTAGCGTAGATTTTTTTGAAGACAAACGAAATATGCTTCGCAGATGTTAAAAAAAAAGATTAAACAGCAACCGCATACTCGAAAATCTGTACGTTACTTTTCAGGCGTTCGCAGACGATGTTCATCATGCGCTTATTCAACGCCGATGAATTTTGAATGTAATGAAGGTATTCATCCAAGGTAAACTGACCGATAATCATTCCTTTGATGGAATTTCTAAACTTGATGTCTTTCTGAATCGCGTTTTCAATATAATGCAGTTTTCGTTCCGGCGTCAGGGTGTAAAAAACATTTTTAAGCTTGGCTGCATAATTCCTGAACACTTCAACAAGCAAGTCGTTTTGGAGTTTGATAATGGGTCGAAGGGTTTGATTTTGAAACCTTTCATCCGCTGTCATTTGGCTGTTTAGAATAATCCCCTCTATGTTGGGGCGCATTGCCAACAGTTGTGTGTCACGTGTTTCCATGAGTTTTTTATAAAAATACACTTTTTTAAAACGGTTGCGAATCCGGCAGCCGGGGAGTTTTTAACGATGTTGTCAACAATTTAGGTGCTAGCCTATAATTTTGTTGGAATGATTGTAATTTTTTCACCTCTAAGTATTGATATTCAATATATTGTTGCTCATCTGCAATTATATTTAAAAAATATTTGAGCGCATTGTAAGTTTTATCAAGTAGAACGGTCTAATTAAAAGTTATGCAAAGAAAATATCAAAAAGAAGACATCTTAGAAAAAGGGATTTCACTGATGTGCAAAGGTGGATATCACCAAACCGGTATTGCAGAAATTCTCAAGGAATGTGAAATTCCGAAGGGTTCTTTTTACAATTTTTTTGAAAGCAAAGAGCAATTTACACTGCAAGCCATCAACCAATATACCAATGGTTTGATCGAAATTTTAGACGTTTTGAAAGTAAACGCAAAGCTGAATGGTTTTGAAAAAATAGAGCATTATTTTTTAGAAGTGGCTGAAAAACACAAACAAGACAATTTTAAAAATTCTTGTTTATTAGGCAATCTTTCGACAGAGATATCCACAGGCAACGAAAGAATCACCGCAGTTGTTTTACAAGCCAAGAATCGCATCAAAGAAGCACTCGCCTCTTTCGTGGACGAAGCCCAAAATGAAAAGTTGATTGACCCCAGTTTTGAGGCTGCCGCATTGGCCGATTTTATCTTGGATGCATTCTACGGCGTAGTCGCCCGTATGAAAGTGTTGCAAAACGATAAGCCTTTACGGGATTTTTTTTCGTTACACCTTCGATTCCTGTTGACTAAAAATGAAAATAAAATTTGAATAATAATTGTTTAATTTAAACCCGATATGTTATGAAAAATGTATTTAAAACAACCCTCCCAACCTTGGGACTTGATGCAGAAAATGAACAAGCAAAAGAATTGCTTGCCGCAGCAAAAAAAGAAATGGGCATGATCCCAACCATGTATGGCAACATGGCCAATTTCCCCGATTTATTGGCAACCTATCGATTTGGTTATGCGGCCCTTCGCAAAAACAGCAGCTTCACTTCCGCAGAAGTTGAAGTAGTTTTTCTTTCCATCAGTTTTGTCAATCAATGTGAGTACTGTATGGCTGCGCACAGCTTTTTAGCCGATGTGGCTTCCAACGTACCCAAAGACGTGACCGATGCCATTCGTGCCGGTTTTCCAATCGCGGATAAAAAATTAGAGGCCTTGAGTGAATTCACCAAAACCATGGTCACCAAAAAAGGCAATCCGACACCGGAAGATGTCGAAAAATTTTTAGCAGCGGGTTACAACGAGACGCAAATTCTCGAAATCATTTTGGCTATCTCTGTCAAAATCATCAGTAACTATTCTAACCACATTTTCCACACCGTGCCCGATGCGGCCTTCCAAGGACGTACGTGGAAAGCACCTGAACAAGCCGCTACTGTTTCCTAAAAACAACCGGATTCAACAATTAGAAAACGACATCCTAAAAAGGTGTCGTTTTTTTTATTTAACGTGCCGTAACTTGTAACAGTGGCATTATTCAAACGCAGAAGACTCAAAAAATTGAATAAAAATATTAACAAAGCAATCACTTTTCTGATAAAAATTAAATATACATTTCTAAAATGTTGTTGTTATGTGCTTCCCTTTTCTTCAAACTATTTTTAAAATAAATTATCTTTTTTCTTGTGTGTTTATAATTTGTCCGTAAATTTGTCCGTATCCGTAAATTTGTCCGTAAAATGATAAGTGTTAAATTCTATCTTGATAAAGCCGATAAAAATAATCGATACCCAATTCATCTTGTTTTACACCAAAAGAATACAAAAATTAAAGTTGCAACTGGAGAAAAGATTATGAAAGGTGATTGGGATAATGCAAATCAGCTGGTAAAGGATTCTGAATATTCACATAAGTCAATAAATAAGTTTTTAAATTTTCTCAAACACGAGGTTGAAAAATATTTTGAAACAGAATTACATTCAAATTTTACCGATAAAAAAATCAAAGAAAAAATAACTTCGTTAGTCAATAGCCGAAGAGAAAATACAGATATTAATATAGTTTCGGAACCTCCAGCAGAATATGAAAATAAATCTAAAGTAACTTTTGTGGACTTATTTGCTGGTGCTGGCGGATTTAGCGAAGGTTTTCTTCAAGCTGAATACGGAAACAAATATTACGATTTTAGACTCGGAAGCGATATAAATGAAAATTGCGAATTGACACATTTGGCAAGATATAATTATCAACTTGGTTTAGATGCTGAATTCCTTCGTCAAGATATTACAGAACCTGATTTTTTGGATAATTTTCTAAAAAAAATTGGAAACAATGAAATTGATATTGTTTGTGGTGGTCCACCTTGTCAAAGTTTTAGTTTGGCTGGCAAAAGAAAAAAATTTGATAAAAAAGACGATTTATTTGCACATTACTTAAAGGTCATAAGACAATTGCGACCAAAATATTTTGTTATGGAAAATGTCAAAGGAATTTTGACAAAAGAACAAGGCAAGATTAAAGAAATGATTCTTCAAGAAATTAGATCAATCGTCGATTTAAAAGAATTTAGTCAGCTGATTCATTTTGTTACTCAACTCAAAAAAAATGAAGTAGAGCAATCTTTTATTTTGGAATGTTACAATTTACGTTTACAATTTGAAAAAGCTACAGATAAAGAATTGGATAACCTAAAGAACAATTATATTAATAATTTAGAAAATAAATTTAGACTATTAACTCCAAAAATTGTTGATTATAAGACTAGTAAAACCGATAAAAACATCAGCACAATTCGTCACGGATTTAATCTTTTGAAACGTGTTAAAGAACTGGAATATATTAGGAAAAAAGTGATTAATGAAAAAGCATTTTCTAATTTAGATAATGATTTTTTTGCTGATGATTTTGATTCATTTTTAACCTCAATTGAATCTGAAACAATTATTGAAAAAATACATACTGCTTTTAATAATTTGAAGCCAAACCCGGTGTTTTCAGAGGATATAAAACAAATTATTACAGCCCTTGAAATATTTGATTACTCTTTTGACGAATGTGTAAAAGGATTGAATTCTTTTGTCGTTAAGGCAAATAAAGAGAAAGAATTTGAAACGATTTTGTCGAAAATTAGATTATATAATATCGAACAACCTTTTGTAGCATTGGCCTCAAACTATGGAGTTCCTCAAAATCGTGAAAGAGTTTTATTTATAGGTTGTAGAAAAGACCAAAAACTAATCAATGATATTCCTGCAACAGTAAAACATACTGAAAAAGTTACTGTTTTTGAAGCTATTTATGATTTGGATTTTGTTGGAAATGATGATGAAAGATTTGACTATGAAAAAATAGATTTAAAAGCCAAATACAACGGTTCTACTGCAAAAATGAAAGCACTAATTCAAAAAAGAAATATTGATGGCAAGCCCAATGAAAATGATGGATTAAGTTATTCGGAATGGTCTAAAAAAGGAAGGTTAAATGGTCGATTTGTAAATGCAAAGAATCCATTTTATGTTAGGAACTTTGAAGAACTTCAAAACGCATTAACTCATTTGGTTGCTCCATTACAAAATCATAAAACAAGCAAGCAAAATGAGGATGTAATTAAACGATTAAATGTGATTTTAAAATCCGGAAATTATGAATCTGCAAAATCAAATCTTAAAGAAATTGGGTTAGAATCAGATAAAAGAAGTTATACCGTACTAAAACCTGAAGGTCAAAGTTCTACAATAATGACTATTGCAGACGATTATATTCATTATTCAAATCCGAGAGCTTTAACAGTTCGAGAAATGGCAAGACTCCAATCCTTTGATGATTCTTTTGTTTTTCAAGGAAAACGCTCTACAGGCGGAAATAAACGTAAATTTGAAGTTCCACAATTTACATTGGTTGGAAATGCAGTTCCACCACTATTGGCTAGAGCAATTGCACTCGAGATTTTGAAAAACATTCAATAAAGACCAAAATAAGACAATGAATTATTTACAGCCAATTTTGGAATTGCTATTCGAATATCTGTTCTCAATCCAGTTCTTGAACCAGATTGAAAGTTATTCGTGAAAATTTCTTTTAACGATTTTGCAACATTTTGAACACTTGGATTTCCCCAATAGTTTCCACCAGATAAATTGGTAACTCTCTTTACGGCAACACCATTTGGTTTGTATTCTGTATTTTGGTTTGAGGGAACTGTAACAAAGGAATAACTAAAACTTTGTGCATTTTGTATATTATAACCGTTTCTTCCAATTGTTATATTTCTTCCACGAAAACCACCAGCAGAATAAATCATATCCCATAACATTGGTATTTGGGCATTATCATTCCAATTTGTTTTGCATTGGATAATACCGATTTCAAATTGATTGAAATCTCTTTCCGCCAAATGATTTGTAAGTTCTATATTAAATTTATTTTTTAAAATCGGTTGAATTTGATTTCCAAGATTATTTAAAACATTCAATTGATTGATGTCTGTATTATATTCCGGTAAATCGGGAAAGACAATTATGGTTATATCCGATTCAGTATTACAAGCAAAATTACCATAATTCACTGTTATTGCATCTTGTATTGCTTTTGGAACAATACTCATTTTTTTGATGGCAACAACTCTGCTTCCTACTGTGCAAAGATTAATATACCAACAAACCAAAGATTCCCAAGCTGTTCCGCTTGCAGATAATTCGCCTTGGCCTCTTCCGCCTCCGCCAGTTGACTTGAATATATCGGATAAATGATCTCCCAAATTTAAAATTTCATTTTCAGTATAATTATTCCCCAAAAGTCTTATAATTTCTGGTTGCCAAATTTGCCAACATTTTTTATAAGTATTTGTGCTAAATACATTTTCAATTGCTAATTTTCTTAATAGGTCAGGAACTGTGTCGTACATTTTTTTAATAAAGCTTAATTTTGGTAAATATCGTAAAATTTATTTTAGATTTTCAAAGTTCAATGGCAACAAAATTTTAGTGATTAGTTTACTTTTGCAGTTTTTCAGAATTGCTTGTAACAGCTACATTACGCTATCTCAGCAAAGCCATACAAACTAAAACTTGTCTATCAATATATTTACGCGAATTAAGGGTTGATTTTATAAAACAACCGTTTCATGAATGGGTTGTCAAATTTTAATAGTCGATTTACCTGATACCAAAGACATCACACCTTCATAACTTACACTTTGAAGACGATACTGCGACCCGTCGGGGCAGAACAAGCATAATCAAATTCCACCACCATCTTGAAAGTTGGAGACATCCCAGTCAATTTTATCGATTATCACAATCTTATCCTTGCTAAAAAGCGGCCATTCGACTGAAAGATTAATTGGACATAGCGGAATTACAAAAAATTAATGAAAATGAACAAGGTTGTTATCTTATCGTTTGAATTGTTATATTTGATTAACTTTTCTTTATAAAACTAACCATTACGATTATGAAAACCGCACAAACCAACTTAGTGCTGTTGCTATTTGTCTCTTTTTTCAGCTACAGCCAAGTTCAAACTTCACTTCAACTCACCGATTTATTTAGTTTAGAAAACATCACCGATCCGCAGATTTCGCCGGATGGAAACCGTATTGTTTACATCCGAAATTTTAAAGATGTCATGACCGATCGCGATTATTCTAACCTGTGGATTGTCCATACAGACGGCACTCAAAACCGACCGATTACGCAAGGAATTCAGCGAGATTATGCGCCGCGTTGGTCGCATGATGGCAAGAAAATTGCTTTTCTCTCCAATGGTCAAGATGAAAAAGTCAAACTTTTTGTTCACTATTTCAATACAGAAACATCTATCGCCTTAACCAACAGTGCAAATCCACCCGGTGGGGTTGCTTGGTCATGGGACGATTCCCAATTGGCTTTTATACAGTTTGTTCCTACTTCCAAAAAATCACTTTTAGACATCCCGGCCAAACCGGAAGGTGCACAATGGAATGCACCTCCAATCTACATAGACGAAGTGAACTATCGCGGAGATGGCGCAGGTTATTTCAAACCCGGAAACCAACAGATTTTCACCCTGGGTTTGGATGGTGGCACTGCCAGACAATGGACCTTTACAGCCGATGATTACGGAAGTCCTGTTTGGAGCAAAGATGGCAGCAGCCTTATTTTCTCCGCCAACCTACATGAAAATCACGATTTTGAACCCCAAAACTCGGAAATATATCAATTGCGTTTGACGGACGGAAATGTTAAAGCACTTACCAACCGCTTTGGCCCGGATAGCGACCCTGTCGTTTCACCCGATGGTAAACAAATCGCCTTTACCGGCTTTGATGATACTTTTCAAGGCTATCAGGTGACGAACCTTTATGTGATGAATGAAGATGGCAGCGGGGTAAAAAACTTGACTGCTTCCTTGGATCGAGATGCGGCCAATCCGCAGTGGGAAAGCAACGGCAAAGGCATCTATTTCCAATATGATGAAAAAGGCGATACCAAAATCGGTCACGTGGCGCTTACCGGAAAAATCCGTACCATCACCGACGGACTGGGCGGCTTGGATTTAGGCAGACCGTACAATGCGGGAAGCTTTACGGTTTCGGCCAACAATCGCTTTGCATATACGTTGGGCGGCACGGAACATCCGGCGGATTTGGGCGTGTGGATAGAAGGTAAAACCGCACGTCTCACCCGACTAAATGATGATTTATTTTCATTCAGAAAATTGGGAAAAGTCGAAGAAATCTGGTGGAAATCGTCTTTTGACGGCAAAGATATCCAAGGATGGATTGTGACACCGCCGGATTTTGATCCCAACAAAAAATATCCATTTATTTTGGAAATACACGGCGGGCCGTTTGCCATGTATGGTTCGTCTTTTACGTATGAAATTCAGGAATACGCAGCTGCCGGCTATGTGGTGCTTTATTCAAATCCGCGAGGAAGCACAGGATATGGTCAGGAATTCGGTAATTCGATTCACCACGATTATCCCAACCACGACTACGATGATTTGATGTCGGGTGTAGATGCGGTAATTGCCAAAGGCTATGTGGATACCGACAATTTGTTTGTGACCGGCGGCAGTGGCGGCGGTGTCCTAACCGCTTGGATTGTCGGGAAAACAGATCGCTTTAAAGCTGCTGTGGTGGTCAAGCCTGTTATCAACTGGTATAGTTTTGTGCTGCATGCGGACAATCCCGGATTTTTCTATAAATATTGGTTTCCGGGAAAACCTTGGGAAGCCACTGAAAATTATCTGAAACGCTCCCCTATTTCGTTGGTCGGAAATGTGAAAACCCCAACCATGCTTCTTACGGGCGAACAAGATTTCCGTACACCCATCAGCGAATCGGAGCAATACTATGCCGCATTGAAAATTCAAGGTGTCGAAACTGCCATGGTCAGGATTCCCAATGCTTCGCATGCGCTGAACAATCGACCGAGTATGTTGATGAGCAAAACGGCTTCCATTTTAAGTTGGTTTAACCACTATCTAAAAAGGCAATAAGCAATAGGTAATATACATATTTTTAAATTCAAGCTTATTTAACCCTCTACAAGTACTTCTTATGAATCCTGTCATCAAAATATTGATTGTGGAAGATGAAATGATTATTGGTGCCAATATCTCACTGCAACTCAACTCCTTGGGCTACGAAGTGAGTGGCATCATTCCGCGTGGTGAAGAAGCACTGTTGCATCTCAAAGAAAACCAACCGGACATTGTTTTGATGGACATCAATTTAAAAGGAAAAATCGATGGAGTAGAAACCGCCTTGTTGATGCAGCAGGAAATTGACATTCCCATTATCTATTTAACAGCCAACGCTGACAAAGTCAACTTCGATCGTGCCAAAGCTACACATCCCTATGCGTTTATCTCAAAACCCTTTAAGAAATTGGACTTACAGCGCGCAGTTGAACTGACGGTAACACGTCTTCTCAATGAAAAAAGTGAAGATAAAGATTCCTCTCTCAAAAATGAGTTACCGCTTGTGATAAGTGACTGCATCTATGTGCGCTACCAAGAAAAAATGGTAAAAGTTCCCATACAAGAAATTTTTTATATCGAGGCGGAACGAAACTATTGCCGAATCCACACCAAAGAAAAAGAATATTTGCAAGTGATGACCCTAAAAGACATGGAGGAAAAACTTCCTCAAAATCATTTTTTGCGCATCCATCGATCTTTTATTGTCAATCTTTCCAAAATAGATGAAATCGCAAATGACCACATCGTGGTTCAGAGAAAGACCATTCCCATCAGTAAAACCTTGCGGGGCGAATTGTTGAAACACTTGCAAACACTTTAGGCTGCTTTATCGGTTTTAAACTCAAAATAAATGTGAGTGCCTCTGTTGAAATCGCTTTTCATTCGCCCGTTGAGTTGCTGAACCAAAAGTTTGATAAGTTGAGTGCCAAATCCTACATTATGACACGATTTATTCTTTGCACCGATACCATCGTCAGAAACATAGAGTTGCAGGGTAGATTCATCGGCTTGTTGTAAATCGATTTTTATATTTCCGATTCTGTTTTCAGGAAAAGCGTGTTTCATCGCATTGGTCAATAGTTCGTTTACAATCAAGCCCAACGGCACTGCCGTATCAATGTCTAATTCGAGTTTATTCATCGCACATTCGATGGTCACTCTTTTTTCAGTTCCAAACGAATCGAGCACGTGCTGGCTTAAATCGAGAAAATATTCTTTCATTTCGATGGCTGCCAAATTTTTACCCTGATAAAGCCTTTGGTGTATCATACTCATTGCCTGTACACGATTTTGTCCTTCCCGCATGGCAAGTATGGCGTTGGCATCAGACAATTGTGCCGATTGCAAAGCCAAAAGCCCGGACACTATCTCCAGGTTGTTTTTTACGCGATGATGAATTTCTTTGAGTAAAAATTCTTTTTCGGCATTTTGTTTTTGGAGCATTGCATTGGTCTTTTTTTTGATGCGGATAATTCTGTACAAACCGCCCAAGAAAACGAATAAAAGTACAATGGTCACCAAAGCTGCAATTTGTCTGTCTCGCTGTTGATTCAATTTGTTTTGTTGCTGAATGATGGTGTTTTCATTTTTTACTTTTTCAAATTCGGTTTTTAACTTTTCCATCTTTTTGACAGCTTCCGAGGTTGAAACTTCCGATTTTAATTGATCGTATTTTAAAAACGCACTGTAGGATTTATCGTAATCTTGAATTCCTGAATATGCAATTGCCAATTCTTTAAAAGCTTGTTGGAGATACAATTTATCTCCAAAATTTAAGGAAGCTAAACTGATGCTCCTTTGAAGACTTTGCACCGCTTTATCATATTTTTTCTCTTGATTTTCCAATTTTCCGATGGCAACCCACAGCTTCATCTTCACAAAATCATTGCCCAACAAATTTGCATATCGCGTAGCATCCTCAGCCATTGCATTCGCATTTTTGAACGCGCTTAAATCCGTATTTAAATCGATCAAAGAAATATAGACGTTGCACAATACATTGTAAAACCCGTATTGTTCAGCCATTTCGATGGCCTGATTGTAATAATTGATGGCGGCTTCGTTTTTCTTAAGCTCGTGATAGCTGTTGGCAGTCAAAACCAATGCGTTGGCATAGCCCAAACTTTTCAATCCACTTTTTTCAAAATCAGCAACTGCTTTGCGCGCATACGACAATGCAGTTTCAAAATTGCCCTGATTCCAAGATAGATTGCCCAAACTCATATAGGCAAAGGCTTTGGTTGTATTGTTGTTGCTTTCTTCTCCTTCATGAAGAATTTCATTGGCTAAGTCGGTTGCGTCTGTAAACAAGCCTCTCCGGTCTAAAATAGCGCAAAGGTTGGCTTTACGCAGCCACTCGTCATTTTTTGAAATTTTTCCTTCGGCACTTTTGAGCAACAACTCAGCTTCATCCAATTGACCCATTCGCAACAATAAGCCAGCAAGTGTAATTTGCAATTTACCTTCCCATTCATTCCGTTCTTTTAATCTTGCCAGTTTCAATCCCTCTTTGGTATAGTCGAGCGCTTTCTGCTGATTGCGCGTGTGATAGTAATAACCTAAGTCATTTAGAATTTTCAGCTTCAAAGTATCTGAAGTGGTTTGTGTGAGTGCTTTTTCCAGGCGGGAAAGATACTCCGCACCAAAATCATCTGTGTCAACAAATACTTGCTGATAAGGATTCGGCCGATTGAAATCTATCAATTGCGCACCAACCCAATAGGGTAGTCCCAAAAAAACAATCGAAAGTAAAAATTTACACATATCCAAATATAGAAAAGAATTTGGCTTCTACTGATGTGATTGTCGGAAATGGTAAAATCGTTCGATAACTAAACAGGTAGCTTCGGACAATATATGAGGTCATTCGTCCTGATTGCGCATTTTAATTTGTTAAATAGTTCTTAATTAGATGCATTATAAACTCATAAACTATCTAACAATGAAAAAATTAATTTACTGGATGTTGCTGATTCCAATATTGGCAGTATCCCAAAGCAACGAAAGTTATGTCGTTATCGAAAATTCAATGATTACGGCAAACCCGGCAAAAATCAAAGAGTTTGAGGTCGGTATTGCAAAACACAACAAAAAATTTCACGCGACAGGTGCTTATGGTGCGAATGTGTTTCTTATTTCAAATGGCGTAAACTCCGGGAAATACATCTGGAGCATGGGGCCGCTTCCTTGGGGTGACTTTGACAAAAGACCGGAGAACAAAGAACACGAAGAAGACTGGAATGTCAATGTACTTCCTTACACCATGGCGGAGGGCGAAACAACCTACTGGAAATTTGAAGTGAAACACTCCCATTTTCCAAAGGATTTTACACTAAAAAAGTTGGTAGTCGATGTGTATGACATCAAAAGATTCGATCGCAGCAAAGCTTTAAAACTTTTGGAACAAGTTCACAAAGTGATGGTCGAAAAAATGCCTACCGAAACCTTTGGGATTTACACCAACGAATTCAGCAACTCCCTAGACGGAAAAGATTTGGCATACGTGTCATTTTTTGACAAATCGAGTTGGTTGGGAGAGGACAATGATTTTCCAAAAAAATATGAAGCCGTATTCGGCGAAGGAAGTTTTGCTCATTTCTTGAAAGATTGGGAAGAGGTAAGTCTCGGCAGCCGAACCGAACTTTGGGATCTGAGATCAGACCTCAGCGGACTCAATGTCAACGTAAAAGCAATAGACAAACAGTAAATTCATTTCACTAACTATAAACCTAAAAGCATGAAAAAACTAGTTTTTATGGGACTTGCGATAGTCTTATCACTATCATCGTGTAATCAAAAACAGCGTTACACCCAACAGTCGTCGGAGATTGAAACCCTGAAAGCGGCTATCAGCGATTATGAAGCCGGAAATTGGGAAGCTTTCTCGAAACATTTTGCCGATACGGTTAAAATCTATACGAACTCCGAAAAAAACCACCTCTCAATTGATCAATCCATCAAACTTGAAAAACAGAATCTTGTTTCGTTTTCATCCTACAAAATCAAAACAAGTCCTTCCGAATTTGAAATGGTGGTCACCGACAAAGGAGACACTTGGGTCAATTTTTGGGGTGTTTGGCAAGGTGTTTTAATTGCCAACAATCAACAAGTGGATGTACCCATGCACATGACTTTGCAATTCATCGATGGGAAAATAGTGGAAGAACACGACTATTACGACAGTACACCGATACGGTCGGCATTGCAAAAAATTGAAGCGGCAGCTGCTGAAGCAGCCCAAGAATCAAGTACTGAAAATTAGAATTAGCTGAAAAACCTCACACATTCCGATTCCTCTTCGGGATGGTGGGGTTTTTATACGCATAAAACACAGTAAGATTTGTGAAAAAAAATTATGCGAAACATGATGACGTCAAATCTAAATCTCATCAGAAGAAATAAAAACCATAAAAAATAGAACCCATGAAGAATGAAATCTCAAAATGGACTAAAGAAGAACTAAAAACATACATCCTCTTGCTTTGCGCAAAGGCAGATTCGGTGGAATCTCCCGAGGAAATCAATCTTATCAAATCTAAAACCAATCCCGAAACTTTTGAAAAAATACACAATGAGTTTCGCGGCGACAAAAAGAAAAAGAGCCTAAAAAAAATTGAATCTGCCATTGCCATTCATCATTACGATGAGATGGAACTTATGGAACTTAGAAAAGAAATTCGTCAAGTTTATTTGGCTGATAAAAATTTCGCCAACAGAGAACGCTATTTAGATCAAATACTGGACAACATCATTTATTGAGTGATTTATCAATGACACAAACCACCAATACATTATGACTAAAAACCAACTGTTTTAAAAAACACAATGAAAACAAAACTTATCCTCATCAGCATACTCGCAACGCTTCAATTAAGCGCACAAACGTATCAGGAAATTCACGAAAAAGCCATTTTTGTGGACACCCACAATGACTTTCTCACCCAAACAATGGAGAAGAATTTCGTTTTCGATACCGATTTAAAAGGCAAAACGCACAGCGACCTCAACAGGATGAAAGAAGGCGGTTTGGATGTTCAATTTTTCTCTGTTTGGAGCGATGGCAATCAATCAAATCCTTACAATTATGCCAACCGCCAAATAGATAGTTTGGATGCCGTCATCAAACGGAATCCTGATAAAATAGTGAAAGTCGCCAATTCCAAAGAACTTTTAAAAACTGTAAAACAGAACAAAATTGCGGCATTGATTGGCTTGGAAGGTGGACATCAATTTGAGAACGATTTGGGTAAACTTGATGCCCTTTACAATCGTGGTGTTCGCTACATCACTTTAACTTGGAACAACTCCACACCGTGGGCAACAAGTGCTTCTGATGAAACCAATCTGGAGGGCGCAAAAAATTCTGAAGGCAAAAAAGGATTGACCGCTTTTGGAAAACAGGTAGTCCAAAAAATGAACAGTTTGGGGATAATGGTAGATATTTCGCACGTTGGTGAACAAACGTTTTACGATGTTATCGCCACGACTTCAAAACCTGTTATCGCTTCTCACAGTTCAGTTTATACCCTTTGCCCGCACAAAAGAAATTTAAAGGACGAACAAATTAAAGCCATTGCAAAAAATGGAGGCGTAATTCAAATAAACTTTAATTCAGGGTTTATTGACCCAACTGTTGAACCACGAGAAACCGCATTTCTAGAAAAACACAAGGTCGAAATAGATTCCCTCGTAAAAACCGGAATGTTTCAATACGATGCTGAAGAATCTATGTTCAGAAAATATACAGATGAGTCAGAAGTGCTTCGAGCGCCTTTTGAATTGGTAATTCAGCATATAGAATACATCATTCATTTGGTGGGCGTAGATTATGTGGGCATTGGTTCCGATTTTGACGGCATCTTTCAGCCACCAAAACAGTTGGACGATGTTACCGATTATCCATTGATTACAAAAGCCTTGGTTGAAAAAGGGTACAGCGAAAAGGATATTGACAAAATCCTCGGCGGAAACCTGCTGCGGGTTTTAAAAGCGAATGAAAACAATTAACATAAAACCACCCATTATGAAAAACGCAATTTACATACTAATAATTTCCTCAGCGCTACTTTTAAGCTGTGCCGAAAAAAAGGAAAGTACAAAAAACGAAACTGATAGCAAATCCAGCTATTTTGATTATTCCAACAGCGACGACCAAAAAACGGGCGGCATCAAAATGATTCCTATTGAAACCCCAAAAGGCACGTTTAACGTGTACACAAAACGTGTAGGCAACAATCCGAAAATGCGTGTGCTGTTGCTTCACGGTGGACCAGGCGGAACTCATGAAGAGTTTGAAAGTTATGACGGCTATCTTCCTAATGAGGAAATAGAATACATTTATTACGATCAGCTCGATTCGTATTACAGCGACAAACCCAACGATTCCACACTTTGGACAACCGAACATTTTGTGGAAGAAGTGGAACAAGTTCGCAAGGCCTTAAACCTCAACAAAGATAATTTTTATTTGTTGGGACAATCCTGGGGCGGAATTTTGGCGATGGAATATGCTTTGAAGTACCAAGAAAATCTGAAAGGTTTGATTATTTCAAATATGATGGCAAGCGCTCCGGCTTATACCAAATATGCCAATGAGGTTTTAGGGCCACAAATGAATCCTGATGTTTTTAAAGAAATTAAGGAGTTGGAAGCCAATAACGATTTTAACAATCCGAGATATAGCGAGCTTTTAATGAATCATTATTATACCCAACATATTTTGAGAATGCCAGTTGACCAATGGCCAAAATCTATCAACCTGCTTTTTGAACATCTCAACCCAAATATTTATGTTTTTATGCAAGGCCATAGTGAATTTGGCATGACAGGTAATGCATCCTTAAAAAATTGGGATGTAACCGCGCAATTAAAAAACATTAAAGTTCCAACGTTGGTAATTGGCGCAAAATATGACACGATGGATCCAAAACATCTGGAATGGATGGCCAATGAAGTTCAAAATGGACGATTTTTATTTTGTGCCAACGGAAGCCATTGTTCGCAATACGATGACCAGAAAACCTATTTCACAGGTTTGATAAAATTTATAAAAGATGTGGATAATAAAACTTTCTGATTTAATGTATAAAACCTACTAACTAAAAATCAACTAAAATGTATTTAAAACAAACTTTAATTATTGCTTTCACATTAAGCGTCATGAGCCTTGGGGCTTGGGAATTTTATTGGCGTTCCCAAGGCTTTTACCCAACCATAGATGACAACAAAGAACTTTGGGCCACACAACGAGTTAGGGTGGAAAATGCAACAAATAAAGATGTTGTCCTTATGGGTTCTTCACGCGTTCTCTTTGATTTTCAACTAAATGAATGGGAAAATGAAACGGGAAAACGCCCCATTCAGCTGGCTTGTGTGGGTTCTTCGCCCTTACCTGTTTTTCACGACATTGTTGAGAAAACAAATTTTACAGGAACTGTTTTAATTGGCGTAACACCCGGTTTATTTTTTTCAACGACAAATCCAAAGGCCCAACCTTGGGAATGGCCGCAATCACGGGTAGATTATTATTATAAAAGAACGTATGCACAACGGCTAAATCATGCTTTATCAATGCTTGTTCAAGAAAGTTTTACATTTTTAAGTGAAGATGAGGGGGTTGATGGTTTAAAATTAAAGGAATTGGTAGGCAAAATCAAAGTGGGGGAAAGGGTTCCAGATCCAATGCCGCCATTTCACTCATTTGGTGAAATAGCAAAGGACAGAAATTTGAAAATGAAAGAAATCGCAGTAACCGATACCGCTTATGCCAATTCCATAAAAAAGGTTTGGATGTTTTTTGGCAAAGGAGCTCCGCCACCCGATAAAAAATCGACGATGGCTTTCTTTTTGACCGATCTTAAAAAATTTAAAGCACGAGGAGGAAAGGTGATTTTGGTAAGATGTCCTTCCAGCGGAGGTGTTAGAATAGGAGAGAATATGGGCTTGCCAAGAAATAAATTTTATGATGATTTGGTGCAACAGGCACGAGTAAAAGCCTATCATTTTGAGGATTATAACCAATTTAAAAATTTAGATTGTCCGGAATGGTCCCATTTATCGGCTACCGATGCGCAATTTTTCACTACGGAATTGGTGAAAATAATGATCAAAGACGGAGCATTAACCAACTATAAAACCAACTAACTATGTTATTCAATTCATTAAGCTTCGTTGTATTTTTAGTCATCGTTTTGGCATTGTATTATTTAAAACTATTGAGCTGGACCAATAAAAAAAGAATGCTCCTGTTTGTGAGTTATGTTTTTTATGGACTCTGGAATCCGCCATTGGTAATTCTCCTTTGGATCTCAACCATGGTCGATTGGATTGCTGGAAACAAACTGGCCAAAGAAGAAAATCAAAAAAATAGAAATCTTTGGTTGCTTTTGAGTATGTCCGTAAATCTGGGATTTTTGGCATTTTTTAAATATGGAAATTTCTTGCTGGAAAATTTCACCGCAATGGTAAATTCAATTGACATCTATTACCATCCTCAAAAAATGGATATTATATTGCCTATGGGAATTTCATTTTACACTTTTCAAACCATGTCTTATACCATAGATATGTATAATAGAAAGACACAGCCCGCAAAAACTTTTTTGGATTTTGCGCTTTATGTGACCTTTTTTCCGCAGTTGGTGGCCGGACCTATAGTCAGAGCCGGTGATTTAATTTCCCAGTTTTATGAAGAAAAAAGAGCCACCGTCAACCAATTTATTTGGGGGTTATTTTTGTTTACGATTGGTTTGTTTGAAAAAGTGGTTTTGGCTGATACGTTACTTTCCAAAACTGCCGATGACGTTTTTAGTGCAGGAAAAATCTTAAACAGTTTGGACTCTTGGACCGGCACACTTGCCTTTTCCGGACAAATATTTTTCGATTTTGCAGGGTATTCAACATGTGCTATAGGTATCGCTTTAATGTTGGGGATGGTTTTGCCTGATAACTTTAGGTATCCTTATGCCTCCTTAGGATTTTCTGATTTATGGAAAAGATGGCACATCACATTGTCTTCCTGGCTAAAAGATTATTTGTACATTCCTTTAGGCGGAAATAGATATGGCGTTACAAGAATGTATGCAGCACTGATGATTACGATGCTTTTGGGTGGTTTATGGCATGGTGCAGCTTGGACCTTTGTGGTTTGGGGAGGTCTGCACGGCACATATTTGATTTTGGAACGTTTACAAAGGCAGTATTTACCCTTTAAAATCACTCCTCAAAATGGCATCTTTTTGGCTTTTCTCACCTTCACTTGTGTAAATATCACTTGGGTTTTCTTTAGAGCCCGCGAATTTTCAACAGCTTGGAATATGATAAAATCCATGTTGTTTATAAATACAGGTGGCGAAAAAATATTGCAGTCATTCGATATCATAAAAGTGCTTACAATAATATTCTTAATGTTTCTCTGCCATTGGTTTATGAGAAATACTTCCTTAAAAGAAGTTTCCTTAAAAACTTCTCCTTGGGTTTTGGGAATTGTTTGGGCTTTTATGTTTCTGCTGATAGCCATTGCGCAAGGAAGCGGTGAGCAGTTTATTTATTTTCAATTTTAACAAATTAAAAAAAAATGAACATTAAAACAACCAGAATAGAATCCATCGACCTTCTTCGCGGATTGGTTATGGTCATTATGGCATTAGACCACGTGCGCGATTATTTTCATTACGGCGCTTTTTTTGTGGACCCGACCAATTTGGAAACCACCACCCCAATCTTATTTTTCACACGTTTTGTCACCCATTTTTGTGCGCCTGTTTTTGTCTTTTTAGCGGGAACATCGGCTTTTTTGCAGAGCAGCAAAAAAACAAAACCAGTGCTTTTTAAATTTTTGTTTACACGGGGAATTTGGCTCATTATGCTAGAAATGGTGGTTAACAACCTCATCTGGACGTTCGATTTTACCTTTAGCCTTCAAATTTTCCAGGTTATTTGGGCCATTGGGTTTAGTATGGTTTGTTTGTCTTTTTTAATCTATTTACCCAAAAAAGCAATTTTTGTTATTGGCATTCTCTTAATTGCCGGACACAATGTATTGGATGGTATTGTGATGGAAGGTCAAAGTTTTCAATCGATTATTTGGTACCTATTACATCAAGAAAAAGCGTTGGTTTATGGTTCGGATTATATGGTTTTTTTGCATTATCCGCTCATCCCTTGGATTGGGTTAATGGCTTTGGGCTATTGTTTTGGGCAATTATATGAAAAGGATTTTGATGCGCAACTCCGAAAAAAATGGCTGTTGGGATTGGGTTTTGGGTCTATTGCATTGTTTTTAGTGTTTAGAACAATAAATATATATGGCGATTTAGTGCCATGGACTGTTCAAAACACCACCATAAAAACCGTTTTATCATTTTTGAATGTCACTAAATATCCACCTTCATTATTGTATTTGTGTATTACTGTTGGTCCATCTTTATTATTTTTAGTTCTTTTTGAAAAAGTAAAAAATAAAGTCACCGATTTCTTTTTGGTCTTCGGAAGAGTGCCGCTTTTCTTTTATTTCTTACACGTATTTATCATTCACGTTTTGGCCATAATCGGCATTTTAATTTTTGGTGGCAATTGGCAAGATATGATTTTGACGGCTGAAGGTTTTATGGGAGAAAACCTCGCAACCTATGGTTATTCACTTTTTGTGGTGTACTTGGTTTGGATTGGTTTGATATTTATGTTGTATCCTTTTTGTAAAAAATATATGATGTATAAAGCAAACAATAAAGACAAGTGGTGGTTGAGCTACCTATAAAATAAAATTTATGAAAAAGGAAGAAAATGAATTAATCAGAACCGTTGGCTTGTGGGGCTTGTCTGCCAACATTATAAACACCGTGGTGGGTGCAGGTATATTTGTAATTCCTGCCATTGTGGCTGCAAGTCTTGGTTCAGCAAGTATTTTTGCTTATTTGTTTTGTGGTATTTTAATCATTTTAGTGATGCTTTGCTTTGCTGAAGTTGGCAGCAAAATTACCCATCCAGGTGGTGCTTATGCCTATATTGAAGAAACTTTTGGAAAATATCCCGGATTTATAGCCGCTACTTTATTTGTAATAGCTTCCATATCCAGCGATGCCGCCATTGCCAATGCCTTGGTTGATATTATTGGCTCATTTTTTCCTGTTTTTCAAAATAAATTGGTTAAAACCCTCTTTTTCCTGATGCTCTTTTCAGGATTGGCTTACATCAACATAAAGGGCGTAAAAAATGGGGTTCGTTTTGTAATGATGCTTACCTTAATGAAAATAATCCCCCTGTTGGTTATTGTATTCATTGGTTTTATAGATATTGACATAATGAATCTGTATTGGGAAACCATCCCATCTTTAAAAGAATTGGGAGAAATATCGCTGATACTTTTCTTCGCATTTCAGGGAGCCGAATATGGCTTGTCCATTAGCGGGGAAGTAAAAAATCCGCAAAAAACAATTCCACGCGCCATATTTGTAAGCGTATTGGGTATTTTAATTTTATACATACTCATTCAAACCGTGGCGCAAGGTGTTTTAGGAAATGCTTTGGCAACATTTCAAGAAAACCCCTTGTGCGAATTGGCAAAAACTATTTTTGGGCCTATTGGGTTGACATTAATTACCATTGGCGCAGGCGTTTCTATTTTTGGCGCACTTAGCAGTGGTTTGCTTAGCACACCCAGAATATTGTACAGCGCCGCAAAAGACAAAGTGATTCCTATTGACATCATTGCATCGGTGCATAAAAAATATGTGACGCCCTATGTAGCCATTATCATTTATGCTGCTTCAGCATTTACATTTGCATCTTTTGGCGGATTTAAGCATTTGGCGATTCTTTCCAGTGCTGCTGTCCTATTAATTTATTTAGGGGTTGCACTTGCTGCCATTAAATTAAGAAAGATAGAAGATATTGATTCAAAATCTGAAACTTTTAGAATTCCCGGAGGCTATATCGTTCCAATGCTGTCGGTTTTAATTATTGGCTATTTTCTTTCCAACTTGGCTAAAAATGAAATGATTACTACAGGTATTTTTATTTTAGCTATATCAATTATTTATATTGCAATTTTAAAATTTAAAAAATAAATGATTAAACTTTTTAGAAACATTCGCAAAAAATTGATTAAAGAAGGCAAAACTACCAACTACTTAAAATACGCCATTGGTGAAATTGTGTTGGTGGTGATTGGTATTTTGATTGCCCTTCAGGTCAATACTTGGAATGAAGGTCGAAAAGCAAAAATAGTAGAAGATAATTTTTTTGAAAATGTGTTATTGGATCTTGAAAAGGATGAAAAAAAACTCAACTATTACGAAACATTTCATACCAAACGAATAGAATATTTAGACACACTATTGACCTATGTTAGAAACCCAAATAAATCGATGGGTATTGAAAAATTTGGAAGATATGTGGAACCCTTATTTTATGGCGTAGATCCAACAAATAACAACAACACATTTGAGTCTGCAAAAACATCCGGTATTACCATTAATTTTAGAGAGAAAGAAATCATCAAAGATCTGTCCCAGTATTATGCAGATTTTACTTTGATAGAAGCAGCATTCAGTTCTATAATGCGATTTATTGAAACTAACTTTGATCCCTTGATGTACTCTTTGCCAGAAAGTTACATGACACAAAGCACAGGAGACTTGGTCATTAATGAAGGGAGCGTTCAAGAGTTTTATGACAAGGTAGCTTCAGTTAAAGACTATCGAAATGAGACCGTAGATTATGAAAGAATTTTAAGGACACCATCGATGGAGAATTATTTAATAGGAGATATGGGCAGAACCTTTAATGCCTTGTCAAAAATAAAAAAGAGAAAAGAAAATCTAATCCTCATAAAACATAAAATCAGGGATTACAAATAAGTCAAACTGAAATATCAGTAATTAGTTTAACTTTATACCTGTAAAAATCATTCTCATGCTTTCGATTCCTAAATTTGTCATTGTAGCACTGCTTCTTCAAAGTACATTATTTGCCCAAAAAAAATCAGATGAAATCTCGACCCGCGAGATGGATCGCATCAATTGGATGGAATTCAAAACGTTTATTCCTTCTAAAATCAACACAGTTTTGCTACCCACCGGCACACTCGAACCACACGGCGTCATCAACAACGGCGCCGACAACACCGCACCTACCGCCATGGCACACACCATCGCCAAACGAACCAACGCCATGATTGCGCCTACCTTGCCCTACGGCATCACCGGTTCCATGGAAGCTTATCCGGGTGCATTTCAAATTTCAGAAAGTGTCTATCGCCCTTTTGTCAAAGAAATACTGGAAGGTTTGGCTAAAAACGGTTTTAAGAATATCATCATCCTCAACGGACACGGCGGCGGACAAACCGCTGTTTTACAAGCCGTGGCTGCCGAAGTTGCGACGGAACTTAAAGTACGAACTTTGGTCATCAACTGGTGGTCGTTTGCCTCAGACGAAACCAAAGAAGTTTTTGGCGAAGACGGTGGTCACGCCGGACTCAACGAAACTGCATTCATTCAAGCCATCGACCCAACTTTGGTGCATCCGGAGAAATATTCGGACGAAATGACCACACCCTATCCGACTCCTGGAACTTGGGCTGCCGTGCCTTTCCCCTCCTCCATCGGCTTGTACAAAAAGGGCGAAGGTTTCCCGAAATTCAACCAGGCCAAAGCAGACGAATACTACAAAAAAGTGACTGACAAAGTTGGAAATCTCATTCAAGAAATCATCAAAAAATGGGATTTGGCCGGACTTTGATTTTCATAAATTACCAAATTCTAAACAATTTCAACTAAATAAAAATCAATCCCAAGCCCATAACCGTCAATAAGCCAACAATTCCCTGCAACAAACTCGCTACTGTATGGGTTTGATAGGCTGTTTTCACCGACATTCCGCTAAACTGTGAAACCACCCAAAAGTAACTGTCGTTGGCGTGAGAAACCACCATCGATCCGCTTCCAATGGCCATAATGGCTAAACTTTTACCCATTTCGGAATCCAAACCCAATGCACCCAAAGAGGGATACAAAATAGCTGAGGTTGTGATGATTGCCACCGTAGAAGACCCTTGCGCTGTTTTCACCACGGCTGCGATGACAAAAGGGAGCAACAAACCGAGTTGGGTGGCTGAAGTAGTCGAACTCAAAATTTCTTTGAGCGGCAGTTGTTGAATCACCGATCCCAATGCGCCGCCTACACCGGTAATCATCAGAATAACCGCCGCGTTTTTTAAGCCTTCGCCCATCCAATCGTTCATCATTTTTCTGCCGGAACGCGGAATCAATCGAAAGGAAACAAACATCCCAATCAACAAAGCAATGGTCGGATTGCCTATAAAAATCAATAGATTGGACAAAATTCCACTTTGTGATTCACCTTTCACCAAACCGAAAACAGTTCCCAATGCCATCAAAAAAATGGGAATCAAAATAGGCAACAGGGACAAAATTAATGAGGGTTGTTCACTCACATTCTCCTCCGTTTCATTTTTAAGCAAATTCGTTTCAATGTAAGGATATTTTCGCTTGAGATAATTTGAAAAAACAAAACCCGTGAGCGTGACCGGGACAGCGACCACCAAGCCGGTCAAAATCACCAACAGCAGGTTGTCTGCATGCAAATTGGCAGCAGCGGCAATCGGTCCGGGTGTGGGCGGAATCAGTACGTGAGGCGCAAACAAGCCCGATGCCAAGGCGATGGAGAGCGGCACGATGGAGGTTTTGGTTTTCTTGGAAAGCGAGTGATTCAATGAAGATAAAATCACAAAAGCCGAATCGCAAAAAACAGGGATGGAAACGATGTACCCGATGGCACTCAAAGCCAAGGTCGGGCGTTTTTCTGTTACCAAGCGAATCAACGCACGCGAAATCACCAAGGTTGCACCCGATTTTTCCAACATCACCCCGATAATCGTCCCGGCAATGATGATGATGCCAATGCTGCCGATGGTGTTTCCGAAGCCTTTCAAAACAACCGGCGTGACTTCCGCAACCGGAATGCCGGCATAAAACGCCAAGCCGAAGGTAGTGAGCAGCAAAGCCAAAAACGGATGCAGCTTCCAACGTGTGGTGGAAACAACGATAAATAAAATTCCGATCAGCAATGCAATGAAAATTCCTGTCATACTTTTTTTAATGTGATTTCGAGGTGTATTATAATGTTTTGTTTTAAGTTTTTATGCTGAGCTTGAAGCATTAGGTTTCATGTTTCAAAGTTTCAAGTTTGATTGTTTGATTTTCAAATTTGGGGTTCCTGTTTCCTGAGTCTTGATTCTTGATTCTTGTTTCATTTTCAAATTTTCAAATTGACAAATTTTCAAATTGACTCCGAATGCTTCGCATGATACTCTCTACGGTCTGTTCGATGAGTTCAGGTGCTCGTTTAATCGCTTCTTCCAAAGACATGGGCTGATTGACTATCGAATAGAAGGCAGTGATTCCGTGTTCGTATAACGCATCAGCTCCCTCCCCCACCGATCCTGCCAAACAAAAAACGAGTTTTTCGTGTTTCTTTGCCAATTGAGCCACCCCAAAAGGCGTTTTGCCAAATTGGGTTTGAAAATCTACTTTTCCTTCTCCGGTAAAAATCAGGTCGGCTTTTCGGATGGCGTTTTCCAATTCCGTTGTACGGGCAACAATTTCAAATCCGGATTCCAATTTTGCATGCATAAAAGCGCACAGACCTGCGCCCACACCTCCGGCCGCACCCGCACCCGCTAAGGTCGAAACATCTCGACCGATTTGATTCTTGAGCAAGACCGAAAAAATTTTGGTGTTTTCTTCCAATTGCAAAACCTGAGTTTCCGTCGCGCCCTTCTGACGGGAAAAAACCTCAGCCGCACCCTTCACTCCCAACAAGGGATTGGTCACATCGCAGGCTATTTGAAATTCACAGTTTGAAAATTTATCAAAATCGGAGGACTGTTCAACCCGAATGATTGTTCCCAAGTTGCCTCCGGTCGGTATCAAGTCATTTCCACTTTTATCGTAAAATTGGATACCCAAAGCCGCTAAAATTCCCGTTCCCACATCGTGGGTGGCACTGCCGCCTATACAGATGATGAATTTTCGGCATCCTCGGTTGAATGCTTCCAGAATTAGAATTCCGGTACCATACGTATTCGTCAACATCGGGTTTCTTTCTTCCGGTTTGAGCAATTCCATGCCGGATGCTTGTGCCAATTCGATAACCGCAGTTTCTCCATCTCCGAGAATTGCATATCTGCTTTCAATCGGGCGCATCAAGGAATCGAAAGTCGGTGAAACAATAATTTTTCCTTTGGTAGCCACCGTCAATGCTTCCAATGTTCCTTCGCCACCGTCTGCCATCGGAAGGGAAACAATCGTTGCGTCTGGATTCACTTTGAGGATTCCTTTTCTCATGCTGACACAAACCTCCGTTGCAGTCAAGGAGTCTTTAAAGGAATCGGGTGCGAGGAGAATATTCATCGAAATTGGTTTCGGGTAGCTTTTGTAAAAATAATTATTTTATCTTTAGTGGCTTTTAAATATTACCAACCAAACTTTCGTTCGATGAAAACCCTTCAAAACTGGTTTGACGAATACGCCGTCAGCCACCAAAACCCAACCAACAAAAAAATACACTACCTCTGTGTTCCGGCTATTTTCTTCTCCATCATCGGTTTGCTGATGAGCATCCCGACGGGATTTATCGAAAACCTTTTGCCTTTTGACAATCCGCTTATCGAGAATTGGGCAACCATACTGTTGATTCCCGCACTGCTTTTTTATGTTCGCCTTTCACCTTGTGTCGCATTAAAAATATTGATTTTTGCTTCCGTTTGCGTTTGGGCAAATGCCTATATCGGAAGCCAAATATCGCTGTTTTGGTTTTCGCTGATTATTTTTTCAGTTGCCTGGGTGGGACAGTTCTACGGCCATCATTTGGAAGGGAAAAAGCCCTCTTTTCTCAAAGACCTGCAGTTTTTACTCATTGGTCCTGCCTGGGTTTTTGAAAATATGTTTAAAACCAACACACAAACCAAATCATAATCGTATGCGAATCTTATTTTCTTGTCTCAGTCTTTTTTCAACCTTGCTGATTTTTGGGCAAGGCTATCGTCCCCTACATGTAGAAACCTGGCCGGAGTCGGACAAAGACACCGCCTTCTACACCATCAAAGGGGAACGGCATGGCATCAGTTTTTTCAAACAACACCGTCACCCCGAAGTGCAATACGAAGCCGGTGAAAAACTCACTTTTGACACCTACCACACCGTAGATGTGATGTATCATTGGTACAAACATTGGGCAGAAACCTACCCGGACATCGTCGATTTGTACGAAGTCGGTAAGAGTTTCGAAGGCCGTTCTATCCTCCAAATGACCCTTACCAACAAAAAAACAGGCAAGGATACCGACAAACCTGCAGCCTATTTTGAAGGTGGCAGACACAGTGGCGAAATCACCAGCAGCGAATCCATCCTTTGGCTCACCCAACACCTCATCGAAAACTACGGCAAAGACCCAAAAATTACCCAACTCATAGACACCAAAGCCATCTATCTGCGACCGCAAAACAGCCCCGATGGTTCCAATCTATACCTCAACACGGCCATCGCCAACCGCAGTACGGTTCGCCCCAAAGACAACGACCGCGATGGTCTGCTCGATGAAGACGAGGCCGAAGATTTAGACGGCGACGGCATCATCTACCAAATCAGGCGACGTGCCAAAGAAGGCGAAGAAGGCACGCACCGCATCGACCCGCGCGACCCCAAAGGTCGTTTGATGGAACGCGTACAACAAGGTGGCGAATGGATTGTACAAACCGAAGGCATTGACAACGACGGCGATGGTAAAATCAACGAAGACGGCATTGGCGGACTCGACCTCCACCGCAACTATCCCGAAAACTGGCGGCCCGACAACGGCGGCGACCTCACCAATCGAGGTTATACCCAAAACGGTGCCGGTGAATTCCCGCTCAGCGAAGCAGAAACCCGTGCCACCGTGCTTTGGGTTTTGTCGCATCCCAATATTTCTGTGGTCAATTCAATGGACACCCGCGTGCCCATGCACCTGCGTCCGCCTTCCACTTCCAAAAGCGAAGAGCGCATGTATCCGGAAGATTTGGCATATTACAAAAAATATGACGAACTCGGCCTCAGCATCACCAACTATCCTTGGGCCGGCGATGTTTATGAAACCTATATGACCCGCTACAAAACCAACCGCTTTACCGGCGATCCGTCTAAACCTGAACCACTTTTTGGTCATGGTCCGGACTTTGGCTATTTCTATTTTGGAAGCATTTGGTATGGCGACGAACTCTGGAACAACGGCGCTATGAAAGATTATGACAACAACGGCGAATACGACGATTACGATGCCATTCGCTGGGATGATGAAGCCAACGGCGGAAAGGGTTTCAGAGAATGGGAACCCTTTAAACATCCCACCCTCGGCGATGTAGAAATAGGTGGTTTTCATCCTAAATTTTTCGGACAAAACGGTCCACCATGGCAACTCGAAAACTGGGCTAAAAAGCAAGCCCTTTTCAACTTGGCGATGGCCTTCGAGCTGCCACAGATTACCCTCGGCAAAGTCGATATAAAACAAAAAGACGACACCTATACCATCAGCGTGTCTTTCTCAAATACAGGGAATTTACCCGTCGCTTTAAGGCAAGCGCAGCTCGTAAAAATCGTGCAAGAAGACCGCTTGCAACTCAGTTTTGACAAAGATTTGACCAAAGGTGGTGACGCGGCTAAAGTACAATTGACCAACCCTGCCACTTTCGACAAAACCATCTATCTCGGCTACACCCAACCGGGCGAGCAAAAAACCGCGAGCTTCACCGTCAAACTCAACGGCATCAAAGGCGCCAAAGGCAAGCTCAAAGTGCTCTCCACCCGCGGCGGCTACATCGAAAAAGAAATCACCCTCGGCAAACCCGATGAAAAATAACACCTATTTTTTGGGCGAAACCCCCGTATTTTGCATGCGCAAAATACGGGGTCGGGCTATCCGCTATAGCCCCGCCTTTTGGCGGGGGCTGCCGCTTCTATCCCTTTCGCAATAACAAACTTCTCATCACCTTCCTCACTATGACATCAACATCCCGAATCCTCATCAACCTGCTATTCCTTCTAGCGAATTTGTCGCTCGTTTTTGCACAAACATCCGATTACAAAGGCGAAGGCCCGTTTAACCAACTCATCATCCGCGGGGTCACCCTCATCAACGGAAACGGCGCACCACCCATCGGCCCGGTGGATATTGTGGTCGAAAACAATATCATCACAAGCGTGCAAACCGTGGGTTATCCCGGTGTGGCCATCAATCCGGAACGCAGGCCCAAACTCAAAACGGGCGGACGTGAACTCAACGCCGAAGGCATGTATCTCCTACCCGGCTTTGTAGATATGCACGGGCATATCGGCGGCGTGTCGCAAGGAGCCGAACCCGATTATGTCTTTCGCCTGTGGATGGCACATGGCGTAACCACCGTCCGCGAGCCCAGCGGGCGCGGCTTAGATTTTGCCCTCAAACTCAAAAAACAAAGCGAAAAGAACGAGATTGTCGCGCCGCGTGTTTTTGCCTACACCGGTTTCGGACAGGGCAGTAAAGACGGCATCAACTCGGTGGCACAAGCCCTCGATTGGGTACGCCAAAACGCTGCCAAAGGTGCAGACGGCATCAAGTTTTTTGGTGCCAGGCCGGATATCATGCAAGCCTCGCTCGAAGAGAACAAAAAACTCGGTAAACGCTCGGCCATGCACCACGCACAAATGGACGTAGCCGGATGGAATGTGTTGCATTCCGCCCGTGCCGGGCTTACCTCTATGGAACATTGGTACGGCCTGCCGGAAGCACTTTTTGAAGACCGGACGGTACAAAACTATCCGCCGGACTACAACTATCAAAACGAGCAAAACCGCTTTGAAGAAGCCGGAAAACTTTGGAAACAAGCCGCCAAACCCTATTCGGAAAAATGGAACGCGGTGATGAACGAACTCATTTCTTTAGACTTCACCATCGACCCGACTTTTAATATCTACGAAGCCAACCGCGATTTTCAACTCGCGCGCCGTGCCGAGTGGCACGAGGATTACACCTTACCATCGCTGTGGCGGTTTTATCAACCCAGCAAAATCTCGCACGGCTCATACTGGCACGATTGGGGCACGGAGCAGGAAGTGAGCTGGAAAGAAAACTACAAACTTTGGATGACCTTTGTCAACGAATACAAAAACCGGGGCGGGAGAGTGACCGCAGGCTCCGATTCGGGATTTATTTTCCAACTCTACGGTTTTGCCTATATCCGCGAACTCGAACTCTTGCGCGAAGCCGGTTTTCACCCCTTGGAGGTGATACAGGCGGCAACCCTCAACGGGGCGGAAGCTCTGGGCGTGGCCGACAAAATCGGGAGTGTGGAAGTGGGCAAATGGGCCGATTTTGTGATCGTGGAAGAAAACCCCTTGGCCAACCTTAAAGTTTTGTATGGCACCGGTGCCATCCGCCTGACCGAAAACAACGAGGTTGTCCGCGTGGGCGGTGTAAAATACACTGTCAAAGACGGTATCATTTACGATGCCAAACGCTTGCTCAAAGAAGTTAAAGACATGGTGGACACCGCCAAAGCGAAGGAAAATTTTACGATTAAGCAGCCGGGGAATTAAGGAAGCTTATAATACTTTTATCGGAAATGCTCCTTTTACCCTTTGATTTCTAAGCAACCCTCTTTGACATTAAAAAAATTTACTTTCACGTTTCTTGCCACCGATAACCAGAGAAGTTGAGTTTGGTAACCAAAACTCTAACTGCCGGCTTACCTCGGGTCTGTCCAAACGGTTTCGATGAAAACGGCACTGTCAAAATTTTCGCAATCGTTGTCCGATCCATCTATGCCCCCGATAAGACAAATTGTTTCGCAATTAGTATTTACAACATTCGTCGCAGGCTCACTAACATGGCTGCTGGGGGTAATTACAAAAACTTTCTCCCCGTTAAAAGTATATGCACTGATTGACCTTCTGGGATTAGAAACATCCTCTTCTAAAATAGACTTCACAATGTCTTGCAAGCACACCGGCTCAATGGTTTCAATTTGGGTATCTAAACTACTGTCACTTGTGCAACCCAACAGGAGTGTAACAATAATTGATGTTAAAATATTTATTTTCATAACTATACTTTTTAATGTTGAACTATAATTTTTTCTGTTATTTTCTCACCTGCTTGATGGATTTCCAAGAGGTAAATACCGTTGGGCAGTGTGGAGACTTCTATATTCAATGAATTGCTTTTGGTGGTAAGATTTTTAATCAACACCCCTTGAAAATTAAAGAGATTTATCTTGCGTATAGCATTGTCCGCAAAAACAATATGTAGTTGATCAATGGCAGGATTGGGGTAAATGTTAAAACCTGTATTGCTGCCATCACCTGAAAAGCCATTAAAAGGGATACCTCCACCACCGGGTCCGCCAGGTGATCCGTGAGCAACACTTAAAAGTCTAGCCCCTCCATTTCCACATGAATTTTTTCCCCAAACCTGAACATAGCCGGATGTCTTCGCATATCCTGTAAAAGCTGTTATTTGTATGTCGTTGGCAGGTAACAGTAATTCCCAATTTTCGTCATAGTAATCGAATGTGGTTACACTATTGTACGGGTAGGGCAATCTCCATTCGTAGAAAGATGCCCCACTAGCTCCCCCAGTAGAATATCTCGCGATGGCTCCTGTATTTACCAATGCCGGCCCGAAAATCTTTGAAGGAGTAGCAGGCCGGCCCAACCAAACATTTCTTTCGGAAACAGAGCCATTAACATTTAAAAAGATCGTACCGCTTTGTCCATTACTGCTTGTTGAAACCGTAACACTATTAGAGGTAGAGTTGACAATTTGTAAGTTTGGGGTAACAGACCAGCTTACAGATGCCCCGGGAGGAAGCCCTGTTACGGTATAGGTGTTGGAAGAACAAACCAAGCTATTCCCAGCTATATTAAACTCAACCGCGCAATTGCCATCACCCACACCAACCGCAAACCAAGACTGGCAAGCAGAGAGGGCTTCTAATGAACCCGCACCAAATAAATCCTCGGCAGCTTGGATTGTAAGTGTACTCGCTTCCGCGTAGTTCAACAATGAATTCATAAAAAGCTCGGTTTGTGCATAATACACAATTTGGGCTGCCTTTTCTTTGCCTATCCCGGTAATATTGAAGGCATCATTGTTATCATTTATCCCGTCTGTTAAAGAGCTACCCTCGGCTAACAGATAAAACCAATGATTCATCACCCCGCTGTTGGTATGAACACCTCCATTATCACCCGATGAAGTCCACCAATTATCACCTTGATAGGTGTCTGGGCTTCCTAATGATTTGGGATTAGACATAGAGCGTAAGGCTAAACTATTCAAGGTAATTTGTTCTCCAATTAACCAATTATTAGAACTTGATCCTAAAGCAAAATCTTCCACTAAAGAGCCCCAAATATCGCTTAGGGATTCATCAATTGCTCCGCTTTCATCCTGATATACAAGCTTTGAGGTAAAGTGATCTATTCCATGTCCAAACTCATGCGCAACTACATCGATACTAGTTAACGCATCAAAATTAGTTCCTCCATCTCCAAATCTAATAGCCAACTGAGATTCGTCCCATTGGGCATTATCAAAATTGATTCCATAATGAGCATATGCTTTAATTTGTATGCTATCACCATCCATTGAATTTCTACTATGTTTTTGGAAGAAATAGTCATAAGTTTTTATAACACCCCAATGTAAATCAAGAGCTGCATTGTCTTTTGCTGCATTATCATATTCAGATGAAGTCCAGTTATTGTCATTGTCTATAAAATCAACCGCCGAACTATAAGAAAAACTTCCATTCAAATTATAAGTATGAATACCTTTACCGCGAGTAACATCATTTAATCTATATTGCCCGTTAAACAATTCTGTCTCAATAGTTCTTGTGCCTGAATAACGTGTCTGAGCTGTTCCATCTATATGTTTTAGAATGGCATCAACCATAAGAATTTCACCGTTTTCTGCATCTACATAATAATGGGCACGACTGATAGGGTCGAGCGCATATATGTTAAACTTATATGCAAGCCGGGGAATAGGGTTGTTCGTGCGTGGATTTTTCTCCACTATGACCAACTCACCTTTTGGGAAAAACGTGGCGTTGGGATTGTTTTGTTCATTTTTTAAGAATTGTTCAAATGACTCATCTTCCCATGCATATTTTTTAGCACTTAAATATTGTAACGCAGCATTGAGCGCTTGTTGCTCTGATAGGTTAGGGGTGGTTGTCAAATTTTTAATATCTACATACCTTCCTACTATCTTGGTAAGGTTGCCGTTTTTTGATATGGCATTTAGCCTGCCGTGTTCAACTTTGATTCCGTTATAATATTGATGGAAATTTTGGCTTTGAGCGTTCGTTTTCTTAATTCCTACTAAATTGCCGGAAGTTCTAAACTCTGATTTTTCATCAGCTTTAAATTGTTTCTTTAAGAAACTTCTAACGCTTTGGGTTTGGTTAGCTACCTTGGTTTCTTTAAAACCAATGAGGCTTGGGTTGCCTTTCTTATCGCGCAACTTTATTTCGTGTTCTTTTACCTGTCCAAATAAATTAAACGAGGTAAACATAGGGAATAGAAATAGGTAGGTAGGTAGGTAGGTAGGTAGGTAGGTAGGTAGGTAGGTAGGAAGGTAGGTAGGTAGGTAGGTAGTTTTGTTTTCATGATAAATAAATTTGGGTTTATGTTAACAAATATATAGAAAAAATTTTGTATGGCAAAAATTTTTGTTTGTAAATTCAAAAACAACGAGGTCGTCCGCGTGGGCGGTGTGAAATACACCATCAAAGACGGGATTATCTACGATGCCAAACGCTTGCTCAAGGAAGTCAAAGACATGGTGGATGCGGCCAAAGCGAAGGAAAATTTCACGATTAAGCAGCCGGGGAATTAAGGAAGCCTATAATACTTTTATCGGAACTGATTCTTTTATCCTTTGATTTCTAAGTAATCCTCGCTGATAGTGAAAATTTAACTTCACATTTCTTGTCTCTGGTAACCGGAGAAGTTGCGTTTAGTAACCAAAATTCTAACAGTCGGCTTATCTCGAATCCGTCCAAACAATCTCAATGAATTGAGCTGTTTCATTAAAATCAGCACATTCGGCACTTGGCTTTCCATCAATACCACCCAATAAACAAATCAAATTACATTCAGAGTCCCTAACAAAGGACTCAAAATCTGCTGCTCCATCGCTGGGAGGGATATTTATCACAAATACCTCGTTATTGTTGTATAAATATTTTTCTATAATAGCTCGAGGATTTGTTGGTTCCCTATCTAAAACGCCTTTAATTATTGGTTGCAAACACTCTGGTTTAATTGCACTAATTTCATCATTAAGTGAACCATCACTACTGCACCCCAATAGGAGTGTAAAAATAACTGAAATTAAAATATTTGTTTTCATGACTATGCTTTTTAATGTTGAACTATAATTTTTCCCATTACTTTTTCTGCACCTTGTCGTATTTCAAGAAGGTAAATACCATTGGGGAGTATTGAAACATCCATATCAAATATATTGCTTTTTATGGACATATTTTTAATCAGCAGGCCTTGAAAGTTAAAAAGTTTAATGTTCTTTGGCAAATTATCCTGAAAAACAATATGTAACTGATCGATGGCAGGGTTGGGATAAATGTTAATACCTTTATTGCTACTGTCACCTGAAAAACCATTAATAGGGATACCTCCACCTCCGGGCCCGCCTGAACCATGGGCGACACTTAAAAGTTTCGCACCTCCATTCCCACATTCGTTCTTGCCCCAAACCTGAACAAGGCCCGAAATTTGCGCATATCCTGTAAAAGCAGTGATTTGAGTGCCATCAGCAGGTAATAGTAATTCCCAATTTTGGTCAAAGTAATCAAAGGTGGTTACGCTACTATATGGATAGGGTAATCTCCATTCGTAGGAAGATGCCCCACCAACTGTCCCTGTAGAGTATCTTACAATGGCTCCTGTATTTACCAATGCCGGGCCAAAAATCTTTGAGGGTGTTGCAGGACGACCCAACCAAACATCTCTTTCGGAAACAGAGCCGTTAACATTTAAAAAAATCGTACCGCTTTGACCGTTGCTTCCTGTTGACACGGTAACGCTGTTCGAAGTAGATCTGACAATTTGTAGGTTTGGGGTAACAGACCAATTTACGGATGCCCCGGGAGGAAGCCCTGTTACAGTATAGGTGTTAGAAGAACACACCACGCTATTCCCTGCTATATTAAACTCAACCGAACAATTACCATCGCCCACACCCACGGCAAACCACGACTGGCAGGTAGTGAAGGCTTCTAATGAATTGACACCAAACCAATCTTCGGCTGCTTCAATGGTGAGCAATCTGGCATCTGCATAGGTCAAAAACGGATCGTTAAAAAATACGGTCTGCGCATGATATACAATTTGGGCTGCCTTTTCCTTTCCTATTCCCGCTATGTTGAATGTATCCATGTTATCATTGACACCATCTGTTGAAGAACTTCCTTCTGCCAATAGATAAAACCAATGATTCATAACGCCACTATTGGTGTGGACACCACATTTATCATTACTATCTGATGGAGTACCACAATCCGGATTTATCCAAAATTGTCCTTGCCCTCCATAAGTGTCAGGCTGATTTCTACTTTTTGGATTGGACATTGACCTTAATGCAAAAAACGTTAAAGAAATGTCTTCACCAATATTGTAAACTTCCTTTTCAGGTGCGGCATAGAATTCGACCATAGCACCCCAGATATCACTAAGGCTTTCGTCTATTGCACCCGACTCTCTTTCATATTCTAAATCAGATGTGTGTTGTTCTATTCCATGACCTATCTCATGACCAATAACATCAATTGCAGCTAATGCATCAAACAATACATCCCCATCTCCATAAAGCATCCTCTGCCCATCCCATGCTGCATTATCCCAATTTGTACCAACATGTAAATAGTTTAAAAGTTGTCCAATACTGTCAAGGCTATTACTGCTATGATTAACATTAAAATAATCATAAGTCATCATTGCACCCCAATGGGCATCTAAGGCAGCATCATCTTTCTCACTATTATGAAATTCAACTTGTGTCCAATTATTATCATTATCTAAAAATTCGGTAGCTCCAGATAAATTAATATTTCCTGTAGGGTCGAAAAATACATGATTCGCATCTAATGTTCTAATTCCGTTTCCACGCGTATTATCCTTAAGTCTGTATTGTCCATTAAACAATTCAGTTTCAATAGTTCTTGTCCCTGAATATCGTGTTTGTGCTGTTCCTTCTACATCTTTTAGAATAGTGTCAACCATTAAAATCTCACCGTTTTCTGCGTCTACATAATAATAAGCGCGACTGATAGGGTCAAGTGCATATATGTTGAACTTAAATGCAAGCCGAGGGATAGGATTATCAGAGCGTGGATTTTTCTCCACTATGACCAACTCGCCTTTTGGAAAAAACGTGGCGTTTGGGTTATTTTGTTCGTTCTTGATGAGTTGTTCATGTGCTGCATCCTCCCAAATATACTTTTTTGCCCCGACATGTTTTAGTGCTAAATTTAGAGCCTGTGCCTCTGCAAAAGAGGGGGTAATTGATATGTCCTTTATCTCGACATATCGACCAACTATTTTGGTTAGGCTGCCGTTTCTAGATATGACATTTACTTTACCGTGTTCGACTTTTATACCATTATAATATTGGTGATATTTTTGGTTTTCAGAGTTCGTTCTCTTAATTTTTGTCAAACCGTTAACAGGTCTAAATTCCGATTTTTCACCCCCTTTAAATTGTTGCTTTAAGAAAATCTGAACACTTTGTGTCTGGTTAGCAACTTTAGTTTCCTTAAACTCAATCAACTTAGGATTTCCTAACTTGTCGCGTAGTTTAATTTCATGTTCTTTGACTTGCCCAAATAAAGGGATACAAGCCATTAATGATAAGAAAAATGTAATTTTTAAATTCATGATGACAAAAATTTGAGGTTAATATTATCAATAAATAGAATTATAATTCGCTCTTTATTAGAGATTATGGATTATAGACAAGTCAAAATTATATTGATAAAAAAATAAAAATTATGACAAAAGTCATTTATGATGATTTATTTCTATGATTAAATTTGTATTATAGGTGGTTCAAAACGATTAAAGTCGCCATTGTCACCCATAGCAAAGTCTAACACACTACGATAAACATCGATTACTAGACCACACCTATAATATGTGATGGGCTAAAAATATAGTTGGATTTATTGCCGATGAAACCGCACCTAAAGGGCATAGATCGTGCCGGGGTCATCGTGGGCGGTGTAAAATACACCATCAAAGACGGGATTATTTATGATGCCAAACGTTTGCTCAAAGAAGTCAAAGACATGGTGGATGCGGCCAAAGCAAAGGAAAATTTCACCATTAAGCAACCGGGGTTTTAGAAATGCAATATGGCAATTAAAAAATATTTTTGGGTTTTATTTCTGATTTCCAATGCATTTTTCTCTTGCAAAGAGGCCACAGAACAAACACCCATCGAAACTTTTACAAACGAAAACAAGCTAAGCGGCTTGGTTGTAGGTATTTCAGATGGCGATTCTTTTAAAATTAAATTAGCAAACAACGAAGTTATTCGTGTGCGGTTGGCCTATATTGATAGTCCGGAACGCGGGCAAGATTTTTACCAAAAGGCAAAGAATTTCTCGAGCGACCAAATTTTTAAAAAATCGGTGCGTGTAGAAGTCACAGACACCGACCGGTACGGAAGAAAGGTCGGCATCGTCTATTATGATAATAAAATCCTAAACGAGGAACTGTTGCGAAACGGCTTTGCCTGGCATTACCTCCAATATTCAAATAGCAAAGAACTCCAAAAACTTGAAAACCAGGCCAAAATGGAAAAAATCGGAATTTGGTCGCATGGCCACCCCACGCCTCCGTGGGAGTTTAGGAGAAATCGGAAAAAAACCAAAACCAACTTCTAATCGGCTTATTATCAGGCAAGTAACCAAATATTTGTTGTTTTCTTAATAAATTTTGTTTTAACTTTGCGATAAATTCAAAAAAATTGCATTTCAACCTGTTATATAGGCATTTCATCGAATAAAATACTTGGGGACTCCCATTAATTGCTATATTTGTTGATAACTAAACTACTACTAAATATGAATAAAAAAACTATTTTCTACATCATAATTTCAACTTTTTTCTCTTTAACCGCCCCTGCCCAACAAGATAACCCTGCTTTAGTTTACAAACGCGTTATCATCCAAAAAACAGGTTCAGGCTTCTTGCAACAGTTGGCGCAAACGGGTGTTGACCTGCATTGCGGGGCAATCATCGGGGAAAATAGTGTACAACTCGAACTTTCCGAGTATGAACTTCAGGATATTACCGCAGCCGGTTTTTCTTACAGTGTATTGATAGATGACCTGACCAAGTACTATTCGGAACGCGCGCAACGTGAGTTGCCGACAGCCCTGCGAAATTTAGAACTCGAAAAGCAATTCGCACGGTTTCAGCGTGCACAAAGTTTTCAGCAACCTCCCGGCACACAAGCCTCTAACCAAAGTGTAGGGCAGATTTTTCTAAACAACATTGCCCAACCTGAATCTTCCACGGAAGAAATCGATTGGGTCACACCGCAAAATTATATTCCGGGCAGCATGGGCGGTATGGTGACTATCTCGGAAATGGAATCCCAACTCGACCAAATGCGTACCCTGTTTCCAAACCTGATAACAGCCAAAGCTCCCATATCCACAACCGAAACCACTTGGGAAGGGCGAAACGTTTGGTATGTAAAAATATCTGACAATCCGGATACTAATGAGAACGAACCGGAAACATTAATTACCAGCAACATCCACGCACGTGAAGCAGCCGCCATCACCAACAACCTATTTTTTATGTGGTATTTGTTGGAAAACTACGCAACAGACTCTTTTGTGAAAAACTTGGTGGACAACACCGAAATTTATTTTATCCCGATGGTCAACCCGGACGGAGTGGCCCGCAATGAGTTTATCAATCCCAACGGCGGCGGCATGCAACGAAAAAACCTGAGAAACGCCTGTGCCGGGCCAACTTCCTCTACCCAAGGCGTTGACCTCAACCGCAACTTTGATTATTGGTATGCCAACCCGAATGGCGGGTCATCAACCAACACTTGTAGCGATTCATACCGGGGCCCATCTGCGTTTTCAGAACCGGAATCGCGCATGTTGAGGGATTTTGTGTTGGCGCACCAGTTCAAAACCGTGCAGATGCACCATTCGTTTGCCAACTCCATCCCACACCCATTTGGCGGTAGCCCGCTGACACTCACGGGTAGAGAAAATGAATTCTACAAATTCCACATAGACTTGACCCAGTACAACAGATATCTTTTTGGCCCGACCATATTCTCGGCAGCCACCGGGATAGCCGATGACTGGATGTTGGGCGGTAGCGCCGACAACAACGGAAAAACCGGTTCGGGGCAAGCTATTTTGGCTACTACACCCGAAAGTGGAAGTTCAGCCGAAGGGAGTTTTTGGCCTGCTCCAGGTACTTTAACGCTCATCGCCAAACGTGCCATGCGCATCAATTTTATCAATGTGTTGTATGCCATGAAGTTTGCCGTTTTGCACGACTTGACACCTTCTAATATTACCACGCAAACCGTAACCCTTCAATTTGGCATCGAACGTTTGGGGCAAACACCGGGCAATTTTACCCTGACCGTTACACCGGTTTCTTCTAATATCGCTTCCATCACGTCCCCCGCCACGCAAACCGGCATGAGCGTATTGGAACAGCGTAATGTGACTGCCGTCATGCAGTTGAACTCAAACATCGGGTTCGATGAAGAAATAAAATACCGTGTAAAACTAAGCAATGAAGACCACGATATTTACGAAGCAGAAATCGTGAAGGTTTTCTCGCCGCAGGTTGCCTTTTTTGACAATGCTGAAGCCGGAAATTTAAACAACTGGACAACTGCCGGTGGTACCTGGGTCAACACAAACAGTACGGCCTTCAACGGGAGTCGTTCTTTTACTGATGCTGTTGCTGTTGCCTACAGCAACAATCTTAATAAGTCGATTACTTTAACCAATCCCGTAAATTTACAAGCTCCTTTCGGTAAAACATTGACTAAAATATTGGTACAGTTTTACGCCAAATGGGACTTGGAAAGAAATTTTGATTTTATCGAATTTCAAGGTTCAACCGATGGGGCTACTTGGGTTAGCCTAAACGGGCTTTACAACAAACCTTCCGCGAAGGCAGACACAAATGACCACGTTAACAAACTTGTGGCAAATGAGCAATTCCAACAAAACGGAACCCTTGTTTATGACGGCGACCAAATGGACAAGTGGGTGATGGAAGAAATTGTAATCGACTCCACTCAAAACAACTTTTTATTTGAATCGCCGACTGCCCGTTTCAGGTTTTTGTTCCGGACAGACGGTACCAATTTGACAGACAACTACACCACTTCATTTGACGGATTTTTCTTTGATGACTTTACCGTTCTAAAAATCGTTGAACCACCTACGTTGTCTGTTGTTGACAATCAATTAGAGACCATCAAGATATCGCCTAATCCATTTAAAAACAACATACAGGTTTCATGGCCGGAGCTTTCAGGAGAAGGTTTTACGGCTACACTGTTCGATCTGCAAGGTCGGTTGATTAAACAACAGACCTTTGACAACGGCTCAGTTCAAACGCTTCCCATAGATGCATCGCTCTCGCGAGGGTTGTATTTGTTGAAATTGGAAAGCAAAGACGGCCGAACGCACACGGAGAAATTGGTTAAAAACTAAACAAAACCTATTTCCGCCTTATTTTTTATGCCTCAAATTGCTTATAATTTCGTTCCGAAGTAAATTATTTTGGGTTGTATTGTTCATAAAAAATGTTTTAAAATAGTTTGCTTTTGAATGACTTGAATTCATTGTATCTAACAGTGTTGCTGTTAATCAATGTGTTTTTTAGTTACAATTAATTGTACCCTTATTTTATTACATTTTATGAGTCATGAGAAAAAATTACAGTTTAACAATCCACCACACACTTTGGGTGCTTGTTTTTTCAATTTCCTTTTTTGTAAACGGGCAAACCGTTCAGTTGCATCAGCTTGATTTTGAAAATGCGCTTGATAACTGGACATTAACTGGGACCAACACAGCAATTGGCGCGGGAAATTCTTACAAAAATTCCAGCAAGCTCAGCATCGCTGTCAACGGGAGTACAGCAGTTTCGCCTGTCATTCCTACCGCACTCTATAACAAGATAGATGTCGAGTTATTTATCCAAGGTAGAGATGCTCCGACCAACAGTACAATTACACTTCAGTATCGAGACAACCTATTGGCCACTTGGCAGAATGTAAAAATTATAACCAAGGGCGATGGATCAACTTTCCGCGATATCAACAACAACACAGCTTATCACTACGTTTCGGCTACACTGTTAAGTTCAAACTTCACCTTTAGTCTGAACAGTGAATTCAGGCTGATAACGAGCTCTAGTTCAGATAGTGTAGAGTTTTACGTTGATTACATCACCATTTCCGGAACTATTTATAAAAGTTTAACAACTGCTCCGGGCGGCATCGCATCGGGTTTGGATTTGTGGTTGCGTTCAGACAAAGTAGATGGAACAACAGTTTTAGCGGACAATACGGATGTCAACACTTGGATAGACTTCGGCAAAGGCAACCATGCTAAAGTTACGGACGCGACCAACATCAATATTTCACGCCCAAAATTCAAAAACAATGCAACGGACAATTTGAATTTCAACCCGATGGTTTCTTTTGTCAACAACACCGCAACGGCTTCAAAAGAAGTCAGCTATATGAATACTGATCGCCAATTTTTGTATGGCTCCTCCGGTTTTCATACCAATGATTTTTTTATCGTGGTCGTTGCAGACACCCCTATAAGCAGTGCAACCAACCCCCCGATGGACGTTTTCACCTCTCAAAGAACCACCAGCAATGCGTATGATGAAGACGTTACGGGAATCGGGTTTGGCAACTATTCTGCTCGATTTGACAATGAAGTCATAGCCTATGCTTTGGGAACCAATCCCACTCAGGTTCCAGCAGATATAAATAACCGCGGTTACGGCATCGCGGAAGTAAGCGGGAATAGCTATTCCAAAATTGGCATCCTCAACGCGAGAAACAACGCATCGGGTACGCAGGAATTGTACCTGAACGGGTTGAATATAGGGAATACGGAAGTAGGTGTACCGCAATTTACCAACGAGAACAACCGCAGGTTTTGGTTGGGAAGAAGCCAAGCATTTGACGGTAGTTTCAACGGGAAAATTGCCGAGGTGATAACCTATTCTTCGAGAAAAGATGATGTGGCAGAGCGCATCAAAATCGAGAGTTATTTAGCCGTAAAATACGGCATTACGCTTGGAGCCAACGGGGTCAGTCAAAATTATCAAGACAGCAACGGATCGGTTATTTGGAATGCCACAGCCAACGCGGGTTTCAACTTTGATATTGCCGGTATCGGTAGAGACGATGCTTCTCTGCTCAATCAAAAACAATCCAAAAGCCAAAGCAATGGAGCCAACACACCTGTATTGACCATCGGGCTGGGAGACATTTTAACCACCAATTCGGCCAATGCCAATACTTTCCCAACCAACAGAAGTTACTTAGTTTGGGGGGCAAATGGGCAAAACATGAACGATTCGGGTGTACCGATAGTGCTTAATTTTGGCCCGGCTACTGTTTCCACGCTCACCAGCGTTTCCAACAGAAAATGGCAAGTGGTCGAAACCGGAGGCAATGTCCCCACGGTAAAAGTATCAGTCCCGACTTCTGCATTGACCAATTTCACACCCTTAATCGGCAATGATGCCTACGTGATGGTGGTAGCTGATGACGCAGCTTTTACCACAGGCATAGAAACAATATTTCTCCTAACAAATGGAGCCAATCAGGAAGCTTTATTTGATTTTGACGGAACAAAATACATCTCGTTTGGCGTGGCACATGAAACTGTCGTCCCAAGACACCTGACTTTCGATGGAACGGACGATTTTGTCCGAACAGACTATGCCCCCGATTTGAGCAGCAGTTTTACTGTCATGGCTTGGATACGAAACACGGGAAGCAACAACCCCGCTTCAGATCAAGCAATTATATCCAAATCAAACGGGACAACCGGTTTTACATTGTATGACCGAACCAACAACCGCATCCGCATGGAGTGGACGGATGCCGGATTGGGAAATAATACGATAATCGGAAACGCACAAATTCCGCCTAACCAATGGCATCATGTAGCAGTTGCCTATTCGGGCGGTACAGCACGTTTGTATATAGATGGTGTACAAGATACCTTAGTTTCACTCAACCCACCCGCAGCAACTTCGCATGCATTTAGCATTGGTGCACAGTTTCGTTCACAATCAGACATAAGAAATTTTTTCAAAGGAGACATTGAGGAAGTTCGTATTTGGGATACGGCGTTAACGGTTGATCAAATTCGATTTGTGATGAATCAGGAAATTTTACAGGTTGCGACCGGCACACGTGGTGTTATCATCCCCAATTCCATCACAAAAAACGATTTGGCAGGTCTCAATTGGAACCGATTGACAGCCTATTACACCATGAATTCTTACATAGGAACGCATATCAACGACGACTCGCAAAACAACCAGCGGGGCAGGTTGATTGTTCCGGACAAAGTAGCTGTCATGCAGCAAAATGCTCCCTTGCCCTATGAAAGTGCAGCTGCTGGAAGTTGGAGCAGCAATGCTACTTGGCAAAACGGTACAAACATGCAGGTTCCTTATGATGCTTGCATCGTAGATGGAGTGACCCTTGTGGCGTGGAACATTGTAAGAACCAATCACAACATTTCCTCCAACAGTGACAAAGTGGTTTTGGGGCTGATGGTTGATAGCAATATTTTGACCGCCAATAATGACACCAAACTTGAAGTTTCACATTACCTCAAATTGGACGGAAAAATAGATTTGGAAGGTCGTTCACAATTGATTCAAACGCTCAATTCCGATTTAGACCCGACGAGTTCGGGTATCTTGGAGCGCGACCAACAAGGAACGGTTGATATTTACAAATACAATTACTGGTCGTCACCCGTTGGCACTCCGAACAACACGACCAACAACAACACTCACACGCTGAACAGTGTTTTGAGAGACGGTACAAATTCAGCCAATCCATTATATATCAACTGGACTACTTCGTTAGATGGATCGTCAGGCCCGCCCGTTCGCATCAGCACAAGATGGACCTACAAATTTGAAAATGCAGGAAATAGCATTGCCAACTGGGTATCCATCGGTTCGACCGGATCAGTAAAAGCCGGGCAAGGTTATATCCACAAAGGATCGGGAGCTTCAAGCGCTAGACAAAATTACACCTTTCAAGGTAAGCCGCACAATGGTCAAATTCAATTCAACACACCGGGCGACATGCTCAACTTGTTCGGAAATCCGTATGCCTCAGCTTTGGATGCAAACGTGTTTCTAACTGCAAATTTATCGGCTACCGATGGTGCGCTTTATTTTTGGGAACATTGGGGCGGTGGCACACATCGGTTGTTAGATTATCAGGGTGGCTATGCTGTGAGAAATTTACTAACCGGAATTCCGGCCATGTCACATCCAGATGTAAGTCAAACCGGTAACGGCACCATCACACCGGGGAGATATATTCCGGTAGGTCAAGGGTTTTTCGTGATTGCTTCTCCAACAGGGGGTACGATTACTTTCAACAACGACCAACGCGCCTTTGTCAAAGAAAACGATGCCACTTCAAACATCCATTTCAGGGCAAACAGCCGAAATGATTTGAATGCGTTGGGAACACAAACACAACAATTTCCTGAAAACAACCAAAGTGTCTCTTCTGAAGAAAAAATCACCTTGTTGCGGTTGGGATATTTTACGAACAACGGTTTCAAAAGACAGGTGGCTTTGGGTTTTGTAAACAACAAAGCTACTGATGGTTTTGATAAGGGATACGACGCATGGAACATAGACGAACAAACTGATGACATGTACTTCGTTTTAGACAACCAAAAGTTGGTTATTCAGGGTGTTGGTGCTTTTGACGATACCAAAAAATTTCCGATTGGTCTGGTTTGTCAATCACACGGGAAAGTCAAATTTGTGTTTGACGGAGCCGAAAATTTGGATGAAAACACGCCTGTTTTTCTGTTTGACAAACAAACCAACACCTATTACAATATAAAAGAAAATTTCGCCGAAATTGAGATAGCTTCCGCAGGGATTTTCAACGACAGGTTTGTCATTCAGTTTACACAAAACACATTGTCAACGGATGATTTTGAAAACATTGATGAACAACTCAGCGTATTTTACCTGACTTCAGACCATACTTTAAACATTCTCAACACACGTGCTGATGTTGAAATAACAGGTGTTCAGTTGTATGATTTACTCGGTCGATTGATTGAATCAATTGCGTTAACAAACCCTTCCAAAAGTGAAATAAAAATAAGACTTGAAGCGCATGCACAAAACATTTATGTAGCCAAGTTAACCACAACAAACGGCCATTCCATTTCGAAAAAGATATTGATTACGCATTGACTTTTAAACTTGTTGTCAACCTGAATTGAATCTGTATTTGTAACTATTCAGCTATTCAAATGAATTTCGTTTTAACCGTCACTTTGCGTGGTTTTTAA
>JAXMLV010000063.1:0-40222 GCA_034367065.1 Flavobacteriaceae bacterium
ATAAAAAGAAAAATCATGGACGGATAGCTCGCGAGCTGTCCCGACGAAATTATAAATTTATAAAAAGAAAAATCATGGACGGACAGCTCGCGAGCTGTCCCGACTTGAATTAAAAAAATGCCCCAATCTCGCCGATATTATACTGGAAAGAAGCATTTTTTCTCACGATATTTATCTTTATTTAACTGAATATTAGAAGCTAAGAGCGCAACTAATATCGTGAATTCTAATCTTTAATCTTATCACAATAAGGCTTGTACTGAGCTTGTCGAAGTACGATATGCCGTAGGTGAAAACCTTTAGTCCCGCTTCGGTGGGACTTTTTTTTATGGCAATTTCTACTTTTAACAAACTCGCCCTTGGTGCCGATACTCAGCGGCATAGCCTAAAACCGCACAAAACAAACAGTCAAAAAAACAAACGATATAAACTCCGAGTGATTGATTTGAGGAAGATAAGTCGCAAAACAGTTTTTCTTAGTCATTTAAACAAGTTCAATGCCTTTTCTAAATCTTTCAAATCATTGTACTTTATGATTATTTATACCCATGATTTCATGCTGTTTGAGGTAAATAATTGAAAATCAGATTTTTTCTAAACACATACTTTGACTAATTTAGCCTAAATTTTAGTGAAATGAAACTCAACGATTACATAGACCACACGCTGCTCAAACCAACGGCCACTTCAGAAGATATCCAGATTTTGTGTGATGAAGCCGAAAAATACAATTTTTATGCGGTTTGTGTAAATGGCAGCCGTGTTTCGGATTGCAAAAGATTTCTAAAATCCGGTCAAGTCAAAATTGCTGCTGTAGTGGGTTTCCCATTGGGAGCATCCTCGACAGTTGTCAAAATTTTTGAAGCGCGAAATGCCATCGAAGACGGAGCAAACGAAATCGATATGGTTATCAACGTGGGTTGGCTCAAAGAAGGAAGAACAGAAGACGTGTTGAAAGAAATCAAACTGCTGAAAGAGGCTATCAAGCAAAAGGTTTTGAAAGTCATCATCGAAACCTGCTTTTTGACCAAGGAAGAAATTGTTCAAGCAGCCGAAATATGCGTCAAAGCAGCTGCTGATTATGTAAAAACTTCCACAGGATACGGAACCGGCGGTGCTACTTTTGAAGATGTGATTCTCATCAAAAAAACGGTGGGAAACCATGCGAAAATAAAAGCTTCAGGTGGTATCAAGGACAAAGAGTCTGCCCTGAAATTTTTATCGTTGGGCGTTACCAGATTAGGAACTTCATCCGGTATTTCTTTGATGGAAGGAGTTATCGAAACAGACGGCAGCAAATATTGAAACAAAAAAAACCCACTCTTTCGAGCGGGCTTTTCAGCTAAAAATAATTGAGAAGTGATAAGTGGTGTTTAATTTCTGTGTCCTTTGTTGTTTGCGTAGCCTCTACCACGGTCGTTTCTGTCATTTTTGTTGTCACCATGTTTATCATTTCGGTCATCATGATTTCCTCCTTTTGATTCATAATGTCCTTTGTTGCCGTAACCCTTGTTATTATAGCTTTTGTTGTGGTGGTTTCCATAATAAGGTTTGGCGTAATGCGCATTATAAACGACAACACGCGGCGCAACATAAACATGCGGTCTGTAATATCGTTGGTAGTAAGCATAATTGGCTCTCGGATGTCCGATAGATGATACGTAATCGCCCTGAAAATAGATTTCTACATTTCCAATGGCTTGCAACCTTCCATAGTTGTCATAGTCGATGTAAACATCTCCAATTTGGGTGATGTTCCCATAACGGTCATAACGAACATATTCTCTTTGCGCGGACGGACGGGATTGTCGATAACTAAAACTGAAATTTGGCGTAGATATGGAAGCATAAAGCTTGTCGCCGTATGAATTTTCGTAATTGTGAATTTTAAAATCAAAGGTACCGTTGCGATAGACATAAAAAGAAACATTGCTTTCCGTAAATTCAATGTAATCGGAATAACGATGCGAAGTGTTTGCTGAATAGGTGTTTTGAAAAGCAAAACCCAAAAGCAAGGCGGAAGTTAAAATTAAATTTTTCATAATGTTATAATTTTGGATTGTCGGGATTTGAATGTATCGACAACCGATTTGATACGTTGTTTACAATTGCCGTGCCAAAAAAATACAATATGAATTAACTATTTGATAAACAATGATATAAAAATATAAAAATCAATAATGCCTGATAAAAATAATTAACGGAGTTTAATTTGAAGATTTGAAGATTTGAAGATTTGAAAATGGCATCTTTCTTGTTTTGGAAAAATAGATAGGTTTGCAAAACCTTAAATCCGGATTCTATTCAAACCCGTTTGACAGGATAGCCTTCTTTTTTCAAAATATTGATGATTTGATCTCTAAAATTTCCTTGGATGATGATTTCTCCTTCTTTAGCCGATCCGCCCACGCCACATTTCATTTTTAGCATTTTGGCCAGTGCCTGAAGGTCTTTATCGACACCCACAAACCCTTTGATGAGGGTCACAATTTTGCCGTTACGCCCTTTTTTACTGAAATGTGCTTCGAGTCTTTGGTCTTTTTTTGGAAGGGTTTCATCGTTTTCCGAATCAGCTTGAAATTCGAAATTCTCATTGGTGGAAAAAACAAATCCACCCAAATCTTCCAAGCCTAATTTTTTGGGTTTGCCCATCGCCTTATTTTTTGAGTCCGATTTCTTGCAAACGTTGATTCAAATAAGCACCCGCCGTGATGTCCTCAAAGGACTTCGGGTGGTTTTCGTCTATGCATTCCGGCAAACAGTTCAGTGACATCTCGCTGCGTGGATGCATAAAAAACGGAATTGAATAGCGAGAGGTATGCCAAAGTTCACGCGGTGGATTGACCACCTGATGAATAGTCGATTTGAGTTTGCCATTGGTCAATCGCTGCAACATATCGCCGACATTTATCACCAGTTCATCGGGCTGTGCAATTGCGTCTATCCACACACCATCTTTTCGCAAAACCTGCAACCCGGGGGCAGAAGCACCCATGAGTAAAGTGATGAGGTTGATGTCGCCGTGCGCACTGGCACGAACAGCATTTTTTGGTTCGACAGTAATGGGCGGATAATGAATGGGTCGAAGGATGCTGTTGCCGTTGTTCGCCCAATAATCAAAATAAAATTCGTCCAGGCCGAGGTGTAGCGACAAGGCACGCAACACGTAAATCCCGGTTTTCTCGAGCATTTTGTATGCGGTCATCCCAACATCGTTAAACTTTGGGAGTTCTTTGACTTTCAAATTGTCAGGGTATTTTTCTGTGAGTTTTGCATCAATATCGGGTTCTTGCCCAAAATGCCAAAACTCTTTCAAGTCGCCTTCCGGCTTGTCTTTGGCATGCTCTTTTCCGAATGAAACATATCCTCTTTGTCCGGCTATATCTTCGCGTTCATACGTTTTTTTTACCTCCGTGGGAAGTTCAAAAAACTTTTGGACTTGCTCGTACAATTGATTGGTTAAATCCGGACTCAAAAAGTGGTTTTTGAGTGCCACAAAACCAATTTCTTCGTAGGCTTTGCCAATTTCGTCCACAAATTTTTGTTTACTTTTTGAATCGGCAGAAAGAAAATCACTTAAATCTACACTGGGAATATTGTTCATGTCGTTGTTTTGGTTGTTTTGCAAAGATATTCATTTATTAAATTTTTAAAAGTTTGGTTAAGAATTTTGATTCAAAACAATATTGATATACACGAACATCGCTGAAATTAATGCTACTTTTGTCTTTCAACTAAAAAAGGTTATTTAGGATTGTTCGTATGAAAAAAGTATTGATTGTCACCTATTATTGGCCACCCGCAGGCGGTCCCGGCGTACAGCGGTGGCTAAAATTCGTAAAATACTTACCCGAATTCGGTATCGAACCCCATGTGTATGTTCCCGAAAACCCGAATTATCCGATTGTAGATGAGACACTTGTGAGCGAATCCAATCCTGCAATCAACATCATCAAACACCCTATTTTTGAACCCTATGCTTTGGGTAAACTAATCTCCAAAAGGAAAACCAACCGAATCAGTTCGGGGATTATTACCGAGAAAAACCCATCGTTGATGGAGAAATTTTTGTTGTTCATCCGTGGGAATTTATTTATTCCGGATGCGCGAATGTTTTGGGTCAACCCTTCAAAAAGGTTTTTGAAAAAATATATTCAAGACCATCATATAGACACACTGATTACCAGCGGACCTCCACACAGTTTGCATTTAATCGGGTTGAAATTAAAGAAGGAATTGAACATACGTTGGATTGCCGATTTCCGCGACCCGTGGACGACCATCAGCTATCACAGCAAACTTCGGATGTTGCAATTTGTGCAAAAAAAGCACCTTCGGATGGAGCAAGAAGTATTGCAAACAGCAGACGAAATCATCGTCACAAGCCGTACTTTGCAACAGGCTTATCAAAAAATAACCAAAAAATCTATTTCACTCATCACCAACGGTTTTGACCAAGCGGATTTTGAAAAATACCCGTTAGATACCTCTTTTTCAATCACCCACATCGGGTCAATGCTCTCGGGTCGCAATCCGGTTGTTTTGTGGGAGGCACTGAAAGAATTAGTCAAAGAGCAACCCGAATTTAAAAAACAATTGAAAATCAGATTAGTCGGCATCGTCGGGCAAAATGTAATAAACGCTCTAAGCGAATTAGGCTTGATGCCTTTTGTCCAACAGTTGGGATATGTGTCTCACGAAGAAGCAGTCAAACTGCAACATTCGGCACAGTTGCTGTTGTTAGCAGAAATAGATTCGGCGGATACCAAAGTGATTATTCCCGGGAAATTTTTTGAATATTTAAGTGCGAAAAGACCCATACTCGCGATCGGTCCGAACGAATGGGAAATAAATGAATTGATTGAACAAACTTCAAGTGGGCGGTGTTTCCACCATCAACAACAAAAAGAGATAAAAGACTATATTTGGAAATGTTTTCAAGCATTTCAATCCGGTAATTTAACCGTTCAATCCAAAGGAATTGAAGCTTTTAGCAGAAAAGAATTGACCCAGAAATTAGCCGAAATCATTTATCGATAATGGGAATCGTCACCAAACAATCTATCCAAAACACGCTGATAACGTATGTCGGCTTTGCCTTCGGAGCGGTCAACGCCTTGTTTCTTTACACCCATTTTCTGGGCGAAACTTATTATGGTCTTACCGCTTTTTTGTTGTCATCCGGCGGAATTTTGATGCCTTTGATGGCTTTTGGCGCGCACAATACCATCATCAAATATTTTCCGCATTTCAAAACAGAACGAGAAAAATCCGGCTTTCTGACTTTTATGCTTTTTTTCCCGTTGTTACTGATCATTCCCCTATTGATTTTTCTGTTTTTTTTCTACACAGATATCGCACTTTACCTTTCTAGAGAAAACCCAATCATCTACGATTTTTTTTGGATGTTACCTATCTTAGGCTTGTTGATGGGCTATTTTGAGGTTTTTTACGCTTGGGTAAAGGTTCATTTTCAATCGGTTTTTGGCGGATTTATCAAAGAAATATTGATTCGATTTTTGGTGATGCTCGGTTTGTTTGCGGTTCATTTTCAGTGGCTTACTTCAGTACAATTTGTTTTTCTGTTGGTGGTTATCTACGGTATTTCAACCTTGCTGATGATGCTTTCCGCGTTTTGGGTTCGCAGACCGACTGCTAAATTGTTCATTCCGAAAGAGTTCAAAGCCATTTTTATTTATTCTGCTTTTATCATTCTTTCGGGGAGTATAGCAGCCATGCTCATCGATATTGATCGGTTTATGATTTCGCAGTTTGTGAAGATAGAAAACGTGGCATATTACTCAGTGGCAGTTTTTATCGCGGCCGTAATAGCCGTACCGAGCAGAGCCATGCACCAAATCACGCATCCGATTACCGCCAGGTTGATGGCAAATAATCAACACGACGAATTGAACATTCTTTACAAACAAACTTCCATCAACCTGCAATTCATAGGTGGATTGATTTTTTTGGGTATTTTGATCAATATTCAACAAATTTATTTACTGATACCTGTAAAATACGGAGGCGGCATCAGTGTGGTTTTTTTGATTGGATTTACCAAATATTTTGATTTGGTTTTGGGCAACAACAACGCGATTATTTTCAATTCAAAATACTACCGATCGGTTTTGTTTTTGGGCATGTTGTTACTGCTGTTTTCCGTTTTGCTCAATTATATTTTTATTCCGAAATATGGCATCAACGGTGCGGCAGTTGCCACTTTAGTCAGCATAGCAGGGTACAGTTTGGCAAAACTTTTTTTCGTCGTATTTAAGTTGAAATTGTTTCCGTTCTCCATCAAAAATTTATGGTTGTTATTGATTACTACAGTTTTGTTTTTCGGATTTTATTACTGGGATTTTTCATTTCATCCGGTGGTAAATATACTGTTGAAATCAATATTGATATCCATGCTTTACATCTTTGTATGCTACAAGTTGAAGATTTCGGAAGAAATCAACAAAGAAATTGGTCGATTGTTGCAATTGATTCCTTTTTAACAAATCAAACCAACAAACATAAAATAGGTTTCCATTTGGCTTGAATGTCCTTAAAAAAATATACTTTCAATTTTTATAGCTCGTTTTCCAGTTTTCAGATAAATAAGGTATGTGATTTTGGTTCTTACACAAAATAATTACAAGATTGGTAACTATTCAGCGATTCAAATGAATTTCGTTTTAACCGTCACTTCGAGTGGTTTTTAATAGTAATGCGACAGCCTTACTATTAAAAATTGTGTCGAGAAGCTTGAAATTGTATAGTTCTCGATACGTTTTATTAAAAAAAGCGGTCGCATTTTTCAATAAAACACTCGAACAGACGAAATTTGTATCGATTTTTCATTAGACTGAATAGTTACGATGATTGAAACAATTAAGGCTTGACTTTTTGTTGTTCCCGTTATTGTTTTGTACTTTTAATTTCTTAAAAAAATTCAAACTATGAACAATGTAAAAGCTTACGGCGCCAAGAGTGCCGAGTCTCAATTAGATAACCTGATCATCACACGTCGCGAACCCGATTCGGGTGATTTAGAGATTGAAATTCTATACTGTGGTGTGTGTCATTCCGACATCCATACGGTTCGAAATGAGTGGGGCGGAAACACGGTTTATCCAGCAATCCCAGGACATGAGATTGTCGGGAAAGTAACGCGTGTTGGAAATAATGTGCGTAAATTTAAAGTTGGTGAAACAGTCGGGGTTGGTTGTTTTGTCGATTCTTGTGGAGATTGCGACAACTGCAAACACGGCTACGAACAATACTGCTTAGAAGGCGTGACGGCAACATACAATTCACTGACCCGAGACGGGAAAGAGATTACCAAAGGAGGTTATTCAACGCACATCGTCGTTCGGGAAGATTTTGTTTTGCATGTATCGGATAAACTTCCTCTTCATGCTGTCGCTCCTTTGCTTTGTGCAGGAATTACAACCTATTCGCCACTTCGTCATTGGGGTGTGAAAAAAGGACACAAACTGGCTGTTTTGGGATTGGGCGGATTGGGTCACATGGCGGTCAAACTTGGCGCTTCAATGGGTGCGGATGTGACGGTGCTCAGTCGATCTCCGGAAAAACAAAAAGATGCCAACGATTTGGGTGCACATCACTTTGAACTTACTTCCAAGCCTGAAAATATGAAAAAATTGGCGGGAAGTTTTGATTTTATCATCGACACAGTTTCCGCCAAACATGACTACAACGAAAATTTGCAATTGCTGAAAACAAATGGTGTGATGGTTGTCTTGGGAGTGCCGCCCGAACCAAGTGATGTGAGTGCTTTCAATTTGATTTTCGGTAGAAAATCCATCGCAGGTTCTTTGGTTGGTGGCATTGCTGAAACTCAGGAAATGCTCGATTACTGTGCCAAACACAACATCGTTTCGGATGTGGAGTTGATAGATATCGGCTACATCAACGAAGCCTACGAACGAACCATCAAAGGGGATGTTCACTACCGTTTTGTCATCGACATGGCTTCTCTTAAAAAATAATTTTTTTGCCGATACAATCCGTTAGTCCGCGATTTTTAAATTTTATTAAACAAATTTCGGGGTTTATTTTTACTTAGCCACCTCTTAAAAGGGCCCTAACATATTGATATTATAGATTAACCTTTAATTTCTCTTGTTTAAGGCTACAACTCTGGCCCGAAGAAAACCGCGTTCATCATGAGTTTGTTGGTGCCAAACCAAAATGCCCTAAAATTGGTATTGTCCGTAAATGCGATGATTTGCCCTTTGCCTGATTTTTTGATTTTTACCGGAACGGTGTTTTTGAGCAAGGTGAGGTTTTCTTTTGAAATATACCCGCTCAACAGCGGGTTTGCGGTATATTGAACGGGATTGTTATAGCTTTCCTTATCTGCTTTGATAAAAATGTTGGTGTTTCTGAACAAGGCCAATTTATCGTCTTTATATCCGAAGTTAATGGGGTTGGAACGGTCTAATTTGGCTTCGAAGATGGCACCGTATATGCGTTGTGCACCGAAGAAATCATCTTTTTGTTCAAAATTTATCTTTTTGGCGACAATGGGTTCTTTCACAAATTCGACTTCCATCAGTTTACTGGAGTTGAGCCAATTAATCGCATCTTGATATGCAATGAGTGTGCCCCCATCTTTCACCCAACGTTCGATGGTCTTGGATTGGTCTTCACTGAAAACCTTGCCTTGGATGTTGGGCACAATGAAGGTGGTATAATCCCAAAGATTGACGCGATTGAAGTTTCGGGTGTCTAATTTTGTGATTTTCATATCGTAGCGTTGGTCGAAAACATGCCAGATTTCACCTGCATCGTGGCTGTCCACGCCATCACCCACCAGAAGTGCAACTTTTTTTGAACCGATGTTGGCAAAAAACCGGCTGCCCAAATCGATGCCCGAAGGAGTCATTCCGGTATCGACTCCGTAAAAAGTTGTATGACTTTCGCTTGCAACTTGCTGAAGCAAGGCATAAATTTGGTCTGTATTCAGCCGTTGGTTTTGTGCGGGAATCATCAAGCTGCCGTAATCAAATTGCCGTCCGGAAGCGGTAAACTTTTTCAAACCGACTTTCACAACCAAACCATTTTCCAATAGTTTGTTCAAGGCTTTGGGCGAATAATATTCGTGCCATTCCATCAAGTAAGCGTAGTTGCTTTTAGCATCGACGTGACCGGTCGGAAGTTCGAGGCTGCTCACTTCGGCACCGAGTTGTGAAGTTGTGTTGAGCGAGGCATAATCCACATCGAATGCGTGTTTAAATGACCAGGCAGAAATGTCATAAAACAAACTGTCTTGAAATTGCGTTCGATCTTCAAAAATGGCTTGTATCAATCGGTAATTTTTCTGATTGGTAGGCACGGCAAAGGCATATCCCTTTTTGAATGATTTTCCTTCTGCTGAAAAATCGCCACTAATTTCATTGACTTTTATTTGATGTCTCAGCAACACTTTTGCCAATTCAATGGTTTTGGAAGCATCTTTTGAATCACCAAACACGAAAGTTTTCATCTTGTCTTTGGCTGCCAAACTTCTGTTTTCAGCAAAGAAATCTCTTTGGTAATTCAGGATTTTTGCACGCATATTTTGCGCGGCTTCCAAAGTAGAAAGTGCTGCTGTAAATTGGTTTCGGATGGTAAAAGCAAAAGTGAGTACGCCACTCGATGTCTGTTGTGCATGACCGCGCGAGCTGGCTTGTTCAAACAAAATTCCGATGCCACCGTTCACGTCCGGATAGGTAGAACCTTTTCCATAGTAAAAATCGTCATAGCTTTCTTCGGTGTAATAGAGTGAGCCAATTTTGTCTAAGGCTTTGGCGTGAAAAGCACCTATTTCAGCCGTCAATTCTTGGTTGAGTTTGGGTGTAATCGGGTGCGTGCGAGACGGAATGCCCGGTTGGAAAAAGAAAGTAGATTCGGTGCCCATTTCGTGGTGGTCGGTCAGGATGTTGGGCATCCAATTTCGGTAGGTAGTAATGCGCACCTGCGATTCGGGCAATTCTGTGGGTAGCCAATCGCGATTCATGTCAAACCAATAGTGGTTGGTGCGCCCGCCGGGCCAAACTTCCCGGTATTCGCGGTCATTTGGGTCGGGGTTGATGTTTTTGCTTTTGTTGGTGTTGGCCCAATAGGAAAATCTTTGAAGTCCGTCCGGGTTGAATGAAGGATCGAAGAGAATCACGGTGTGGTCAAGAAGCGATTCGATTTCGGGGCCTTGGGCGGCGGCTAGATAATAGGCGACCAAGAGCGATGCATTCGATCCGCTGGGTTCATTTCCGTGGATGGAAAATCCTTGATACAACACCAACGGCATGGTCGAAACGTCTAACGAACTGCCTGAAGGCTCGGTCAACTGGAGGTGTTGTTGCCGAATTTGTTCGATGTTTTGGTGATTTTTTGGAGCAGTGATGGTCAGCAGAATAAGCGGGCGATCTTCGTAGGTTGTTCCGCGGTTTTCAAGAGAAATTCGGTCAGAAGCTGCATCGAGTACTTTCATGTAGTTGACCAGTTGGTCGTGGGTGACATGCCACTGGCCGACTTGATAACCCAACACGCTTTCGGGTGTGGGAATTTTCGGGTCGTATTGTACGTTTTGTGGGAGGTAATAACTCAAATCAACCGCTTGTTGGGCAAAGGCAAATTGAGTAAAAAACAGCAATAGGATAAGTTTTCTCATGGGTGGTTATTTAGTGAGGTATAAATGTAAAAAAAACCACTTCTTTAAAACGGAAGTGGTTTGTTATTTAAGAAAAATTTTAACATTTAAATGTCTTCAAATCTGACATCTGTGAAACTTTTTGGCGCTTCCACATCCTCTTGTAAACTTTCATCAATGCCGTTTTCTGAAAGATCTTCTTTCTTAAAGTCTTTTTGATGTCGTTCACTGATAACCTCTTCTCCCTTTTCGTTGTAAACAAAATCGGTCATTTCTTTGAGGTGTTCGCTGAAAGCTTCAAAGTCTTCTTTGTACAAGTAGATTTTGTGTTTTTGATAGTGAAAAGATCCGTCATCGTGTGTAAATTTTTTACTTTCGGTGAGTGTCAAATAGTAATCTCCCGCGCGGGTTGACCGCACATCAAAAAAATAGGTTCTTCTTCCTGCCCTCAAGACTTTAGAATAGATTTCTTCTCGGTCGTTTCTTTCGTTGTTTTCGTTATCGTTCATAGTCCGGTCTGCTTTTAATTGTTAATTGATTTAAACTTATCAAATGTGAAAAAAAAAATAATAAAACACAACAATTTTTTAGGATTCTTTTTCTGTGAGTTGTTTGTTGTACAATTCTTTGTAATAGCCTTCTTGTTCAATCAGCTCATTATGAGTACCCTCTTGAAAAATTTCACCGTCTTTTAAGATAATTATTTTATCTGCATTTTTGGCTGACGACACCCGATGGCTGACTATGATGGTGGTTATATTTTGGGCTAATCTCAAGATGTTTCCGAGGATTTCTTCTTCGGTTTCTGTGTCAACAGCCGATAAACAATCGTCTAATAATAAAATTTTTGGTTTTTTAATAATCGCTCTCGCGATAGATACCCTTTGTTTTTGTCCTCCCGAAAGGGTAATTCCTCTTTCTCCGAGTACGGTGTCGTATTGATTCTTAAACGTGACGATGTTGTGATGAATGTATGCGTTTTTGGCGGCTCTAACTACATCTTCGTAAGAGGCATTGGCATCACCGAAGCGGATGTTGTTTTTGATGGAGTCTGAAAATAAAAATGGATTTTGCGGGACCATGCCGATGCTGTTTCGAAGACTCTCCAAATTTAGATTCGTAACGTTGATGTTGTCCACACAAACTTCGCCTTCAGTGACATCGTAGGTGCGGGCAATCAATTCCAAAATGGTCGATTTTCCCGAGCCGGTTTTCCCAAGTATGGCCAAGGTTTTTCCTTTTTCAATTTCAAAAGACAAGTTTTTAAGCGCTTGAATGTTGGTGTCATCATAGGTGAAACTGACATTTTTAAAGGTGATTTTACCTGAAATTTGGTACGTTTCAGCCACTGTATTTACAATGTCTGCTTGGGTTTCGAGAAACTCGTTGATTCTTTTTTGGGAAGCTTCTGCGCGTTGAACAATCGAACTGACCCAACCTACCGTAGCCACGGGCCAGGTGAGCATGTTTACATAAATCAGAAATTGAGCCAAGATACCGATGCTGGCTATTTCTCCACTGATGTAAAGTTTACCGCCCACATAAATCACGAGTATGTTACTAAACCCGATGAGCAGTACCATCAAAGGGAAAAACAAGGCTTGTACTTTAGCCAAATCCAAGTTTTTGACTTTGCTTTCATTGGCTAATAAAACCAAATTGGCATTGGTTTGATCTTCCAACACATACGCTTTGATGACTGATATGCCGGAAAAAGTTTCTTGTGCGAAAGTGGAAATTTTAGATAAAAATTGCTGGACGATTGTGCTTTTTTGGTGGATGTTTTTGCTGAGTTGATAGATGGAATAGGACAAAATGGGGAGTGGGAGCAGGGTGTAAAGTGTCAACTTCGGACTTTGATAGATCATCAATGGAATAACCGAAAGAAACAAAACGGCAGTCTGTATGCTGTACATGATGGCCGGACCGGCATACATCCGCACTTGTCCCACATCTTCGCTGATGCGGCTCATCAGGTCGCCGGTGCGGTTTTTTTTGTAAAAATTCAGCGATAGTTTTTCGTAATGTGCGAAAATTTCATTTTTCAAATCAAACTCGATATAGCGCGAAACATTGATGATGTTTTGCCGCATCCAATAGGTGAACAAACCCGAAATGATGGTTGACCCGACAATTATCAATATATTGACGAGTAATTTGTGTTGGAATACTGTCGGTTCGCTGATTTCACCATCAATCTTGGCTTTCACAACATCCAAGGTGTTTCCGACAACGACCGGCATGACCAAAGAAAAAACACGAGCTACAACGGTGATTATCAAACCGATAATGAGTTGTCTTTTGTATTTGAAAAAATATTTATTAATGTGTTTGAGTGCGTTCATTACCCTGATTAGATGAACAGCAAAGATACCGGATTCATTTGAAAAGTCTGTTTTTTATTTGTTAGATGAGGGCAATAGGCAACCCGCCCGTCCGAAAGTTCAGGCGGGTAGGCAAAAGTCGGAAGTCTGGTGGTTAATCCCCGATTTCTATGGATTAAAACGATTAATGTAAAATGGTAAGTATAAAAATAATTCTTTGCGAACTTTGCAATTTCTTATTATTGCTTTGCGTGAAATAGCGGTACGATGATTTTTTCACGCAAAGGCCGCAAAGTAAGACGCAAAGCATAAAAAAGCTAAAAATGGAAACTTTTTAGCAACAAAAGATATGTTTCATTTATCAAAAAACTGTACTTTTACACCGATAAAAATCAAAGCTACATAAAGTTCTTACCCATGCTCAACAGAAGACAACTCCGCGTAAAAGTTATGCAAACCATCTATGCGATGTCAGCGTCAGGAAGCCAAAACATTGACACCCAAGAGAAATTCTTGGTGAAAAGTATGAATGACATGGAGGTACTTTATTATTTGCTGATTGATTTGTTCAACCAGCTTCACAAACAACACCAAGATTTACAAGAAAAATCGAGCAAAAAGCACTTGGCATCCAAGGAAGAGCTAAAACCCAACCAAAAATTCTCAAACAACAAACTCGTAAAACTCATTACGGACAGCCTGTTGTTGGCTGAAAAAATGGAAAGTCTTAAATCTAATTTTTGGAAAAATCACGAGGAATACATCCGGATTATTTATGACAAAATGATTGAAAGTCAAATTTACCAAGACTATGTGGCGGACAGTACTTCCAACTTTAAAAATGACCGAGATTTTATTGTCAAACTGTATTCAGAGGTGATTGCCCCGGATGAAAAACTGTACGAGTTTTTGGAAGATTCGAGCCTGACATGGTTAGATGATTTGCCGTTGGTGAACACTTTTTTACTGAAAACCTTTCGCCAACTCAAATCCGAGGAAACATCTAAAGAATTATTAATCAAATTGTTTAGAGATATAGAAGACCGCGATTTTGCCATCGAGTTGTTTAGGAAAACCATGTTGAATGCCGAACATTTCGATAAGATTATAGAAGGGCAAACGCCCAATTGGGACAAAGACCGGATTGCCGATGTGGATGCCATCCTAATTCGAATGGCTATTTGTGAGTTTCAAAAATTTTCTTCCATCCCAACGCGCGTTACCATCAACGAGTACATCGAGATAGCCAAAGAATACGCCACGCCAAAAAGCAGTATTTTTATCAATGGCGTTTTGGACAATCTTGAAAAACAAATGAACGAAAAAGGCTTGATAAATAAAGTTGGGAGGGGTTTACTTTAAAAATATTTACTAAATTTGTACTTCTAAATTAACAAATAAAAATTTCAACTATGAAAAGAAATATTGCAAACATCTCTTTTGGCTTATTTGTCGTTGTGGCTTTGTTCTCTTGCAAAGACAATGCCTCCGCAAAAATTAATGCCGAGAATGTAAAAACTACGCAACAGGAAGTTGCCAAAGCGGGTGAATCTCCTGTGATGACCTTTGACCGTGTGGAGCATGACTTTGGAACGATCAGTGAGGGTGATGTAGTCAAAACCATTTTTACCTTTACCAATACCGGCAAAACACCGCTTATCATTGCCCAAGCACAAGGAAGCTGCGGTTGTACGGTTCCTTCCTTTCCCAAAGAGGCTGTTGCGCCAGGTGGAACCGGAGTTATTGAAGTGGCTTTTAATTCAACCGGAAAACCAAACCTTCAACAAAAATTGGTAACCCTTTTTACAAATACTGAAAAAGGATCTGAAGTTCTCAAAATCAAAGCGATGGTGACCCCCGACCCGAACAAAGCAGCAACCTATAACTCACCTATCAATTAACCATGCAAGGAATCAGTCAATTACTTCCGTTATTACTTATTTTTGTGGTGATGTATTTTTTTATGATACGCCCGCAAATCAAACGCCAGAAAAATGAAAAGAAATTTTTTGGAGAAATCAAAAAAGGCGATCGCATCGTAACCAAAAGTGGACTGCATGCCAAAGTATTGGACTTTGGTGACGATGGAGAAGCTCTGATTCTCGATATTGGCGCCGGAAAAGTAAAATTTGAGCGTTCTGCCATTTCGATGGAAATGACGCAAAAAGTCAACAAGCCGGTTACCGAAAAGGCATAAGTGTTTTATCATATACTAAAAAACTCCCGCGATTTGATTGTCGGGAGTTTTTTTATGCCGGATATTTTAACAGCTCTTACCTTCAACCTTCTCCAGCCAACAACTCTTTCGCATGCGCCAAAGCCGAATCGGACATGGATTTTCCACCCAGCATTTCCGCTAATTCTTTCACACGGTTGGGCTTGTCTAAAAAGGTCAATTGGGTGCGCGTTGTGTCAGCCAGCGTTTCTTTATAGACTTTAAAATGGTGTTCACCTTTGGCAGCTATTTGTGGCAGATGGGTGATGGCAATGACTTGCAAAGATTGACTCAACTTGTCGAGTACGCTTGCCATTTGTTTGGCTACCTCGCCCGAAATACCGCTATCTATCTCGTCAAAAATGATGGTTGGCAGACTGATGTGTCGTGCCAAAACTGCCTTCACGGCGAGCATCACACGGGATAATTCACCACCCGAAGCAATTTTTTTAAGCGGCCCGAACGGAATTCCTTTGTTAGCCGAAAACAATATTTCGATTTGGTCTTTTCCAAATTTATCAAAGTCGTCTTTGATGCTGAGATTGATCTGAAAACGGGCATAAGGCATGCCCAATTGCAACACGATTTCTTGCAGTTGTTGTTGCAGGTTTTCCAAAACTTGAGTCCTGTTTTCGTGCAATAAGTCTGCTAGTGAAGTTGCTTGTTGGGTCAAACTTTCTATTTCTAATTTTTTATTTTTAATGAGCGTAGAAAGGTTTTCGGTTTTCAAAACTTTTTCTTCCAGTGCTTCTCTCACGGCAATGAGTTCTTCTTCGGTGTCGGCTTGGTGTTTTTTCTGAAGTTGGTAAAGTGTTTGCAGTTTTTGATTGATGAGCAACAGTTGTTCCGGGTCTGATTCGGTTTTTTCTGCTAATAAAAGCAAGGTTGTCGAAAGATCGACCAGCTCGATGCGAACAGATTCAATCCGATCGAATGCGGTTTGTAACTCGTGTGAAAGTGAAGTTATCTTACCCAATACATTTTTGATTTGGGTAAGTTGGTACAAAACACCAATTTCTTCGTGATCCAGATGTGCGAGTGATTCGGACAATTGTTGCTGAATGTTTTCCACATTTGACAACTGTAAACTTTGCTCTTCCCAAGCCCGCTGATTCCCGATTTTGATGTCTGATTTCAGCAATTCATCCAACAAATAACGGTTGTATTCTGCTTGTTTTTCTGCTTCTTTTTGTTCTTCGATTAGTTTGTGGTGTTCGGCTTTTGCTTGGTTGAGGTTTTTGAGTACCGATCGAAAATCAGTCAAAGAATTTTGGTTGTTTGCCAAAGCATCCACCAATTGAAACTGAAAAATGGTGTCGGCGATTTGCAAGGTTTGGTGTTGCGAATGAATGTCGATGAGTTTTTCACCTAAAGAAGTTAAGTTTTGCAGCGAAACAGGTGTGTCATTGACAAAAGCCCTCGATTTTCCAGAAGGCAAAATTTCTCTTCGGACCAAAGTGAGGTCTTCATAATCAAATTCCAATTGTCCGAAAAGTGCCTGCAAATGGTATTTTTGAATGGCAAATTCGCCTTCAATCACACATTTTTCTTCTTTGTTTTTCAAACTTCCCAAGTCGGCTCTGTTGCCCAAAAGCAAACCCAAAGCATCGAGTAAGATGGATTTTCCGGCACCGGTTTCCCCGGTAATGATAGACAATCCACGCCCGAAATTGACGTGAAGGTCTTCGACCAAAGCGAAATTTTTGATGGAAAAAGCAGTTAACAAAATCTATTTTTTTTTGAATGTTAAAGATAGGATTCTTCCACAAAAAATCCACAAAAATGAAAATCGAAATAATTAGTTTTGAATATTCGCCCACTTTGAAGCATAGGCGGGAGCCAACTTGTTGAGTGTATTGATGGTGCCTACCAAGTCAATCGGCGGACCTTCAGAGAAAACACTGTTTAACTCGTCTGCTTTGGCATCAAAAAACACGCGAAGCAAGAGCGAATTGGGGCGACTGTTGTTCATGTCTTCCAAAAAAGTAAGGCTTTTCGCGATGTTTTCTTTGGCTTTTCGCGGATTATCGGTCAATAAATCGAGACCGTTTCGGTGGTATTCATACAAAGTTTTTCTGTAGCCGGCAAAAGTGTTGGTCAGTAGATCTTGGATTAACCGAAACCGAGACGCATTGCCATCTGAACTGTCCCAACCCTTAAATCCATTGCCTTGCGCGAGGTTCATCACTTTTTGTGCTTCCTGAAAGAACGCGGTGCCACCCTCGGGTGAAAAGGTGTCGGCATCCAAACCCAACACGGTGTAAACATAAAAACTAAGTACCGAAAGTAAATTGGAATTGAAGGTATATGGGTTGTAGGTCAAGTCCTGGTATTCGACATAGACAAACCTAAATTGTTCGTCTTTGAAATTGAAAACAGGCGCATTGTAGGTTGAATTGTATATCGGTCTGGAGGATTGAATTTGAATTTCGGCCAAAAATTCCTGACCCGAAAATTCTTTCACCCGAATAAAAACGGAACAGTCCAATTTTTCGTTGGGTGCAACTGTTTTGTTTGTCCATTTGGTTTTGTTGATGAAATCGGAAATGCCACTTTTTAAAGTGTTAAAAACCTGCTTATTAGATTGTTTAACTTGGTCGGCATTGATTTCGACATAGCAATTGACTTCCTGTCCGAAAGTCGAAGCAGAAATACAACACAGCAAGAAAAACAGCAGTCGGTTAGCTTGTTTTTTGTAAAATGAACTGAAAGATGTCATGGGCAACCTCGGCTTTAGATTTCAATTCGAAAGGTAATACATTTAACGCTTTGTCTATCAAAGTTATTTTATTGGTAGGCGTTCCAAACCCGGCACCTTTGTCGTTGAGTGAGTTTAATACAATCATATCCAGGTTTTTGCGTTGCAATTTTCCTTTTGCATTTTCGAGTTCGTCGCAGGTTTCGAGCGCAAATCCGACCAAAAATTGTTTGGTTTTTATCTTGCCGAGCGATGCCAAAATATCGGGTGTCGGTACCAATTCAATCGTGATGTGATCAGATTTCTTTTTGATTTTTTGGCAGGCGATGGTTTGCGGTTTGTAGTCTGAGACGGCGGCGGAAAGTATGGCAATATCAGCATCCGGGAAATATTGATGCGCCGCAGCGTACATTTGGTCGGCAGTAACAACCGGAATTACTTTTATTTTTGAATGAGAAATTGAAAGTTGCGTCGGGCCTGTAATCAAAAAAACTTCTGCGCCCAATTCGGCGGCTTTTTTGGCGATTTCAAAACCCATTTTTCCGGTAGAATGATTTCCGATAAAGCGAACGGGATCGATGGCTTCGTAGGTTGGGCCTGCGGTGATGAGTACTTTTTTGTTGCGAAGGGGCAAATTTGATTCCAAATGATTTTCTATAAATTTGATGATGTCTTCGGGTTCAGCCATTCTTCCTTGTCCGGTCAATCCGCTGGCCAATTCGCCATGGGTAGCCGGAATGATGATGTTACCGAATGATACGAGTTTGTCTAATGAATTTTTGGTTGACGGGTGTTTGTACATGTCTAAATCCATCGCGGGGGCAAAAAACACGGGGCATTTTGCCGATAGATAAACGGCTAACAAGAGATTGTCGCAAGCACCTTCGGAAGCTTTGGATAGCGTGTTGGCGGTGGCAGGAGCGATGAGCATCAGGTCAGCCCAAAGCGCGAGTTCGACGTGGTTGTTCCAAACACCCGAGTCGTTGTCTTCTTCCGTAAAAGTTGAATAAACAGGGTTTTTAGAAAGGGTCGCCAAGGTGAGCGGTGTCACAAATTCTTTGGCAGCAGCTGTCAAAACTACTTTTACTTCTGCACCCGATTTAACGAGCAAACGAACTATCAAGGCAGATTTATAGGCAGCGATACCGCCACTGACTCCCAAGAGTATTTTTTTTCCTTGGAGAACTGACATAATTTTAATTATTGTGCAGGAGCGTCTGTTTTTCTGGTGTATATTTTTTCCTCAAGCCATTCTTGTAACGCCAATGCATGCGGTTTAGGGAGTCTTTCGTAAAATTTGGAAACTTCGATTTGCTCTTTGTTTTCGAAAACCTCTTCCAAACTGTCGTTGTAAGTCGCAAATTCTTCTAATTTTTCGAGCAATTCTTTCTTGATGTCAGCATTGATTTGATTTGCCCTTTTAGCAACGATGGCAATAGCTTCATAAATGTTGTCTGTTTTTGCGTCGACAAGATTTCTATTGACAGTTACTGTGGTTACGGGTGCGTCTGTTTTTTTGAGATCAATCATGGTCCTTTATTGTGTTTGAATTTTGTTTTGTTCAGTTAGCAGTGTTAATCTTTCGATTTCACTTTTCGTTTTATTGATAACGGGTCGTAATTTTTCGATGTGCTTTGTTGAAGGAAAAGAACTGACTAGTTTGTCGTAGGCAGATTTTGTCTCTTTATAACGCTCTAATTTTCTGTATTCCACACTGTTTTCAGCATATTTAAACGAAGAATCTACGCGATAAAAAAGGGCATCTTCTCTGAAGGATGAACCGGGATATTCTGACAAAAAGTTATCAAAAGCTTTGACAGATGCAGGATATTCAGATATTTTATTGTACTGACGAGCAATTTCGAAGGCTTTTCTTTCCAATTTTCCGGTAAGTTCTTGGTATAACTCATTGGCTTCTGCAAAAAATTCTGATTTCGGATAGGTGTTGATGAAATTCTGCAATTTTTCTAAAGCCGTGTTGGTGTCTTTTTGGTCTAAACTGTATTTGGGAGAAAGAAAATAGTAGCTCTTGGCTCCGAGTAGCGCTACTTCTTGCGCTTTATCGCTTTGCGGAAATGAGTTTACAAATCGTTCCATGTGATAGCCCGAAAGGACGTAGTCTTCGGTTTTATACAAACTCATGGCGTAGAAATAAGTGGCCCTCTCTCCTTGAGGCTTCCCTCTGTATTTAGGCTCTATTTGTTCGAAAAGACGCAGTGCTTTAGCGTATTTACCGTCATTGTATAATTTTTCTGCCAAGGTGTATTTCACAGCCAAATCCTCAGATTTGAGTGCTTTTTGATATTGGCTGCATGAAAATGTCATGAATGCAATCCACAAAATCAGAAGAAATTTCTTCATTATTTTTTTTAAACAAGTTGGATGCAAAAGTAAACATTAATCAACTAAATAAAAAACTATTTTTAGCAGACAAAACGCTTAAAAACTAAACATTTATGAGTTTGTTAAGGCAACTTTAACAAGACTTGCCTTAGAATGTGCGTAATTCAAGTTTCTTGAGAATGCACGCATAATCTTTTTATATACAATTCACCCTTGTTGATGGACTTCAAAACCCGATAGCACCGTTCAGATAACATGGGATGTAATTCATGCTGCAACCAGCTTCAAACCAAAACTAACAGAATTACTTCTAAATCAATTAATTATTCAGCTTTAAAAAGTGATTAATAATCCTTGGCAAAGTAACTATTTTATCTTTCTGTGCTGAGAGCAGACATATTTGAGCCAATTGGTGATTAGCTTTTCTACCAATAAATCTTCCCGATGCGGCTAAAAACAACGCCATTAAGAACTAATTGTCGCTAAAAAAGTGAATTTTCGCATATTTTTAAACCCTTTAGAGGTTGATATATTAGATCATTCAAATTTTACCGGGTAACAATAGCTAAGAAGAGAAATGCGAAGAAAATCGCGCACTTCAAAGGTGATTTTTATCATTTTTTAGTTGGTGATTGATTGCGTATCTTTGAGTAGATTAGGCAAAAACCATGGAAACAAATTCCCGGATATTGGAAAAAGTCAAATCATTTTTTACGGAAGTAGGAGAGGTGACATTTTTTGCCGGGCGGTTTTTCAGAGAAGTATTTACCAAACCGTTTGAAACCGGTGAAATGTTACGCCAATGCTATAACATGGGCAACCGTTCGTTGCTCTTAGTCGGCGTGACCGGGTTTATTTTAGGCTTGGTTTTTACCCTGCAATCGCGTCCGACCCTGATGGAGTTTGGTGCGCAGTCTTGGATGCCGTCCATGGTGAGTATTTCCATTATTAGAGAAATTGGTCCGGTCATCACGGCACTTATTTGCGCAGGGCGAATCGGGTCGGGTATCGGTGCCGAATTAGGCTCCATGCGGGTAACCGAACAGATAGATGCCATGGAAGTATCGGGCACCAATCCGTTTAAATACTTGGTTGTCACGCGCATAGTTGCGACTACTTTGATGTTGCCGTTGCTGGTCATTTTTGGCGACACAGTTGCGCTGATCGCCTCGTCTTTCGTCGAACATTTGAAAGGCGCAGTCTCTTTTCAATTGTATTTTAATCAGGTTTTTGATGCCTTAAAATTCAGCGACATCATTCCCGCTACCATCAAGTCTTTCTTTTTCGGATTTGCCATTGGATTGATTGGCTGTTACAAAGGTTACTATTGCAACAAAGGAACCGTAGGTGTTGGCGAAGCGTCCAATGCGGCGGTGGTTTACACTTCGATGCTGCTTTTTGTAATTGACTTTATCGCCGTTTTCGTGACGGATATTTTTTTTGAAATATGAACGCAGAAACCGACATACCGATTGTTTTAGAATTAAAAAACCTACGAAAAAGTTTTGGAGACAATTTAGTGCTCAACGGATTTAATCTAAAATTATTCAAAGGTGAGAATTTGGTGGTGATGGGCAAATCGGGATCGGGCAAATCGGTGATGATTAAATGCTTGGTCGGATTGATGCAAGCCGATAGTGGAAGCATCCGCATAAAAGGTCAGGACATCACAGTATTGGGTCAGCACGAATTGGACTTGTTGCGTACCGAGATTGGTTTTTTGTTTCAAGGCAGTGCTTTGTACGACTCGATGACCGTCCGAGAGAATCTCTATTTTCCCCTGCGGAGACATGCCGACACAACAGTCGGTTCTGAAGATGCCGAAAAACTGATTAGAGAAGCACTCGCCAACGTGGGTTTGGAACACGCCATCGATTTGATGCCGGCTGAACTCTCGGGAGGCATGCAGCGAAGAGTTGCGCTGGCGAGAGCCTTGATTTTGAAACCCAAAATCATGCTGTATGACGAACCCACTACCGGACTTGACCCTATTACTGCCAAGGAAATCATTCAATTGATGCGCGATATTCAAAAAGCCTACGGAACTTCGTCATTGATTATCACCCATGACGTGGATTGCGCCCGGGTGATTGCCAACCGGATGATATTGTTGGTGGACGGCATCAATTACGCAGAAGGGACTTTTAAAGAATTGATACAATCAAATGACCCGAAAGTGAAGGCGTTTTTTAAATAAAATATTTGCATTATGAAAAAATCTGCACCGGAAAAAATCAAGTTGGGAATGTTTGTCGTTATCGGTACTTTGTTGCTCATTTCGGCTCTTTACTTTATCGGAAATAGACAAAATTTGTTTACCCAAAACATCAAGATTTACTCCTATTTCAGGAATGTAAACGGATTGCAAACAGGAAACAATGTGCGTTATTCGGGCATCAACGTAGGGACGGTCAGCAAGACCGATATTTTGAGCGATACCCTTATCCGGGTGGAGATGCTCATCGAAGAAAAAATGAATAAATTCATCCGAAAAAATGCCGTTGCAACAATTGGCTCAGACGGTTTGGTTGGCAGCATGATTGTCAACATCATCCCGGCAGAAGGCACGGCGGAAAGAATAGCGTCAGGCGACATCATTCAGTCGTACAGTAAAATCGGGATGAACGATATGCTCACCACGCTCAATGTGACCAACGAAAACGCCGCTTTGCTAACCTCCGATTTACTTAAAATCACTTCAAACATCAACCAGGGCAAAGGTACTTTGGGCATGCTCATCTCCGATTCGACATTGGCCATAGACCTCAAACAAACGCTACTCGAATTGAAAAAAACCAGCGTAGGTGCTTCCAAGTCAATGGCATCGGTAAACGAGATGATAGCCTCGGTCAATTTCTCGGAAAGCGTCGCCGGTTTCTTGTTGAGCGATACACTTTCAACAGCGAAAATGAGAAATATCCTCAACAACTTGGAACAATCGAGTCAGGAAATTACGCAAGTTACCGAAAACCTCAACGCCTTGCTTAGCGAAATCAAAGACGGGCAAGGCACTTTACACTATCTCACGCAAGACCCGGCTCTGGTGAGAGACCTCGATTCGACCATGCAAAATATCAAGGAAGGAACGGCGCGCTTCAACGAAAACATGGAAGCCCTCAAACACAATTTCTTATTGAGAGGCTACTTTAAAAAATTGGAAAAAGAGCAAAGAAAAGCACAGAAAAAATCTTCGGAGAATTGATGTTTTTTAGTTGGGATTTGTATTGAATTTTTCTAATCCAATCGATTCTCTGTTTAGCCTCAAAATGAATTAGACGATTTGGTCGATTGATGTCAAAGCAGTACTTTTGCCGACTGTTAATGAAAAAGAAATTTTTATACAATTTTTAAGTCACTACCTTGCTGTAGCGCAATATCCAAAGAATTTTCTTTAAATCTCTATTTTCAGAATTTTAATATTCTGAGACCAAACTTATCGTAATAAAAATCGAATGAAAAAGTATTTAAACCTGTTTGATAAGACCCAAAAAATTGATTATAAAATAGAAGTATTATCGGGTATTACCGTTGCACTCGCACTTGTTCCCGAGGCAGTTGCCTTTGCGTTGATAGCCGGATTGTCTCCATTAACTGGGCTTTACGCGGCTTTTGTCATGGGCTTGGTTACAGCAATTATAGGTGGGCGACCGGGCATGATTTCTGGAGCTACAGGTGCCGTCGCAGTCGTTATTGTAGTCCTTGCCAAAACACATGGTGTAGAATATGTTTTTGCCACGGTGGTATTGGCCGGACTTATACAAATGACTGCCGGTTTTTTAAAACTGGGTAAACTCATTCGTTTGGTGCCACACCCGGTTATTTTTGGTTTTGTCAACGGATTGGCTATTATCATTTTTATGTCACAATTAAATCAATTTAAAGATGCATCCGGACATTGGTTAACCGGCACTTCTTTGTATATCTTACTCGGATTGGTCTTACTCACAATGTTGATTATATGGGGTTTGCCAAAATTGACAAAGGCGCTGCCGGCTTCGCTTGTCGCAATTTTGGTTGTTTTTGGGATTGTCGCGTTTTTCGGGTTAGAAACCAAAACGGTTGGCGACATTGCTTCGATTCGCGGTGGTTTTCCACCTTTTCATATTCCAAGTGTTCCTTTCAACTTAGAAACACTGAAGTTGATATTTCCCTATGCCGCAATCGTAGCCGGTGTGGGGCTGATAGAAAGCCTGCTCACACTGAATATCATCGATGAAATCACCGAGACGCGCGGAAGAGGCAACAAAGAAGCGGTGGCGCAAGGCGCAGCTAATATTTTGTCCGGTTTTTTCTCGGGTATGGGTGGTTGTGCCATGTTGGGACAGAGTTTGATAAACGTGTCTAATTGTGCGAGAGCCCGATTGTCGGGTATTGTGGCAGCAATTATGTTGCTCGTTTTTGTCATGTTTGGATCTGGACTTATCGAACGCGTGCCGATGGCTGCGTTGACAGGTTTGATGATCATGGTTGCTGTTGGAACATTTGAGTGGGCGAGCTTGAAAACCTTCAACAAAATGCCTAAGTCAGATATTTTTGTAATGGTCATGGTTACCTTGGTAACGGTTGTCCTTCACAACTTAGCTCTGGCTGTTATCATTGGCGTGATTATCGCTGCTTTGGTTTTTGCATGGGACAATGCCAAACGGATTCGCGCAAGGAAAAGTGTGGACGAAAAGGGTGTGAAACACTACGAAATATACGGCCCTTTGTTTTTTGGATCTGTCACGGCCTTTAACGAAAAGTTTGATGTGTTGAACGATCCCGATGAAGTCATCATAGATTTTGCTGAAAGCCGCGTGGTTGATATGTCAGCCATCGAAGCACTCAACAAGCTTACCGAACGCTACTACAAGGTCGGCAAAAAAATACATTTAAAACACTTGAGTTCAGATTGCAAAATCTTGCTGAAAAATGCGGAAGAAATTATCGATGTCAACGTATTGGAAGATCCGACCTATCGCGTTGTGATTGATAAAGTTTAATAGCAATTACAGCTAGATTGCTATTTTGCACACTTCACACAATACAAGCTTTCGGGTCTGATTAACAAACGTCCAATGGAAATGGGTGTTTGACATTTTAGGCAGATGCCGAAATCGTCGCTGCCAAGTTTTGAAAGCATGTATTTGAGTTTACCTAATTTATCTTCCACCTGCCGTAAAGCGGATGCAGTCACACGGTTGTTGTTGATGGCATCCATTCTGGATATTCGACCGATAGAATCGTCCAAAGCAACAGGTTTTGTCATTTCCTGATAGGCAGTGATGCGTTGCTCGGTTTTGGCAATTTCGCTGTTTATTTTTTGCGTTAATTCTTCATTTTCCATTAGTCAGAGGTTGTCTTTAGCTACTGGGAAGTCATCAGTCACTGTATTGTCACCCGAACAAATCTAATCATTTCTTTCATAAAATAATTGGATAACCTCACTTTTCAGTGTGATTACAATTCAGGGAAATCTCGAAAGACATTATTTTAGGCTATCAGTTAGCCAACTTCTCTGCCAAATACCTGCCCGTAATCGACAACTTGTTTTCAACCAAACTTTCCGGGCTGCCTTCGTGGATGAGGTAACCGCCTTTTTGGCCACCTTCGGGTCCTAAATCGATGAGGTGGTCGGCACATTTGATTAGGTCGGGATGATGCTCAATCACGATGATGCTATGTCCGTTTTGCAACAGCGCGTCAAAAGATTTCAACAGTTTTTTGATGTCGTGAAAGTGAAGTCCGGTGGTGGGTTCGTCAAAAATAAACAGTGTGTGCTCTTTGTTGCTGCCTTTCGTCAAAAACGAAGCCAATTTGATGCGTTGGGCTTCGCCACCCGAGAGTGTCGCCGATGATTGTCCCAACTGCACATAGCCCAAGCCCACATCCTGAAGGGGTTGCAGTCGATTTGCTACCTTGTCTTGCTCGTAGGTTTTAAAAAAAGCGATGGCTTCATCCACCGTCATGCGAAGTACATCGTCTATGTTTTTTTGCTGAAAGCTAACTTCCAGCACTTCTTTTTTGAAGCGTTTTCCGCCGCATTGTTCGCAAGTCAGATGCACATCGGCCATAAACTGCATTTCTACGGTAACTTCACCGTCGCCTTTGCAGGTGTCGCAGCGTCCGCCATCGACATTGAAGGAAAAATGTTTGGGCAGAAAACCGTTGAGCTGCGCTCTTTTCTGGTTGGCAAACAATTCGCGGATATCGTCGTATGCCTTGATGTAAGTCACCGGATTGGAGCGCGAAGATCGCCCAATCGGGTTTTGATCGACAAACTCGATTTGTTTGACTTTACTCAAATCGCCTTCTATTTTTGAAAAATCACCGGGTTTGTCTCCGATGCCGTTCAGTAGCTTGTTGATGGCCGGATAGAGGATACTTTTAATCAAAGTCGTTTTGCCACTACCCGAAACGCCGGTCACCACCGTCAGGTTGTTGAGTGGAAAAGTGACATCGATGTTTTTCAGGTTGTGCTGGCGCGCCCCGATGATTTTAATTGCACCTTTTGCCTTTCTGCGTTGTTTGGGGACTTCGATTTCCAATCGTCTGGTCAGGTATCTTCCGGTCAGGGTGTCGGCTTGGCAGATTTGTTCGTAGTTGCCTTCCGCCACCACCTCTCCGCCAAAATAGCCCGCTTCCGGACCGATGTCGATGATGTGGTCTGCCGCCTTCATGATGTCTTCGTCATGCTCCACCACGATGACGGTATTGCCCAAATCGCGGAGTGATTTCAGCACGCCAATGAGTCGGTCCGTATCGCGCGGATGTAGTCCAATGCTGGGTTCGTCGAGTATGTACATCGAGCCGACCAAGCTGTTTCCCAAGGAAGTTGCCAAGTTGATGCGTTGCGATTCTCCGCCCGAAAGCGTGTTCGATTTTCGACTGAGTGTCAAGTATTCCAAACCAACTTCAATCATAAACTTCAACCGACTTTCGATTTCTTTCAACAGTCTGCCGACGACTTTCTTTTCAAAAACAGTAAGTTCGAGATTCTGGATAAACTTTGAGAGTTCTGAAAGTGGCATTTCAGATAGTTCGCCAATTGATTTACTGCCAATCTTGACGTATTCTGCTTCGGGTCTGAGTCGTTTGCCTTTGCAGGATTGGCATTTGGTTTTTCCGCGATAGCGAGAGAGCATCACACGGTTTTGAATTTTATAGCTTTTTTCTTCCAATTGCTGAAAGAATTTATGCAATCCGGTAAAGTACTTATTACCGTCCCAAAGCAATTGTTTTTCTGCTTCCGATAATTCAAAGATGGGACGGTGAATGGGAAAATCAAATTTGTAAGCATTGTTTACCAATTGGTCTCGATACCAACTCATGCTTTCACCTCGCCATGGAAAAACAGCGTTTTCAAAAACAGAAAGTGAGGTGTCGGGTGAGACAAGACTCGGGTCGATGCCCATCACGTCGCCAAAACCTTCACAGGTCGGGCAGGCACCAAATGGGTTGTTGAAACTGAACAAATGTGGATTGGGCAAGATAAACTGCATGCCGTCAGCTTCAAACAAGTTGCTGAATGCATGTGTTTTTTTATCTTCAATATCCTCAATCAAGCAGCTTCCTTTGCCTTCAAAAAAAGCAGTTTGTACAGCATCGCCCAAACGGTTGTAAAAATCTTCATCGTGCCGGACGATGATGCGGTCAACGACTAAAAAAGCATCGCTTTTTGAGGGAATTTCAGGTATTTCGTCTATCCGAATAATATCCGTATCAATTTTAATACGGGAAAAACCCTGACTTTCAAGAATTTTCATTTTATCGTTCAGCGTCCGACCCTTTTCGATTATAATTGGGCTGAGCAACAAAAGTTTGCGTCCTGTTTCAAGTGATTTTACATAATTGATTACATCTTCCACCGAGTGTTTTTTTACTTCTTTTCCACTGATGGGGGAGTAGGTCTTGCCGATTCGGGCAAACATCAATTTCAGATAGTCATACACTTCCGAAGCCGTGCCTACTGTGGAGCGCGGATTGGTGGTGTTTACTTTTTGTTGAATGGCAATGGCAGGCGAAATTCCTTTGATATCTTCTACCTGAGGCTTGTTGAGTCGTCCCATAAACTGACGCGCATACGAAGACAGACTTTCCACATACCTGCGTTGTCCTTCGGCATAGAGCGTGTCAAAAGCCAGAGAGGATTTACCTGAGCCGGAAAGTCCGGTGATGACCACCAATTTGTTTCGCGGGATGGCAACACTGACATTTTTGAGGTTGTGCAGGTTTGCCTTTAGTATCGTAATATGCGATTTTAAATCTATTTCACGGTCGAGAACGGGCATTATATTTTGGTTTTTTGCAAAGATAATGCATCCCAATCAGCATCTGTGTGAAGTATGTTAAAAAATGAAATTTAACGAAATATTTTGAAAGTATGAAACTTATGTTTTATATTTGGCGTGAATTAAACAAATCTGCTTATTGCAATACATTACTTTTATGTGTGTTTTTTCTTTTTTGAGGAAACAGTTTTGCCCTAAACTAAACTAAAGTAATGCTATGATTTCAACAGTTTTAACAGATTCTGAACTCGTGCGGGATTATATTTCCGGAGACGAGTCAGCTTTAGAAAAACTCATCCACAGGCACAAACAAAAAATTTACGCTTTTATCTATTCAAAAGTAATGGATAGAGATGTGACGGAAGACGTTTTTCAAGACACCTTTGTCAAGGTAATCAGAACACTAAAAAAAGGAAACTACAATGAGGAAGGTAAATTTTTACCTTGGGTCATTCGTATCTCCCATAATTTGGTGATAGACCACTTTAGGCGCAACCAGCGCATGCCTATTTTTAAAGTCAAAGATGATTTTGATATTCTTTCCGTTTTGTCTGACGGAAGTTTGCATGCCGAATCGCAGATGATTAAAGATCAGATAGATGTTGATTTGAGAAAATTGATTATGCAACTTCCGGATGACCAGCGAGAAGTTTTGGAGATGCGCCTATACAGAGATTTGAGTTTCAAAGAAATATCGGAAGTTACCGATGTCAGCATCAACACAGCTTTGGGAAGAATGCGTTATGCGTTGATTAATCTTCGTAAGTTAATTAAAAAAAACAATGTTATTTTAACCGATTGATACAATAATCTAAATTAGATGTCGTTAAGTTATTATTAATATATCCATAACTTAATGATAAAAAATTACTCCCCAGAAAAATTTGTTTCGCTTAATTCCCTAAAGCCCAAACAAGAAACAATAGATTTTATACTTGCTTATTCTAAAGCACTAAGAATTTTTGATTGCGAAGTTGTTTCGTTTGAATTAGTTCTCAATTGATCATAGAGTCCGTTTATTCGGCCTCTTTTTTTGATGGTATTCGTCTAAAACCAATTTTCTTCCGATGGTTTTGGTGATGAGGTCTTTTTCTAAATTCCAACCTCGAGCCGGGCTGAATTCTCTGCCATACCAGATAATTTGCAAGTGAAGTTTGTTCCAGTGTTTTTTTGGAAACAATCTTTTGGCATCTTTCTCGGTTTGCACGACCGATTTTCCGCTGCTGAAATTCCAGCGATACATCAACCGATGAATGTGCGTATCTACCGGAAATGCCGGCACACCAAAGGCCTGCGACATCACCACACTTGCCGTTTTATGCCCGACCGAAGGCAGTGCTTCCAAGGCTTCAAAATCTTGTGGAACTTCCCCGTTGTGTTGTTCGATTAAAATTTTTGACAGTCCGTAAATTCCTTTCGATTTCATAGGTGACAGCCCCACGGGTTTGATGATTTCACGTATTTCCTCGACCGATAATTTGACCATGTCATAAGGATTGTCGGCCTTTTCAAAAAGTACGGGTGTGATTTTATTCACACGAACATCCGTGCTTTGTGCCGATAGCAAAACAGCAATCAACAAGGTGTATGGGTCTTGGTGATTGAGCGGGATGGGTACTTCGGGATAAAGTTTATTCAATGTATTTATTACAAATGCTACCCTTTCTTTTTTGTTCATTTTTTGTATATTTACATTAAACAAAATTAATCCTTATGTCAACATTAAAAGTTGGAAACAAAGCACCCGAATTTACGGCGAAAGATCAAGATGGTAAAGTCATTTCCTTAAAAGATTTCAGAGGAAAAAAATTGGTGTTGTTTTTTTATCCGAAAGCCAACACACCCGGATGCACAGCAGAAGCTTGTGATTTAAGGGACAACTATACCCGATTCCAATCGGCGGGTTATGCGGTGTTGGGCGTAAGTGCGGACGGAGCCAAGCAGCAACAAAATTTCAAAACCAAATTTGAGTTGCCTTACCCGCTTTTGGCTGATGAAGACAAAACCGTTATTCAGGCTTATGGTGTTTGGGGACCGAAAAAGTTTATGGGAAAATCTTACGACGGCATCAACCGCACGACTTTTGTCATCGATGAAAACGGAATTATCGAAGAAATAATCGATAAAGTGAAAACCAAAGAACACGCGAGCCAGATTTTGGGATAGCAGTTTCTAGCGAAACCTTAAACTTGAAGCAGGACTCAGGATTCATGAAGCCTTAAACGCGAAACAGTTGGAAGTTGAAAGTTCGGTGGCTGAGCGGCCCGCCCTGAGCTGTCACATCGAGCGCAGTCGAGATGCGAAAAACTAAAAACTAAAAACTGATTGAATAACGATTAACGAGCAACGATTTTTGATTTATTGAAACCAGAAACCAGCAACCCATTTTAATCTTTATCCGATTCACGCTGCAATTTCAAAAATTTATCGGCTAAATCAAGCGATAGGAAAGAAGTGAGTTTGACGTTTTTGGTTTTCATTGCCTTGACGAAATCTGCATTGTCCAACAAAAAATATTGAAAAGCAGGGATTTGTACTTCTTGAATTTTTAATTTTTGGATGTAATATTCGTCCGAATAAAGTGATTGGATTTGCGCCAAGGCCATCTGGTCTCTTTCCACGGCTAAGTTGCGTTTCATTTTTTTGGTACGTCCTGATAACATATTGAGGATTCCGTCTATGCTCAATCCCCTGTTTCCTTTGGCGAGCATCAAATCTTTTTCTGCCGGTGTATAACTGACAAAATCGGCAGGAATGACACCCACCGAAGCTGCGTTGATACTTTTGTACTCGGTTACTTCAACTTCTTTCAGCATATTGACAGCTATTTTGAGTTTGATTTCAAATAGCTCGGCTGTAAAATCTGCTTCTTTCACGTCTTGGTTGTATTCGCCTGTTTGCACGGAAGAAATCTGAAGGTTGTCGCCTGCTTCCGCATTGATGGCAAACATGCCGTCTTCGTCTGTGATGGTGGCGGTTTTTTTGGTGGTATTGAGAACTGTAACCTCAGACGCGCCTGTATTTTCAATGGTAATTTTACCGATGAGGATTTTTTCCTGTGCTGACAAACCCAATCCAAAAACAACAATAAAAAACAAAGTGAATAAGAATTCGAAACCGGAAAAATAAAACTTTCGATGCTGTTTTTGCATATTTATCATAAACGTATAGCGGATTTATTTAGGCACTGAAAATCCGAAGAGACAATCTTTTTTGATGATTTCGGCGATACCTTCCGGCAACATTTCTTCCCATCCGGGCTCGTCGTTGTAGATCATCTGCAACAATCTGCGGGAGAAAATATTGAGAATTTCCGGATTAAAGTCTTTGATGTCAACAACACGACCGTTGGTTTTGAAGAATTTATACAATTCTTTCATGCGCGGATGCACCCTGAGGTTGTCGCTGTTGATGATTTCTTCGAGGCTCGGGTCGAGCATCGGATAGAGGTAAACTTTCAGATCTTTAAAAAAGAGTTTACCGAAAGCTTCCAAAATGCCGCCGCTCAAATGACGGTAATACTTCTCATCAAATATGTCCACCAAATTGTTGACACCCATGGCCAAGCCGATGCGGTTTTTGGTAAATCGAGAGAAATATTCCACCACGCGATAATATTCTTGGTAATTGGAAATCATAACTGTTTGCCCGAGTGAACAAAGCAGTTCGGCACGGTCGAGGAAATCGCGTTCATCAATTTCCCCTTCCGCTCTTAAGTTGGACAGCGTGATTTCAAAAATAACTTTGGTGTTATCCGGATCTACGCGATTCTCACGGGTAAACATTTCGTATGATTTCTCATAGATATCCATATTTACTTTGGTCACTGGTCGGAAGCTGCCCCTGAGCGCCAGAATATTTTTCTTGTAGAGTACACTCGCCGGAAGAATGTTGTTTCCATCAGGGCCGAACATCACGGCTTCGGTCATGCCGTTTTTAACCAATTGAAGACTCATCAATCGGTTGTCTAAATCTGCAAATCGAGGGCCTGAAAAGTTGACCAAATCAATTTCTATTTGATCAAAATCGATGTGATCATAGAGATAACGAAGCAATTTTTTGGGTTCGCTGTGTTTGTAATATGCACCATATATGAGGTTTACACCCAAAACACCCAGCGTCTCTTGTTGTAATTTGGCATCGTTTTCATGAAACCGAAAGTGGATGATAATCTCGTTATAATCTTCATCAGGCTCTACTTGAAAACGGATACCGACCCAACCGTGGCCTTTGTTTTTCTTGTTATAATCGATGGTTGCAACCGTGTTGGCATACGTAAAAAATAATTTGTTTGGATGCTTTTCCCGCGAAATTCGCTCTTCCATCAAATTCATTTCGTGGCGCAACATCCGAATCAGTCGAGTTTCTGTTACATACCGCCCATCTTGTTCAGTCCCGTAAATGGCATCCGAAAAATCCTTGTCGTAGGCAGACATGGCTTTAGCGATTGTACCCGAAGCTGCTCCGGCTCTAAAGAAATTCCTAACCGTCTCTTGTCCGGCGCCTATTTCGGCAAAAGTTCCATAGATATTTTCATTAAGATTGATTCGAAAAGCTTTGTCACGAATGGAAGGCGTGGTTTCGAAGGGTTTTTCACCTTTTAAAACGTATGACATATCAGGGTAGTTAGATGTGACAAAGATACATAGATGCTTAAAAATTTTGATTATTTTAAGCTATTTTTGTGTAAAATATAACAAGTTTTGAAAGGAGCCATTACAATAACGTTAATACCAACCGAAATGCTCGGGCGAATTACATTCCTGTGCTGAGCGTAGTCGAAGCATGACCTATAAAAAACAATAAAAAGAACAGATGAAAGTTACTTTTTTAGGCACTGGCACCTCACAGGGAATTCCGGTAATCGGGAGTACGCATCCGGTTTGTTTGAGTGATGACTCACGCGACAAAAGGTTGCGCGTTTCAGCCATGGTAGAGTGGGGGAAATATCGATACATCATCGATTGCGGCCCTGATTTTAGACAACAAATGCTCCGCGAAAATTGCCAACACATCGATGGGATACTTTTCACCCACGAGCATTCCGACCATGTGTTGGGTTTGGATGACATACGTCCATTTTTTTTCAGGCAGGGCGACATCCCCATTTACGGGCACAAAAGAGTTTTGAACGAACTCGAAAAGCGTTTTGATTATATTTTTGAATCTGAAAACAAATACCCGGGCGCGCCTTCTGTCAAGATTCATGTTGTGGAAAAAGACAAGCCCTTTACGATAGGAGAAAAAGAAGTCATCCCCGTCGAGGTCGATCACAACAACTGGCAGGTTTTTGGGTATCGATTGGATGATTTTGTCTATTTGACAGATGTAAAAACCATATCGGATTCGCAGATGCAAAAAGTGAAACATGCCAAAGTGTTGGTGGTTAATGCGCTTCGAATCGCTCCGCACAATTCTCACTTTAACTTAGAAGAAGCTTTGGCGTTTATCAGAAAAGTTGCGCCCGAAAGAGCGTACCTGACCCACATCAGCCATCTGTTGGGATTTCACGCCGAGGTGGAAAAAACCTTGCCGGAAAATGTGTTTTTGGCGTATGATGGATTGAAGGTTGAATTGTAAATCAATGACACTTGATAAAAACGGACGTGTGGAGTTTTTATCGCCAGTGGAATTAATCCGGGATAGCTTCATATTTTTTTGCGTGCGTGAAACCATTAAGCTAAGAAGTTTTTTCTGTAGAATTGATTATCGTTTAAAAATATTGCGAAGTTGATAAAAGAACCGTTCCATCAACCTTAAATCTTCCGTCACAATTTCTCCTGCTCCTTTCATTTCCTGAGTAAAAACAATTTCTTTGTTATAATTGGTTACTAGTTTCTCCGGCAATTCTACATCGACTGCAAAAAAACCCTCTTTATCCGGCAACAATGAAATATTAAGTACTTTACCCGTCAGCATCCCGAATTCTTCATCCGGAAAATTCTCTAAGCGGATATTCACATTTTGCCCTTTTTTGATTTTACCGGAGTTTTGAATGGGTGCTTTCAGTTTTGCAATGTACCGGGAATTTTCGGCGGGGATAATCGTGAACAGCAAATCGCCCGCCTCCACATTCTGATTTTCGCTCCACGCGTTTAAAAACGATACTTTCCCATCGATATGAGAAATAAAAGCATACTGCAATTCCCAATCCCTGATGGATTTTTTGAGTTGGTTAAATGACTGTAAAACGGCTTTCAATTGTTTTAGCTCTTCGGTTTTTTTGGTTATTTGGTTTCCTTTTGAATTTCTTTTGGCACTGCCGATGTTTTCTCTCAATTGCGAAATAGACACACTGATGTTTTTATAATTCCTCTCTGCCTGAAAATATTCCAATTGTTTGTTTTCATATTCCTGCGATGAAATCACTCCCTTTTCGAACAATGTCTTGTGGCGTGCAACTTCCCTTTCCTTGAAAAGAAGCTCATTTTTGTTGATGTCCCTTTGATTTTCTAAAAGTGCCAACCTTGCCTGAAGTTCGGATTCGGTGAATTTATTTGCTAGAGCCTCATTGGCAAAAGGCTGCAATTCTTTGTTTAGTTTGTACTGATAATAATTGTTTTGAAACAGCGCAAAATCGGTTTCCAAATCGCCCAAATAAAGAATTGGCAGGCTGTCCATGGGAAATTTAAAATTTTCTGTATCGGTTTTTATCGTATCCAATATTGACTTGAGAAAAAAAACATCTTCGTAGTCCGCAGCATTTTCCAGAATTGCCAAAGGTGTATTTGCAGGCACATCTTGATTGTTTTCCACTAAAAGATGTGCTATCCTGCCAAAAGTTTTGGCATATTCTTTTTGTGGCGGTATTGAAGTCGTGATAAGGGCTTCGGAGGTGATGATATCCGGATATTTTATAAACCACGACAGCAACAGTACCATCAAAATCAAACTTAGAAAAACGGTGTTTCCGTATCGAATCATCCAATGTGGCACACGGGTTAGGATTTCTTGGACTTCTTCACTGCGGAGGTTAAGGCTGTCAAGTTTATTTTTCTTTGCTGACATTTTAATTACGAATTACGAATTGAGAATTACGAATTGGGGGTTTTGGCTTTTACGGTTTTTTGTATAGAGCCGATGATGCGTAATAATTCTTCACATTTATCAATAAAGATAATACCTTCTTCATTTGAAATTATAATCGCTGTCTCTTAGCAAACGCAGCCAAAAGTGGGTTTCCCGCGGTTCTTTATAGGCGATGGCTAACTTGGCGAGAAAATCTTTTGTGCTTTGCCCGCCGATGGCTTCTTCAATATTGGCTCCAACAGACGTACCGCTCCTCAAAATTTGCTTGGATAAAATATACTCTTTTTTCTCCACAGAAAGTCTTTGAAACAATTTCACACACAACAAAGCAAACTCATAACTTTTTTGCTGCACAATATTGTCTTTCTTCATATAAAGTTTTTTAGATTTAAACTAATCAGTACATAATTCATAATTCATAATTCGTAATTCATAATTCGTAATTCATAATTCGTAATTCGTAATTCGTAATTCGTAATTCGTAATTTTTTCAATTTCCAAGTTCCAACTGATTCTTCACCAAATGATAATACTGTCCTTGTTTTGCCACCAATTCTTTGTGATTTCCCACTTCAACGATTTTCCCCTTGTCTAAAACCACAATTTGATGAGCGTTTTTGACCGTACTCAAACGATGCGCTACCACCACCACCGTTTTGTCTTCAAAAAAGGTTTGCAGTTTGTCCATAATAGCCCGTTCGTTGTTGGCATCTAACGAAGATGTAGCTTCATCAAAAAACAAATATTTCGGGTTTTTATACACGGCTCTGGCGATTAACAAACGTTGTTTTTGCCCCGTGCTGAGGCCTGTGCCTTCCATCCCGATTTTGGTGTTGTAGGACAGAGGCAATGATTCGATGAATTCTTGAATGTTGGCTATTTCAACTGCCTGTTTGAGTTTTGCTTTATCTACAAAATCAACGCCTACTGCAATGTTGTTGGCAATGGTATCACTGAAAATATAGCCTTCCTGCATCACCACGCCGCAATGGCTTCGCCAAGTTCTTTGAGAAACATTTTTTAAATTAAGCCCCCCGCTTTCCCCCCGAAAGGAGGAGGAGATAAGGCTTATTTGGCCGGCATTAGGCTCATAAAACTTCAGTAAGAGCTTCATCAGCGTGGTTTTCCCGCTGCCGCTTACGCCCACGATGGCGGTAACTTTGTTGCCCGGGATTTCAAGGTTCAGTTTTTTCAATACCGGTACATCGGAGCCGATATATCTGAACGTGAGGTTTTTTAAGGAAAAACCGGAATCTTCCCTGATTTCATGTGTTTTTTCGTCATCATGCAACTCTTCGTCCGCTTTGTTGTGAATCTCCGAAAGCCTTTCCAAAGATATTTTGGCATCCTGCAATTCCCTGAGGAAGTTGATAAGCTGGCTGATGGGGGAGTTCAATTGGCCCACGATATAGGTGATGGCCAGCATCATCCCGAGGGTGATATTGCCGTCGATGACTAACTTGGCTGCCAGTACGGTTATCAAAATATTTTTGAGCTCGTTGATAAAGTTCGACCCCACGCTTTGGTATTGTTCCAATGCCAGGCCTTCCATGGAAATTTTAAATAACCGTGCTTGCAAAAATTCCCAACCCCAGCGTTTTTGCTTCTCGGCATTGTGCAGTTTGATTTCCTGCATGCCGTTGATGAGTTCGATGACCTTGCTCTGTTCCTGGCTGATTTGCGAAAATCTTTTATAATCCAAATCGCGGCGTTTTTTAAAGAACACCAATATCCACGCGAAATAGGCGGCACTCCCTACCGCGAAAATGGCAAATATAAGCAGGTTGTAATAAGCCAAAACCGCCCCAAAAATCAATAGATTAAACATAGAAAACAGCACGTTGAGCGACGAGGTGGTGAGTATCTGCTCGATACGCCGGTGGTCGTTGATGCGTTGGAGAATATCGCCCGTCATCCGGGTATCAAAAAAGGAAATGGGCAAGCTCATCAGTTTAATAAAAAAATCGGATATCAGCGAAATATTGATGCGGGTGCTGAGGTGTAGTAATATCCAACTCCGGATGACTTCTACCGCCGTTCTTCCCAAAAACAAGAACAGTTGCGCGATTAGGATCAGGTATATAAAGTGGACATCTTGATTCCTGATGCCGACATCTACAATACTTTGGGTTAGAAAAGGGAAGATAAGCTGCAACAAACTACCTGCCAACAGGCCGACGATGAGCTGCCACAAGAAACGTTTGTACTTAAAGACATAGGTGGAAAGCATTTTGAAACCGAAGCTATTTGGGCTGGAAGCCGGAAGCTGGAAGTCGGAAGCGTAAAACTTGGGTGTGGGTTCGAGTAGCAAAGCAATTCCCTCTTGGGTGTGTTCATCGGCGTTGTTGCCTATCCACGACTTTAGGAATTCTTCTTTTGTGTATTCCAACAAACCGTGGGCGGGGTCACTTATTTTGAAGGAAGCGGGAGGTTGGGAGCGGGAAGATGGAAGCTGGGAGTTGATCGAGGGAAGCCGTAAGAAAAAGTTTTTAAAAAAAGTGCCATACTTCCAGCTTCCAGCTTCCGACTTCAAACCATACAGCACCACAAAATGGTTGTTGTTCCAATGCAGGATACAGGGCAGCGTTGCCTCTTGTAGTTTTTCTAACGAGAGTTTTACCCCCAGGGTGCGGAACCCTATTTTTTCTGCGGCTTCGCTCAGGCCGAGCATGCTGCTGCCGTCGCGGACGGTTTCGCTCAGGGCGCGGAGTTGTGGGAGTGGGATGTTTTTGCCATAATACTTGGCCACAATCCGCAGGCAGGTGGGGCCGCAGTCTTTGGAGTCGGGTTGGCGGTAGTGGGGGAATGAATTCAAACTACACAAAGGAAGAAAATTCTAAAATGAAATGAGCCATAACAATTAAGTTGATACCAACCGAAATGATTATTGGCGAATTCCATCTGACCTTAAAAAACAATAAATATAAACAGATGAAAATTATGCTTTTAAATTTTTTTATTGGCATTTATTTTTAAATCTTTCATAAAAGTATAAATTTTAAAAAAAAACTTACTGTTTTGAAAAGATTAAACAGTAAGTTTTGGTACATTCTGTACTAACAGGCACAAATGCTTCCGGCTTCTTTACATTCCGGTTTACTGTTACACCAACTGGTACTGAATGATGCAATCCCATTTGGGGGAACACGAATACAACATTTGTCCACGCCACCTACCAAAAAGGCTTGTTGCTCATTACTTAATTTGTAAACACCGCTAGAATTCAAAAATTCATGTAACATAATTTTAAAATTTAAATGTTAATACGCTACTAATTTAATGAAAAAATGTTTATGAGATGTTAAATTAAAATATTTTCCAAATCTTCGACCCCATATTCTTTAGGCAATTCAAATCCGTCAACGAATATCGAAGGTGTATATTCTATCTTTTCCTTTATTCTCCATGATTGCATCAAATTGATGTGGACTTTAAGTGCTTCAGTACTATTGATATTAACCTTATATTTTTCAATAAATAGATTGGCATCCTTTTCCCTTTGATTATACCAATCTTTTAAAACATTTTTTGTAAAGTTTTTATCCTTACAATTGTATATTTTTAGAAAGTGTTCTACAATTTTAGCACCATTTGGGTTTCCGTGGTCAGGTAGGGCAAATATAATTTGTAGATTTATTAGACCTTTATCCACTAATTTTTCTAATATTGGATGTGCTTTGGCGCAAGGACTGCAAAAAGGATTACAAACCTTAATCACTGAATATTTAGATTTTGGATTAGTGAACTTTATACCTAATAAATCAGGTGATTCATGCAAAGGCTTGCTTTTTAGTAAAAGACTTTTAAAAATATCAACATTATTTTTTAAGCGATTAAAATTTCTTTCATAGATTGTCAGTTTCTTTTCCTTCTCTATCAAAGGTTTAATGTGTCTCCAAATCACTACAGGAACTATTAAAAATATACACAATTGAAGAAGTGCTTTCAATGAAAAACGACCGATATGAAAATTAGTGAAAGAAATTATTATGTTCTCGCTCATAAGTAAGATACTTACTCCCAAGCATAACTTACACCATTGTTTAATGATATAACCCTGAAATATCAAAGAGATGGGTATTACTGGTATAATTATAAAATTTAGGATGCTTGAATAAAAAAGAGAGGTTTTTGAAAAATTTGAGAAAGAAATAAAGACAAGAGTACCTAGAAAATAGGATAAGACCAATATACTTAAACTTATTTCATTTCCTAAAATATTACCATACTTGGATTTTAATACAGATTGGCAGTTTACCTTTGCTCCATTCGAACAAAATGTTTGAATAGCTGGATTAATAAAATTAACTTCGTAACCTATCAAAAATAAGCCTATTATAACGCCTACTAACTTTATCAGTACTATTAAAATAAGAAATGTAAATTTTGAGGACTGATAATATTTCGATGTATCTATTAAGTTTAATATAACCCAAGAAATTACAAATATAATAATACTGGTATTTAATATATTGGTTATCCTTTTAGATTTTATTTTTTCGTAAATATTTGGCTCCTTAGATTCAGATTGTTTTTCAACTAACAATGCATTCCCAGACCAATAGTTAATAAAAATATGCTTAGAATCAGTTTTTATTTCCCCCTTTGAATTTAGGTATTCAACGGTGTTATTTGAAATACCATTTAAAATAAAAAAATATGATCCAAAACTATCCTCCATCAAGGTTATACATGGAAGGG
>JAXMLV010000064.1:0-7324 GCA_034367065.1 Flavobacteriaceae bacterium
TCCGTGCCCGCAAAGTTGAGCAACTTATTCAGATAATTCGGACTCGAAGGCATCATCAAATTCCACCTAATCCCTTAAACTGATAATATGAAACGAAAACTGTATATTTGTTAGATAAAAGCTACGATTATGAATATAGAAGCCACGAAATTAGAACTGATGCACCTTCTATTGCTGACGCAAAAAGAAAGCCTATTGGCTAAGCTTAAAACCGTTTTTGAAGAAGAACAAACAGATTGGTGGGGTGAAATCTCCAAAGAAGAACGGCAAGAAATCGAAACAGGATTGACTCAGGCAGATAAGGGCGACTATATCGCTAATGAAACTGTAATGAAACGTTTTGATAAATGGCATTAAGAATTGTTTGGACACCGCAAGCAGAAAGAGGTTTAGTTAAGGTCATAGAATATTTAGAGAAAGAATGGACTGTTAGGGAAATTCTTGTTCTTGAACAGAATTTGCAAAACCTTTTAAATCGTATAAGCAAATATCCAAAAATCTGTCCGGCAACAGGTAAATATAAAAATGTCCACAAAGGATTAGTGGATAAAAACAACTATATCGTCTATAGAATACAAGCCAAAAAAGAATTTATTGAAATCATTAACTTTAGAGGCACAAAACAAAAGCCGGTAGAACCAGATAGTGCGTCCAAATAGCCATCTGATTTGCAATCCGTGCCCACCGTAACTTTTGTTGGCACGAATAAAAAAATTGATTACATTTACGATGCCTCCGGTGTAAAACTCAAAAAAGTTGTAACCGATGCAAGTTCTTTGATAACCACGGAATACGCGGGGGATTACGTTTACGAAGGTGGTGTATTGCAATTCTTTAACACCGCCGAAGGCTACGTAGAGCCGAAAGGGCTTGGTTGGGAATATGTCTTTCAATACAAAGACCACTTGGGAAACATACGACTCTCCTACGCAGACGCAGACGGCAACGGCCTTATCGCGCAAACCGAGATACGGGAGGAGAACAATTATTATCCCTTTGGGCTGAAACATAAAGGATACAACACCACCCAAACCGGCAAAGACCACAAATACGGTTTTGGCAACAAAGAAGAACAGGATGAGCTCAGTTTAGAGTGGTTAGATTTTGGAGCGAGGAACTATGATGCAGCTTTGGGCAGATGGATGAACCTTGACCCGCTGGCGGAGTTGATGAGAAGGCACAGTCCTTATAACTATGCGTTTGATAACCCTGTTTATTTTATAGACCCGGATGGGATGTTTCCAACAGGAGCTATTGAATATAAGGGTACAGCTTATTATCAGCAGAAGTTTGAAGAAGACGAGGCAAGGAAAAATAATAGCTCTAATGAAAAGATACATGCAAATGTAATTACAACATCTTTTAAATTTGATGATAAGGGAAGAACCAGAGGAACAGATAAAGTGAGTCAAACGGTTAACTCTACGATTTCAATATCTGACAAAAAGGGTAATAATCTTCTTTCTATATTTAAAACAACTATTACACAAATTGATATAGATGCTGATGGAAATCACGCAGGAAAAGTAAGCCAACGGACTTTTGCATCGATAAATTTTGGAGACGTTATCGAAGATGACCCAAATAAAAAGAGATCAGAGCCAATTTTCTTTAGCCAAAAAATAGATTTAGCTGAAACATCAAGTGAATTTCAGAAAGAAGTTAACGACGTTTCTAACTTTAAAAGTGAGAATAAGATTAGCCCAATACAGCAATTGGCAAGAGACAATGAGGAAGCTAATGATATTGATACGTATATAGGAATATTTGCTGGTATCGTGGGCTTTGTGGCACCAGAGCCAAGCTCAACAATTGCTGGTGGTATATCTACTTATGAGAGCATAAAAACTATAACAAGGAGCACCAACCCCGAAAAAATTGTATCTACAAAAAAAATTAATTGACATGAACTTATTTAAAACATACAAGAGCGAACTATTAATTTTACTGTTTTCGATATTCCTGGGATGCAGCATTTTCTTACCTAGAAAAATTGACGTAGAGTTTCTTCAAGAAATTTTATTAGGGGTATGCTTGCTTATAAGTATTTACATATATATCCACCGTAGAAAAATAATTTCATTAAAAAAACCATTGACTATGATATTTCAAATATTTGTATTAGGTTTTTTGACGTTAAAAACTATTCAATCAACTGTTTTACATTCTAACGAGGCCAAAATTTTATTTCTGTTGACCTTTTCAATATTCGTATTAAGTGTTTTAAAAAGGAATACCCAAAAACAGTAATTAGTCGCCCCCAGCTGCCGCGCGAAACCTTGGTAAAATAACCCGAGCATGTAGGGAATATTTCATACATTTACGATGCCGTTGGTACAAAACTCAAAAAAGTTGTGACCGATGCAAGTTCATTGATAACTACTGAATATTCCGGCAATTACATTTACGAAGGAGGTGTATTGCAATTCTTTAACACTGCCGAGGGGTATGCTGAGCCAAAAGGGCTTGGTTGGGAATATGTTTTCCAATACAAAGACCACTTGGGAAACATACGACTGTCCTACTCGGATGCGGATGGGAATGGGCTTATCGCGCAAACCGAGATACGGGAGGAAAACAATTTTTATCCCTTTGGGCTGAAACACAAAGGCTACAACAGCGCCCAAAGCGGTAGAGACCACAAGTACGGTTTTGGCAACAAAGAAGAACAAGACGAGTTGGGCTTAGGCTGGATAGACATTACCGCACGTAACTACGACCCTGCACTTGGAAGGTGGATGAACCTCGACCCCCTCGCCGAAGCCATGCGCCGGCACTCGCCCTACAACTACGCTTTTGACAACCCCGTGTATTTTATAGACCCGGATGGGAATTTGCCGCAGCCTGGAAAGCAAGAAACAGATGCTACCAGAAGTCAAAGAGAGGAATTAGATAAACAAAAGAAACAGGAAGATATTCAAAAAGCGCTTGGGTTTTTGGTGGACAAAGGGGTTATAAAAAATGATACTTCTTCTGGCACAAGTGGTGAAGCAAAAGTTGGCTCTGTTGAAGGTGGACAAGGAACATTTGGTGCGCCAATCTCGGAGGATGGCGGGGGTGGTGAAGCTACAAGTTCGGGTAGTTGTCCTTTCCCTCCTTGCAACGAAAATGATCCCCCGGGAGCTGAATCTCAAAATTCTACTTTACCTGTTGGGGACACGAATTTTTTCACAAAAGGGTTACCCGTTTTTATTTTTGAAGCAGGTAAAACCTACAACATAGGAGTCGTCTATAAAATTTTATTTGATGCAACGATTGTCGATTATTCGAGTTTGTTTGTATCATTTAAAAATCAAAATATTAAATCTTCAGGATTTTCCTTGGGTTTATCTGCTAGCCCCGGTGATGCTGGAATTTTTTCACGTTTGCATTCAGACCAAATAACTTTCCATCAAAATATTAGCGGGAATAGCTTATTGGAAATATTTAACAAGACAGGTTTAATTACCACAAAAGGGGTGGGAGGTACAATATTATTTCTACATGTAAAGGGATTTGATAGCCCTCAAACCAATAACTTAATTTGGGAAACATTTCTAATAGGGCATGGTTTGTCGGGAGGTCTTAGTGGAGGTAGGTCTGTACCTAATTTTGAAAACATAAAAAATTAAAACCATGAATAATAAAGTTTATAAAATATCACTCACAACATTTTATCTGTTAATAATTATTTTTTCGATTTTAAATTTTATTTCAGATGATTTTTCCAAAGGCTACGTAACGAATACATTTAAATATATAAAAGTTATAGATATCATTGTGTTTGCAATAAGCGGATTTTACTCTATTTTCTCTATTTATTTTGTATTGAAAGATAAATGTATGAGTAAAGAAAATAAATTCCTTTGGTGCTTTATTTCATTATTTTTTCCATTTTTATTAATCTATTTTGTTTGGAAAATTATGCCACCGAATAGTTCGGATTTGCAATCCGAGAGGGAAAAATAAAACCAACAGCAACCCCGCCCAACGCATAGCCGACAACAGCTACGACCCGTTCGGGCAACTCATTAAGAAAAAGGTAGGCGGCAACGCCCTCAGCGAACTGCAAGTAGTGGACTATAAATACAACATCCGCGGTTGGCTCAAGGCCATAAACGATATCAACAACCTCGGCACGGTGGATTTGTTTGCTTTTAAACTCGGCTACAACGAGGGCACAACCCCGCTCTACAACGGCAACATCTCCCTCACCCAATGGAAAACAAGAAACACCGACAGCAGTTTAAAGACTTACAATTATACGTATGATGCCTTAAACCGGATAAAAACCGCCACCAACACCAACACCAACGCCAACTACAACTTAGATTTGGTAAACTACGACAAAAACGAGGGCGGAGCGTTAAGAAAATGCCCGGTGGGCATTTTTAGCGAACGAGCCGGCTTGCCGCGCGGGCTCGCGCTCAAGCGCAAAGGGCATACCAATGCCGCAGCCACTACCTTCGGCATGATGGACGACCTTGCCTATACCTATGATGCAGGCAACAAACTCACCAAAGTAGAAGACATTGCCAGCCTTGAAGGGTTTAAGAATGGAGCAAACACGACCACAGAATATACCTACGACCCCAACGGCAACATGCTCTCCGATGCCAATAAGGGCATAACCAATATCACCTACAACCACCTAAATTTACCCACCCAAGTTTTTATCAACAACCCCGAGCATGTAGGAAATATTTCTTACATTTACGACGCTTCAGGTGTGAAATTAAAGAAAATAACTTCTGAAGGAGGTTCTTTGATAACCACAGAATACGCAAGCAACTACGTTTACGAAGGTGGTGTATTGCAGTTTTTTAACCATGCCGAGGGCTATGTAGAGCCGAAAGGGCTTGGTTGGGAGTATGTTTTCCAATACAAAGACCACTTAGGAAACATACGGCTATCCTACGCAGACGCAGACGGCAACGGCCTTATCACCCAAACGGAGATACGCGAGGAGAATAATTATTATCCCTTCGGGCTGAAACATAAAGGGTATAATAATGCCATAGGCGGCAGCAGAGACCACAAGTACGGCTTTGGCAACAAAGAAGAACAAGACGAACTCAGCTTGGCCTGGCTGGATTTTGGGGCAAGGAATTATGATGCGGTCTTGGGCAGGTGGTTTGGGATTGATAAAAAAGCTGAATTGTATTTTGGAAGGTCTCCCTATATTTATGCTCTTAACACCCCCATTCAAGCCATTGACCCAGATGGTAACCTCGTTATCTTTATTAATGGAAATCATTTTGGAAGTGGTTCGGATAACAGAGGTAGAGGAACACCCGATTATTGGAGAACTGGGAAAAACACAGGATTTGATATAGATGTAATGAATCATCTAAACGATCAAAATGCAATATATAGAGATGGTAGCTTGGGAGGGTTCGCTCCATTTAATACATATTCATTAGATCCAGGACTAAGAAAGGATATTGGTTTCAAACAAGGAAAGAAAGATGCTGAATTAATAATTGTTAGTCTTCAAAAAGATAGTGACGGTAATATTGTTGAATCTATAAAAATTATCTCTCATAGTATGGGAGGGGCTTATGCAAAAGGATATGTAGAAGCCATTTTAGAATATGCTAGACAAAATGGAATCAAGGGCTTAATAATAGCATTTGAAGCGGATTTTGCCCCATTTCAAACGGAAGATCAAAAGGCTGTTAAAGCAAAAAACATGGGTCCAACAATACAGTTCTCTAACGAAGATGATTTTATAGCCGGAAATAAGCCTATTGATGGAGCTGAGCAAGAAGACACTAGTGATGACGATGGACTAGGGCATTCTATTTTGGATTTTATAGACCAAATAAAAAAATTACCAACAGGCAATTATAAAGTTGAAAATGGTAAAATATTACCAGTCAAGGAAAAGTAATTAATATGAAAAAATTTATCCCATTAATATTATCCGCTCTATTAAGCGCAAGTGTGTTTACCTATATAATTAAGCCACCTAGTTTTTTTAACTTTTTACCGTTTGCTATCCATGAGAATTTTTTTAGAGGAATTGTTGGTGAACGCCTCTTTATAATAGTCTTTGATTTATTGTTTTCAATACTATTGTTTTTTGTCTTCAATAAAGTTTTTAAGAAGATTATCATATAACCCGGATAGCGCGGAAATGCATTCCGTACCAGAAAAAGCAAGGACTGTCCTGATGGGCGGTTTTTTTTATGCGTAAGCCTTTTTGGTCTTGGTATCATGGATAAAGGCATCGATGATTTTGATAACTATTTTTTATCTATCTGGGTACTTACCAGGATCTTGCGAAGCATGAAACACAGCGTTTAAAAATACCGTTTTACTGGGTTCATCCACAATAAAAAAGGCGATATACGGAAATTTATCAAAAGGCAAAAATCTATAATTGTTATCGTGAAACTGGTAAAAAGGGTTTGTTTGTAAAGCTTTGTGTGTTTTTCTGTAGTCTTTCAAAAAGTCTAAAGCTACTTTTTTATTGGCTTTGTAAATATAATATTCAAGCGCATCTTCAATGTTTTTGGAAGCAATGGGCGAAACAATAATCTCATAATCCATACTTCTTTTTTAAGTCAGTATAAAGCGTTTCGGCGTTGGTATAAGTAGCTTTGTCGGAGTTGAGTTGGCTGTCTAATATTTGTTGTTGTTCGATAGATAAGTCGTAAGGTTTTGAGGCCGAAGTAGTTTCTAAAAGCGAGTCCACATATCCCAAAACACGCTCTATAACACTTTGTGGTGCATTTTTAAGTTTTCTGTTCAGTAAATCAATTGATGTAGTTTTCATTTTTTATAAAATTAATCATCATAACAAATGTAAGCAAATTAACTATTTAAACCTATACAAAATTCAGCTCTCCAAAGTGTTCTAATTCTGCTCTCGAACCCCCTAAGCTTCATGGCTTCGTGAGGATTAACAGTAACAAGGGGTTTACTAAAATTTAAATTTCCCACCACCCTAACTTTCTCGTTAACGAATAAAAAAAATGATTACTTTTATTTGGACAAAACTCAAAAAAACAGTGAACGGTGTTAAAACAGATTATGCGGGTAATTACATCTACGAAACCGAAGTGAAACGAGGTTCGAGAACTCCATTTAATAAACATAAAAAACGTGAGCAAAACGGCGCATTGCAGTTTTTTACAACACCCGAAGGCTATGCAGAGCCGGTTTCGGCAGGCTCAACCAACTTTGTGTATGTTTTCCAATACAAAGACCACCCTTCGACTGCGCTCAGGGCAGGCTTGGGGAATATCCGGTTGTCCTATGCGGATGCAGACGGCAACGGCATTATTACCCAAACAGAGATACGGGAGGAGAATAATTATTATCCCTTCGGCTTGAAACA
>JAXMLV010000065.1:0-3353 GCA_034367065.1 Flavobacteriaceae bacterium
TGGCGAAAGCAAAAACTACGAAGCGTATTTGTTTTACAAAGCAGATATTGATTGGCTAAAGAAAAATGCTTTGACTTTGGAACTTTGCAAAGGTTTACCAAAATTCAAAAACAAACAACGATTGATATTTGCCCCTGCAAAATATGTGGACGACCATACTTTGTTGGATTACCGAATTGATTTTTGCCAGTTGCCTTACGAAATTTATAGAATACAAAGATGAGATTAAAGCACTATCAGGAAAAGGTTTTAAAGGAACTCAAAGAATATTTGAGTGCTTTGGCTGATGCTAAAAAAGAGTTTGAGGAAATTGCCGAACTTAAACCGCATTTGGCAAAACATATCAATTTTCCTAAAGAGGCTTGGGAAAAAGCAACAGGGCGTTTGGTTTACAGTTCTAAAACCAACGGATTAGACGAACCATTGCCCGATATTTATTTCAAAGTTCCAACAGGAGGCGGAAAAACTTTGGTGGCTTGCCACGCTATTGACAATATTCAAAAATCATATCTCAACAAGCAAACAGGTTTAATTTTGTGGATTGTTCCATCCACGCAAATTTACCGACAAACCATTTCTGCACTGAAAAACCGTGAACATCCATACCGACAAGTTTTGGATATTTCAAGCGGAGGAAGAACACTTATCAAGGAAAAAACAGAAATATTCAATCGCCTTGATATTGAAGAAAATTTGATTGTTTTAATGCTGATGCTTCCTTCTGCCAACCGTCAAAACAAAGAAACGCTAAAAGTATTCAGAGACCAAGGCGGTTTTACCGACTTTTTCCCTCGTGAAGATGATTTTGAAGGACACAAAAAGCTAAAAGAACTCATTCCAAATTTGGATTGCTTCACTACTGAAATGGAAGTATTCGGAACGCAAATAAAAACTTCGCTTGGAAACACTTTAAAAGTATTGCGTCCGCTTGTGGTAATTGACGAAGGGCATCGAGCCTATGGCGAATTGGCAAGAAATACAGTTAGAAATTTCAATCCCTCTTTCATTCTTGAACTTTCAGCAACACCACCGCCAAATAGCAATGAGTTGGTAAAAATTACAGGTCGGGAACTACACGAAGAAGAAATGATAAAGTTGGATATTCACTTAACCAACAAAACAAGTTTAGATTGGCAAGATACTTTATTGGCAAGTTTTGAAAAACGAAACGATTTAGAGAAAAAAGCCAAAGAATACGAAGGAAATACAGGTGAATATATCCGTCCAATTTGCCTGATTCAGGTTGAAAGAACAGGAAAAGACCAAAAGGATAAAAAGTTTATTCACGCAGAAGATGCCAAAGAATATTTAATTAAAAAATGCAATGTTCCCGAAAATCATATTGCGATAAAGTCAAGTGAAAAAGACGATATTGAAGGTATTGACTTATTCGCAAATGATTGTGAAATACGCTATATCATAACCAAACAGGCATTGCAAGAGGGTTGGGATTGTTCCTTTGCTTATGTGCTTACGGTTCTTACCAATCCATCATCAGCAACAGGAATTACACAATTAGTCGGAAGGATTTTAAGACAGCCCTTTGCACGAAAAACCAAAATCAAAGATTTGGACGAGTGTTATGTTTATACTTTCAGGCAAAATGCCAAATCCTTAGTAAGCGATATTAAAAAAGGGTTGGAAGATGAAGGATTGGGCGATATAGCAGGAAGAATTGTAAGTGATGATGCAGGAACAGACACAGGCGGTTTAAAAGACCGTGTAATGCAATATCGTTCGGGCTTTAAAAAGTTTGAAGGAAAAATATACTTGCCAAAATTCGTCATTCAGGAAAAAGAAAGTTGGCGGGATATGAATTTTGAAATTGATATTCTCAGCGAAATTGATTGGGAAAGTATCAATATTGATGAAATCAAAAATCTTTCACTTCAAAATAAGCGAAACAAAGAACAGGAAATTGCTTTAGGCTTGAGTGATGAAGAAAAAGAGTTGCTAAAAGAAACAGGCAGAGAAGAAAAGACAGGCACTTTAGAAATTGACGAAGTATTTCTGACAAGACAGATAACGGAAATTATTCCAAATCCTTGGCATTGTTTTCAAATCGGAGAAAAAGCAATTAAACTTCTTTTGGGAAAATACGAACGTGAAATAGTTGCAGCCAATTTTGTTTTCATCATTGAAGAACTTAAAAAGATTTTAGAAAAAGAAAGAAACCGTTTATCAGAACAGGTTTTCAGAAAAATGGTTGCTGACAAAAAATTATGTTTCTTCCTGATTACAGATAAAGGAGGTTTTGAATTACCATCAAGAATAAAAGTAAAGAGCAACAAACAGTTGGTGCGTAACGACAATACACCCATTCAAAAATCATTGTTCGACTATGTTCCCGAAGAAAATATTAACGACCTTGAAAAATCGGTTGCCATTTACCTTGACGAACAAGAAAAATTATTGTGGTGGTATCGAAATATGAGCCGACAAGACTACCACATTCAAGGTTGGAAGCGGAATAAAATCTATCCTGACTTTCTTGCAGCAGACAAGCAAGAAGAAAAAGACGATTACGGAACGGTGTATGTTTTGGAAACAAAAGGCATTCACCTCAAAAATGAGGACACCAAATACAAACAAGACGTATTCGCACTTTGCAACGAATTAGGAGCAAAGAAAGCTTGGAAAGAACTCTTTGACGAATTTCCAGACCACGACTTTGAATTTCAAGTAGTGTTTGAAGACGAGTGGCAAAACAAGATTAACGAACTAATGGAATAAGCCAATGCACAGGTGTAAGCACATACCACAGCCCCACAAAGCCGACCCACAAGCCAAAGCTGTGGTAAGAGCTTCCACCTCTCCCACCCGAGAAAAATTATTTTTTAAAATCTCCTTCCCTTCTAAAAATTTTAAAAACGCCAACCCACAAACCGACACAAAAACATTCGGACAGGTTGCAAAACTCAATATTGACAAGGGTTGCAAGACACGGACGACAAGAACGCCAGGGCATAACAGCACCTATAAGAAATTGGCGGTTCAGTGGTTAAATGAAGTGCAGTTTTTCAATCAAACTTTTGTGCAGGTTGACAGTTTAGTGCTTCGAAATCGCCAACTTCTTATAGCTGCAAACCGTAAATGGGTATAACATGAAACTATTTGTTCTTGTCGGAAGTTGGATGTATGTTTTGTCTATTGCCAATTGCCCATTGCCCATTGCCGATGCAATCTTATTAATTCTTCTGCAATCTCAAAAGGTGTTTTCTTGTTTTTATGAAGTGCTTGCAGTTCTTTTTTTAACGCGGCTTGTATGGATTTATTTTGATAAAAATCTTGCTTCAATTTTTCTTCGATGGCTTGAAAAAGCCAATATTCGTTTTGATGAGCTCTTTTTTTGT
>JAXMLV010000066.1:0-8978 GCA_034367065.1 Flavobacteriaceae bacterium
CAGGCAATATATCTACAAAATTGAAAAAGGAAAAGTAAGCCCCAGTATTTCTACCATCGCTGTTATAGCACATGCTTTAAATGTCTCTTTGTCTGAACTTTTTAAGGAGATAAATTTTTAAGCTTTGGGTGTAGGTTCGAGTAGCAAAGCAATGCCCTCCTGAGTATGTTCGTCGGCGTTGTTGCCTATCCACGACTTTAGGAATTCTTCTTTTGTGTATTCCAACAAACCGTGGGCGGGGTCACTTATTTTGAAGGAAGCAGGAAGTTGGGAGCGGGAAGAGGGAAGTTGGGAGTTGATTGAGAAAAGCCGGAAAAAGAAGTTTTTAAAGAAAGTGCCATACTTCCAGCTTCCAACTTCCGGCTTCCAGCCATACAGCACCACAAAATGATTTTTGTTCCAATGCAGGATACAGGGCAGCGTTGCCTCTTGTAGTTTTTCTAACGAAAGCTTTACCCCCAAGGTACGAAACCCTATCTTTTCTGCGGCTTCGCTAAGCCCCAACATGCTACTGCCATCGCGGACGGTTTCGCTCAGGGCGCGGAGTTGTGGGAGTGGGATGTTTTTGCCATAATACTTGGCCACAATCCGCAGGCAGGTGGGGCCGCAGTCTTTGGAGTCGGGTTGGCGGTAGTGGGGGAAATGCTTCGACATAATTAGCTGTTTTTAGCTCTTGCTAAAAGTGATCTGTAATACCTATACAAAAAATCATAATACACCATTTAATGTACCCTGTTTTTAGACTTAAACAGCCGGTTCATGGTCATGTGGATAAAGCTGCCTAGCAAGCCGTGTACTCCTCTTGTGAAATGGTCTTTATCAATCAGTGTTTTTATTTTCTCTGCAATTGGATTAATTTCAATCGTATAGGCATCAAAAACTTCAAGAATGGGCACATACTCAGGTTTAATTTCTTTTGTTAAAGTTAAGTGTTCATTGATCTTTTCTCTTTCCTTTCGGAATTTTTCATCCAATTGTTTTTTTAGAAAGCGGTTCATCTCAAATTCATTGGCAAAACTGGTTTTTAATTGTTCTAATAAGGCGCATTTATTTTCTGCGGAAAATTTAAAACAGTCCAACAAAACATCTATCATCCGAAGGCCAAACAACCAACGCAATTCTTCTCCTTTCTCTCCCTCTATCAAATCTAAGAAGTTTACGATCATCTTACTGTCATAATAAAATAATTCTTCCGCAAGCTCGATGGTTTTTTCGCCATATCGCTCTATTTCTCTTTGGTAAGTATCTATCTGTATTTTCCAAATTAAATCCTGAGATATCAACTTTTCAAAATCCGGGTATAAGCTGTTTATGACGGATCCGGCATCTTTAGGATTGGTAAAGTGAAAACGCAGCCGGAGGTGGTGTTTTGGGTCGGCATAACGGATAAAAAACCATTTGTCTATTATTTTCCCGGACAACAACTTTTCGGCAAGCGGTTTGATGGTTTCCGTCAAAATATAATCCGAAGTTTTAGCTCCCGAGTATATCTTGTAGTATATCCAAGTGCCACCGGGTATAAAAGTCCTTTTTATGCCTTTATCCATTTTTATTTTTTTCATCTGTTCTTTTTTATTGTTTTTTATAGGTCATGCTTCGACTGCGCTCAGCACAGGAATGGAATTCGCCAATCAACTTTCAGGTTGGTATCCAAGATTGTTATTGCTCATTTCACTGTTATAGAAAGCCAATACAATCTGGTTGGCATAATACGCCTGATTGTCTTCACTTTTCACGACACCATCTTCCCCAAATAAGAACTCTGTCAATTTAAAACTTTCCCTTTTCCTGACCGTATCCAGCAACATCCTGACGGAATCAAGGTTTTCGAGGTTTATCAACAATTCATTATCTCCGTCCGTGAGCATCACAAATTGCGGGATGGTTCTTTCTTTCCTAAACCCATTCATCAGGTCGATTAATTTTTCCTCCTCGTCCGCATGCTTTTGCAAGCGTTCTATATCAAGCTTTTTAATATTCCAGATAGCCTCGGATAATACCAAATCGTGGTATTCGATGCGGGGAATAAAATCGTATTCTTGGATAAATGCTCCGAGGTTTATACCCAAATACCCTCTTTTCCCCTGCGCCTGCATGTCGCACAGAAAATGATAAATGGGCAATGCATTCGCGGAGTAATTGTGGGCATTGGTAAGATGCGGAATAACTTCTCTGCCGTGCTTTTTGGATTTTAAGACGATGTGGTTGCCGTTTTTTACAGAAAGAGTAAGGTCTTCTATCGGGATTTGGCTGTCCGTATCTAAAACAGATTTTGCCAGATAGGGGATCTCATGTTTTCTAAAAGCAGGGCGCATCAGGATATTCCCAACCCTCGATTCCGGCAGGTGGACGATTTCCGCCAAAATCTTGTCCGTATTCATCTCCGTTTCTATGTTTACTATTTCCTGCACCAGCTCATTCAACTGCTCGTCCCCGTGGCAAAAACGGCCCAGCAGGTTCCCCGCACTTGAACCTCCTATACCACTACACTTTATTTTCTGCTTACCATCAACCATTACAACTTCAATCATGGTTGACAGGGTATCGGGCAAATCATCCCAATTTTCCTCAAAATCTTTAAAATTATTGTCTGTCAGCACAATCGTATATTCTTTTTGGATAATTGCCCTGAGAAGCTTTTTTTGGAACACAACGTCTATCGATGTCCGTTTAATGTCTTGTGTAGTTGGGCTTTTTATGGGGAATACCAGATCATCAACCAAAGGGTTGACCTCAGCCGAGCCTTGATTTTGTTTATACCCGATACCCATCTCCACATCCAAGGCTTTAGACAGGGACACTTCCCGTTCTTCAAACCGTTCGTAAAAAGCTTCCCTGAACTGATTTAAAAAGGTTTCTTTCGGAGGCAATGTAATCTTGTTGAACAGGCTGACCGCCTTTTTAACGGACCCAACAACGGTATCCGATAAAACATGGGCTTTCGGGCTTAAAACCATATCCGTTTGGAACAGGAATTTCATATCAAATTCCGTGTTTAAGCCCTTTAGTTTATCGCTGATTTGATAATAACGGCCAACCGGATTGCCCATATTCAAATCTATTTCTAACAATTCGCTTTCTACTTCTTTTAAGGTTTTAACGATAGGGCTGACTTTTTTAAGCTTTGACAATACTTGAAGTATCTGTCCCAAAAATTCTGGGCCCGAAACGGAAGGCTCCAATTCGCTGATCAAGAGCTGGCTTTCTACCAATTCATCCACAAAAGACTGTGCTTCTTCCTCGGTAATTTCTTCGTCGACCAACAGGCTTGCCAAATCTTTCAACTTTTTTCCCTGTTTTGCGGCCTGCAAAATTTTATCCAGGTAAACCGAATTGTCAACGGCCACAATATGGTGGTGCCTTTGGGTGTTGATATACCCGTATTCGACATACCGCAACTGGTTGCCCGCTTCATAAATACCCGTGTTGGGAAAGAACAACAGTTGTTTTTTAATGGCCCTGTCCTTTGCAAGGTTTTGGGACAATGCCACAAGATAGTTCATGTCCAATCTCGTGTGCTTTTTGTGGTCTTCGGGTTTGTGCAGCGTTAACTCCGTTTTATCCCCAAGGCTGCCCACGGCACACCCGGCAAACAACCCGAAAGGGGTGCAACGGGCAGACATACGGGAGAGATATTTGAGCAACGCATATTTTAGTTTTTTCTGCTTTTTCTTTTCTGTTACCTCTCCGTTTACCCATTTTACCAACTCTTCATACAATGGCGGCGAAGCCAAGAAAACAGCTTCCCGGACGACAGCATCGTCAAAAGTTTCTTTTAGTTTTTTGTCCGGGATGGTTTTTCCGGAGGTAAGAGTTTTGTAAAAATTTACGGGGAATAGGGGGGTGCGGAGGACTATTTTGTTGAATGGTCTGTGATGAATATTTGTGCTCATTTTTTAATCCAATAAAAAGAATGAATCCCACCCTGTATTATTGTCCCCCAACAAATAATCAATCAACACAATACCAATCCCAACAACACCATCTAATAGACCAATTGAGTTAATGGTTTCATTTCTGTTGATTATTTTTTTATAGCCTGCTAAGCCATCTATCTTGTCTCCTCTTTCAACAATATCTTTGATAAGAAATTCATACAAATTGTAAAATTTTTCATCCCCCGTTATTTTATACCACTTTTTGTGCAAGTAGGCTACACTAGCTAAACCATGACAAAATGCCTCATCAAATAAAGTAACTGGAAACATCTTATCATACGTATTCCTTGATAAATTTCTTCTGGCAAGAGCCAATGCTTTTGTATATAAACTATCGCTTTTAAAAATATTAGAAACTTTATATAATATCAATGAAATAGTCTGATCTCCATAACACCATCCAAGCGGTATGTTATAAATGGCAGTTTTTTGATTGACCGCAATACCCGGATAAACAGAAAAGGCATTGCAATTTTCTGTTTCAAAAGATAACAACAAATCCAAACTCTTGTCAATGGCATTTTTTACCTTATCATTAACGCCATTATTTAATAAAAATCCCGATAATATAGAAATATACGACACATAGCCGTGAGCCATTCCGCAGTTTACCTTGTGCGTGTCTTGATTAATTTCCGTTATATTCTCATTTTTTTTTGCATCTTTCACACTCTCAATTATGATATCCGATATTTTCTCAAACAATAATTTTGTTGATGTTTTTATAGTTGGATTATCTGCCTGTCTTTCATTTAGGTAAAATGCAACACCTAACGCACCATGCAAAAAATCGATGTCATCTATTGAATTTATTTCTTCGATGGTGTTTTCATAGACGATTTTGTCAATCATCTCTAAATTTTCTTGCATACTATCAGAGTCTAAAATCCCCTGCTTAGTAAGGAAGTGTGTTAAATATGCAAAGCCCACTAAACCGTTACAATAGGTAATCGTATAATCATAATTTTCATCATTTATTTTTTCAAAAAGTTTTTCATAAGACTTCTGGGTTTTAAGTATGTAAGCCTTGTCATTGGTAAGCTTATACAGCATAAAATAAAACAATGGTACGCCACCGTATCCCGAAAACAGGGATATGCCAACTTCATCGATATCCGTATGACTTATAACATTTTCAATCTCCAAAATTTTAGTTTTTGTCATGTCTGCAATTGTCATCTACATCCTGTTTTTTATATATTCAAGTGCTCTTTCCAAAACTTCATCTCTCCCCTCTCTAATGCCCTGAATGGTTGGTTTTACCTCTATATCAATCTTGACCCCTTTGCGTTGCGCAGGAGTCCTGTCCGGGTAGTAAATTCCCAATCCTGAAATTTGTGTTTTGTAACCTCCGAGAAATTCAAAAGGATTGACGTTTCCGTCTGCACCAGCTGTTTGGCTACCGATTGTGACCGATTTTTCAGCAGTCTGTAGCGACATGGCTACATATTCCGCACGACTTTGCGTGTATTCGTTCACCAGAATAACAACCAGTCCGGAGTAGGGTTTGCTGTTGTTACTTCCCGTTTCAGCTTTACCCCAGTAATATTTGCCGGGATATTTCACGTCAGGATAGAGGAGATTAGCATAAGCTTTTTTGGCAGGTATGAGATTATTAGCCATTTGCCCAGTTGCAAGGGTATAACCCCTAATGTCAAAAATTATCGCAGAGCAATTAAACAAGGCTTCAACTACTTTAAGATTATCTTTAATTTGAATGTTTTCCATACGAATATAACCTATGTTACCCTCTAATATCTTCCATTTCTCCTCTGACTTTTCTTTGTCCCTTTTGTAATTTAACGTGCCAAAATTATATCTGGCAATTTTCTTATTTTGAAAATTCCCGTTTCTCTCAAGATAGATATTTAAGCTATCCGATTTCCCTACTACTATCTTAAACAGGGTGTTTCTAATTTTTGATGCTGCGTTGGAACCAGGTACATATTTAAAATTTTCTGACAATATTTCTGATATCTTCTTACCATCAATCTTTAATATAACATCTCCAACTCTCAGGTCGTTTACTTTAGCCAAAGAATCGTTATAAAAACCTGTAATAATCGCTTTATCTTCTATGATTTTTAGAGCAGCAGGAATCCACTTGTTCCCAAAAAAACCGGATACATAATCAGAGCTTAAACTTGCATGTGTGTCATCTGTTTTAGCCACCAATTCAAGCATTGCTAAATGGTATTCGGTTGCGCCCTTTGCATCCGAAAACTTTGGAATCATTTCTGTTAATACCTCATTCCAATCTTGGTCAGCCATGTATTTGTAAGGAAAAAAATATTCGACAACGTTCCAATATTTAGCCAAAGCCAGAAGCCGATATTTACCATCGGGATACTCAAAATTATCGTATTCCGGTTCGTTTACTATTCTTGCTTTGATTGCATTATAACTCTTTAAGTAATAGGGCTTCCCCTGAAAACGATTGTCTTCAATATATTTTAACCTGCTTGAAAGCTCCTTTGTAAAAAGTGTAGAATCCCGTGTCCAGGACAGGTCAAAGTTTTTATCAAAATATTCTTTGTCCGGATTCGGGTTGCACTTTTTACAAGGCTTCACACTTCCTAACCGGTCTAACCAGGCGAGATAAACCCGTGAAAGTTGCTCGTTGTTTTCTGTCTTTCTGATTTCGGGTAAAATATCGATAAATTGTTCGTCCCAGTTATATTTTCCGGCTGCCACCTCCGGGTGATAATACTTTAAGAATCCCCAAACCTTTGATAAAGTCTCGATTTTTTGCGTTTCAACTAGATTTTGTTGCGAAAAAACAGTAATCGGACTGAAAACAAAAAGAGTGGTGAGTAGAAAATGTTTCATGGAATAGATTTTATTTCGATAAAAATAAACAAAAGAAGCTACCCGATTAATCGAGGTAGCTTCTTTTTGTTATAAAAAATTTGATTTTTAGTGGGTTTTTAAAATTTCATACGAAAATCCTATTGTTGTGGAGGGCAGGTATTTGGATCATCATACGTTGATTGGCAACATAATGTACCATCTTTAAAGGTTTCAGTTCCATTTGTACACCAACAACAGGTAAATCCTGCATTCGTGCTTCTAGCCGTTCCGCCTCCGTGTAACGAATTTAGTTCTTTATTTGTGAGTTTCGAGATTCTTTCTTTGTTGAGTTTTAATTTTTTCATGATAATTGAATTTAAAAGTTTTTTTACTGAGTCAAATCTAAAAGCTTCTTTTATAACTTCCTATGTTTTTTTTAGCATAAAATATGTGATTTGCAGCATAATCGCTATTTTTGGTAAAAACTTCACCGTATGATCAAACAAAAACTTATCAGCAAACGCAAAGAAAAAGAGCTGTTGCATGAGGAAATGGCATAATCTATTGGCTCACCTGTTTTCTTCTATATATTTAAGTGCTCTTTCTAAAACTTCATCTCTTCCTTCTCTAATGCCCTGAATGGTTGGTTTTACCTCTATATCGACTTTAACGCCTTTGCGTTGCGCAGGAGTCCTGTCCGGGTAGTATATCCCTAAACCTGTTATTAGAGTTTGGTATTCTCCTAAAAAAACGAACGGCACAGTATTTCCGTCAGCACCCGCCGTTTGGCTACCGATTGTGACTGCATTTTCGGCAGTCTGTAAAGACATAGCCACATATTCAGCTTGACTTTGTGTGCCCTCAGCTACAAGAATAACAACTAAACCTTCATAATTTTTACCGCTAGAACTTCCTGTTTCGTCCCTGCCCCAAAGGAACTTTCCCGGATAGGATAAATCAGGATAAGTACTATTTGAGAAAATTTTTGATTTAGAATTTAATTTGCGTGATACGCCTAGACTAGCAGATGTTCCTTTTCTCAAATCAAAAATAATGGCTTTGGTGTTTTTCAAATCATCTATCACGTTTAAATTATTACGTCCTACAATTTTATCCATGCGAACATAACCAATATTGCCTTCAAGAATCTCCCATTTTCTTTCATCGTCTTTCGCGTCCGAATTGAAATTAAATGAGTTAAAAAAATACCTTGCTATTTTTCTTTTAAAAAGTTTACCATCTCTATCAAAAACTACAGTTAAGCTATCTGAAGAACCGTTTAAAACTTTGTTATATGAATATCTTAGTTTTGTTGGATAATTTGAAGCAGGCACATATTTAAAATTAGCTTCCAGTATATTGGAAACAGCTTTATTGTCAACATGAGTAATAACATCTCCGATTCTAAGGTCATTTAAACGAGCTAGCGAGTCGTTGTAAAACGAAGTGATGACAGCCTTGTCATCTATGATTTTGAAAATAGCCGGAATCCATTTTCCTCCAAAATATTTAAACACATATTCTGAACCTAAAAAAGCGTGTGCATCATCTGTTTTAGCCACTAATTCTTGCATGGTCAAATGGTATTCTGTTGTGTCCTTTGCGTTTGTAAATTTTGGAATCATTTCTGTCAGCACATCATCCCAATCTTGGTCGGTCATATATTTGTAAGGGAAAAAATACTCGATGATATTCCAGTATTTAACCAATGCCAACAATCTGTACTCCTCATTCGGGTATTCAAAATTTTCATATTTAGGTTCATTTATAACCTCTATTTGTCCAGTATTATATATGCTGATATAATAGGGCTTCCCCTGAAAACGGTTGTCCTCAATATATTTTAACCTGCTTGAAAGTTCCTTTGTAAAAAGTGTAGTATCCTGTGTCCAGGACAGATTAAAGTTTTTATCAAAATATTCCTTGTCCGGATCCGGATTACATTTTTTACAGGGTTTTACCGTTCCTAACCGGTCTAACCAAGTAAGATAGACTTGCGAAAGCTGCTCGCTGTTTTCTGCCTTTCTGATTTCGGGTAAAATACCGATAAATTGTTCGTCCCAGTTATATTTCCCGACTGCCACCTCCGTGTGATAATACTTTAAGAATCCCCAAACCTTTGACAAAGTCTCGATTTTTTGCGTTTCAACCAGATTTTGTTGCGAAAAAACAGTAATCGGACTGAAAACAAAAAGAGTGGTGAGTAGAAAATGTTTCATGGAATAGATTTTATTTCGATAAAAATAAACA
>JAXMLV010000067.1:0-3733 GCA_034367065.1 Flavobacteriaceae bacterium
GAATCCAATAAGAAGTACCCCAACTTTTATAAGATTTAATTGTAATGTATAACCAATAAATTGATGTATTAAATATAGAGCATAAGAAATCTCTCCCAAATAAATCAAAGGTTTTACCGCAATAAATCTTAATTTTTCAAAAACAAATAAATAAAAAATAATGAAGAAAAGTGTCGAAACTATAAACGTCTCTGCGTCATTGATGATACCTATTACAAGCAAGCTCAGTAAAATTTGAATATGGTTAATCAACTTTGAATCTTCTTTCCAAATTTTATAGAAATTAATTCCGGCTAAGAAATAACAACCATAGTAAAGATTGAGAATTAGATTGATTCCTTTTAACTTGTAAAAATAATTTATTAAAATAAGTCCTAACCAAAAGAATCCAATGATTTCTATCCTTTTAACTTTTTTAGATAAAAACACAAAAACCATTAACAAATAGAAAAAAAGTTCCGGTACTAATGACCAATATGCTCCGTCAATCGAACGAAAACCCAAGTAATCAGGCATCATTGTAATATTAAAAACAAAATCTCCAAATCCTCTCTTTAAATATTCAGGTCCTATTGCATTTACAGTAAAAAAAGTCAAAGCCATACAAATCCAAAAGGTTGGATATAGTCTTGAAAATCGTTTATATACAAATTCAAAAGCATTTTGTACTTTCTCTAAAGTCATAAAAATAACAAATCCACTGATGATGAAAAACAACTGTACTCCGTAATGTCCATAGGAAAATTCAAATTTAGATGTGTATCCGGTTTGAAATATATCATTAAACTTGAATGTAAAATGATATAATAGTACCGCAAATGCTGCTATTCCGCGTAATGCATCTAACTCTGTAATTCTTCTTTTTTCGATCATCAACTATACTTATTTAATCATTTTTATGCCTCGTATTAGAGGAAATGCAGTGTGAATGGCTTTTAAAAAAGAATATGAAACTCACCCCCCACCCCTCCTAACTTCCCTCATTCAAAACTTAACATTTGGCATTTACTACCCAACATTTTCTGATACAAAAAACCGAACAGCCACGGGGTTTATTCGTTATAGGTTATTCGTTATTAGAAAAATCAAAAATCGTTAATCGTCAATTTTAGCCATTAGGCATTAGGCAAAAAGCAATCGGGTTATTTGTTATTCTATTCAACATTCAAAATCAATCAATCCCGATAGCTATCGGGACAAATCATTGCATCATTAATTCATCGCTTCTAAATAATTTCTCCATTCCAAAGTGCTTTTAAAAAAAGTTTCCAGGGCAGGATATCAATTTTGTCTATTTTTCTGGGAAAGGGGTCATTGCTCACTACAATTGATTTTTTTACGGTGTATTCATCTGCAAAACTTTTCAATCCTTTTAAATGCCGCGCCTGGACATTTTGTGTGGCTTTCACTTCAACGGCTACTTCGTGGTCTCCCAAAATAAAGTCAACTTCAATTTGAGAGGTGGTTCGCCAATAGGAAATGGCATAATTCAAATCGCTATATCGACTGTGTGCATAGATTTCTTGATAAATGAAGTGTTCGAATGCACTGCCAAAAGACTCACTTCCCATAACAATTTCACCTCTTTTCAGGAGATAATTAGCGATTCCTATATCGAAATAATAAAATTTAGGTGCCAAAATGACTCGTCTCTTTGGCGTTTTTTGAAATGATGGTAAGAACCGGCCTATTAAGGTGTCTTCCAAAATTTGAAAATACTCCTTCACGGTGGGCGCACTCACACCACATGCTGCGGCTATATTGCTGTAGTTGACCATTTCGCCGTTGGAGAAGGCGGCTGCTTCCAAAAAATGTGTGAAAGCATGAATATTTCTGATTTTTGCTTCGGCGATAATTTCGTCTTGAAGATAATTTCCTATGTAAGCAGAAATCAATTTCCGGGCATTGTCTGCCAAATAATGCCTGGGTAAAAGTCCATTGTTGAGTGCTCTTTCCAGTTCGAAATCCGGAATTTCTTCGTGTATCAACGGGTACAGTTCGTATCGAAGCGCTCTCCCGCCAAGCAAATTAGCCCCGGACCGGATGATTTTTCTCGGACTTGAACCACTCAATATAAAACGGCGGCCGTGGTTAACCATCAGCCAATGAATTTCATCGAGCAATGCCGGTATTTTTTGTATTTCATCAACAACAATAGGTTGTTCCGAAATAGTTGCCATTACAATTTCTCTGAATTGCGCCGGATTTTTTTGAAGGCGTTCAAACACATCAAATTTCAACAAATCAAACCAAAGTGCTTCCGGGTACAACGTTTTAAGCAAAGTACTCTTGCCTGTCTGCCTCGCACCCCACAAAAACAGGCTTTCATTTCCGGAACCTTTAAATATTTGCTTTCGAAAAAACATGTGATTATAAAGTTATACTTTTATTTATCATGATATATCAAAGTGCAAAAATAGATAAAATATAAATTGAGGTTGAGTTTTTTTAGTTTTTAGTCTTAAGTCTTAAGTTTTTAGTGATTTTATTATTCAAGATTTCGTAATTCAACTCAAAACTCAAAACTAAACACTCAAAACTTAAGATTAATCAAATCATCGTCAATCTTATTTTTCAGCAAATTTCATCAGCGGTTTTATGTTTCCCTTGTCAGCTTCTTTTAACGCTTTGATATATTCCTTTCTTTTTTCGTCCGCTTTAACCATATTTGATTGGTGCCAACTGAAAGTTTCTCTTCCAAAAACGGATTCTATAATGATATCAGCCATCATTCTTGAATGCCTGCCATTTCCGTTTGCAAAGCAGTGGATTGCTACTATTCTATGTTTAAACCTGATGGCAATTTCTTCAGGCGGATACGTTTTGTTGTCTATCCAATATTTTGTATCATCCATCAGATTTTTTAATTCTATTTGGATTTGAGTCCATTTTACCCCGATATTTTTATCCATTTTTCTATATTCTCCTGCCCATTTCCAAACATCACCATACATCCTTTTGTGCAAGTCTTTTATGAATTTTTCTGTTAATATTTTTTCCGGTTTTAAACGGGTATGAATTGTCCACTCTACTGCCTTTTCAATATTGAGTTGCTCAAACTCATCCAGTTCTTCTTGTGTGGTAATTGACTTTATCTTGATGCCTTTCTTTTCTTCTTCATCTAAAGGCGTTTGCCCATCTTTATAATGCAATTCTAGTCCCATAATGACCTTCTCATCTCTCGTTTTATTTCATCGGCTAATTCTTTTATGGATTCGTTAATTTTCTCATCTCCTATTCCTTGGTCTTCTAACTTCATGTTTTGATGCGTTCTTAACGCTATTTTTCGAGCCAATTTTTCAGCTTTTATGTTCACTAAATTGTCAATGGTTCCGTTTTTAGGGACAAATCCATAAACGAACTTTAAATCCAATGCTTCGCCTGCTTCTTTTAACGAATTGATTGTTATCGACCCTTTTGACTCGCTTTCTTCCATGCTTTTCACGCCTTGTCTTGTGATTTTAAGCCTGGCTCCAAGTTGGGCCATTGTCATATTGAGAGCCGTGCGAATTGTATGAATCCATCCTTTATTTGGAACTAAAACCAGTTCCGTTTTTTGAAAAGATTGTAGTTTTTGATCTAATTGTTCAATTAAAAGTTTCCTCTTGTTTCTCATTTTTTGTAATAAATTAAGTTTACAATTAAACTTAAATGTAAACAAATACATTTACAAATATACAAAAAAGTAAAGATATGGGTTTACTTTTGTGGTTTTAAATTATTCAATTAGTTT
>JAXMLV010000068.1:0-3871 GCA_034367065.1 Flavobacteriaceae bacterium
GTCTTTAGTTTTTGATGCTTAGTTATTTGATAGGATTTTTATAATTAAATCATAAAATAATCAGATATTTAAATCAATCAATGAGCCATTAGGGTTATAAGCTATTTGATTTTTAACTCAAAACTAAACACACAACATTCAAAATCCATCAAATCATTAAATCATTAAATCTTTAAATCATTAAATCTTTAAATCATTAAATCTTTAAATCTTTAAATTTTTAAATCATTAAATCATCAATAATACTTTTGATACCATTCCACAAACCTGCGCACGCCTTCTTTCACGGTGGTTTGCGGGCGGAAGCCGGTGTAGCTTTCCAAGGCGGTGGTGTCGGCATGTGTGGCGGGGACATCGCCGGCTTGCATGGGCAAATAATTCTTCTCGGCTTTTTTGCCCAAAGCGTCTTCGACAGCTTCGATGTAAGCCATCAGTGGCACGGGTGATGAATTTCCGATGTTAAAAATCTGATAGGGTGCCGAAGAAGTCGGTATATCCGGGTCGTTTCCAGTCCAGTCCGGATTGGGTTGCGCGGGTTTGACTACCAAGCGCGCAATGCTCTCCACGATGTCGCCCACGTAGGTAAAATCGCGGATCATCTCACCGTGGTTAAACACGTTGATGGGTTGGTCTTTTACCATGGCATCCGTAAAGAGGAACAAGGCCATATCGGGTCGTCCCCACGGGCCGTAAACGGTGAAAAACCGCAGTCCGGTAGTCGGCAGGCGAAACAAATGCGAATAGGAATGTGCCATCATCTCGTTGGCTTTTTTGGTAGCGGCATAGAGTGCCATCGGGTGCTCGGTAGGGTGTTTTTCAGACAAGGGCATGCGGGTGTTGAGGCCATACACGCTGCTGGTGCTGGCAAAAACAAGGTGTTTCACTTGACTGTATCGTGCGCCTTCGAGCAGGCTGAGAAACCCGTCAATGTTGGAATGGGTATAAACCCGCGGATTTTCGATGCTGTAGCGAACACCTGCCTGCGCGGCCAGATTCACTACATAATCAAACTTTTCGTCCTTCATAAAATGCACGATAAAATCGTGATCGGCCAAATCCGCTTTCAGGAAACGGTAGTTTGGGTAGGTTTCGCTTTTCCGGATTTCGTGGATGTGCATTTGGCGCGCATCGATGCCGTGCGTGTCCAAACGCTTGTACTTGAGTTCGATGTCATAATAATCGTTGATGACATCGAGTCCGACCACTTTGAAGCCGTCTTTGATGAAACGGTCGGCTAAGTGATATCCGATAAATCCGGCGGTGCCGGTGATGAGTATTTTCATAATGTGGGTTATACGTTAATTGTTATTCGTCAATTCTAAATCTCCAATCGTTCATTAGTAAATTTTCAAATTGACACATTTGTACATTAAAAACGCCACGGCTTCGCCACGTCAGTCACATTCAAATTTTTGTGAAAGACTCGTGTTATTTATAGAAATGAAGTTTTGACAAACACTTTGCAGTCAAACTTCGTTGCGTTTTTAGGCTGTTTTCTGTAAGCAATTTTTCCACTTCATGCGAACCAAACAACCCAGAGATTCCAAAATCACCGTAACTTCTTTTTTATTCGCATCATGCACTAAACCCGTTTGATTTTTGAAAGGACCATCCAATACGGTCAGCTTGTCGCCGGGTTTAAACGGAATAACTTCAATTGTTGCATTTTCATCATTTAACCAATGCTTGATGGATTCAATCTCACAGTCTCTCACAACCGCCGGCTTTCCCAACCAAAACAGATAACGAACAACATGGTTTACAAAAAACACCTTGTTTCGGTCTTTCTCTTCTAATCTCACAAATACATGAGAGGTAAACAATGGCATCGCTACCTTTTTTTTTCGGTCAGACCATTGCCTGACTTGAATTGTGGTTGGACAATAACATTCAACACCCAGACTTTGGAGTGTCTCAGCAGTTTTCTTTTCTGTTCTCGGTTTGGTGTAAAGTACGTACCAATTCATAGAAACAATTGTCTGTCAATAACCATTTTTTGCTAAAGTTTTCCGTCAACAGGGATTGATAAATATCCCTTTACATCGTATATAACATTTGGTGATTTCTGTAAACTTTGAAAATTTAGCTTGTTAAACTGCGCATGAGAAACGGTCAATACAATCGCGTCGAACTTTTTGCTTGGAAGTTGGTTTACAATGTCTAAATTGTATTCGTGTTTTACTTCCTTAGGATTTGCCCACGGATCAAAAACGGTGATATTTGCGCCAAATTCTTTCAATCCGTTGACCACATCGATTGCTTTGGTGTTGCGCACATCCGGGCAATTTTCTTTGAATGTAATGCCCAAAACGAGTATATCAGCGTTTTTGACACGAATATCTTTCTGTATCATCAACTTGACAACTTCCGCAGCTACATAACCGCCCATGCTGTCATTTAAACGGCGTCCGGCCAAGATTATTTCTGGATGATAGCCTTTTTCCTGCGCCTTTTGTGCTAAATAATAGGGATCGACCCCGATGCAATGTCCGCCTACCAAACCGGGCTTAAACTTTAAAAAATTCCATTTAGTTCCGGCTGCTTCCAAGACCGCTTCTGTATCTATCTCCAACAGATTAAAAATCTTTGCCAATTCGTTGACAAAAGCAATGTTGATGTCACGTTGCGAATTTTCGATTACTTTAGCCGCTTCCGCTACTTTGATGGTTGGGGCCAAATGCGTTCCCGCGGTTATCACAGAGCGATAAAGCGCATCTACTTTAAGTCCAATTTCGGGTGTTGAGCCTGAAGTTACTTTCAATATTTTTTCTACGGTGTGTTCTTTGTCGCCCGGATTAATTCTTTCCGGCGAATAACCTGCAAAAAAATCTTGGTTGAATTTCAAACCGGAAATCTTTTCTAATACCGGCACACATTCTTCTTCGGTCACGCCCGGATAGACGGTAGATTCGTAAATGACGATATCTCCTTTTTTTAAAACTTTACCGACTGTTTCGCTGGCTTTGTACAGCGGAGTCAAATCGGGACGATTGTGTTTGTCCACAGGTGTTGGGACAGTTACAACAAAGTAATTACAAGAACTGATTTCTGACAATTGTGCCGAACAAAACAAACCCGGTAAATCCGAATTTTCATTTTTCAAAACTGACTTTAACACTTGGTTGGAGACTTCCAAAGTTTGATCGATTCCCGAATTGAGTTCTGTAACCCTTACTGTATTAATATCAAAACCGACAACCGAAAATTTGGTTGCGAACAAACGAGCCAAAGGCAAACCCACATATCCCAGACCAATTATACCAATTTTAATAGGTTGCTGCATGCTGTAATTTTTAGTTAGTTGAATTCGTTTTTGCAAAAATAACCTTTCTGTATTGGAAACTGTTAATCTAAAGTAAAGAAAACAACAGCCCCAAAAATATATTTTTATAACGCACTAACAAACAGTGTGTTGAATATTTTTAAGGTCTGAATTTTTGTTGTTATTATTCAGCGCATAGATTACCCGTTTGCAATCTATAAGTTGCTTCGAGAATGAACCTATTTGATAAGACGCAAGCGTTTTCTAAACACGTATCGAACAACACATTCAATTCTGATTAAAAACAGAAAACCCCTCATGTTTCCATGAAGTGCTTTCAAAAAAAGGCGGCGACATACGCTAACACCGGATGGCAGTACTCCCGAAGCTTCGGGACGCTGATGGGCTTAACTTCTCTGTTGGATAAGGCTCTGCTCAGTCCGTATTGAAAGGCATCCATGAAAGTCCCTTTTGTGCCGTGTGAATCCTGTGGGGGATGTGCCATCGATAATGATCATAAACAAAAAAAGCACCTATCTTTCGATAAGTGCTTTCAAAAAAAGGCGGCGACATACTCTTCCACCGGATGGCAGTACCATCTGCGCTGAT
>JAXMLV010000069.1:0-35039 GCA_034367065.1 Flavobacteriaceae bacterium
GTCGCATTACTGTTAAAAACCACTCGAAGTGACGGTTAAAACGAAATTCATTTGAATAGCTGAATAGTTATTTTTAAGTAATGGGAAAACAAAAGCAGTTTTTATTTACCATTAAATAGATTCATGGTAAGTTGGATGCCTGAAAGCCCAAACGATTTGACAATTTCGACTGATTTTTCGAGCCGTTCCGGAAGATTTTTCAGTTCTTCTTCTGACCATTTCCCCAACACGTAATCAATTTGCCGGCCTTTTTCGTATTCGTTGCTGATGCCAAATCGGTATCGGTTGTAATTGGTAGTTTGCAACTGTCCTTGAATGTCTTTCAAACCATTGTGTCCGCCATCGCTGCCTTTGGTTCGAATGCGAATACTACCAAAAGGCAGGTTGAGGTCGTCGGTGATGACCAATAAATTTTCGATTGGAATATTTTCTTTTTCCAACCAATACCGGACAGCTTTCCCACTGAGATTCATGTAGGTCGTTGGTTTTATCAGAACAAATGTCCTTCCTTTCAATTTGTATTCCGCACGCTCTGCCAACCGATTGCTTTCAAAAGTAAGGGCTTCTTTTTCGACAAAATAGTCTAACACTTTGAAACCTATGTTGTGTCGGGTTTGGGCGTATTCCGCACCTATGTTTCCCAAGCCGGCAATCAAAAATTTCTTCATATCGGGTGCAGCTTTTTCTTTTGAATAGAATTTGCGGATAAAGTTAAACATGTTTTACGGGTTTTTTCAAATAGGTTTCTGTTTTTTGAGTTGGTTGTAGATTGACTTTCATTGCGGCACAAAATGCAAATCCCAGTTGCCCGTTGTGCGAGCATATCCGCGCTATTTGGATTTTCCCGCTACAATTGGGTATTTTTTACACACAAAGATAAAAATTTCTACGCTTTTACACATTTAGACATCCTCTTCAACACAAATAAACAAGCCTAAATATCACAAAATCAAACAACTAAAGGATTCATTAAAAACACGGCATTGTATTTTCAATATATCTTCCGAATTATTAATCCTTAAATTATTTAATCATGAAAAAGTTATTTTTTGCTACGGCATTGGTTCTTGGAGGTTTGTCAACGTATGCGATAAACGCGCCTGTTGTTGAAAAAGGAATTGCTATTGTGAATGTGCTGGATGAATTCAAACCCATTGAGTTGAGTGAAGTTCCGGCTGCAATCATCGAGACTTTAAGCACCGAACATCCGGAATTCAAATTGGTCAAAGCTTTCGTCAACGAAAAGCAAATCTACAAGTTGGAAGTCACCTCAGACCAAGGTGAGACAACGATACTTTTTGCAGATAAAGACGGTAAGTTGGTCAAACAATAAAAATTGAATGTTGATTTGGAAATTTAAGGAGATTGGCAACAATCTCCTTATTTTTTTAGCGTTTTAAAGACACTCATTTCGTATTTTTGTTAAAAAGCGAGTAACTCGATTATGTCAAAAATTCTCATCATAGAAGATGATTTCGCATTTTGTGAAATGCTGAAAAATTTCTTGTTAAAGAAATCTTTTGAGGTGCAAACTGCCTATTCCGCAAATGAAGGCAAACAAAAATTGCTCAAACAACCGTTTGATTTAATCATATCCGACATTCGTCTGCCCGATTCAAACGGCATGATTCTTTTGACAGACCTAAAAAAAATCCGACCTGAAGTTCCCGTGATTCTCATGACAGGCTACGCAGAGGTATCGATGGCGGTCGAAGCCATGAAAAAAGGAGCTTTTGATTATATTTCCAAGCCGCTCAATCAAGATGAAGTGCTGACCATTGTCAACAAAGCAATTGAAAGCAAGTCAAATCAACCTGAAATAAATGACAAAGAGGCTTCCAAAATTCAATTCTTCAACCCGTTGCAGAGTGAAGCTTCCAAAATACTTCATGAATACATCGGTATCGTTGCGCCAACCGATTTATCGATTCTAATCAGTGGAGAAAGCGGGACCGGAAAAGAAGTGGTCGCCAAAACCATCCACGAGAAAAGTTTGCGCAGCAAAAAAAAGTTTATAGCTGTTGACTGTGGTGCCATCCCGAAAGAAATTGCCGGAAGCGAACTTTTCGGACATTTGAAAGGCTCATTTACCGGAGCCATACACGACAAAATCGGCTATTTTGAAGCAGCCAACGGCGGGACTTTGTTTCTGGACGAAATAGGAAATCTGTCTTATGAAAATCAAATCCAACTGCTTCGGGCTTTGCAAGAGCGAAAGATAAAACCCGTGGGTGGAAACCATGAAATTGAGGTTGATTTCAGGCTGATTGTTGCTACCAACGAAGACCTGAAAGAAGCCGTCAAAAAAGGCGATTTCAGAGAAGATTTGTATCACCGACTCAATGAATTTTCAATACACATTCCCAAACTCTCGGAAAGAAAGGAAGATTTAATCGCTTTTGCCGAGTATTTTTTAGAAAAATCCAACCGTCAACTCAACAAAGAAGTCATCGGTTTTTCGGCTGAAGTCCTTTTGTTTTTTAAATCATACACTTGGCCCGGCAACATCCGGGAGCTGCAAAACATAATCAGGCGGGCAGTTTTGCTCACACACGGCGATTTGATATTGTCAGATGTGTTGCCCAAAGAAATCATTCTCAACCAAACTGGGAAAGCGGATTTTGTGTTTGACAAAGAAAACCATGAGAAAGAACAAATATTTGATGCGCTGAAAAAAACCAATTTCAACAAAAGCAAAACCGCTGCTTTGCTCAGCATCAGCCGAAAAACGCTTTACAACAAATTGAAATTGTACAAGCTTGGTTAGTTTTCCGAAGTCGTTAGTTCTTTTGTAATCCGACTACATTCTGCTTCAAGCGCGGTTAGTTCATCATCCGAAAGTTGAGCAGTTTCGGTCTGTTCAAGTTTTTCCAAAAGCGCAATTACTTTTTGGGCTTCAAACTGTCGAAACATCGGCAGCATGCGATGCGCGATTTTTTTGATTTCATCAAAGTTGTTTTCGGCTTTGCTTTTTTTCAATAAAACCAAGTTTTCACGCGTACTTTTTATAAAAACGTCAATCACTTTTTTGATGGCAGCCGGATCGTTTTGAAGCATTTCGCCCAATTGTGTCAAATTCAATCCGTTTTCGGATTTTGAAGAAATATTTTTGTTCTGATTTTCAGTTTTCTCGGTTCCGATGTTTCCAAATATTTGAAGCGTTTCCAAAAATTGTTCCGGCAAAAAAGGCTTGTTTATCACTGCGTCGAAACCCATTTCAACAAAAGAATTTCTTTCAGATTCAGGTCTTCCCGTGATGGCTATAACCGGTTTTTTTTGATGCCCGTAAACCGGATTATCCCGAATAGTCCGAAGGAAATCAACACCGCTTTGGGATGGCATTTCAATGTCGGTAATGACCAAATCGCAAGTAGATTTTTTCAGATACAATAAAGCAGTTTGCACCTTGTCAAAACCGCGAACTTCAACCTGATATTGATTCAGAATTTCTTCAATCAATTTTAAAATAGAAGGGTCATCATCCGCAACGACTACTTTTAAAAATTCGCCCGGTTTTGGTGCAGCAATCATTTCATTTTTTTGAATCGCGGAAACTTCCAATGGAAGAATCAAAGTGAATGTACTTCCTTTGTTTGGCGAACTTTCCAATGTCAGGCTTCCGCCCATCAACGCTGCCAATCGTTTGGATATAGCCAATCCCAAACCTGCGCCGCCAAATTTTCTTTCAATCGAATCGGAAGCCTGCGTAAATTCTTTGAAAATTTCTGACTGCTTTTCTTGTTCAATCCCGATGCCGGTGTCTTGGATGGAGATGGCAACTTTTCGAAGGTTTTTGAATTTATCGACGATTTTTGTTTTCACTTTGATGGAGCCACTTTCGGTAAATTTACTCGCGTTGCCCAACAAATTAGTCAATATTTGTTTGATTCGGAATGGATCGCCGATTAAAGGGTCTTTCAACGCTTGGTCAAATTCAATTGTAAGATTAATCGATTTTTCATCCAAAGAATTCCTGAAAAGATTGACCACTTCTTCGATGGTATTTCTCAGCACGAAAACCCGATGTTCAATTTTAATTTTTTGGCCTTCCAACTTGGCAAAATCGAGCAAATCGTTGGATAATTTGTTTACGTATTGAGCCGATTGATCGATGTTTTCCAAATAATACAATTGTTTTTTGTCCAACGAAGTTTGTTTTATCATGGCGGTATAGCCGAGCAAACTACTCAGTGGCGAACGCAAATCGTGGCTGACAGTCGAAAGCAATTGTTCGCGGTTTCGAAGCAGCGAGGAAGTCAGTTCGTTTGCTTTTTCAAGCTCTTTTCGCAATTTTTGACTGCGAAAAAAATCATTTAAAATCAGCATTGAAAACAACAAAGCAATCAAAACACCTGCTATCGCAGTCAGCAGCAGCAAGGTCGAGTTTCGTTTGAGCAAATGGTCTCGCTCTTGCGCCAATTGCGTATAGTTTTCATACACCTCCAACTCGATGTTTGTCAGAATTTGCCGGATTTGTTGCGAGATGATGTTGTCGTTCTCCCAAAGCACATTTTCTGTTCCGGCGATAATTTTTTGTTGAGTTGCCGCATCGGCTTTTACTTTTGACAGCAGTTGTTTGGTAGTTACCACGATGGAATCGATGGTTTCCTCATCGAGTTTGCGGGTTTCTTTTATCGGGCGGTTTTTGTTTAGCAAATTCACGATCTCGCTCATCAGTGCTCGTTCGCGAGGCGATAATTTCTCGGGGTTTTTGCGGAAATCTTCTAAGTTTACCTTACCCAAAGCTGTTTCGATGTTCGATAGTTTTTCGATGGCAGTTTTCAAATAAGCATCGGTATTGTTGTTTGTGAAGATGTCGCGTAATTCGCGGTAGTTGTCCGCTTTTTTTTGGAGTAAGATTTTGGTGCTGTCAATAAGGGTGGCTTGCTTGGCATCGGGAATTATTTTTTTCAGTGAATCGATTTTTTCAATCAATTTTTCGTTGCGAATCAGGAAAATTTCAAAATATTCAGGCGATTCTGATCGAACAGCCACCCGCGCATAACTTTCGTTTTGGTAAAGCTCAGACAGCAAATCGCTCACTCTGAAAACCTTGTTCTGGTTAGACAAAGATTCCCTTTGCAAAGACAAATACCGCGCGATTTCGCCGTATAAATACCAACCCGCCGCGATGGCCAAAACAGCCAATGCGACATAGCCGAACAGTACTTTAAGCGTGATTTGAAACCGAGACAATTGCATGTTTAAATGTAAAGAAACTTTATGGCAAACAAAAATTTAGAATATTTATTGCTAAAAAATCAAAACACTTGTATCTTTGCCCCGTCTCAAAGGGGTGCTGAACTCGACTAGGTCGGTCTAAGCTGAGATTATACCCATCGAACCTGGGCAGGTAATGCTGCCAAGGAAAACAAGTCCGAATCGATACGGACAAAAAACATAACATTAACCATAGAATAATGACCCCTTTTATTCGTAAAAATTTTTTTACGGATGAAAATCTTTTATTCCACATTTACCAAACCTCACAGGTTTTTAAAACCTGTGAGGTTTAGCCTCAGTTTCCAAAACCTTTTGGTTTTAAGCTGCTTACTTTTTTTTACTTGCTTTGTCAGCATCGCCGATGCACAAAATTTCAAACTATCGGGTACGGTTCTCGATGAAAATCTCAAACCTTTAGTCAATGCCAACATTTTCGTCCAAAAAACGGCTTATGCGACCTTCACCGATGAAAACGGGTATTTTGCATTGCAGTTGCCGCAAGGAAGTTACAGCCTTGTCATCAGTTATTTAGGAAATAGAAAAACAGAAACCATTGTCATTAATGAAGATTTGATTTTAAATATCGTCTTCGAAAATATCGATATTGAACTTCAGGAGGTCATGGTTTCGTCCACGCGTGCTGGCAGCAAAGACCCGATGACATTTATCAACATCGGCAAAGAAGCGTTAGGGAAACGCAACCTCGGGCAAGACATCCCCATTTTGCTGAACAACCAAACCGCGGTAGTCAGCACCAGCGACAACGGCTCGGGCGTGGGCTACACGGGCTTGCGCGTCCGCGGCTCGGATGCCACGCGTGTCAACGTCACCATCAATGGCGTTCCGTACAACGATGCCGAATCGCAGGCTACTTTTTGGGTGGACATCCCCGATTTTGTTTCCTCTGTTGAGAATGTTCAAATCCAGCGCGGCGTGGGTACTTCCACCAACGGTGCGGGAGCTTTTGGCGCGAGTATCAACTTCCTTTCCGAAGCGGTCAGCCCAAAACCGTCCGCTGAAGTGTCCGGTTCGTTCGGCTCCTTCGATACCCGGAAAGCAACTGCCAAATTCAGTACCGGCATCCTCAACGATCACTTTGAATTTAACGGCAGAGGTTCAGTCATCAAATCAAACGGCTACATCGACCGGGCTACTTCCGATTTGAAATCCTATTATTTATCTGCTGCTTATTTCGATGACAAAACCCAAATCAAAGCGATTGCTTTCGGCGGGTCGGAAGTGACCTATCAGGCTTGGTTCGGTATCGACAAAGAAACCTTGAAAACCAACAGAAGGTTCAATCCCGCCGGGATGTATTCGGATGACGAGGGAAACATCTTTTTCTATGAAAATCAGGTGGACGATTACAAACAAGATAATTATCAGTTGCATATCTATCGCCAGTTGGATGAAAATTGGTCTGCAAACTTGGCAATACACTACACGTTTGGTCGCGGATTTTTTGAAGAATACAAAGAAGATGCGGACTTTGACACCTACGGGTTTACACCGGTTTTGGTGGATGGAAATTTGGTCAACTCGACCGATTTGGTGCAACGACAATGGTTGGACAACGATTTTTACGGATCCACTTTTTCACTAAAATACAAATCCAACCCGATTGAATTCGATTTGGGCGGCGCTTGGAATCGGTATGATGGCGAGCATTTTGGCAAATTGGTTTTTGCCCAATTCGGCGGAAGCAAACCCGGGCAGGAATTGTATTTTAACACAGGCAACAAAACCGATGCAAACATCTATGCGAAAGCAAATTATCAATTAACCGAAAAACTATCGCTTTACGGTGATTTACAACTGCGGTATATCGATTATTCCATCCGGGGAGAAGATTTGGGTTTTGTCGATTTGGGCACCAAAGAATTTTTCACCTTTTTCAATCCGAAAGGCGGGTTGACCTATCAGTTGAATAAACAAAACAATTTGTACGCATCCTATGCCAAAGCGCACCGCGAGCCCAACCGTACCGACTTTGAAAACGGCAATCCCGAACCCGAATCGCTCGACGATTACGAAGCCGGCTGGCGGTACAAAGATGCCAAAAAAGCCATCAACCTCAATGTGTATTGGATGGATTACAGCAACCAACTCGTTCTCACCGGAGCTTTGGATGATGTAGGCAACCCCATCCGGCAAAACAGTGGCGAAAGCTATCGGCTTGGGGTCGAGGCAGAGGCAACGTTTCTGTTGAGCAACCAATGGATTTGGTCGCCAAATGCAGCATTCAGCACCAACAAAAACAGAAATTTCAAGGCTTCGCTGGATGGTGAAACCATCGATTTAGGAACGACCCATTTGCCCTTTTCGCCGGAAATTGTGCTGAACAATACGATTACTTTTTTACCCCTGCCCAACCTGGAAATCAGTTTGTTGTCAAAATATGTAGATGAGCAATACATGGGCAATTTGGACATTTCATCTTCCAAATTAGACAGTTATTTTGTCAATGATTTGTCCGTGCGATACAGTTTGGGAGAATGGGCGTTTTTCAAAGACATCACCTTCACTTTTTTGGTCAACAATATCTTTGACAGAAAATATGTTTCCAACGGATTTTGGGGCACATTCGACTTCGAAAATCCCGGCAAACCGAGCGGCACGGAAACCGGTTTTTTCTCCGGATTTTACCCACAAGCAGGCATCCATGTTTTGGGCGGAATTTCATTGAAATTTTAGGGAATTTTTCGCAGAGCCCAAAACATTAACAATATTTTCGATAAAGTGCTCGATAAAATCGATGAACGGTATCGGCGGCAACCCTGTATTGTTCAATTAATTAGGGGTTAAAAACTATCTTTGAGGCATTAAAAAAACACCGCTCAGTAAAATACGTAAAATGAGCGGCCATTTAAAATTGATGCCCATGCCCAAATTTACTTTTTTACAGTCTTTCAAGAAACTAACGTTCTTTTTTCTACTTTCTTTTTCTTTCAGCCAAGCTCAGGTGGATTTGGCCTCTTGGGCTTTGACCAACGATGCCAATCCGGTGAACTTAGTACCTGAGATAAATGCTGACCCGATGATGCGAGGTTTAATAAATGCTTCTATTGATGTGGCTGGGCTCGGAGTCAGAGCTGAAGGTTGGACAACTGCAAACAATTTAGACATAAATCAATTTTTGCAAATTTCGTTCACACCTTCCGTTGGGGAAAGTTTATTCATCAACAATCTCATATTTACCCACACGAGAATTGACAGAACAATAGGGGGAAATCGGAGGGGTCCTCGTAATTACACAATTCGATACTCATTAGACATCAACTTCTCAACTTTTACGGATTTAGTTACTAACCAATTGACGGATCCGAATGGTAAATCTGAGAACATTCCAATAAATCTTACTTTGTTAGATGGCCAAAAAATCTACATTCGATTTTACGGATTTGATAGTCAAAGCACGGCGACGGGCAGGGAATGGCTGATTAATTCCAACACCCTAAAAATCACCGGGTCCGTTCAAAAATGTGGAAACACCACTACTTGGACTTCATCATCTTGGAACAATGGTGCACCTACGCTAAACAATAAGGTAGTCATCAATGCAGATTATGACACCGCGGCCAACGGCTCGTTTGAAGCCTGCGAGTTGGTCATCAATGGCGGACATACACTCACCGTTTCTCCAAATACCACCGTCAAAGTTAAAAACGGCATCGATTCAAAACCCACCGGATACGTTATCATTGAAGACTCCGGAAGTTTGGTACAAGTGAAGGACGATGCGGTCAATATCGGAAACATAACCGTCAAGCGAAACACCACTCCGGTTACCAGATTTGATTTCACCTACTGGTCGTCACCGGTTTCCGGGCAAACCCTTCTCAACACATCGCCTAACACGCTCGGGGATAAATATTTTTCATACAACACAGCCATTCAGAATTGGAAAACTGAGGTGAACGGCTCAGCTGCCATGACCCCCGGCGTCGGATACCTCATTCGTTCGCCACAATCGTTCAGCACCACAGTAGCAAGCGTTTTCAACGCAACTTTTGTAGGTTCACCAAACAATGGTGTTATCAATGTCAATATTCCTTTGAATGCAGCAACAACCGGAAATTTCGCCTTGATAGGCAATCCCTATCCTTCTGCCGTTGATGCCGATGCATTTATCAACGCGAATGCCACTGTGTTGAATGGCGCACTTTATTTCTGGACACACAACACGCCGATTTCAAATAATATTTACAACGCCAACGATTACGCCGTTTATACGCTGATGGGCGGTGTTGGCACGAGCGGAAACCCGGTTCCAAGCGGGAAAATTGCATCCGGGCAAGGCTTTTTTGTAGATTTAAACGATGGGCTTGGCACCAGTGCAAATCTTGTTTTCAACAACAGCATGCGGGTCGCCACCGCCAATCAAAATGCGCAGTTTTTTGCCGCCAACCAATCGCGTGCCGAAGTTGAACTTCCTGCGGCGACAACAGCTGTTTCAACTCAGGCCAATTCGAAAAGCAGGTTGTGGCTTAACTTGACCAATGATCAAGGCGCGTTTAGCCAAACCTTGATTGGCTATGCCGATGCGGCTACCAACGAGTACGACCGCCTGCTCGACGGATTGTTTTTGGATGGTTTCGAAAATGTGATTTCGTTTTACAGTTTATTGCAAGACCAGTGGCTTTCCATACAGGCCAAAGCAATGCCTTTTGACAACAAAGACATAATCCCATTGGGTTATAAATCAACCATTGTTGGGACTTTCACCATTTCTATTGCCGATTTGGATGGCTTGTTTGGGGATCAAGAGGTAGTCTTGGAAGATAAATTGACGGGTACAACACAACTTCTCAAAGAAGCAGATTACACTTTTACAACGGGAAAAGGTACTTTCAACGATCGATTTGTGATAAGCTTCCCAAATAAAACTTTGAGCACGGACGATTTTGTTACAAACGAATCAGCAGTTCAGATTTTTTCAACCGGAAATCAACTGACCATCAAATCAGTCAACGAATCTATTCTGGCTGTTGCGGTTTATGACATCAGCGGACGAATGCTGTTTAACCAAACCAATGTAGTTCAAAATGAACTGATTTTACCGATTCAAAAATCAAATCAAATTTTGATTGCAAAAATCGAAATGGAAAACGGCGAAAAATTGACCAAAAAAATCGTGTTTTAGGACATAACATTTCCATTTTTTGTAAAGCACAAAGAGACGTTAAACCCCCTTCTGAAAGTCATTTTTCTGTACTTTTCGATGAAGTGTTAAAATTCATCGACCAATTGTTGCTATCCACAACTTACTGTTTGTCAAAGTAATAGTTTTTTGTGTTTACCTTTGTCTCAGAAAGTTTTTAATTTAAGATGAATTAGGAAATTCCGGTGTGCATGCACAGGAAAACAACCTAAAAACATCATTGACTGTTCGATAGTGTCCCATCTTCGGCGGCTGCATTTAAAAACTTGAAACCCAAATTTAGGATGGTTATTGAGAATGTTAAACACTTTTTTAAAAGTGTTTGGTTTCTATTGGCATATTTTGATTTTTTAAATTATCCGCTTCTATTTAACAATTGCTAAATTTCTTCATCATGAATCCATCTGTACCATCAAGTAAAGGTTTAAAAACAAAAGAATTCTTGCGCAGTGTTTTGACAATCTTTATCGTGATTTTCTTTTCGTCGATTTGCACTTTGCAAGTTTCCGCACAATGTTCAATCACAACAAGTACGAATGCAAGCACGTTGGCATGTGGCACCGCGCCACTTGTGAGTTGCAGCGGAAGTTTGACTATTGGAGATGGAGTCAATCCAGCAATAATAAACATGAATGCAGCTTTAGATTTGACCTGTTTGGGGCCGATACAACTGATTGTAAAAAGCCAGGCGGGATTTGATTTCACATCAGGCAACAACCGATTGACCTTAGCCGCCGGATCGTCCATTTCGTTTGAGGAAGGGACTGTCCTTGTTGGAGGCTCGTGCAATGCCTCTGAAAGAATATACATCGGAACGCAATTGATAGCCAGTTGCAATGGCGGTGGCGGTGCCATCTTTAGTTTTGAAGAAATTTTAAATCAGGGTGGGTTCAATGTGGTGGATGTTACGGTTTCGGCACCTGTTTGTGAATCCGGAAGTTTTGCCATGACAGCCAATCCTGCACCAAGCAATGGCGCAACGGTTCGTTGGTATGATGCGCCAAGCGGTGGCAATTTATTGTTCACAGGAAGCACTTATACCACACCTACTATATTTTCCAGCAAATATTATTATGTAGAAGCATATTACAGCAGCATCAATTTCACAACGGCTCGCGTGGGTATTGAAGCAGTTGTAATGCCAGCCCCTGCTACTCCCAACATAGCTATAACTCAACCTTCGTGCAGTATTTTAACAGGTTCCATTCAAGTTTCATCACCAACGGGAGCGGGGTTGAGTTACAGTATAAACGGAGTAGATTATTCCAACACTACGGGTACTTTTAATTCATTACCAATTGGAAATTACAGCATAACGGTTAAAAATTCGGCGGGTTGTGTTTCTCCGCAGACAAATTTCCAGATTGTTCCGCTTCCTGTCACGACCTGGAATGGTTCTTCTTGGTCAAACGGCTTGCCTGATGGTCAAAAAAATGTTGTTTTCCAAGGGAATTTATTCTCTACTTCTGGTATAAATGCCTGTAATGCAACCGTAAATTCCGGTAATGTTTTGATAAATGCCAATCATGTTTTATCGATTACCAATTCGCTTAATGTGCAAGGTGGCACTTTAACTTTTGAGAACAGCGCAAGCTTGGTTCAAGTTAACGACTTGGCTGTAAACACCGGAAACATCATCTATAAACGGAACACATCGCCGGTTACTAAATTCGATTTTACCTATTGGTCTTCCCCTGTTGCGGGACTAACACTTTTCAATCTTTCGCCTAACACGCTCAGTGACAAATATTTTTCTTTTGATTCAGCCATACAAGATTGGAAATTGGAGTCAAACGGGGCAACGGTTATGCTACCTGGGAAAGGTTACATCATCCGATCACCGCAATCTTTCAGTACAACAGTTGCGAGTGTCTATTCAGCTATGTTTATTGGAACGCCTAAAAATGGAGTTGTAAACTTGACTATTCCGTTGTCTGCTGCAAATGTTGGTAATTTCGCATTGGTTGGTAATCCATATCCCTCTGCTTTAGATGCAGATAAGTTTATTTTGGAAAATTCAGCCGTTTTAGAAGGTTCACTCTATTTTTGGACACACAACACGCCTCTTTTCAACAATATTTACAATTCAAATGATTATGCCGTTTATACTTTGTTGGGCGGGGTAGGAACGAGTGGCGGTGAAAAACCAAATGGGAAGATTACGGCAGGGCAAGGATTTTTTGTCAGTTTAAAAGACGGACTTGGAACAAGTGCCAACCTGACTTACAACAACGCTATGCGGATCTCTGAAACAGGTCAAAACAGCCAGTTTTTTGCTGCCAATACATCTAAGAAAGAGGTAAACTTTGGAACAGCAACTACGCAGGCAACAACCTCTACAAGAAGCAGGTTGTGGCTCAACCTGACCAACAGCCAAGGTGCATTCAGCCAAACTTTAACGGGTTATGCCGATGGGGCAACCGATGGATTTGACAGTTTGTATGATGCACTTTTTTTGGAAGGTTTTGAAAATGTAATTTCTTTTTTCAGCTTATTGCAGGATCAATGGTTGGCCATTCAGGCATTTGGAACTCCTTTTGAGGATGCGGATGTTATCAGATTGGGATACAAATCAAGTATATCGAGCGAATTCAATATTTCAATTGCAGATTTAGATGGCTTGTTCCTCAATCAAAATGTTTTTCTGGAAGATAAACTGACCGGACAGATTCATGATTTAAAAAGTTCAAGTTATAACTTTACTTCAAGTATAGGCACATTCACCGATCGGTTTGTCATTCGTTTTACCAACAATACAGTGAATACTAAAAATTTTATTGCAGCTGATGAGTCTATGGTTCAGATTACTTCTTCAAACGAACGATTGACCGTAAAATCAGCAAAAGAATCACTCAAAACAGTTGCTATATATGACCAGACCGGAAGATTATTATACCAAAAAGAGAAAGTGATTCAAACGGTATTAACCATCCCTCTACAAAAATCAAATCAAATTTTGATTGCAAAAATCGAATTGGAAAACGGCGAAAAATTGACCAAAAAAATCGTGTTTTAATGACCCACAAACAGATACTCTTTAAGGGTCTCCGTTTGGGGATTGTCAAAGAGTTCTGACGGCGAACCTTGCTCGATGATTTCCCCAAAATACATAAACACCACGTGGTCTGCCAATCGCTTGGCCTGACGCAAAATGTGTGTGACCAGTACAATCGAGTATTCTTGGCTTAATTCTTTGAACTGTTCTTCAATTTTCCGGCTCGAAATCGGGTCGAGTGCAGAAGTAGGTTCATCAGCTAAAATCACTTTGGGTTCGATGGCCAATCCTCTTGCCAAGCAGAGCCGTTGTTGCTGGCCGATGGATAAACTGCTCGCAGAACTCTTGAGTCGGTCTTTCACTTCTTCCCAGAGTGCCACTTTTTTCAAGAAAAATTCGATGCGGTGATCTTGTTCGGTTTTGTTGGAAATGCCTTTGAGTTTTAGGGCATATCGTATATTGTCTGCGATACTTCCCGGTAGTGGATGCGGACGCTGTGAAAGCAAACCCATTTGCTGGCGCAGGCTGTAAACGTCTATTTTTTTATTCAATATATCTTGACCTTCAAACAGCACAGCTCCCTCGGTTCGAATGTCCGGATAGATATCGGTCAGCCGATTGAACGTTTTGAGCAAGGTCGTTTTCCCGCAACCTGAAGGACCTAACAGCACCGTGATGCCTTTTTCCGGTATATCCAAATTGATGTTTTTGAGCGTTTGCTGCTTGCCGTGCCAAAGATTGAGCGACTGCACGCGTAAAATAGATTTTGGACTTTTTTTAACCATGATTTTGCGCGAATTTATTTGTGTATCGGATGCTAAATCTACTGTTTTTGTACTCATGCAGTGCGATTTTTAGACAGTTTTTTACTGATGATTCGAGATGAAATGCTGATCACCAAAATGATGATGGTCAATACGGCGGCTGCCGCATAGGCACGTGCTTTTACTTCGGGTATGGGTGAGCTGAGTTGGAAGAAAACAGCCAAAGGTAAAGTTGCAGCAGGTTCGGTCAGGCTCTCTGGAATGTAATCGGTATATCCGGCTGTAAAAAGTACCGAAGCCGTGTCGCCGATGCCTTTGCCCAACGCCATCAAAAAGGCGGTGGTGATGCCCGGAATAGCTTGTTTAAACATAAACCGAAACCCGATTTCACCTTTGTAAAAACCCAACGACAAGGCCGATTCAAACAAATCGTTGGAAACGTGTTGCAAGGTTTCATCCATAGCCCGTATCATGACCGGACTGATGAGTAACGAAACCGTGATGATGGCTGCCAAGAGGGAAGTTGGCCAACCCATAAACAACATCAGGTTGAAACCGAATGCGCCGTAAACAATCGGTGGTACACCCCACAATACATCCAACCACAAGCGGATTCTTTTCTGAATTTTCGGGAAAGAAAACAAATAGGTGTGAATAAATAAGGCGACAGGTATGCTGATGATGCAGGCAATCAAAGAGGCTCCAATGGCGAGGTACAAAGATCCGATGATGGCATTCAAAATACCCCCTTCTTTGCCAAAATAATAACCGCCTTTCGGCACCTGACTGACGATGTCCCAAGTGAGTGCCGGTATGCCTTTGATGAAAATTCCGGCAATGATACTGAACAAAACCACCACAATCAGCAAAGTGACGATGCCTAAGGCAATTTTGACAATTTTTTCGGTTTGATATTTATTCACTTGCATGCTATTTGTGATTCTATAATATTAATGGGTTAGTCAATTAGTCCTTGTCAAATTCTTGAAAATCATTGTCAGGTTGAGCGCAGTCGAAACCTCTTTGTGAACTATGTGATACTCCCATTAATAAATTCAGTCTCGATGCTTGGGATACAAAATGATTCATCAGATTTTTAGCAATTAAATAATAGTCGCAGCCAACAGCTGTAGGCTAACAGCAAAAAGCATTGTAAAATTCGCTTACGTTGTTTCCGGTGCTTTTGTCAAGCGTAAATAAGGTTTCACTTTTTTAAATCCGGGGAAACGTTTGTTTGCTTCTTCGTCGCTCACGGAAGGAACAATGACCACATCTTCTCCTTTTTCCCAATTGGCCGGCGTTGCCAACTGATGATTTGCGGTCAGTTGCAAACTGTCAATCACGCGGATGAGTTCATAAAAATTGCGTCCGGTAGAAGCCGGGTAGGTGAGTGTGAGTTTGATTTTTTTGTCCGGGCCGATGACAAAGACCGAGCGAACGGTTGCTTTTTCCAATGAATTTGGATGAATCATGTCATACAGCGAAGCCACATTTTTGTTTTCATCGGCAATGATGGGGAAATTGACCGTTGTTTCTTGGGTTTCTTCAATGTCTTTGATCCAGTTTTTGTGGTCTGAAAGCGGGTCAACACTCAGCGCAATTACTTTCACGTTGCGTTTGTCAAACTCGGTTTTGAATTTGGCGACGGTGCCCAACTCAGTGGTGCAAACAGGGGTGAAATCGGCCGGATGTGAAAACAAAACGCCCCAAGCGTTGCCGAGCCATTCGTGGAAACGAATCGTACCTTGGGTGGTTGTTGCTTCGAAATCGGGGGCGAGGTCGCCCAATCGTAGATGTGCCATGATATTTGTTTTTATTTGTTAACAATCAGTTTGTCAGTGGTTGAAGTAAAAGATAAGTTTTGCGTTAGGGATAGCAGTGGAAATCCTTTTTTGGACTTTTTCTGTCCAAAAAAGATTGGAACGGATAGCCCGACCCCAACAAGGCTATGAAATAGACTTGGTTGGGGGAACGCCCAAACAGTTGTTTTGATTTTGCTATTGTTCATGGGATTGATTTTTTTTATAATTTTCAATCATGCTTTTGCCTGATAATGCCGGATTACTTTGTGTGACAGGTAATTAAAAAACACCACGATTAACAACAGTACCAAGGCCGATAGCATCAACGCGGCATCGTACATCGGAATTGACATCATTTCGCCATAGTTGTTTGCCAACAAAGCCGGTAGCGGATAACCTGCATCAAAAATGCTTCCGGGTACTTGTACCACATTTCCCACGACCATCAGCACGGCGATGGTTTCACCAAACGACTTGCTCATGCCTAAGGTAAAGGAGGCGATGATGCCGGGTTTGAGTTTTTTGAGAAACACGTCTTTGATGGCTTGCCAATGGCTTGCACCCAGCGAAAGTGCCGTTTCTTTGAGTTCGGAAGTAACCGATTCAAACAATTCAAGCAACATATTGAGCACATACGGCATCACCGAAACGGAAACCACGATGCCTGCTGCCAATATTGAATAACCGGTCGGGTTATCAGCACCTTGTTGTTTGGCCCAGTTCGCTACGATGGGAACTATGGTAATGACGCCCCACAATCCGAAAATGACGGAAGGCATGCCCGCCAAAATATCGATGGCGGCTCTTAAAATTCTGGAAACCCATCGCGGCGCAAATTGGGTGATGTAAATCGCGGAGGACAGACAGACTGGAATCATGATGGTAAGTCCGATTGCGGCGATGATGACCGAGCTGCTGATGAAGGGAAACAAACCGAAATTGCCCTGCGAAGGCGACCAAACCGAGCCTAAGAATATTTTGCCAAAATTGGCGGGATTTAGCAGTGGCAGAGCCTTGTAAAACAGTGAGAAACCGATGGCAAATGGCAATATCAAAATGATGAACAAGGCGATTTGCATCCATGTTTTTCTGAAAATTTCGATTGGTTTTCGCAGGGCAATAGACATGCTACAGTTTTTTAATTTCAGCGGCTATTTTTGATTCATCAAGAAGGATATACCCATTCGGCACGACAAAAGCTTGTCCTTTGGTGAGTACCCAATGCAAAAAGGTTTTTACAACGATAGATTGGGGTTTGCCTTTCGATACCAAAAACAATTCGCGAGCCGGAGGCGACGGATATCTGCCGTCGGCGATGGCTTTGGTGATTTCACCTAAATTGTGGTAAAAATCTTCATCCGGATCAATTGTGCCATTTCCGTTGATGTCAATCGGGGCAACATCCACACCCGGATATTTTTCTCCGGAATTCACATCATACACATAAATGACGTTGTTAAATCCGATTCCTTTCGCATCGTTTTTGATGGCTTCGGCCAAACCCGGATCGCCAAAAACCGCGATACCTTTGAGTTCTTCTTGGGCTTTTCCGCCCAAGTATTTCACCCATACTTCTGCTGCGCCGGAAGCGTCTGAACGGGTATAAACATTCACTTCGTTTTTGGTGTTTTTCCAATATTTTTTACCGTTCTTCAAGAAATAGATAGCCAAAGTTTCTTGCTTCAAGCCTTCTTTTTTAATTTGATTGATTACGGGATTCTGACTGCTGATGGTCGGTATAACCGCATCTTTGGTCACTGCAAAACCATAGGCACCTTGTTCGACTTCAACCGGGCTGATGTCTTTGGAATACAAGGCTAAATCGGAAGCACCTGCCAGCACATCGGCCATGCCTTTTCCGGCACCACCGGCAGAGATGTTAAATTTGACATCCGGGTATTCTTTTCTGAATTCTTCTGCCCATACGTTTGCCAACGGATAGAGTGCAAACGCGCCGGAAAGGGTTATTTTTCCTTCAATTTTTTCTGTTGAATTTTTGTCTGATTTTTTTGGGTTGTTGCAGGCGTTTATAAGTAGCAAAAAGAGGATAGCTAACGATATATTTTTTAAGAGTTTCATGTTTTTAATTTTAAAAATTAATTTTTCCAATTGAACAATTCGGGTTTGAAAGTAACCATTACAAAAGCCCAATCTTGGTAAGCATTGGGAGATATTCTATTTTGTATTCGCTCCATAGATTTGGTGATGAATGCATAGGAATATCCCAAATCTATTTCAGTGTATTTATTGGGATTAAAACGAATCAACAAATCGTTTTCAAAACCTAAAAATTTATTTTGTGTTTTGGTTTCTCCTGTCGGAATGAAATTATTAGACGAGTAGAAAAGATGATAATCCGAACGAAGTGTTAGTTTTTCATTGACCTTATAAAAGTTGAATAAATAGGGCGCAATCAATCCCGCATTGTTCAGGTCATTTGGAAATTGGGTGAAAAAGTCCATAGATCCCAGGAATCTATGATTAACGCCATATAACGGGTCAAAGGATTTGGATGTTGCGTTTGATTTTTCATCGTTGTCTCCACTGAAAATTTCCGCACCCAATCTAAAAGTCCAGTGTTTTGTAGGGGTGTATTTTATTTCCGGCTGAAAATAGAAAGCGCTTAAACGCTGTCCAACCGGAGTACGCCCGTACTGAAAGTATCCGGCTAAGGTGTAATAAAAATCACCTTTGGTATATTCAATTCGTCCGCCACTTGTGAATCTTGTATGATTGGTTTTGGTGTTTACAGGGTCTTGAAAACCGTCAGCCACATTAATTCCGGTGAGTGTTAACTTATCCGTTGGATTGTATTTGAGAAAATTGACAAATAAATATTTGTAACTGTTGAATCCTTCAGGTGAAAAATCAATTTCAAAAAACCGGTTTTGCGCACCTTTTTCTTGATTAAAAGCGGCAATCAAGTCTCCTTCCAGTTTTTTGCTTTTGTAGATGAGCCTGACGGCATCGTGTGCACCGCCATTTTGTCGCCAGTTATTTTGTGCAAACAAACGCTGATTGTCATACATGATTTTTTGTCTTCCTACACGAACACTGAGATTTTTGGCAATGGTTGGTTCTACATAGGCTTCAAAAATTTGAAGACTTCCATCGGTTGAGCGTGGGTCTTGCTCGCCCCAAACACGTATGTCTTGAATGGAAGTATGGAAAATAAAATTTTTCATCTTAAAGTTCAAGTACAGCCGACTTCGTTGATCCGTAAAAAAAGCAGCTTCGGTGTCTGCCGTTCGAATTCTTCTGTATCCGTTTCTGTATTCGGTTCTGGGTCTGAATTCTAACGCAAGGCTAAATTCTTTATCACCGGAACTTTTAGAAACAAATTTATTGTTTTCTTTCAACAGCGAATCGGCTTCTGTTTGAGTAATGATCCCTTTTTTTAACAAGAGGTTGAGCAGTTCTTGGTTTTTTTCTTGTGCTAAAGCTGAAAAGACTATGAAAAACACCAAAAGTGTTGAGATAGATTTTATTTTTAATAACATTTTTTGAATTTAAAAGTCAATAGTTTTATTTTTCAAGCAGACGAAGGTGATTTGAAAAGCAAATCATTCCTTCAAAGAGAAACTGTAAATGCCCGAGGGCATATACAACAGCACATACGATTGAAAAATTTTAAACCAAAAATAAATTTCGACTTCACATTCTTATTTTGCTGCAAATATATAAATACTATCGAATAAGTAGGGTATCAAAACAATTTTTTTTACTTTTCGTGTGTTAAAAATGATTGGATGGTCGTGTTGACCATGATCAAGCGGGTTTGTTCGCGGATTTTGGCGAACTCTCTTTTGAGTGTGCAGGCAGCTTCATCTTGGCAATCATCGCAACTTTCGTAACGCAAAAGTGATACACAAGGAAGTAGCGCGATGTTTCCGTCAAAGAGCCGATAGATATCTGCCACGGTGATTTCGGTCGGATTTTTCTTCATGTAATAGCCGCCGCCATAGCCTTGTTTACTGCCTAAAAAGCCGGCGTGTTTGAGTTCGAGTAGTATTTGTTCCAAGAATTTTTTCGGGATGTTTTGCGCTTTTGAGATATCGGCTGTAAATAAGTTTCCTTGCTCATAATGCTCGGCTAAGGCAATGAGTGCTTTGATGGCGTACTTACATTTTTTTGACATCATATAGGCAAATGTACTAAAAAAAGGGCATAAAAAAAGCGACCTTTTTGGGGTCGCTTTTAAGTTTACTGAAGGATGTTTCCGTCTTGGTCGTGGAAACGGTATTCTAAGTACGTGTAAGCATCTTGGGGAAGTATTTTCACCCATTTTTTGTGATCCAGAAACCATTTGGTTCTAATAGATGGAAATCCGTTGGTTAAGTAAGCGGCGATAAAAGGGTGAGCTGATAACGTGACGCGCTTATTTTCCCTAACAATTTTTTCTATGCGATCCGAAATTTTGTCGATGAGAACGATGGGAGGTTCGACAAGCCCGTTTGGTGAGGGGTTTTCTTCCAAAGTTTCTATGTTCATTTCCGGACGAACGCGTTGTCTTGTAATTTGTATCAAACCAAATTTACTCGGTGGGAGTATTTTGTGTTTGGCTTTGTCATCTTTCATTTCTTCACGAAGGTGGTCGAACAAGGTTTTGCGGTGGTCGACGTGATTCATGTCTATAAAGTCAATGACGATGATGCCACCCATATCCCGGAGTCTGAGTTGACGCGCTATTTCGGTAGCGGCAATCAAGTTGACTTCCAGAGCAGTGTCTTCTTGGTTCTTGGCTTTGTTCGAGCGGTTGCCGCTGTTCACGTCGATGACGTGAAGGGCTTCGGTGTGTTCGATGACAAGATAAGCACCTTTGCTCATCGAGATGGTTTTGCCAAACGAAGTTTTTATTTGCCTTTCGATGCCAAAATGCTCGAAGATGGGCTGTTGAGTTGATTGATACAATTTTACGATTGAAGTTTTTTCGGGTGCAATTTGATGCACATAATCTTTAATTTCCAAGAATAGCGTTTCATCATCCACATAAATACCTGAAAACGAGTTGTCAAACAAGTCTCTCAAAATGGAGGAGGCTCGATTGAGTTCGCTGAGAACTTTTGAGGGGAGTGGTGCTTTTTGGATTTTCTTGCACATGGCCACCCAACGGTTGTAGAGTGTTTGCAAGTCTTGCTCGAGTTCTGAAATTTTTTTGCCTTCGGCTACCGTGCGAATTATCACGCCAAATCCTTTTGGTTTGACACTTTCCATCAATTTTTTGAGTCGGTTTTTTTCGGTTTTATCTTCTATTTTTTGTGAAATAGAAATTCGATCGGAAAAAGGAACCAACACCAGATATCTTCCGGCTAAAGATAGTTCCGAACTGATTCGGGGACCTTTGGTAGAGATGGGTTCTTTCACGATTTGCACCAGCAGCGATTGGTTGGGATGCAAGGCATCTGCAATGCTCCCGTCTTTGTCGATTTCCGGTTCAAACTGAAAATTCTTCAATGCATAATCTCTCAGTTTACCTGTGCTTACACGTTTTACGAATTTCAACAAAGAGTGTATTTTGGGACCCAAGTCATGGTAATGCAAAAAGGCATCTTTCTCATAACCTACATTCACAAAAGCAGCATTGAGTCCGGGGACCGGTTTCCGGATTTTGGCCAACATGATGTCGCCAACCGAAAATTTGTTTCGCTCTGCCTCTTTGTATAATTCTGTTAGTTTTCCATCTTTTAACAAGGCAAAATCAACTTCAGAGGAACTTGATCTAATGATTAATTCTTTGTTCACTCTAAGGGAGTTTTTTATCCATACAATTTCTTATACAGATGGATTAAACAATAATTTACACAGGATTTTTACCTGTTGAAGCCTATCGCAACAGAAAATTTCTAAACACGATAAGTTTCATTTTCAAAGAACGTGGGGATTAAGAAAAAGTAGAATAAACTACTTTTTCTTTTTGTGACGATTAGCTCTTGCGCGTTTTTTGCGCTTGTGTGTTGCTACTTTATGTCTTTTCCTTTTTTTACCACTTGGCATTTTCTCTCAGGTTAAGGGTTGATAATAATTACTTTACTTTTACGCTTGCTTTCACACCTTCTACAAATATTTTTGCGGGTTTGAAAGACGGGATGTTGTGTGCGGGAATTTTTACAGTGGTGTTTTTGGAAATGTTTCTTCCTAATTTTTCCGCTCTGGTTTTGATGATGAAGCTACCGAAGCCTCTCAAATAAACATTTTCTCCTTCTTCAAGAGAAGTTTTTACTTCTTGCATGAGCGATTCTACAACTGCTTGAACGTCATTCTTTTCGAGACCAAGCTTTTCAGAAATTTTTGATACGATATCTGCTTTTGTCATTATTAAAAATATTTAAAGATTTAGTTTAAAATTTTGGCTTGCAAATATATGACAATTAAAAAGAAATAGAAAAATGTTAAGTCATTAAAATTTAATGAATCAATGCATTAGTTTTGCAAGGCAATATGACAAACCATTTTTCGCAACAATTGATTGCGTGGTATTTAGACCACAAACGCGATTTGCCTTGGCGTAAAACCAAAAATCCCTATCCTATTTGGCTCTCGGAAATCATACTCCAACAGACCCGAATCAGTCAAGGTTTGCCCTATTTTGTTCGCTTTACAGAGGTTTTCCCAACGGTTCGGCATCTCGCGGATGCTTCCGAACAGCAGGTGTTGAAACTTTGGCAAGGTCTCGGATACTATTCCCGTGCGCGAAACCTTCACCATACCGCTAAGGTTGTTGCCAATGAGTTGAACGGCAAATTTCCTGAAACATTCGTCGAACTTAAAAAACTCAAAGGAATAGGGGATTACACCGCCGCAGCCATCGCGTCTATTTGTTTTGATGAAAAAGTGGCTGTACTCGACGGCAATGTTTTCAGATTGTTGTCGCGCTATTTTGGTTTGAAAACACCCATCAACACAACTTTGGGGAAAAATGAATTTTCGAAACTTGCCAATGAATTGATTATGCAAACTCATTTTCCGGCAGATTTCAATCAAGGCATGATGGAGTTTGGGTCACTTCAGTGCAAACCGCAACAACCCGATTGTAACAACTGCCTTTTTCAGTCAAATTGCATTGCTTTTCAAACGGGAAATGTTGATAAACTTCCGGTAAAATTGAAAATGAAAGCTACTCGAAAAAGATATTTTAACTATTTGGTGATACTTTCTAAAGACGGAAAAAAAGTTTGCTTAGAAAAAAGAAATGACAAGGATATTTGGAAACATCTCTACCAATTTCCGCTTATTGAAACCATTGACAAACCGGCTACATTGGCGCAAATCAATTCACATGAATTATTCGAAAACCAAAATATTTCCATTCGATTGGTCAATGAAGAGCCATGGCAACATCAACTCACGCATCAAAAATTGCACTTAAATTTTTGGCTTGTTCAAACCGATTTGACATCTGAAAATCAAATATTCATATCTGACATACACAATTATCCGGTGCCAGTACCTATTGAAAAATTTATCAATACCTTTGAATTTTAATTTCGTATTTTTCTATCTTTGAAAAAAGCAAAACAACACTACGATGAGTGGAACACTCAATAAGGTCATGTTAATCGGTCATTTAGGTGACGAAGTGAAGATGCATTATTTTGATGGAGGCAACTGTCTCGGACGATTTCCGATTGCCACCAACGAATCCTACACCAACAAAGACGGCGAGCGTGTGACGCTGACCGAATGGCACAACATTGTCGTGCGGAATAAAGCGGCTGAAATTTGCCAAAAATACTTGGTCAAAGGCGATTTGATTTACGTAGAAGGACGCATCAGGACTCGGCAGTGGAAAGCGGAAGATGGTCAGACCCGATACAGTACAGAAATTCAAGCAAGTGATTTTACTTTTTTGAGCAACAAAAAAGAAGATAAAAACACAGCGAATGTTCCGCAAAAACAAATACCCGCCCAAACTGAAAACCCACCGATTGTACCGCCGGAATTAGATAAAAATTCCGAAACCGACGATTTACCCTTTTGATGTCTAACCAAAACCCAGCCCTTGGATCCTGATTCTGCGCAACTCCCGTTTCTTGTCATTGGTATGACCAACGGTCATTTGACGATAAATATCATACTTCTACTTTTGCTTCTAATGGCTTCTGGGCTTGCGTCCGGATCGGAAATAGCCCTGTTTTCACTGACCAAAAAAGATATTGAAGAAATTGAAAAACAACGAAAAAAGCATTTAATCGAAAACTTATTGGAACGCCCCAAAAAGTTATTGGCAACCATCTTGATTGTCAATAATTTCATAAACATAGCCATCGTTGTAATTTCCGTTCAAATCACTAATTTGATTTTTGCGAATATAGAGCCATGGTTGAAATTTATCCTTGAAATTGGTTTGGTGTCTTTTACAATTTTATTTTTTGGGGAAATTCTGCCCAAAATATACGCATCGAGAAACGCGGTCTTGTTTTCGATGAAAGTGGCTGACCTCATACACGTGTTAAATATCGGTTTGTCGCCTATCAGCATGCCGATGCGTTCTTTTTCAATTTTCGTAGAAAAAAAATTCAAGCAACAATCTTCCAATTTTTCTGTCGATCATCTGTCACATGCGCTCGAGCTTACTTCCAATGAAGAAACAACCAAGGAAGAACACAAAATATTACAAGGAATTGTCAATTTTGGGAATACAGATACGCGACAGGTTATGAAACCCCGTATCGATGTTTTTGCGCTCAACGAAAGTGCGAGTTTTTCAGAAATTTTATTGCAGATAATCGAGAACGGATATTCGCGCGTCCCGATTTACAAAGAAAATTTAGACACCGTGGTTGGCGTGCTCTACTCCAAAGATTTGTTGCCACACATCGACAAAAAAGACTTTAAATGGACAGGTCTGCTCAGACAACCTTATTTCGTTCCCGAAAACAAAAAATTGGACGATTTGCTCAAAGAGTTTCAAGAAAAAAAAATACACTTGGCCATCGTGGTCGATGAATATGGCGGCACTTCTGGAATCGTTTCGTTGGAAGATATCATCGAGCAAATTGTAGGCGACATCAGCGATGAGTTTGATGACGAAGACTTGATTTATTCTAAATTGGACGATAACAACTACATTTTTGAAGGCAAGACCAATCTTCAGGAATTTTATAAAGCCATCGACTTAGATGATGAAACAATTTTTGAAAATGCCAAAGGCGAATCGGAAACCTTGGCGGGATTGTTGCTGGAAATATCCGGAAGATTTCCCAAAAAGGGAGAAGTTATTCATTTCGACAGTTTTAAATTTACTGTCGAGGTCTTAGACAAAAAGCGAATCAAGCAGATCAAAGTTACGCTCATTCCTTCACAATGAAATTTGTAGTAAACGTTTTAATATTGTTGTCGTTGGTTGCCTGCAAAGACGCTGTTTTGCCCAAACCCAAAGCACTACTTTCGCTCGAATATCCAGCAGCTGTTTACGGAACCTTGGACGTCAAAGAACCCTATTTGTTTCAAAAAAACCAATCGGCTTCGATTGTGAAAGAGTCAAACCACGATATCCGGATTGACTATCCGCTGCAAAAAGGCAGTATTTTTATTTCATACAAACCGGTGCTCAACAATTTGGATTCGCTCTTGCGCGATGCGCAGAATTTCACCCAAAAACACGTCATCAAAGCTGAAAGTATTTCCGAACAATTGTTCGTAAATTCCGAAAATCGGGTTTTCGGCATGTTGTATGAAGTCGCCGGAAATGCAGCTTCACAGACACAATTCTACCTAACAGACAGCATCAATCATTTTGTGGTCGGCTCGGTTTATTTTGAGGCTCGTCCAAACTACGATTCCATATTGCCGGCGGCAGCTTACTTGGCAAAAGATGTTAAAAAATTGATGGAATCTTTTCGTTGGAAGAAATGATTGATTTGGCAATTTACAGTGCTACAAACATTTGCTTAAAAGATTAGACATTCTTGCCAAGTATAGGAGTTAAACATTTAAAAAAAATCATAAAAATGCAAGTGTCAGTGTTTTGCCAGATTCAATCGTGTCGGCAAATTGGAAATTGTCTTTCAGAAGATATAAGAATTTGAATGCGTTATTTATGAGCATTAACCCGTAAAAGCCATAAGTGTTTCGTTTTTGGATTGCGTTGAATAAAAAACAATTCAAAGTTGTCGTTTTTGGATTAAAATTTGATGTGCTCAGAAAATTTAAGGTTTCGATTTTATCCCAAACTACGCATAACGAGGCTGTACAATGTATTGGTTGATGCTGATGATAAAATCGTTAAATCTGTCGTTGTTGATGCGCAACAAAGTGGCGTTAGTTTATCTTCTTCAAAGCAAACAAGGGCAAAAAGAATAAAATTCCTATTAAAGAGAAAATTAAACCGCCAATTGTCCCAACTGCCAAAGCAAACCAAAAAACTTCATTTTGGCCTCCAATTACAAAAGGGATGAACCCTAAAATGGTGGAAAGCACGGTAAGCAAAATCGGGAAAATCTTTTGTCTGAATGCAATCATGTACAATGTTAGTTTATCTGAGAGAGGCTGGGATTTTCTTAATTTGTTGAACTGATCTAAAATAAAAATAGAGGCATTGACGGTAATCCCGCTGAGCAAAACAAAACTCGCCATGCCGCCTTGGTCAAAATTAAAATCAAAGAGGTAAAATGCAAGGAAAACACCTATGAAGGATATGGGAATTACGCTCACTATGGCAAAAGGTTGCGTCAGGCTTTCAAAAAGAATGGCCGTGATGAAATAAATGATGGAGATGATGAATAGAATTAATAAAAAATATGATTGATTTTCCGTTTGTCCGAAAATGTACTGTATGTCTTTTCTTTCAAACTGATATCCCAAAGGAAGTTTTGTTTTTAATAACGCCAACTGCTCGTCTAAGTATTTAGCGCCAAACTTTGCCGAACCGGTATATTGAAAATCAATCAGGCGGATGTATTCTTGATTTTCCTTGTAAATATTCTCGTCTTCGGGTACTTTATCAATGACAGAAACATCCCGAAGTGAGTAGGGCGAGCGTAAATTTCCGAGTTGATAATTATTTAAATTCCATAAATCAAAATCATCGGACTGATTAGAAATCGCGCGAACGGCTGTGTATTTTCCGTTGATCGTTATGGCTGCTTCTTGAAATTTTGACAGTGATTTTTGCGAAAGTTGGTTAAATACAGTCATGGGCGAAACGCCTGCCAATGCTAATTTTTCTTTATCCAATTGGAAATGATATTCTGAGCCTCTCTTTCTACGCCACATGCTGTTTTCTCTGATTTGAACCTCTTGAATTCTGGGGTGTCGTTCCAAAAAAGACTTTAAAGTATCGCTCCACCGGTTCAATTCATCATAGTTGTAACCCTTTGCCCGTACGGCAAAATTGATGGGGTCGTTGACACCGTTGCCGCTACTAAACCCATTCCCCACGCCATAGATATTCCATGACAGACCGCCCCAATCGAGTGCTTTTACGATAAGTTTGTTTTTCAAAGCAAACGGGAAAGAAGTTTGTGTTTGATTGTCTTGAAAAACAACTTCCAAACGGGCATAATCACCGGAATACACATTGGTGGTAAATTGTTTTATTTCCGAAAAGGAATGTAAATAATTTTCTATTTCCAGAAAAACCTCATTCATTTGATGGACTGTTGCACCTTTTTCCATCGAAGCTTCCACCATCAGTTTTGTTTCTTCATTTTTGCCGTAATAGGCATTTTCAAAAACGTAATAAGAAAAAAGGCGAAGCGTACCACCGAGATAACGATCTATGTAGGGGCGAACATTTTCACTGAAAAATTCGTCCCCTATCGTTGTGTTATAAACTCTTTCGTACCAATATTTATTTTGATCTAATTTCTTGGGTAGCATAAAAAACGGAACCCCAAAAACTATGATAATAAAGACGATCAACCACTTTTTATATTCAATAAAAACGTGAATTAATGAGGCATACATCTGTAGTAAAGTATCTAAAAACTTATTGAATACACTTATTTTGGCAGGTGGTTTCAGTTGAATTTTTTGCAGCAAAGCAGGTATCAGAATCATGGCAACAGCTAATGAAACCATGAGGTTGATGATGATTACCTGAGCAAAGCTCAACAGATTGAACCGATATTTTTCGTCCAAAAAATAGATGACAGACAAAGCACCTATAGTGGTAAGCGTGGATGCCAATATAGCCACAAAAACATTTTTGTTGTCCTGATTTCTCAAATGGTCTATCACCACTATGCTGTTGTCAATGATGAGACCCAAGGAGATGGTAATCCCGGCAAGCGAGTACAATTGTATTTCTATCCGGAAGATATAATAACACAAAAAAGCCAAGCCCAGATTAGCCGACAGGCTTATGACGACAATCATCAGATAGCGAAAACTGCTGCTTGCCAACAACACAAACAAAAGTAGAATCAGGACGGAAAGCACCGTGCGAAAATATATTTTTGCCAGTTCGCTGTTGAGATATTCGGTACTGTCATAGACCTTGGTGATTTCGTAGCTTTCGGGCAGATTTTTGGACAGCGTTGTGAGTTCATTTTCCACGCGTTTTGCCAAAACGAGCGTGTTGGCGTTTTTGGTCGCGAATACGGATAGAGTGATGGCATTTTCGCCATTGATGCGGTAGTAGTTTTGGGCTTCTTGCTCTTGTTCCCTCACTTTGGTGAGTTCGTCCAAATAAACGATTCTTCCGTTGAAAGTTGCAACGGGTATGTGCCAATTTATTTTTTTTTTGGGCAACAAGGAAAGCAAAATATATTGATTCCTGGATTTTACCTCACCGAGGCTTTGGCGGTTAAAATAGTTTTGAAGTGCCTGAAACAATGCTGTCTTTTGTATGCCAAATTGTTTTAGCGTTAGCTCATTGTAAGTGAGTACATACTCCAAAGGATTAGCTCCATATATTTCTATTTTATCTACATTTTCAATAGCACTTAACGGAGGTTCGAGCTGGTTTTTGAGAGTCTCTTGAATTTCGAACGGAGATTGGCCTGCGTGGATGCTGAAAGATAAAAAAGCGCGAACTTCCTCCTCGTCGGGGCGGTTGACACGTATGGAAGGATAGGAAATGCCTTCGGGTAGTTTTTTGTAGAGTTGCCGGATAATGGTTGCCGTCTCAAAACGAGCGATATCAATATCCGTGTTTTTGTCAAAGGTCAAGGTGATGGTTCCACTACCCGTGGAAGACCTCGATTGGATGTCCTTGATTCCTTTGACAGTGTTGAACCCCGCCTCAAGCGGTGTGGTTACTTGGCGTTCCAAAACGCCCGGGGATGCACTCGGCCAAGTGTAGAAAACCTGCAAGGAAGCAACGGCATCCGAGGGATTGAGCCGCACGGAAAGTTTGGGCAACAAAAAGACCCCCAACACAGCCAAGATGGTAAAGATGATAATGACCCTGAATGAAGAAGCGGGTTTTTCCATAGACAAGCAAAGCTATCTTTTTTTTCTTATCTTGAACAAAAATTAACAGAACTCACGGTTTATCGATGTAAAATAAACATTTAACATAAATTTAACTTAAAACATTTGTTTATTTCATAGGGGGGGGTAAATTCGTTCATTATTAACCCCTAAATTTTTGTATTATGAAAAAATTAAAAGTGTTTTTAGCATTAACTGTTCTTCTCAGTATGCCTTTACAAAATTTTGCGACTGGTTGCTCCCAAAAAACTTTTAGAGTTCCAGGAGATTTTAACCCATATACTGGAGTTATATCTTGTTACGGAGGTACGACTAGCTGTATCTTTGATTATTGTAGTTTTCAATAATAATTTCAAATAATTTATCATTATGAAAAATCTAAGTAAAATTAACTTTGGAATCTTATTTCTAAGTTTTCTGTTTTTCCCATCACTTCAAACCACTAAGGCTCAATGTTTACCAAAGGCAATAAAAGCTCATTGGGATCCCACTATGAATGGTGTTTACTGCAACGGTTCGGGTGATCTTACTTGTTTATACGGTTGTGCTTCAATTCAGTAGTTATTAAATTAAGTGAATTTTTTTATGAAGCTAAATATTCTCTACTTTTTCCTTGCTTTTGTTTTTTTGTTTGAATCGTGTATAAGTAATGACAAAAAAAAGAGCATCGAATTAAAAGTTTCAGAAAGTAATTTTAAAATAGTGGACTCCATCGTTATAAAAGAACCTAACATTTTTTTAAAAGCCAAACAAGCGGATAAACTTTTGTTTATCCGCACTTCAAATCAAGATATAATTTTATATGATTTGAAGAATAAAAAACTTTCCAAAATAAATGTTTTTGGAGACGGTCCAGAAAAAGTGTCTATGCCATTGGGCTATAATATTGGGTTTTTGAGTGACTCACTCATTTGGGTCAGCAACATAAATGCAGTTTTAAAGTATAATTTTGCGGGGAAGTTTCAAGGTAAGTATGCTGTTATAAACGAAAACACTTATGCTCCGCTTCTAAATGTAACGCTAAAAGATTCTACTTTGATTGCTTTAACATTTCCTCAAGGATACACAAACAAATTATCATTTTACGAAAATAAACAAACGCTCTTTTTAAAACATGATTTGAAAAACAACGAACAAATCAGATTTTTTGACTTTCCAACGGAAGGGAGTAATGTTTATACCGACGATTATTTTTTGGGTAATAATCATTACTTTCATGTAAATTACACTGAAACAAAAGAGGAGGCTACTTTTTTAAGTGCTGTCGAGCCCTTGTTATTCACCCTCGATTTTCAAAAATGTGAAATCAGCAAAAAGATCACTTTTTCCCCTGAATATTTTGCTCCCTTAAAAGTTTATTTTAAAGACAAACCGGACAATACGATGATATTTATGCAAGCCTATATGGGAAGTGTATTCAACGGTCATTTTATTGTCAATGAAAGAAACTATGTTTTTTACTCGATTCCCTACTCACTAGAGTATATGACTGAGTTTGTAAAAACGCATAAAAACTTTCCATTCGAGCAGGCTCCGGAAATCAAGTTTGCCCTTACAGTTTTTGATAACGAGGGTAAAAAACTCAGAGACGATATCGTTTTCCCGACCAGCTTGGGCAAAGCCTTGCTCATGGACGAGGAGGGAATCATATATTTTATGAAAAACCCCACCGAAGAGGATGAGAAAAAGGGGCAAACGGTTTACTACAAAGTGCGTTTGACCGATGAAAAACCTTAGAAAATCAAAGTGTTTTCTCACAGTAGTAATGACAACTTTATTGCTGCAATGTTGCCAGCCCACAGATAATAGTTTGTCCGCAAAGATATTTGAGACCTTAGAAAACGCATCTGCACCTACACCTAAAAATGGTGAAGCCTTTTATATGCTGCTAACATCCGATTCGGATTGCAAAACTTGTTACGAATCATTTAAACATCTTGAAAAAGGAACTTTGGCAGTGGGGCTGTTTTATTCCAAAACACCTGCTCTTTTCAAAGAGTTTTTAGAAAAAACACTTCCAGCATCAACTGGATAGCTTTAGACAGCCGCGACATCATTTCTCTTGCGGAGCAAACATTTGGCAACCATGCCCCGTTTGTCTTGCGTTTTAACCCTACTACCCAAAAATTTGACGCGGTTTATTAGTTCTTTTTTGTATGAGAATCCTAAGTAATTGCCTTTCCAAGTAGCCAGTTGAATACATTTAAGTGTATGATACCGCTACGGTTTTGGGTAAAAGCCTCTGTTGAAAGTAAATATTTTGGGTAATTATCATTGATTTTCTCTAATGCCCCAAACTCGCGTTCTACGGTACTTTCGCTTGTCATTTGCCACGCAACTTGGTAATATTCGATGTCACCTGTTTTATTTTTGCATACAAAATCCACTTCACTATTTCGGCTTGTGCCTGTCCAAACCTTGTTGCCTCTACGCAAAAGTTCTAAATAAACCACATTTTCTAATATGTGGCCTCTGTTTGTTGTACGCTCTTTTCCTGCCAAAACATTTAGCAAACCCATATCGACCAAGTAATACTTTTCTTGTGTTGCCAATTGTTTTTTCCCTTTTAAGTCAAAGCGATTTACTTTGTAAAATACAAAACTCGCTATTAAATAATCTATGTATTTCTCTGCCGTTGCGTGATGAATACTTTGGCCGTCTTGCTTCAATGTTTTAGAAATATTGCTTGGAGAAAGGGCACTTCCAATGTTTGAAGCCATAAATTTCACAATGTTGCCAAATGCTCTCTTGTCATTTATTTGGTGGCGTTGTGTAATGTCCTTTTCAATGATGGTTGTGTAAATGGCTTCCAAGTATTCGTAAACTTTATCAAACCCGCCTTCCCGTAATTCTACACCTTTGGGCAATGATGTCTCGTTTACATAATCGAAAAACAAAGATTCATAGTTGAGATATTTGTTGCTTGTATCAAAGCCTCGTGCCGTCAAGTATTCATTGAAAGAAAACGGTAAAATAGAAATCTCTATGTATCGGCCACTCAACAATGTTGCCAGCTCACTTGAAAGCAAAAATGCGTTTGAACCCGTGATGTAAACATCAACATTTGCAGTCACAAAAAGACCGTCAACCAATTTTTCAAACTGAAGGATATTTTGTACCTCATCCAAAAAAACATAATTGGGTTTGCCCGCTTGCAACTTTTGCTTTATTTCAAAATAAATATCATCCCAATTTTTATTTACATAATTTTCAGGCAACTCAAAATTATAATATTGAATTTGACGTTTGCCAACTCCTTGTTTGAGCAACAGCTCCCTGTACAATTCCAACAAAGTTGATTTGCCGGATCTCCGTAAACCACTCACTACTTTGATGAGGTCTTTGTCTTTGTAAGACATCAATTTGTTCAAGTATTCTTTGCGATCTATAAAATTTGCCATAAGACAAAGATAAATAATAAATTATCAAATCTTGCAAGTTTTGCAAGTTTTGATAATTGAAGTAGGTTTTTCACAACCCTGTTTTTGTCACACCACAGGGCTTAGCCATCGGCCGTAAGTACCTCAACGCTGAGGATGAGAACTACATTCATTTCAGCCTTTTTGAGGCAAAAAAGCACAAAGATTGAACACGCGAAACCGCCTTTTCGTCTTGGTTTCGTAGGTGTCATTGTGTTAAAAATGCTTTATCCACAAAGATTTAACACTTTTTATTTGTTTATTTCAGAGGGGGGGGTATTTTTGAGTATTATAAACCCCTAAATTTTAGATTATGAAAAAATTATTTTTCCTTTTGCTTGTTGCGTGTTTAACTGCATTTTCTATGATGAGTTTTGTAAATAGTGATTTGATGGATTCTGAACTGGATCACTCTTGCGATGCTGGACAAAGAATATGCGCTGCAAGTACAGCCAGACCACATCGATAATAATTATTTTGGTGTAGTTAAGAAGGGTTATTTGTTAGAAATTATAACAAATAACCCTTTAAACTGTAAACGTTTGCAAATCATTTCTCATTAAAATTTCGATTTTCTGCACTATCGAAAAAAACAAAATTATTATAACACAATCAAAAATAAAAAATAGAATGGCAAAGAAAGTTCTGGTTTTATGTCTTATAACAATTCTCTTAGTTCTTGGATTATATATATTTATAGAAGATAGAAATAGTTCTGTGATTTTTAACGAAAACAGAAAAATCACAAAAACCTTAGTTGTCAAAAAAAGTTTCACACTCACCAAAGAATTAGATCTTATGAGGTTTCATAAAAACAAATTGTTTTTTGTTAACTGGAACGATGGAACGATAGAAAGAATGGATTTAAAAAGTTTTAATATTGATAAAACCTTTGGAAGGAAAGGAGAAGGTCCAACGGAAAATCTGAACATAAGTATGTATGAAATTGAGGAAGAAAGTTTTTTCACTTACGATCAAAAAAACCACACGATTCAACAAGTGAGTTTTGATGACAGTTTACTTTATTATAAAAAAATAGCCACCTCACTATGGGGATCTGTTAAAGTAGGAGAGTCATTTCTTCTTGGCGGTTGGGACAAAGAGATGAATTACAAAATGAGTTTTGAAAAATACAATATGTCGGATGGAGATTTAGTAACAGTAGATGCCGAATTAATTTTTAATGATGTGAAATTTTCGGGGCTGATATATCATGGTTTTTTTGTCAAAAATCAAAACTACGAAATATATATTCCTTTCTCAAATGATAAAATTTTTGTTTTTGATAATTCACCATCATTTGCATATAGTTATAACTTGATTTATGATGTTCCAAATCCAGAATTTAGATATGTTGGGGATGAATTAATTCCAGATAGAAAAAATTTTGAATCTAATTCTAATGCATTTCTCGACGATCTAAATTATCTGTATATCCTTAGTAAGATACAAAATGAGAGTGATTCCATGATTGTTGATGTTTACAATATTGCCGAAAAAACATATTCCCACAGTTTTAAAATTCCAAACTTTAAAGGGGAAGAGGCAAGAGAGATTATTAAAATAAAAAGCTTATTTTATGTGCTTTATAATAGTTCATTAGTGTCTTATGAATTTTAAACATCTTTTATTTAGGGTTACAATTTTTATAATTTCAATCCTATTTTTGTATAGTGCACTTTACAAAGTTCTGTTTTTTTACCAGTTTGAAATTACACTATATAACTCTCGCTTAATACCCGAATTATCTATTCCTTTCTTGCAATTTTTCCTCCCAATTTTAGAATTTTCAATTTTCATGTTTTTAAATTTCAAAAAAACAGTTTCCCGGGCTCTCTTTATATCGTTTTTCATTCTTTGTTTATACACTACATATCTAATATTCTTAAATAACATGTCGTTATCTGATGGATGCTCTTGTGGTGGGATATTTACGTCCTTGAGTTACTCCAAACATCTAATTTTCAATTTCATTTTTATATCTCTTAATTTTTTCCTTTTAATAAGCAAGTCTTCTAAATAAAACTCTCCGAAAATATATTTTAAAGTTAGCGACAATAAAATTGTGAAAATGATTCGATTCGACATCAATCACAATTTTGATACCTTTGAAAAAGAGATGCTTACAATCGAATAAGTGCAATTTTAAATTACTTGAACTGCTTATCTGCTTTACACATGTAATTTATTTTCCTTCCCTGTTAAAATTTTCAGAGGTACTGGTGCTGTTGTCATGGCCTGCTGCACAAGTCTATAGAAAACCTTTCCTCTGTAAGTTGACAATTTTCTGTTGAATCG
>JAXMLV010000070.1:0-59549 GCA_034367065.1 Flavobacteriaceae bacterium
TTTCAGTCCGCGGGTGGTGACCACCGCTGTGCCTATGCGGATTCCGGAGGTGACAAATGGCGATTTATCATCAAAGGGAACCATGTTTTTGTTGACTGTGATGGCTGCTTTCACCAAAGCTTGTTCGGCTTCTTTTCCACTGATGTTTTTATTTCGCAAATCGATGAGCATCATGTGGTTGTCGGTTCCGCCTGAAATAACCTGATAGTCTCTTTCCACAAAATACTGCGCCATGGCTTGGGCATTTTTTCGGACTTGCAAGGCGTAGTAAAAAAAGTTATCTTCAAGTGCTTCCCCAAAAGCGATGGCTTTGGCAGCGATGATGTGCTCGAGTGGTCCGCCTTGATTTCCCGGGAAAACAGCACTGTCCAACAGTGCAGACATCATGCGCAATTCTCCTTTGGGCGTTTTGATACCAAAAGGGTTTTCAAAATCTTGCCCCATCAAAATAAGTCCGCCTCTCGGTCCGCGCAACGTTTTGTGCGTAGTGGTCGTTACAATGTGGCAATGCGGAATCGGGTCGTTGAGAATTCCCTTGGCAATGAGTCCTGCGGGATGTGAAACATCCGCCATCAAAATAGCACCTACAGAATCGGCAATCTCGCGGAAACGCTTGAAATCCATGTCCCGCGAGTAGGCAGACGCACCAGCTATGATGAGCTTGGGTTGTTCTTGGGTTGCAATTTCTTGTATTTTATCGTAATTTAACCTTCCTGTTTCCTTTTCTACACCATAAAAAACAGGATTATACAATCTGCCGGAAAAATTAACCGGCGAACCGTGTGTAAGATGCCCGCCGTGCGAAAGGTCAAATCCCAAAATCTTGTCGCCCGGTTTCAGACAGGCGTGATAAACTGCAGAGTTTGCTTGCGAACCCGAATGGGGTTGGACATTGGCATAGGCCGCACCAAACAAAGTTTTGGCTCGGTCAATTGCGATTTGCTCAACTTGATCGACAACTTCACAACCCCCGTAATATCGTTTACCGGGATAGCCCTCGGCGTATTTATTGGTCAAAACCGAACCAGCTGCCTTCATAACTTGTTTGGATACAAAATTCTCAGAAGCAATCAGCTCTAAACCTTCTTCTTGACGTTCTTTTTCCGCTTTGATGAGATCAAATATTTCGTGGTCTTTACTCATTTTTAAAATGTTCGTTAAATATTGCCCAAAAGTAGGAAATAGATTTTTGAAATTCCACGAAAATGATATATTTGAAGAGTCAATTTATCAACCAACAATTAACTATCTATGCCACTATCAGCAAACAATCCCCATCGAAAGTCATGGATTGAAGTCTCGAAAGAGTCCGATTTTCCGATTCAAAACATCCCGTTCGGGGTTTTTCTCACCCGTGAAAACGACATCACCATTGGCACACGCATCGGTGATTGCGCCATTGATTTGGGTGCCATGCAACGGTTGGGCTACTTTGAAGGTATCCCGCTCACCGATGACATGTTTATGCAAGACACATTGAACGATTTTATTTCGGACGGAAAAAAAACCTGGCGATTGGTCAGAAACCGAATTGCGGAAATTTTTGACAGTACCAATAAAACCCTTCAAAACCACACTGAGCACAAACGAATCATCTTGTTTTCGTTGAATGAAATTGAAATGCAAATGCCTGTTTTGGTAGGTGATTACACCGATTTTTACAGCAGTAAAGAGCACGCGACCAATGTCGGAAAAATGTTTCGAGATCCGGAAAACGCCTTGCTTCCCAACTGGCTTCATCTGCCGGTCGCCTATCACGGCAGGAGTTCGAGCATTGTTCCTTCCGGCATACCAATCTACCGACCCATGGGGCAACTTTTGCCGAGTGGGGCGAACAAACCGATTTTTGGACCTTCCCGACTGGTTGATTTCGAATTGGAAATGGGTTTCATCACCACCGATGCAAATGTTTTGGGCGAATCCATTCCTGTGGAGGAAGCCGAAGATTATATTTTCGGTTTGGTTTTACTCAATGATTGGAGTGCGCGCGACATTCAGAAATGGGAATATGTACCACTCGGCCCTTTTCTTGCCAAAAATTTTGCCACTTCCATTTCTCCATGGATAGTGACTTTGGATGCGCTGACACCTTTCCGTACAAAAAGCATCGAACAGAATCCAAAACCGCTTCCACACCTGTTGGACATTTCAAAAAACAACAGCATAGACATCCAATTGGAAGTCTCCATAAACCCAAAAGACGGAGAACCCAAAACAGTTTGTAAGAGCAATTTCAAACATTTGTATTGGAGCATGGCGCAACAATTGGCGCATCACACCAGCAATGGTTGTAAAGTAAACAGTGGCGACTTGATGGGAAGCGGAACGATTTCAGGCACAACGCCCGATTCGTTTGGCTCCATGCTTGAATTGACTTGGCGCGGCGAAAATCCGATTGTGCTCGCCGACGGCAGTACCCGAAAGTTTATCGAAGACTACGACACAGTTGTCATGAAAGGATTTTGCGAAAATGGGGAAATAAGAATTGGTTTTGGAGAGGTTTCAACACAACTTTTGCCGGTTTTTAAATCGAAAATTGAAAAACAAGTTTAGTCAAAATTTGATGTCCTAACAACCCAATTTAGAAAATTAACACCAATAGTCAAAAAAGCCTGATGCGTTGGCTGTAAATTCTTTTCCAAAAAGGTTGATTAAAAATTCAATTTTAATTTTTATCTTACTCAAAAAATGAGTGTTCATTTCAATCATCTCTTATTGAAGAAAATATTGCATCAGGTTGAAAAAAGTAAAACCGATGGGAAAATCAGTAGTTATAAACAAGGAAAACGCGCATACGAATTAAAGATCATTATAGACAGATTATTGAAGGATAGTTTTCTAATCGTATTAGGGGTTCTTTCCGCTGGATTTGGTTTAAAAGGATTCTTGCTTCCCAATAATTTTATAGACGGTGGTGTCACGGGTATTTCTTTGTTAACTTCATTTATAACCGGCATATCCTTATCCATCCTAATTATTGCCATCAACATCCCATTTCTCTATATGGGATATCGGCAAATTGGCAAAAATTTTGCCATAAAAAGCGCAGTAGGTATAGTTTTATTGGCGTTGGCAATCTTGTTTATTGAGTATCCCGTAATCACTTCCGACAAATTGTTGGTTGCTGTTTTTGGAGGCTTTTTCTTAGGTTTGGGGATTGGATTTTCCATTCGTGGAGGCAGCGTTTTGGATGGCACCGAAGTGTTGGCAATTTATTTAAATAAAAAAACCGGACTGACTATTGGAGATATCATACTGTTGTTCAACATCTTGATTTTTTCATTTGCTGCCTACCTCCTATCCGTCGAAACTGCGCTTTATTCTATACTCACTTATTTGTCAGCTTCAAAAACCATAGATTTTGTTGTTGAAGGAATCGAAGAATACACAAGTATAACCGTCGTTTCTACCCACAGTGATGAAATAAGATTGATGATTATTGAAAAAATGAAAAAAGGAGTTACCATATACAGTGGAAAGAGGGGATTCGGTAGAAAAGGAGAAAATCTAAATCAAACGGACATCATTTTCACAGTAGTCACCCGACTTGAAATTGGTAAAATCCAAACCGAAATAAAAAAAATTGACCCCAATGCATTTATTGTGATGAGCAACATCAAAGAAACCCATGGCGGAATGATTAAAAAACGCCCGTTGAAGTAAGTTAAATTCTCTGATTGTACATCACTATTTTCTGTTTTAAACTTTTAAAACAGTATTCAAATGCTTACATTTGTTTGCTTTCGGACGATTTTATAAACCTTAATTTTAATTCAATGAAAAGCATTTTTAAAATAACGAAAATCTTTGTTTTATTTCTGTTTTTTGTTGGCTGCAATTCAAAAAAAACCTCAATGATTGAAGAAGTATTACCAAACAAATCAAACCATAAAATCGTTGTTTATCAAGTATTTACACGCCTGTTTGGGAACCAAATTACCACCAACAAACCTTGGGGAATCATCGAAGAAAATGGCGTTGGAAAATTTGCCGACTTTACCAATACGGCACTCGAAGAAATTAAAAAATTGGGCGTGACGCACATTTGGTACACCGGAGTTCCGCATCACGCGGTGATTCGCGATTATACCGCCTATGGAATTGACAATGACGACCCGGATGTAGTCAAAGGAAGAGCAGGTTCGCCTTATGCCGTAAAAGATTATTACAACGTAAATCCCGATTTAGCAATCAATCCATCCAAAAGACTGGAAGAATTTGAAGCACTCATCCAACGGACACACAAACATGAGCTGAAAGTAATCATCGACATCGTGCCAAACCACGTGGCTCGGCATTACAAAAGTACTTCACTTCCTGCGGGCGAGACTGATTTTGGTGCAAACGATGATAAAAGTGTGGAATACAGCCGCAACAATAATTTTTATTATATCCCCAATTCCGTTTTCGAAGTTCCCACAGCTGAGCATTACAAGCCGCTCGGTGGCGAAAATCACCCGTTGGCCGATGGAAAATTTGAAGAAATTCCCGCCAAATGGACAGGGAATGGCACACGTGCTGCAAAACCTTCAATAAATGATTGGTATGAAACAGTGAAAATAAACTACGGTGTACGACCGGACGGAACCAATGATTTCCCCCTTTTGCCGGAAGGTTTTGACCAAAAACCTTATCAAGAACACTACGAATTTTGGAAAGACAAAAACGTGCCTGATTCTTGGAAAAAATTCAGAAGAATCGCGCTGTATTGGCTTGATAAAGGAGTTGATGGATTTCGATATGACATGGCTGAAATGGTTCCGGTCGAATTTTGGAGTTATATGAATTCCGCAATTAAAACCAAAAACCCGGATGCTTTCCTATTGGCTGAAGTTTATAATCCTGCGGAATACCGAAACTATATTCATTTGGGAAAAATGGATTATCTCTACGACAAGGTGGAACTCTATGATACATTGAAAGCAATCATCCACAAAAACAGTCAGACAGAACACATATCTGCTATCCAAAATCGAATGGCAGACATCGAATCTCACATGTTGCATTTTTTGGAAAATCATGACGAACAGCGCATCGCCAGTCCTGATTTTGCAGGCAGTCCATGGAAAGCACTTCCTGCGATGGTCGTTTCTGCAACCATCAGCTCTGCTCCTACCATGATTTACTTTGGTCAAGAAGTTGGCGAACCCGGGGCTGAGGATGCAGGATTTGGCAACCCAACACGAACCAGCATCTTCGATTACATCGGTGTGCCACATCATCAACGCTGGATGAACAGCGGAAAATTTGACGGTGGACAACTGTCCAAAGAGGAAAAAGAACTTCGAGAATACTATCAAAAACTGCTGAATTTCACCTTGAAAAGTGATGCGCTAACCGGCTCATTTGAAGAAATTCATTCCTTCAACAAGAATTCTACCGAAGGTTATGGAGAGCGATTGTATGCTTTCGCTCGTTGGTCAGATTCTGAAAAGTTGATTATTTTGACCAATTTTGATGAAAATGAAACTTTTGAATTTGATTTGAAAATCCCGTTTGAGCTTTTGAATAAGTGGAATCTCAAGCACGGGACTTATTTACTTTCCGACCAGCTCAAATACCAATACGACACTTCGTTGATTTATGAAAAAGACTTTGGAACTTCACACATCAAAATAGCACCTTTAGAATCGTATATTTTTAAATTGAAATAATTTTTTTTAAATTTTCTATCGATGCCCAGAAAAAACCTGCAACATCTCGATTTAAAAAAAGCTGAACTCAAATCGGATCTTCAAACCAAATCAACTGAAACAACCACACTTGATGGTATTTCATTAAAAAAAAGTTACAGTCGAGATGACGTAAAATATTTAAAACACTTGCACTTTGCCGCCGGGTTTCCGCCTTTTTTGCGCGGACCATACGCCACCATGTATGTCCAACGACCTTGGACTATTCGTCAGTATGCCGGTTATTCAACGGCAGAAGAAAGCAATGTATTCTATCGAAAAAATTTGGCAGCCGGGCAAAAAGGGCTTTCAGTCGCTTTTGACTTGGCAACGCATCGCGGTTATGACAGCGATCATCCAAGAGTCGTAGGTGATGTCGGCAAAGCCGGTGTCGCCATTGATACGGTCGAAGACATGAAAATTCTGTTTGATCAGATTCCACTCGAAAACATGTCTGTTTCCATGACCATGAATGGAGCCGTTTTGCCCATCATGGCATTTTATATTGTCGCTGCGGAAGAGCAAGGCGTAAAGCCGAAATTCTTATCAGGAACCATTCAAAATGATATACTGAAAGAATTCATGGTTCGCAATACATACATCTATCCGCCCAAAAACTCCATGCGAATTGTCTCAGACATCTTTGCCTATACAGCTAAAGAAATGCCTAAATTCAACTCCATTAGCGTGTCCGGTTATCACATGCAAGAAGCTGGTGCAACCGCCGATATTGAGTTGGCCTATACACTTGCTAATGGATTGGAATATTTGAAAGCCGGATTAAATTCGGGTTTGAAAATAGATGAATTTGCACCGCGAATTTCTTTTTTTTGGGGAATCGGAATGAATCATTTTATGGAAATTGCCAAAATGCGTGCAGCCAGAATGTTGTGGGCAAAATTGGTTAAAAATTTTGATTCAAAAGATGAAAAATCAATGGCTCTCCGCGCTCATTGCCAAACCAGCGGCTGGAGTTTGACAGAGCAAGATCCATTCAACAATGTGGCACGAACTTGTATAGAGGCATCAGCAGCGGTTTTTGGTGGCACACAATCGTTGCACACCAACGCCTTAGACGAGGCAATCGCGTTGCCTACCGATTTTTCGGCACGCATCGCGCGAAACACCCAAATTTATTTACAAGAAGAAACACACATCACCAATACCGTCGATCCGTGGGCAGGAAGTTATTATGTGGAATCGCTTACCGATGAACTGGCAAAAAAAGCGTGGGCACTCATCGAAGAAATCGAATCTTATGGAGGCATGACGCAGGCCATCGAAAAAGGCATCCCGAAAATGCGCATTGAAGAAGCTGCTACAAGAAAGCAAGCCCGCATCGACAGCGGTGTAGATATCATTGTTGGCGTCAATAAATACCTCTCTGTCGCAGACAAAGCAGTTCAAATTCGCGAAGTTGATAACCAAGTTGTTCGCGAATCTCAATTGAAGAGATTGGCGGAAGTGAAATCTAAAAGAGACAACCAAAAAGTTCAATCTATTTTGAACAAATTAACCCAAGCCGCCTCAAACACTGTCGAAAATTTGTTAGCTTTGAGTGTGGAAGCTGCCCGTGAACGAGCAACACTCGGCGAAATATCCGATGCGCTCGAAAAAGTTTTCGGCAGGCATAAAGCAACGAACGTTACGGTCAGTGGCGTTTATAAAAAAGAAATGAAAACAGATTCCTCTTTTGAAAAAGCCCGCTTGCTGGCAGATCGTTTTGCGGAAGCCGAAGGTCGCCGTCCGCGCATCATGGTTGCCAAAATGGGGCAAGACGGACACGACCGCGGTGCAAAAGTTGTGGCGAGCAGTTATGCAGACCTCGGTTTTGATGTGGACGTAGGGCCGCTCTTTCAGACACCCGCAGAAACCGCCAAACAAGCGGTGGAAAACGATGTGCACATACTCGGTATTTCCTCTTTGGCTGCCGGACATAAAACCTTGATTCCTCAGGTAATTGAGCAGCTCCAAAAACTCGGAAGACCCGACATAATGGTCATCGCGGGAGGTGTCATCCCACAGCAGGACTACACTTTTCTTTTGGATGCCGGTGTAGCGGCTATTTTCGGGCCCGGTACAAAAATCAGCGAAGCCGCAATTACTGTTTTGGAGTTGTTGATGAATGATGATGAGTAAAAAAAAGGGAAACGAATTTTACATTTCCCTTTCTATAAAACTTATCTCCTTTATTTATTCACTCTCTTTGGTTGCTTCATTTTTATCTATTAGAACAGAAAGTGCTTCGCTTCCGTCTTCATAATCCAAGGTAATTGTATTGCCTTCTTGCAGTTGTGAATTGATAATTTGTTCGGCCAATGCGTCCTCCACATATTTTTGAATGGCTCGATTGAGCGGTCGTGCGCCGTAATCTCTGTCAAAACCTTTATCTGCGATAAAACTTTTTGCTTTGTCTGACAATACAATCTTGTATCCCAAGTCATTGATTCTTTGATACAATTTGCTGAGTTCTATGTCAATAATTTTATCGATGTGCTCTTTTTCGAGATTGTTGAACACGATGACATCGTCAATACGATTCAAAAATTCGGGCGCGAAAGCTTTTTTGAGAGCGTTTTCAATCACACCTTTAGCATATTGATCTGACTGAGAAGTTTTAGCCGCGGTACCAAAACCAACGCCTTGTCCGAAATCTTTGAGTTTTCGCGAACCTATGTTGGATGTCATGATGATGATGGTGTTTTTAAAATCAATTTTCCGACCCAAACTATCGGTCAAAAATCCATCGTCCAATACTTGAAGTAACATGTTAAAGACATCGGGATGTGCTTTCTCGATTTCATCCAAAAGAACCACCGAATAAGGTTTGCGTCTGATTTTTTCAGTAAGCTGACCGCCTTCTTCATAGCCAACATAACCCGGAGGTGCTCCTACCAAGCGGGAAATAGCAAATTTTTCCATGTATTCGCTCATGTCAATGCGAATCAATGCTTCTTCCGAGTCGAACAATTGTTTAGCCAAAACCTTAGCCAACTGGGTTTTGCCAACCCCGGTGTTGCCCAAAAAGATAAACGATCCGATGGGTTTGTTGGGATCTTTCAATCCTGCCCTGTTTCGTTGAATTGCTTTAACCACCTTGTTGACGGCTTCGTCTTGACCAATCACTTTTCCGGAAAGGAGTTTTGGAAGTTCTGAAAGCTTATTCATTTCAGATTGCGCAATGCGGTTTACCGGCACGCCGGTCATCATGGAAACAACTTCGGCTACATTGTCTTCCGATACGGTTTCTCTGTTTAGTTTGGTTTCATCTTCCCAGATTGTCTGCGCTTCCAAAAGTTCCTTTTCAATTCTTTTTTCATCATCGCGTAATCGGGCAGCTTCTTCATATTTCTGCTTTTTAACTACGCTATTTTTGAGTTCTCTTATTTCTTCCAACTGTTTTTCCAAAGAAAGAACTTGTTCGGGCACACGAATATTGGTTATGTGAACTCTCGAACCAGCTTCATCAAGTGCATCGATGGCTTTGTCCGGTAAAAACCGGTCGCTCATGTACCGATTGGTCAGTTTCACACAAGCCACGATGGCTTCGTTGGTATAGGTGACGTTGTGATGATCCTCGTATTTGTCTTTGATGTTGTTGAGGATTTCAATGGTTTCCTCCTCAGTTGTCGGTTCTACCATTACTTTTTGAAACCTTCTCTCCAAGGCACCATCTTTTTCGATATACTGTCGGTATTCATCAAGTGTAGTTGCACCAATGCATTGAATTTCTCCACGAGCCAAAGCGGGTTTAAACATATTGGAAGCATCTAATGAGCCTGTCGCACCACCGGCTCCGACGATGGTATGAATCTCATCAATAAACAGGATAATGTCTTCATTTTTTTCGAGTTCGTTCATCACCGCTTTCATGCGTTCCTCAAATTGTCCACGGTATTTGGTTCCGGCTACTAAACTTGCCAAATCAAGTGTGACAACGCGTTTGTTAAACAAAACACGCGACACTTTGTGTTTGATAATCCGCAATGCCAAACCTTCAGCAATGGCAGATTTACCAACACCCGGCTCACCGATAAGCAACGGGTTATTTTTCTTTCGTCGACTCAAGATTTGAGACACGCGTTCTATTTCTTTTTCTCTACCCACCACCGGATCTAATTTCCCTTCTTCGGCGAGTTCTGTCAGGTCTCTACCGAAATTGTCCAACACGGGGGTTTTCGATTTTCGAACCGTTTTTGGCGGGTTTTGACTGAATGGATTTTCCCGAGAAATATCATCCGAATTTCCCTCATCACTCGAAAAAGATTCGGCTTTAGGGGTTTGCGTAAAATCATCTTCGTCTCCCATGATTAAATATTTAAATTGTTCTTTAACTCCTTCGTAATCAATGTGCAATTTATTAAGCAATTTGGTTGTGGGGTCGTTTTCATTGCGAAGAATACACAACAACAGGTGCGCTGTATTGATGAGCGTATTCTGAAAAAGTTTTGCTTCCAGAAAAGTGGTTTTTAAAGCCCGCTCTGCCTGACGAGTCAGGTGCAAACTTTTTTTGACATTTGGCATCTGTGTGATGACCGGATTGGCAGGGCTGAGTATTTCTACCTTTCTTCTCAAATGATTCAGATCGATATCCATCGCTTGCAAAATGCCTACTGCTTTGCCGTTGCCATCTCTGAGCAATCCCAAAACCAAATGCTCGGTTCCTATAAAATCGTGGCCAAGTCGAAGTGCTTCTTCCTTGCTGTACGCAATGACATCCTTGACTCTGGATGAAAAATTATCGTCCATGACGGGCGTTTTGTTTAAATTAAAAATTAACTCTACGAAATTACTACAAAAAATTATTTAATCCCTATAAGCATTTGCTAATAGACGAAAAAATGTCAGCTATTCAAAGTAAATAAATGTTAATTTATTAACCGATTTAACCCAAATTTTTGTTAATAAAAAAGAATTATTTATTGGATTTTATGCACAAAAAAAAGGATGAAAAACCCTATATTAGCAGGCTGAATTATAACGTATATTTATTTAAAATAGAATATGGCAGAAGGAGAAAAATTGATTCCGATTAACATCGAGGATGAAATGAAATCATCATACATAGATTACTCTATGTCAGTAATTGTATCTCGTGCACTTCCTGATGTACGAGATGGTTTAAAACCGGTTCACCGAAGAGTATTATTTGGTATGTATGAACTGGGTGTGTTTTCAAACAGAGCTTATAAAAAATCTGCGAGAATTGTCGGTGAAGTACTCGGTAAATATCACCCACACGGTGATACTTCCGTCTATGACGCGATGGTTCGTATGGCGCAAGAATGGAGTCTTCGCTACATGCTGGTCGATGGCCAAGGTAACTTTGGATCGATAGATGGTGACAATCCGGCTGCCATGCGATATACCGAAGCCAGAATGCGAAAAATAGCTGAAGACATCATGGCGGACATCGATAAAGAAACGGTTGATTTTCAATTGAACTTTGACGACACGCTCGAAGAGCCGACTGTGATGCCAACCCGTATTCCCAATTTGCTGATTAACGGTGCATCCGGTATTGCAGTGGGTATGGCAACAAACATGCCTCCGCACAACCTTTCGGAGGTGATAGACGGCATCTCGGCATACATTGACAACAACGAGGTAACCATTGACGAACTGATGCAACACGTCAAAGCACCCGATTTCCCAACCGGAGGTACTATTTATGGATACGAAGGCGTACGGGAAGCTTTTCTCACCGGGCGAGGAAGGGTTGTATTGCGCGCAAAATCTCACTTTGAAGAAGTAGATGGAAGAGAATGTATCATTGTCTCCGAAATTCCTTACCAAGTCAACAAGGCAGAAATGATTAAAAAAACCGCTGACTTGGTCAATGATAAAAAAATAGAAGGCATCGCCAACATCCGAGATGAATCGGACAGAAACGGAATGCGAATCGTATATATTCTAAAACGTGATGCCATTCCTAACATTGTTCTGAATACATTATACAAATACACTTCCCTTCAGTCTTCATTCAGTGTGAACAACATCGCATTGGTTCACGGAAGACCACAAATGCTCAATTTGAAAGATTTGATTCATCATTTCGTAGAGCATCGTCATGAAGTTGTTGTCAGACGTTCCCAATATGAATTGAGAAAGGCCGAAGAAAGAGCACACATACTCGAAGGATTAATTATAGCCAGTGACAACATAGACGAAGTCATCGCGCTTATCCGTTCTTCCAACAATGCAGATGAGGCAAGAGAAAAATTGATGACTCGTTTCAGTCTTTCTGAAATACAAGCCAAAGCCATTGTTGAGATGCGCTTGCGTCAGCTCACCGGACTGGAACAAGACAAACTCAGGTCTGAATATGAAGACATTATGAAGTTGATTGAAAATCTGAAGGATATTTTGGCCAACAAAGACCGCAGGATGGAAATCATCAAAGAAGAATTGCGCGAAGTCAAAGATAAATTCGGAGACGAACGCAGAACGAACATCGAGTTTTCAGGTGGCGACATGAGTATGGAAGATTTGATTCCGGATGAACAAGTGGTGATTACTATTTCGCATGCGGGCTACATCAAACGGACCTCCATCAGCGAGTACAAAACGCAAAACCGTGGCGGTGTCGGTCAAAAAGGATCTGCGACACGCAATGAAGATTTTCTTGAGCATCTATTCATTGGTACAAATCATCAATACATGTTGTTCTTTTCTCAAAAAGGAAAATGTTTCTGGTTGCGTGTTTTTGAAATTCCCGAAGGAACCAAAACATCCAAAGGGCGAGCTATTCAAAACATCATCAACATCGAATCGGATGATAAAATAAAAGCGTTTATTTGTACCGGCGACTTAAAAGATACAGATTATGTGAACAGCAATTACGTCATCATGGCAACCAAAAAAGGTATTGTCAAGAAAACTTCGTTGGAACAATACTCGCGTCCGCGCCAAAACGGCATCAACGCGATAACCATTCGCGAGGACGATGAATTGTTTGAAGCAAAATTAACCAATGGCACGAGCCAGATTATGTTGGCTGTAAAAACAGGAAAAGCGGTTCGTTTCAATGAAGAGAAAATAAGATCGATGGGGCGGAATGCTTCAGGTGTGATTGGAATTACCCTTGCCGGAGATCAAGACGAAGTTGTAGGTATGATAACAATTGACAATCCGAAAGAAGAAACCATTTTGGTGGTATCTGAAAACGGTTATGGCAAACGTTCCTATTTGGATGACCCGGAAACAGGCGACGCGGTCTATCGTGTGACCAACCGTGGTGCGAAAGGTGTCAAAACCATTTCTGTAACTGAAAAAACTGGTGCTTTGGTAGCCATCAAAAACGTGGCAGATACAGACGATTTGATGATTATTAAAAAATCGGGAGTGGCTATTCGGCTTGCTGTAAAAGACCTTCGGGTTATGGGAAGAGCGACACAAGGTGTGCGGCTTATCAACATCAAAAATGATGATTCTATCGCCGCAGTTGCAAAGGTTATCAACGATGACGAAGCAGATGGAGACACATCCATAGACGAAATCGCAGATTCTTCCTTAGAATAGAAATTATTTTTTAATTTTACAAAAATTATAAACATCCATAAAATCCTGACAATGAAAAAACAAGTCATGGCAATTGCTTTACTGGTTGGTGCCGTAGCATTTGCCCAAAAAGATGAAATCAAAAACGCCGAAAAAGCCATCAAAAGCGGAAATTTTGCCGAGGCTAAGGCCATCCTTACGCAAGCCGAAAGTTTGATTGAAGCCACTGATGACAAAACCAAAGACAAATATTACTATTTGGTTGCTAAAGCTGCTTATGGTGTCGGTGACCCCAAAGAAGCTGAACTAGATCAAACTGTGGATGCCTTTGGTAAATTGATAGCTTTTGAAAAAGCCAACGGTATCGTTAAATACACAGAAGAAATCAGCGGCTTGAAAAAATCCCTCGAAGACAAACTCATCAACAATGCCTCTACCGCATTCAACAACAAAGAGTTTTCTGTAGCCGCATCCGGTTTTGAAAAACTCTATTCATTGAGTCCGCAAGACACCATTCGCTTGTATTACGCAGCTGCTTCTGCACTTAACGCAAACGACTACCCTACTGCACTCAACCACTATGTGAAATTGATGGAATTGGGATATACCGGAATTCAAAACGAATATGTAGCCACCGAAAAAGAAACCGGTGAAGAAAAAGTTTACGGGAGCAAAAACCTGAGAGACCTTGAAGTGAAAGGTGGTATAGCAACCAATCCGATTGATAGAAAAAGTAAAAGCAACCGCCCGCAAATCGTAAGCAATGTAGCTTTGCTCTATACTACACAAAACAAAATAGATGAAGCCATCAAAACAATCAGTTTAGCTCGCGAACTCAATCCGGACGATGTTGAATTAATCAAGACAGAAGCCAATCTTTACATCAAAAAAGATGACATTGCCAGTTTCAAAAGATTAATTGACGAAGCCATTACTCGTCAACCGGATAATTACGAGTTGTATTACAATGCGGGATTGGCTGAGAAAGATTTGAAAAACGATGAGTCTGCTGAAAATTATTTCAAAAAAGCACTTTCGTTAAAACCTGATTATGCAGACGCACTTTCTTCCATGGCCGACATTTACATCAACAAAGGAAACGCTTTGAATGAAGAAATGAACAAACTCGGAAATTCAAAAGCCGATAACATCAAATACGATCAATTCAAAGAAGAAAAATCCAAGCTATACACTTCGGCTGCCGGTTATCTTGAAGAGGTAGTTAAAATAACCCCGAATGACATCAAAATCTTAGAAGTTCTTAAAAACATCTATGGCTCACTTGACGAGGTAGAAAAATTTAAAGCCATCAAAACCAAAATCGAAAGCCTCGAGAACAATTAGTTAAGGTTTTCTTTTTTATATAAAAAAATCCCGAAGCGAAAACTTCGGGATTTTTGTTTTAATGTTATAGCCTAAAAATTATTTTACCAACGACATCAATGACTCAAAGCCTTGGTTGTCTTTGTCAACACCTTGAATGGCTGAAAGCAGTTGAGCAACATAAGCAGGATTCATATCGTCACCCAAGACCCTGAGCAAAACCAAACCTTTTTCGTTGTCATTACCGAAGAAAACAACTTCATCAACCGCGGTTTCATCACCTAAATAACTCACAGTAGCTCCTTTTTGATTCGACCCGAATCTGACCAACTGGTGATACTCCTCTCCTTTCAAAATTTGTTTGATTTTTTCTTTTTCAGTACTGTACAAATCCTTACCTCCTTGGTCTATTTGCAGTGCCAAAACATTTACTTTTCGCAAAGATTCTAAAGCAGATTTTTGATGTACATCTAAGTTTAAAGAATCTATTTTAAGCAAACTTACTGGCAAATCCACGTTAATAAATTTGTCATTGTCTCGCTTTTCGATTAAATATTCCTGCAACGAAGTTTGGCTGTTACAACCTACAAACGTCACAGTTGTAATCGTCAGAATTAAAAAATTTTGAATGATTTTTAACATGATTTCTTGAATTGAAAGTTCGGTGATTTACTCGTTAGACTTCGATTTTCCCCCTTTTTTGAGCTGTTCGCCGCCGGGAATGTTCATCTTGTCGGTCAAAGCAGAGAGCTTGTTCAAATCGATTAGCCCGGTTAGGCTCATCAACACGGTGCGTTGCTTGCCCAAAGAATCTTTCGTTTCGACAAACATCAGCAACTCATTCACCAGATTTTCGGTTTTTCCGGGTTTGACATAAAACTTCACGTTGTTGTCACCGTCTTTCACGCGCATCAATTCGTCCAATTTTGAATTTTTCAAATAACTGTTGAATGAACTGAGCATATCGGCAGAGGCTTTTTTGTCTTCGGTCGTAAACACTCTCAAGTTTTCGAGCGTTTTTGCCAATTCCATGAAGTCTTTTGCCTCTTTGTCCCCCACGGCGCCACTCATCGAACTGAGCATTTTAAACATATTCTTGTTGATGATGACCGAGGTCACGTTGTCCATCTCTTCAAATTTGTCAAATGAAGTTTGGGCTTGAGAGGTCGCCAAAAAAGCGACTGTTACGAGGGTTAAAATTATCTTTTTCATAGGGTTTTCATTTATTATTTTTATTATTCAAATATTTTAGATTTCGTTTGTTCAAATACTTCTAAGTATGCCATTTCTTTGGCACCGTTGTTAAAATTCTCCGAGAGCATTTCCAATGCTTCTTTTACCTGTTGATAAGCCAATTCTGTTTGTTTTTCTTGTTTTTTCTGTTGATAATTGAAATAAACGGAAAATCCAATGACCAATACAGCCGCTACCGACATCCACCGAATGTAATTTATTTTTGATGGTTTTTTGAATGTTATCACAGGAGCAAGCTCTTTTTTGGACTGCTCAAAATATCCAAAAAGAGAAGCGTATTGCGCCAAATGCGGGGCGGCTTTTCCGCTTGAAAAATAGTCTTTCAACTGCTTTTCTTCTTGCAAACTTGTTTCTGCTTCAAAATATTTTTCCAGCAATTTTTCAATTGATTCCATAGGAATGATTTTTTATTAATTGATCTCTTAATACTTTTCTCGCTCTGGACAAAGAAACCCGAATCGCAGTTTCGTTCATGTCCAACATCGAAGCAATTTCTTCAAATTCGTAACCTTCTACATCCCGAAGTTGCACGATCATACGTTGTTGTTCCGGCAAACGAGTCATTAACTTTTCCACGATGGATACACTGTCTTGTTGTTCCATTTTTTCTTCGACTGTCGCATTGCTATCCGTATAATTGGAATGAACCAAAGTCAAAACACCGGCTTGTTTTGATTTAAGCCGATCCAAACAATGATTTTTTGTCACCGTCATGGCAAAAGCTTCCAAATTGTCAAACCGATCCAATTCCTTGTTTTTATTCCACAATTTTAAAAGAACATCTTGTGTTGCGTCTTGTGCTTCTTCGGTGGAGACGAGCAATCGCTTTGCCAACCTGAAAACCTTGTCTTGAAAAGGTCTGATGAGGTTTGAAAATTCTGTTGATTGCATAACGATTTCCACTTGTTAAATCTTTGGTTACATCTCTACGACGATACAATAAAATAATTGTTACAAAGTTTTCTAAAAATATGATTATTTAATTAACTTCGATAAAAAATAATTTTCATGAAAAAATTTCATAAGTGGTTTTATATTGCGATTTTCGGATTTCTTTTGTTCGCTTGCTCGGGAGATGACCGAGACGACAATTCCACTGCATTAAATTCGGATGATGTTAAAAATTTTATTTGGAAAGGATTAAATCTTTTTTATTTATACCAAGCCGAAATCCCCAATTTAGCCGACACCCGATTTGCCAGCCAAGCTGAATTGGATGTTTTTCTAAACACTTTCTCCGCACCGGAAAATTTGTTTGAGAGTTTGCTATATCAACGTCAATCGGTTGATCGGTTTAGCGTTATTGTCGAAGATTTTATTGCCTTAGAACAATCTTTTCAAGGCATTTCAAAATCTAATGGCATGGATTTTCGATTGTCGTTTTTGCCTAACAGCAACACGCAATTGTTCGGTTTTGTCCGCTTTGTTTTGCCTGGTTCGAGTGCAGCAAACAATGGCATCAAGCGTGGCGATTTTTTTACCGAAGTGAACGGAACAACACTAACCGTAGATAATTTCAGTAACTTACTCTTTGGAAACGATGTAATTGTCCTTACCATGGCAGATTTTGTGCAAGGCAATCCACCTTCTTTTGTCAAAAACGGGATTACAAAAACATTGACCGCCGCCACACTTACAGAAAACCCGATTTTTATCAACAAAACATTTGACCTCAGCGGACATAAAATCGGTTATTTGATGTACAACGGATTTACTTCCAATTTTGATGTGCAACTCAATGATGTGTTCGGAACTTTTAAAACTGCCGGCATCACCGATTTGGTACTCGACCTTCGATACAATCCGGGCGGATCGGTTGCCACCGCTCGCAATTTGGGCAGTATGATTACCGGGCAATTCACCGGTCAGGTTTTCAGCAAGCAAATTTGGAATAATAAAATTCAACAAATTATTACGCAGGACAATCCCGCAGCTTTAAATGATAATTTTGTCAATTCCTTTAATGGAAATACAGTCAACAGCCTCAATTTGACACGCGTTTATGTCATCACGACCGGTTCATCTGCATCTGCTAGCGAACTGCTCATCAATTCGCTAAGTCCATACATCGATGTTGTTCAAATAGGAACTACTACTACCGGTAAATTTCAAGCCTCCATCACACTTTATGACTCAGACGATTTCGGACGGCAAGGTGCCAATCCCAATCACAAATATGCCATGCAGCCTTTGGTGTTGAAATTAGCCAACCGCGACGGCATTTCCGATTTTTCAAGTGGTTTGACCCCTGATTTTGCTCAACAAGAGTTTGTCAACGATTTGGGTATATTGGGGGATTCAAATGAGCCACTACTGGCTATTGCGCTCAATAAAATTGCCGGCGTAACTCCGCCCGGTCGTGCCAACAGATTTGACACAATCAATTCGTTTCAATGGAATTTTTTCAAAGATTCCAATGACTTCTATCCGCTTAAGAAAGAAATGTATCTCGAGGACTTTAAGTTGAACTTTTTAGCTAAGAAATGAATCAACGTAGTAATGTGAAAATGTGGAAATAAAACAATTGGGAAATGTGCTAAACTCAGAAAGCATAAAAACCCGAATTGTATCTAATGTGAATTAAACCTGCCCTTAATTTGCATATCTATATATTTTTTATTTCTTTCTGTTTTTTAGCGTTTTTAAATTCCGGTTTAAACTATTTATCTGCGGATAACTATCCAATGCGTTTCCCCTCTATCGATAGGTCGGAAAGCGTGTGCTAATTCACATTATTTAGTTATCACTCGAATGGTTTTCTTGACTATTTCGGCCAATTTTCTAGCCTCGGACAAATCGGAATGAACAATGGTGACGTGACCCATTTTGCGAAACGGACGCGTTTGCTTTTTGCCGTAAATGTGGGGCGTGATGCCTTTCATTTTTAATATTTTTTCAATGTTTTTATACACCACATCTCCCGAAAAACCGGCTTCGCCAACCAAATTGACCATGATTCCTGCCGCCAAACTATCCGTAGCGCCCAACGGTAAATTGAGTATCGCGCGAATGTGTTGTTCAAACTGATTTGTAAGGCTTGCCTCGATGCTGTAATGCCCACTGTTGTGCGGACGCGGCGCCACTTCGTTGACCAAAATCTCATCATCGTGCGTCTGAAACAACTCCACTGCCAACAAGCCGACATGACCAAAAGCTTCCGAAACCTCAAGGGCAATTTTTTGTGCTTTTTCAGCTACCGATGTAGTAACTCGTGCGGGACAAACTACATATTCCACCTGATTGGCCTCGGGATGAAACTCCATTTCCACCACCGGATAGGTCTTGACTTCTCCAGAAGCAGAACGCGCAACGATCACTGCCAACTCATTTTTAAAAGGGATCAAAGTTTCGGTAATGCAGGCCACCTCATTTAAATTATCCAAATCCGAAAGTTGACGAACTACCTTCACGCCATTGCCGTCATAGCCGAATTGCGCGCTTTTCCAGACAAACGGAAATTTAATTTTTTCTTCTGAAATCGCATTTTTCAATTCGGAAATATCTTCAAAAACATCAAATGGTGCCGTCGGTATTTGATGTTTTCTGTAAAATCGCTTTTGCAATGTTTTGTTCTGAATAATTTTCAAAACAAGCGGTTGCGGATAAACCAACACGCCTTCCGCTTCAAGCTTTTCAAGTGCTTCGATGTTGACGTGTTCTATTTCGATGGTCAGCACATTTGCCTGTTTTCCAAAACGATAGACTGTATCAAAATCCATCAAATCACCAACCGAAAAATGATCGCATCCCACTTTTGCCGGTGCTTCGGGTGATGAATCTAAAATAGCGGTTTGTATGTCCCACTTTTGGGTTTCGGTCAACAACATTTTGCCCAATTGGCCGCCACCGAGTATGCCCAATCGAAAATTTGAGGAAAAATATTCCATCTGTAATTAATTTTATGCAAAAGTACCAAAGCAAATTCAATATTTGGAATAGTTCGCAGAGAAGGCTTCATTGACTTTCAATTTTGTGGCACTAATATTTATTATCTTTGTCCATCACACTGATTCATAACACTGCATCCATGCGATTATTATTGACTTTATTTTTACTTCTTTCCATCGCTTGTCAATCTGATAAAAAGCAAACTGCCTCACAAATTGCGCAGGTTAAAAAAGACAGCATTTCTAAAATTACCACCGCTAAAATTGTTTTTCAAAAGCCACAACCGCTTCCAAATGCGGTCGATATCATCAATGAATGGCGGGCATTGACCGAATATGATCAATACCTAAACTCATTTTTCGGCAAAAGCAAATGGGAAGTGATGCATAATTACGATGCCTTGGTGGAGGCAACCAACACCTTTTTTGAAGGTGAAATCCCCGAAGCAGCCAAAGACAAAAAAATCATCAGCCGGATGCAGGTTATGCGGACATTTGTGATGAAACTACAAGATGATTTGATTGATGTGGACATCACAGATTCGGTGTTTAATCAAGATTTAAAGGAAATTCAAACGGCCTACAACGGCTTGTATGTTCAGTTGAATAAAATCAATCTGTTTCAACCCAATCCGGAGTTGTTGGACACGCTTAATTAGAGATGGACAAATTGGCAATTGTCAAAAGACAATATACAAAAGGTACAATTAAATTTTACATATATATGAAATCAAAAACATTTTTCTTTGCATTATTTCTCATTGGTTTTCAAGTTCTTTCGGCTCAGGAAAGAGCACAAAATCAAATTGAAAATATTCTAAACGATTGGCATAAAGCTGCCGGAGAAGCAAATTTTGATGCCTATTTTGGGTTGATGACATCCGACGCTGTTTTTATCGGAACCGATGCGACCGAATATTGGGAAGGAAATGCTTTTAAGACTTTTGCTAAACCCTATTTTGATCGTGGCAAAGCGTGGAATTTCACCCCACTTGAAAGACATGTTTATGTGAATGAAAACATGGCTTGGTTTGATGAACTGTTAGAAACCCAAATGGGTATTTGTCGGGGTTCAGGTGTGTTGAAATTAGAAAATGAAACATGGAAAATAGCCCATTACGTACTTTCAATAGCCGTTCCCAATGATAACGTGACTGAACTTACCGCGTTGAAGAAAGATTATGACAATAAATTGATAGAAAAACTTAAAAATTAAAAAACCCGGCTTTCTGAAACCGGGCTTATAATTTAGACTTCAATTTCAGGTTGATTCCTAAAAACCAACGCTTCGTCAAATGCATCCAACAGCACAACGCTTTCTGTTTTTACATTTCCCGAAAGAATTTCCTTGGATAGCTTGTTGAGAATTTCTCGTTGGATTAATCGTTTGACCGGTCTTGCTCCGTACTGCGGATCGTAACCTTTCTCAGCAAGCCAAGAAATTGCTTCTTCGGTCGCATCCAAGGTTATGTGTTGTTCTATCAACATTTTTGAAACCGATTTGAGCTGCAACCGGACGATTTGTTTGATGTCTTTTTCGGTCAAAGGAGTAAACATGATAATTTCATCAATCCGATTGATAAACTCCGGCCGAATGGTTTGTTTCAACAAATTGATTACCTCAATTTTAGCCATTTCTGAAGCGGCTTCAACAGCACCTTTTAAATTCTCGAATTTCTCTTGAATAATCTGGCTTCCCAAATTGGAGGTCATGATGATGATGGTATTTTTAAAATCTGCCAATCGACCTTTGTTGTCGGTCAATCGACCTTCATCCAATACCTGTAATAAGATATTAAACGTATCCGGATGTGCTTTTTCAATTTCATCGAGCAGCACCACGGAATACGGTTTTTTACGAACGGCCTCTGTAAGTTGACCGCCTTCGTCATAACCCACATAACCCGGAGGTGCGCCAACCAAACGACTGACCGCATGTCTTTCCTGATATTCGCTCATGTCAATACGCGCAATGGCGTTTTCATCATCAAATAAATATTCGGCAAGGGCTTTGGCTAATTCGGTTTTTCCAACACCGGTTGTGCCGAGAAACAAAAAAGTTCCGATTGGTTTTTTGGCGTCTTGTAGTCCGGCACGGCTACGGCGAATGGCATCAGAAACTGCTGCGATGGCTTCTTCTTGCCCCACGACTCGTTTATGCAACTCGTCTTCGAGATACAGTAGCTTTTCCCGATCGCTCTGCAACATTTTAGACAGCGGAATTCCGGTCCATTTGGCGACAACTTCTGCGATGTCTTCTGCTGTTACTTCCTCCTTAATCAACGAGCTTCCCGTTTGATTTTCTGCCAATTGCGCTTCTAATTTGTCCAACTGCACTTGTGCGTCTTTGATTTTTCCGTAGCGGAGTTCGGCTACTTTACCGTAATCACCTTCACGCTCGGCGCGCTCGGCCTCCAACTTGAAATGCTCAATTTCTTCTTTGAATTTTTGAATGTTATCAACCACTTCTTTTTCACTTTGCCACTTGGCAAATATCTCGTTTCGAGATTCTTTTAGATTGGCTAAATCCAGATTGAGTGCCTTCAACTTGACTTCATCTTTCTCTCTTTTGATGGCTTCAATTTCGATTTCGAGTTGCATGATTTTACGGTCAAACACATCGAGTTCTTCCGGTTTAGAATTGATTTCCATCCGCAATTTGGAAGCAGCTTCATCCATCAAGTCGATGGCTTTGTCCGGCAAAAACCGATTGGTGATGTATCGATTGGACAAGGTAACCGCAGCGATGATGGCTTCATCTTTGATGCGAACTTTATGATGGGTTTCATATTTTTCCTTGATTCCGCGCAGTATGGAAATTGCACTTTCGGTGTCGGGTTCTTCCACCATGATTTTTTGAAAACGACGCTCAAGTGCCTTGTCTTTTTCAAAATATTTTTGATATTCGTTGTTGGTGGTCGCTCCGATGGCTCTGAGTTCACCGCGCGCCAAAGCGGGTTTGAGTATGTTGGCGGCATCCATGGCACCTTCTCCTCCACCGGCACCAATCAAAGTGTGGATTTCGTCTATAAAAAGAATCACATTCCCATCGGCGTTGGTGACTTCTTTGATAACGGCTTTAAGTCGTTCTTCAAATTCGCCCTTGTATTTGGCTCCGGCGATGAGTGCGCCCATATCCAGCGAGAAAATGGTTTTGTCTTTCAGGTTTTCGGGCACATCACCTTGGATAATTCGATGTGCTAAACCTTCTGCGATAGCTGTTTTTCCCACTCCCGGTTCACCCACCAAAATGGGATTATTCTTAGTCCGGCGAGAGAGAATTTGCAGCACACGCCTAATTTCTTCATCACGACCTATCACGGGGTCTAACTTACCATCGTTGGCCAATTGATTGAGGTTTTTCGCATATTTGTTCAACGAATTATAGGTTTCTTCGGCACTTGCCGTTGTGACGCGCTCCCCTTTTCGAAGTTCTGCGATGGCAGTACTCAAATCTTTTTCGTTGACACCTTGATCTTTGAGAATTTGCGCAATTTTGCTTTTAGATTTGAGCAGAGCCAAAAACAGATGTTCGATGGATACAAAATCGTCATTCATTTTTTTTGCCAGATTACTTGCTTCCATCAGGCTTGAAGAAATTTCTCTTGAAAGCAATTGTTGACCGCCGGAAACTTTTGGAAAACCTTTGAGGGTTGCATCGAGTAACTGCTCGACAAGTCCGATGTTTACATTGAGTTTTTTAAACAAAAAAGGTAAAACCGACTGATCCGTTTGCAAAAGAGCTTTGAACAAATGTTCATTTTCGATTTGTTGGTGCTCCATTTCTTGCGCGATTTGTTGCGCAGTTTGTATCGCTTCTTGCGATTTTATGGTGAATTTATCTAAGTTCATCTCGTTAAATTTTTAAACGAATTGTTTTTTTAACTTAACTTCGCAAACTCTGTTCCGAAGTGGAACAACGGACAATTTGTCTATTAAAAATTTGTTTTTCAAGCCATTTTGACATTTACCAAACATTTTGTTTGCTGAAAGAAATTGCTTCAATTTTCGACAAAATCACAAAGAACAATGGAACAAAAACCACCCTTTCCTCCTTTTACTGAAGCAACTGCAAAACAAAAAATACAAGCTGCTGAGGATGCTTGGAATTCCAAAAATCCGGAGAAAGTGAGTTTGGCTTACACGCCGGACACCGAATGGAGAAACCGAACGGAATTCATAAACGGACGCGAAGCCGTCAAACAGTTTTTGACACGAAAATGGGAATCGGAATTGGAGTATAAATTAAAGAAAGAATATTGGTCGCACCATGAAAACCGCATTGCTGTTCGGTTTGAATACGAATACAGAAACAAAGACAATCAATGGTTTCGGGCTTACGGAAATGAAAATTGGGAATTTGACAACAATGGATTGATGAAAAAAAGATACGCGAGCATCAATGATATGCCGATTCTTGAATCGGAAAGAAAATTTAAGTAGTTTTACACAAAAAAAGAATGTTATGGGACTTTTAGGAAATTTTTTCGGCGGATCTAAATCGGAATCAGATCAAACTTCTGTTTTGATACCTTGGATACAATTGACAGACACCAAACAATTGGACGAAATAGATACCATTTCAGAGAATCAGTCAGTGGTGATTTTCAAACACAGTACCCGTTGTGGAATCAGCCGTTCGGTTTTGAGAAGATTTGAACAAGAATTTGATTTGGAAGGGGAAAATATCAAATTTTATTTTCTTGACTTATTGTCATACAGGGATTTATCAAAAGAAATCGCTTTCAGATACCACGCCATTCACGAATCGCCGCAAATGTTGGTTATTCAAAAGGGAAAGGTTCTCTACAATGTGTCTCACCACGACATCCAAGTTTCGGGGCTTAAATCGGTGATTTGAAGTCGGCTTTAATTTGCTAAATCAACTTTGGTATATAAATTAAGCATCCAATTACAAACGCGCAAATAGCCACAATAAAAACAGCTCCGGCTGCCACATCTTTGATTTGCCCGATTTTCTCGTGATAATCGGGATGTATAAAATCGGCTATTTTTTCTAAAGCCGTGTTCAATCCTTCAGATCCCATCACCATGCCGATGGCTAATGTTTGTAAGGCCCATTCGGTTGTAGATATATTGAATACAACTCCCATGAGGGTTACGATTACCGCAGCTACAAACTGAACCATCGCCGCGTGTTCTGTGGTTATCAATACCCAAGCTCCTTTAAAAGCATAGTAAAAACTGAACAAACGTCCGGTGATGAAACTCTGATTCTTTTGCATGATTTACTGAAGTGAGTTTAAGGCCGCCGCGTAATCCGGTTCGTCCACAATCTCCGATACTTGTTGAGTGTAAATCACTTTTCCTGTTTCATCAACAACCACCACGGCTCTTGAATGAAGTCCTTTGAGCGGGCCGTCTATAATTTCCAAACCGTATGCTTTTCCAAATGCACCTGCACTAAAATCCGACAATGTCAACACGTTTTGAATCCCTTCTGCTCCGCAAAATCGCGCTTGCGCAAAGGGTAAATCTCTCGAAATGCAAAGCACTTTGGTGTTGCTAAGTTTTGCAGCTGATTCGTTAAATTTTCTGACCGATGTCGCGCAAGTTCCGGTGTCGATGCTCGGAAAAATATTGAGAACGAGGTTTGAACCTGCAAAATCTTTTAGCGAAACAGTTGATAAATCATTTTTAACCAATTCAAAATCAGCTGCTTTTGAACCTTTTTTTGGAAGTTCACCCAATGTGTGAACGGGGTTTCCTTTGAGTGTGATAGTTGCCATAATTGTGATTGTTTTATTTTCACTGCAATTTATAAAAAAAACTGCCAATCTGTTGCAAATTGACAGTTTATCTATTCAAAAAAAATAAATAATTATTGGTCGATAGATCCCAAAACTTTTTTCACAAAACGATTGGCGGCATCGCGTTCCGGCACACCGGATTCTATCATTTTGTGAACCTCCACTGCGCCACAAAGATTGGTGATGAGTTCGCCAATTACGTCCATCTCTTCATCCTTAATTCCTTGGTATTCAGAAAAAGACTCCAATACCTTGACGGTTTGTTCCAATTCATCAACCGTATTGTTTCTTTGTAAATGTCTAATTACTGGCAGCTTCATCGACAAATTCTTTAAGGATTTCAAATTTGTTGGTTTGCACCTGATTTTGAAGTTTTCCCGCACGGAATGCCGCGAAAGTAGGTAAATTATCCACTTTTGCCAACTTGCGTGATTCGGGAAATTTTTCAGCATCAGCAACCACGAAGACCGCATTTTCATTAGACTCAGCGAGTTTTTTAAATTTGGGTTTCATCAATCGGCAATTGCCACACCATCCGGCTGCATACTGCACAATAACAATATCATTTCCGGTGATGAGTTCGTTGAGATTATCTGCTGTTAATTCTGTAAACATAGCGCCGAATTTAGTGACTTAAATATTCGGCAACTCCTTCACGGGTAGCGTGCATGGCTTCTTTGCCTTCTTCCCAATTTGCTGGGCAAACTTCACCTTTGGTTTGCACATGTGTATAAGCATCCACCAAACGGAGATATTCGTTTACGTTGCGTCCCAATGGCATGTCGTTCACGCTTTCATGAAAAACTTTCCCATCTTCATCCACCAAATAAGTGGCTCGATAAGTCACGTTTGAGCCTTCATAAACGAGGGTGTCAGTTTCTTCATTATACGTAGAAGTTTGCAAATCGAGGATACCCAAAGCGGAAGAAAGATTGCGGTTGGTATCTGCTAAAATCGGGTAAGTAACACCTTCGATTCCGCCGTTGTCTTTTGGCGTATTCAACCAAGCAAAATGGACTTCGTTGGTATCACAAGACGCACCAATTACCATGGTATTTCTTTTTTCAAATTCTTCTAACGCAGCTTGAAACGCATGCAATTCAGTTGGACATACAAATGTAAAATCCTTTGGATACCAAAACAACAACACTTTTTTCTTGTTATTGATTGCCTCTTCTAAAACGTTAATTTTTAAATTTTCTCCCATGAATGAGATAGCATCTACTGAAATGTTAGGGAATTTTTTTCCTACTAATGACATAATTTTTAATTTTTTTAATGTTACTTTTTTTACGGTGCAAAATTACTGCAAAAGCTTGTCAAAATAAAATAGTTTGCAATTGTAATTATCTATGCTGTCATTGGTAGAATTGTTGATGTTTTTCATCAAAAAGAACTTTTTACGTTGATTAGAAATTTTAGATACTACCATAGTTTTTATCGATTAAAAAAAAGAATTATTTGTTTAAAAAATAGTAACTTAGCATGATTCATTTAAAATTTAATTAAACAATTGTATTATGGAAAGCAATAAAAATTCGCATATTTCAGAAGGCAATTCAATCAACGACGGGAGTAAATGTCCCTTTTCCGGTGGTGCTTTAAAGCAAAGTGCCGGTTCGGGAACTAGAAACCGCGACTGGTGGCCCAATCAGTTAAAATTGAACATTCTACGACAAAACTCTTCTCTGTCTAATCCGATGGGAGATTCGTTCGATTATGCAAAGGAATTCAAGTCTTTGGATTTAAAAGCTGTGAAAAAAGACATTTTCAATCTAATGACAACTTCACAAGACTGGTGGCCTGCTGACTATGGGCATTACGGTCCTTTTTTCATTCGAATGGCTTGGCACAGTGCAGGTACTTACCGCATTTCGGACGGTCGTGGCGGTGGTGGTTCGGGTACGCAGCGTTTTGCACCTCTAAACAGCTGGCCTGACAATGCAAACCTCGACAAGGCGCGTTTGTTGCTATGGCCTATCAAAAAGAAATATGGCAAAAAAATTTCATGGGCAGACCTGATGATTCTTGCCGGTAATTGTGCCTTAGAATCCATGGGCTTCAAAACCTTCGGATTTGGTGGCGGACGTGAGGATGTTTGGGAGCCTGAAGAAGATGTCTATTGGGGTTCTGAAACAGATTGGTTGGGAGACAAACGCTACACAGGAGATCGTGAACTGGAAAATCCGCTTGGTGCGGTTCAGATGGGACTTATTTATGTAAACCCGGAAGGCCCCAATGGCAATCCCGATCCACTCGCGGCAGCTAAAGACATTCGTGAGACCTTTGGTCGTATGGCAATGAATGATGAAGAAACGGTTGCACTGATAGCCGGCGGACACACCTTCGGAAAAACGCATGGTGCTGCAGATCCGGGTAAATATGTAGGAAGAGAGCCTGCCGCCGCTGGCATAGAGGAACAAGGTCTCGGTTGGAAAAACACTTTTGGCAGTGGCAATGCTGGCGACACCATCACAAGTGGTCTGGAGGGCGCCTGGACTTCTACCCCTACCAAATGGAGCAATAACTTTTTTTGGAATCTGTTTGGCTATGAATGGGAATTGACCAAGAGTCCGGCCGGTGCGCATCAATGGAAACCCAAACACGGCATGGGTGCTGATACGGTGCCAGATGCACACGATTCATCAAAACGTCATGTGCCTATCATGCTGACAACCGATCTTGCTTTGCGGGTAGATCCTGCCTATGAGAAAATTTCAAGACACTTTTTAGACAATCCGGATGAGTTTGCAGCTGCCTTTGCAAGAGCTTGGTACAAACTGACACATCGTGATATGGGTCCCATTACCCGCTATCTGGGTTCGGAGGTTCCTAAAGAAGTACTTATCTGGCAAGACCCGATTCCTGCCGTTACCCACAAACTGATTGACGATAAAGACATTGCTTTATTAAAATCAAAAATACTTGCATCTGGATTGACCGTATCTCAACTGGTGTCAACCGCATGGGCTTCCGCATCAACTTTCCGCGGTTCAGATAAACGCGGTGGAGCAAATGGCGCACGCATTCGTTTAGCACCTCAAAAAGATTGGGAAGTGAACAATCCTACGCAACTTTCAAAAGTCTTGAAGACATTTGAAAGCATTCAAAAAGATTTCAACAAAGACGGTAAGCAGGTTTCGATGGCTGATTTGATTGTACTTGGTGGATGTGCAGCTATCGAGAAGGCGTCGAAGAATGCCGGCCATGACATAACTGTCCCTTTTACACCGGGAAGAGCCGATGCATCACAAGAACAAACTGATGTGGAATCTTTTGCCGTATTAGAGCCTGCTGCTGACGGATTCCGTAATTATTTCAAGCCAAAACATGCTGTAAGCGCGGAAGATATGCTGATTGACAAGTCACAATTGATGACGCTCACTGCACCTGAAATGACAGTTCTTGTTGGTGGTATGCGTGTCCTAAACACAAATTTCGATCATTCTAAACATGGAATATTCACGAAGCATCCGGAAGCACTCACAAACGACTTCTTTGTAAATCTACTCGATTTGGAAACAACCTGGAAGGCAACTTCTGATGCACAAAATGAATTTGTGGGTCGTGCTCATAAAACAGGCGATGCGAAATGGACAGGAACTCGCGTTGATCTCATCTTTGGTTCTAACTCAGAACTCAGAGCCATCGCTGAAGTGTATGCGTGTGAAGATGCTCAAAAGAAATTCGTCACTGACTTTGTTGCAGCATGGAATAAGGTAATGAACCTTGACCGATTTGACTTGAACTTATAATAATTTCGTCTTTTAACTAAAAAAGTGGTCCTTATCGGCCACTTTTTTGTTTTGTAATATATTGCGATACAGAAATCTGATTTAAATCAAAAAACTACTTTTTGATATTGGAAACCAACAATTTTATTTTGATGTTGAAAAGCGCAAAAGTCAAAGTCATAAATGGGCTGATGATGTTGAAAAACGCATAAGGCAGATAGGACAACGTATCCACACCCAACACGCCACTTTGATAAGCCCCACAAGTATTCCAAGGAACTAAGACGGAAGTTACCGTTCCGGAATCTTCCAATGTTCTACTCAAATTTTCAGGTGCGAGTCCTTTGTCTTTGTAAGCTTTTGCAAACATCCTACCCGGAACAACGATAGACAAATACTGATCGGATGCGGTCACATTTAAAGCTATACAACTCGCGACGGTACTGGCAAAAAGGCCAAAAACCGTGTGAAACATTTTTAAAAGCGAGTCGGTGATACGAGTCAAGGCACCAATTGCCTCCATCACACCACCAAAAACCATGGCGCATATAACAAGCCAAATGGTTCCCAACATCCCTTTCATGCCACCGGCAGTAAATAAGTCATTAAGTTCTTGGTTTGAAGTAGCAATGTTGGTCTCGATGGTTATGGCGTTCATCACGCCTTTGTATGCTGTTTTAAAATCAAACAGACTGCCCTCTGCAACTTTAACCACCAAATCAGGTTGAAATATCAAAGCAAAAATTCCTCCTAAAAGCGTGCCTACCAACAGTGCAATCAGTGGTTGTGTTTTCCGAACTATCATAAAAATAACAATTGCAGGCACTAAAAAAAGCCAGGGAGAAATATAAAACACCTCATCGATGGAAGTAAGAATCGACTTTGTGTCGGGTTTTCCTACGGTATCTAAATTGAAACCTATTATCAGAAAAATAATCAATGTGATTAGCATACTTGGAACGGTCGTTATTGCCATATAACGGATGTGTGTAAAAAGATCGGTTCCGGCCATGGCGGGAGCCAAATTGGTGGTGTCGCTCAACGGCGACATTTTATCGCCAAAATAGGCACCTGAAATCACGGCTCCGGCAGTCATTCCCACCGGGATGCCTAAGGCGTTTCCAATTCCGACCAAAGCAATACCTACCGTTGCTGAAGTCGTCCAACTACTTCCCGTTGCAATCGAAATAATAGCGCATATAATCACACAGGCAAACAAAAATATGGTTGGATTGAGAATTTGCAAACCGTAATAGATCATCGAAGGAATGATGCCACTCACCAACCAAGTTCCGGACAAAGCGCCCACCATCAAAAGAATCAATATCGCGCCGGAAGTCGATTTGAGATTTTTCGCTACTTCCTCCAGCATGCTGTCATAGGAAACTTTGTTACGAAATCCGACGATGGCTGCAACGGCTCCACCCAACAACAGAATAAACTGGTTGGAACCATTTAGTGCATCGTCTTTATAAACAGCCAATACATTATATGCCAACATACCCACCAACGCAACCACCGGAATCAAAGCTTCCCAGATACTTAATTGCGGATTGTCTATAATAGGATTTTCTCTTTCGGAAGCCGGTTTATTTTCAGACATACGTTTTGCATTAATTTGTTTCCGTAATGTTACGAATTTGACAAATATTGTGCAACTGCAATCTTATATGGATTTTTATGATCTGATTTTCTTTTCCCAAGCCCAAGCAGAAGCCAAGGCTTCTTCCAAAGAAGACTTTGCCTTCCAACCCAACTCTTTGTTAGCTAAAGCCGTATCTGCATAAGCAGCAACAATATCTCCCGATCGTCTCGAAGTGATTTTGTAATTGAGTTTTTGGCTGGTGGCTTTTTCAAAAGTTTGAATGACTTCGAGTACGGAGCTTCCCTTACCCGTACCAATGTTGAAAACCTCAAAATTTTCTTTGTTGGACTGATTCAGAAGCCGTTCAAGGGCTGCAATATGTGCTTTTGCCAAATCGACCACGTGGATATAGTCGCGAATGGCTGTGCCGTCCGGTGTAGGATAATCGTTGCCAAATACGGAAAGTTCTGACCGAAGCCCGATGGCAGTTTGGGTAATAAACGGCACGAGGTTTTGCGGAATACCCAAAGGCAATTCACCGATAATTGCGGTCGGATGTGCCCCGATGGGATTGAAATAGCGCAAGGCGACGGCTTTCAGGTTTGTTGAACGGACTGTGTCTCTGATGATAATTTCACCCACTTGCTTGGTGTATCCGTAGGGCGATTCGGCCGGTTTGACGGGCGCTTTTTCCGTGACCGGAAGTTGGTCCGCCTGCCCGTAAACCGTGCAGGAAGAACTGAAAATAAAGGAATGTATGTTTCGCACGGTAAGTTCCTGAAGCAGGTAAACCAAAGCGTTGAGGTTGTTCTCGTAGTATGCCAAGGGTTTTTCGACGCTCTCTCCTACTGCTTTGAATGCAGAAAAGTGAATCACGCCGTCAACCTGATGATTGTCAAAAAATTGGTTGAGCGCCTGTTTGTCTCGCATGTCCGCCTTGACAAACTCGGGCCGGACACTGGTAATTTGCTCAATGCCGTCCAGCACATCGAGGCTCGAATTGGACAAATCATCGATGATAACTACCTGATAGCCTTCGTTGATTAATTCAACTGCCGTGTGCGATCCGATGTAGCCAAGACCGCCGGTGATGAGGATTCTATGAGACATTTTAAATGTTCTTTAATTTGTAGTGAATATCGGAAATATTTCGCAAAAGTACGGCACTTTTTTCAGCTGTGATGTCTCTTTGTGGTTCGCCGAGCATTTCATAGCCGACCATAAATTTTTTTACACTTGCCGAACGCAACAAAGGCGGGTAAAAATGCATGTGAAAATGCCATTCATGATGCGGCAAACCTTCTGTCGGCGATTGGTGGATGCCAGCTGAGTACGGAAACGAAGTCTCGAAAATATTGTCGTATTTGACGGTTGTTGTTTTTAATATTTCGGCAAAAGATTGTAATTCATCCTGATTCATTTCAGCGATATTTTCAAAATGACGTTTGCTCACTATCAATGTTTCAAAAGGCCAAACCGCCCAAAACGGAACCAATAGAACAAAATGTTCGTTCTCGAACACAATGCGCTCTTTTGCCAATAATTCATACTTCAAATAATCCGACAGCAGGCTTTGACCGGCATCTTTATAATATTTTAATAGGTTTTCCTGTGTTTTTTTTATTTGTGTTGGCAGAGATGACTGGGCCCAAATCTGACCGTGCGGATGCGGATTGCTGCAACCCATCACGCTGCCCTTGTTTTCAAAAATTTGCACGTAATTGATATAATCAATTGCGCCTAATTCGGTATATTGCTGTTGCCATGTTTGGACTACATTGAGAATCTCATCAACCTGCATTTCGGGGATGGTTTTGTTGTGTTCTGGCGAAAAGCACACCACACGGTTGATGCCGCGCTCCGGTAGTGATTGAAAAAAAAGTGATTTACCCGGCTGATTGTCGGAAGTAGCCTCGCTCATCAAGGCAGGAAAGTCATTGTCAAAAACATAACAATTTTCGTAATTAGGGTTTTGGATACCGTTCGAGCGTGGATTGCCAGGGCAGAGATAACAATTTTCATCGTAGCTTGGCAACGCAGCCACAATGGGTTTTTCTTGTTGTCCTTGCCAAGGACGTTTGGCGCGGTGTGGAGAAACCAATACCCATTCGTCTAAAAGCGGGTTGTATCTTCTGTGTGGGTGATCTTCTCTGTTAAAGACTTTCATGAAGCAGTTTTTTTATAATTCAATATGTTTTTGTGAAGTAGGATTAGGTTCAATCTGCAAACAGCTTGTGCCGTCTGACAGATTTACTTGATAGCTTTGGAGAGGTAAGTTAAATTCTTTTTCATACGCTAACTTCATCTTGGTTTTGAATGCTGTTTCGCAATCTTTTCTAATCAAATTGATGGAGCATCCGCCAAAACCGCCGCCCATCATTCTGGCACCCAAAACACTGGGTTCATCAAAGGTTTGCGAGACTAAGAAATTCAACTCGGGGCAGCTCACTTCGTATAATTCATCTAATCCTTGGTGAGATTGGTAAAGCAGCTTGCCAAGTTTTGTAAAATCTTGTTGTTTAAGCGCGTCAAACGCCTGCGGTACTCTATTGATTTCCTGAATCACATAGAGGCATCTTTTGAAAATTGTGTCGCCCAATTCGACTCTTATTGTATTTAATTGATTTTCCGTACAATCTCGGAAAGTATTCACATGTGGAAAATATTTTTTAATGATGACCAATCCTTGCGCACATTCTTCTCTACGGTTGTTGTAGGACGAATCAAGCAGTGTGTGTTTAACACCGCTGTTTAAAAGGACGAGGCTGTGCGCATCGAGCTGAATGCGATGGTATTCAGTTTCTAAAGTTTCGCAATTGAGTTGCAGTATGTGATCTTTTTTGCCGAAAACACTGGCAAACTGATCCATGATGCCACATTGGACACCGGCAAAATTGTTTTCGGCCTGCTGCCCGATTTTTACAATTTCTAATTTAGATAATTTTAAATCAAACAGCACATTTAATACTGAAGCAAATCCGCATTCTAATGCGGCGGAAGAAGAAAGCCCCGAGCCCATAGGAATGTTGCTACTAAAAACCATGTTAAAATTACACAACGGCAATTTTCTCTTTTTGAACTCTTCCAGTACGCCTTGTATGTAGCCAAACCAAGTATCTTGTTCGATAGGCAGGTTTGCTGCCCAATGAAATGTTTTGACTGCATACATGTCTTTGGCATAGACGGTTGATTGATTTGTTTCGGATTTTGAAATGGCAAAACAGATGACTTTGTCTATTGTTCCCAGCAAAACGGAGCCGCTGTTGTAATCGATGTGCTCGCCTATGAGGTTTATCCGTCCGGGAGAGGAGATATGGTAAGAGGGAGTTTGGTTAAATTTTTCTTGAAAAAATGTACTCGTTCCTCGGATGAGTTTTTTATTCATTTTATAAATATTAAATAGACTCAAATCTATTTTAAATTTTATTATGGTGTGTCTGATTAAACTATCTATTAATACATCAATTAACAATGATTTTTAATCAAATTAAAGGAGGGCTGAAGTAAAACCCTCCTTTTCATTAACAAAAATCAAATGAGTAAATGAAGAAACGAAAAATGAATAGCAATCTTAATTATTTTTAGTAATAGAGTAAGTGAATTGAGCACTACTTCTGAGGTCTAAAACAATGGTGTAATTACCTGCTTCCGGAATCGGAATATCAGCACCGTTAAAATCTAAAACACCATTGGTACCTCCGAAATTAAGATCCCAAGCATCATTGGCTCTAAATTTAATATTAGCCGGCAACAAGTCTAAAGTGATAGACCAAGTATCCGTATTAGGGTTGTATGTCATATCCACATCTGAATCCCATCCGGTTACAGGAACAGCGTCTCCAATGAGTCCCCAATCGGTTTGTGTGGCAGACCAAGTTAAGTCGTTGGTGTTTGCCCTGAAAAAGTAGTAGCCTATTCCACTTAAAGTGATGTCATTCCCTGGTGAAGCCAAGACACCGGTAGTTCCATCTCCTGCATCGCCAAAAATGCCATTGTTCCAATCCGGCGCATCTGTAAACTTGAATTTAGTGGTTGCATTTGGCATATAGACAAATCCTGAATAGGAACCGTTTCTGCTCGGAGATTCTATGGAAGGTGCTGTAGCAGGATCCCACCCCTGATAGTCTCCGGGCAAGAACAAGAAAGGTGTTGAAACTGTGGCAACTCCCTTCACGAGCGTGTAAGTATAAGGACCTCCGGGGTTGGTTTCGAAATCAAGTGTTATGGTATATGAGCCTTCTTCGGGTACAAAAATATTTGCACCACCTTGATCGAGTGTTCCATCACCTTCATTATCGCCAAAATCTAAATCCCAGGCATCGTTGGCTCTAAACTTTATATTTCCGCTCGTCAGGCTCAAAAACTCCACCCTCCAAACACCTAAATTGCTGACGTATGCTAGGTCTTGGTCAGAATTCCAACCGTCTGCTGTGGCATCACCAATAACGCCGAATTCTACACCGTACACCGAAAAAGAAGATGTATTCAGGTCTGCATTTATCTTGTAGTATCCACTTGAAGGAATGTCTATGTTCTCACCGGATTGACTGAGCGTACCGCCGCTACCACCATATACCTGCGTAACATCGCTGCCGTTGGAAAACTTGAAATTGGTTGCAGAGGAGAAGTAAGCGTAGCCTTCAAACTCGCCATTGCTTTCAGGAGAGCCGGCCAAAAAAGACCGAGTCCAATCCCAATCCGGATGTTCTGAAGCGATATACATAAAAGGTACGCTTGGTTCGTTGGGGTTGAAAATGGTTGAAGCGATAGAAATGACATTGGAAAAATTTGTGCCAAACTGTTCATTGGCAAACGAACTCACTCTTACTTCATATTCGGCACTTAAGGTTGGAAACGCGCCTAATTGTGTAAAAAAATTATTTAACGCAGTTCCGCTCAAAGTGATAGATGTGCTAGTAGTTGTGCCCAGTTCTATTGGGCTGGAAAAATTATTTCCTACCTTATCTAATTGGACGGTATAAGTTACGGCTGCCGGAAAACCAAAATCAGCGGGACTCCAGCTAAAAGTAATCAGGTCTTGATCGGCATTTTCTTTTGTGATTATTACATTTGAAGTAGATGCCTCTTGTAGTTCTTGAGTATTAATCAACTCGGCTACCGGATCTCGATCGTCATCACTACAAGACAACGAGATAATTCCTAAGCAGATTGATAATGCATAAATTAATATTTTTTTCATTTTCAATAAGTTAATTGGTTAATAACCGGGATTTTGTACCAAATTTGGATTGGCAATGATGTCTGTTGAAGGTATTGGGTACAGATTTCTAAAAGGTTGGGAAGGCGTGCCTTCAAAAGTGCCACCTTTCCAAGGCCAAACACTGTTTTGAGTGAAACGGTTGAACCGCACCAAATCTGTTCTTCTGTGTGCTTCAAAATGCAATTCGCGTGCCCGCTCCGCCAAAATAAAATCAAGTGTCAATTCGCCGGAAGTAATATTCCCACTTTGATCGCCGTAGGCGCGTGTACGGATTTGATTTACAAAATCGAGCGCGTTTGAGACACTGCCGCCGCTACCACCTCTTAGGACAGCTTCTGCATACATCAAATAAGCATCTGCCAGGCGAAACATAGGAAAGTCTGTGTCCATGAATTCACCGGATGCATCCGAACCCGGAACACCGGTAGAGGTCACATTTTTAAATTTGCCAATTGCATATCCGCTGCTGAAGTTAAATTTACTTGTTACCTCCAAAGTTTGCCCATCGGTAAAGAACATGGCTCGTTGATCAGTAGCTCCTGTAATATCACTAAAATTGGCCACAAACTGCTTGGAAGTTCGAACACCAGCCCAACCACCACTGATACCAAAAGCGACAGGATCCATTCTTCCGCCAACAGGTGCTTTGATGATAAAGGTTGTGCCGCCAAAACCTTGGGTATTCAGGCCGTCAAAAGGAATGGGGAAAATTACTTCGTTCTGCGCACCATTGCTGTTATTGTCTGCTAAAAACAATTCTTCATAGTTGCCATGCAGGCTGTAACCTGCACTAAAAATTTTATTCAACTCGGTGATTGCTTCCGTATAACGAGGTTGACCTATGTAAACTTCTGCATTCAAATATATTTTAGCTAATAGCATTTGTGCCGCAGCTTGGTCTGCTCGCCCGTATTGATTTTGACGGGCAGCAACCAATTCATTTTGAATTTCGGTAAGTTCCGTCACCAAAAAGTCAAAGATAAAAGCCCTGTCTTTTTGCTCCGGAAAAAATGAACCTACAGGATCTTCCTCTGTTACAAAAGGAATATTGCCATACATATCTAATGCGTGCCAATAGCTCAAAGCCCGCATAAATCTGGCTTCGGCTCTAAAAGCTCGAACATCTGTTGAGCTAAGTCCTACAGCCATTGCCCGCTCTTCGGTAGCGTCTCTTAAAAACTGATTGGTCAGTGAAATTTGAAAATAGATACGATCATACATGGCTCTGACAAACTCGTTGGAAGAATTCCAAAGATGGTCGTTCAAGTCATGTACGGTTCCGTCTTGCCATGACAGCTCAGCTTCTTCGGTGGTCAATTCTTCGTGCATCCAATATTGACGTAAATAATTTGAAAAACCCTCATCTATCCCGGCAATATCCGGATCACCTGCGGGTCCCTGCTGGCCACTTAGTGAGATACCGGTATAAATCTTAGCTAAAAACTGTTTGAATGCTTCCGGATTATTAAAGACTGAACTAGCTGAAGCCTCTGTAATAGGGGTTTTGTCCAGTTCGCTGTCGCACGATGCAATCAGGAAGAGGAAAAACACCATCAAGAGGGATGATTTTAAAAACTTAAGCTTTTTCATAGTATAAAAATTTTTGTTAATAAGTTAGATTAAAGCCCACCAAAAAGGTTCTTGGTCTTGGAAACAAATTGTTGTCGATACCTCCACTGACTTCAGGATCGAGCCCGTCATAGTCTGTGATTGTAAATACATTTTGGACTGTAGAATATACCCTCAATCCAATTTTCTGATCAAACAATTTATTGAAATTGTACGCCAGGGTAATGTTGTCCATCTTTAAAAATGAAGCATCTTGTACGAAATAGTCCGAAAACAACAATTGTTCCTGAAAATCAGTTCTAAGAATGGAGCCGTGTACATTGGTATTGGTATCAAGTGTATTGGTTTGGCTAAAATTGCCGGAGGATGCTGCTTGATTATTGTACACATAGTTGCCAAAATTGGCGCGAAGTGTAAAATTTAAGTCGAATTGTTTGTATTTGAAATAGGAAGAGAAACCCAATACGGTATCGGGATTGGGATCTCTGTACTGTCTTCGGTCGTCGATGTTAATCACACCATCTCCATTTTGATCTACATAAAATCCTTCGATGGGTTTTCCGTTTGTGTCAAATGCTTGCTCAAAAACAAAAAACTTATTTTGCCCAAAACCAACCGTGTTTATTTGAATCGTGTTTCCAACACCGCCACTTATGCCTCCAACCAAATTGCCTCTGAATGTCGGGTCGTCACTTGCCGTAAGTTTTGTGATTTTGTTGTTTAAAAAGGCAATATTGAAATTAAAATTCCACTCAAAATCTTTGGTTTGTATAGGTGTAGCATTGAGCGTGATTTCTAAACCTTCACTTTCTAAGTTGCCAACATTGGTCAGCAACACGTTGTCCAAATTAGTTCCTGCTGCTGTTGGGATTCTGCTCAACACATCGTTGGTGTCTGTCAAAAATCCTTCAACTGAACCCGTAATTCTGTCATTGAAAAGTCCCCAATCCAAACCAAAGTTCCATGTTTTGGATTCTTCCCATTTGATGTTTGCATCAAATCCTTCCGGACGAATCGTTGGAATAAATTCGTCGCCAAATTGTGCCTGTGACCTTGAATCACCAAAAGTGAAAGTAGGTAAAAATGGAAAATCGCTATCAACTTCCTGCTGCCCGGTTTCTCCCCATCCGGCACGAAGTTTTATGGTCGAAATGATTTTGTGATCTTTTAAAAAGTTCTCCTCTGAGACAGTCCAAGCCACAGCCCCCGATTGGAATGTACCCCATTTGTTGTCGTCACTAAATCTTGATGAGCCATCTCTACGAACTGTGTAAGTAAATAAATATTTGTTAGCATAAGAATAATTCAACCTACCAAAATAGGACTCTAAAGCGTTTTCAGTGGCGAAAAAATCTTCCTGGGTTTGATTAATTCCGTTCAGTCTGTTAAATCCGTTTTCTCGGTGAAAATCTTGAAATGAGTGACCGGCAGTCACATCTATTTTGCTTTTGAGCGATTCAAATTCTTTCACGTAATTCAAATAAAAATCTACCAGTAAGTTTCTTTGCAAACTAAAGGTGTTTGTTACGCTCCCGCCCTCGTCAAATCCATCGGCAGCAACCGCAGGAATCGTAGTAGTGCCGCGAAAATCATTGTAATCATAGCCTAAATTCAAGTTAGCTTTTAAGCCTTCAACATAAGGAATTTTGTAGTCAAACTGAATGTTGCCGACAGAGCGCCGCGTTTCGCCAAGGTTGCGATTGTTTTTAAGCAATCCGACAGGGTTTCTTGGAACTATATCCTTCGGAGTTCCATCAGTGTCTAATGACTCAAAAAATCCACCGAAAGCATCGTTGCCGCTAAAAACAGGTTGTGTTGGGTCGAAATTCACTGCCGAGCCGATGGCTCCTTGATTGGCAAATCGCTCATCCACTATAGAATTTCTGAGGTTCAAATCAATTTTAAGAGCATTTTTAAATAACTTTTGCGTCACTTTGACGGATGAGTTGTAACGTTCGAACCGAGAGGTTCTCAGAATTCCGTCTTGCAGTTGATAACCTAACGAAACTCTGTATGTTGTGTTTTTATAAGCTCCGGACAAGGTCAAATCATTGTTGGTTCCATAGCCGGCTTTGTATATTTGATCTTGCCAATCTGTGTTAAAACCTCCGAGTTGCGCAATCTGATTGGGTGTTCCCTTGGCATTGATGAGTTCTCTAAATTCATTGGCATTCAGCACATCCACAAAATCTGTGGGGAGTTGAGAAGTCACATAGCTGTCAAAATTAATTTTTAAGGGACCGCCTTTACCGGATTTCGTTGTTATCAAAATGACACCGGCAGAAGCCCGGCTTCCATAAATAGCGGTTGCTGAAGCATCTTTTAGGATGGTAAATGTTTCAATGTCATTCGGATTGACTGAATTGAGTGCAGGGCCTTGTTGATCTATCGGCACCCCGTCTATTACAATCAGTGGGCTGGTGTTTGCAGACAATGAATTGACCCCGCCTCTGATTCGAATGGTTCCTTGCGCACCGGGTCGACCACCCGCGGGAATAACTTGTACACCTGCTGTTTTTCCCGCTATCAATTGTTCCGGAGAGGTAATGGCTCCTCTGTTAAAACTTTCTGATGTAACTTGTTCAATAGATCCTGTTGCATCTTTTTTAGTGGTTTGCCCGTAACCTACTAGAACTATTTCATCCAAAGCAAGGGAAGTTTCTTCGAGATAAATGGTTACGTTCTGAGAATTTGCGGGAATTTCCTGTGTCGCAAAACCAATATAGGATATCACAAGAATCGCGTTGGTGTTGGGAACACTTAGCCCAAAGTTTCCATCAAAATCAGTAGTGGTTCCATTGGTGGTTCCTTTTACTAAAATCGTTACACCCGGTATTGGCGCGTTGGTGTTTTTGTCCAATACTTTTCCTGAAACAAGCTGCTGTGCAAATGTGATACAAGGGAAAAATAGCAGGACTAACCAACTGAATTTTTTTAAATGTTTCATAGGTCTTTCATTCGTTTTTAAGGGTTTGTTTGAGTTTAATTGTTTGTGTAATTTTCCTTGTTGTAAAATTCAAAACCGGGGAGTGCTTCATTATTATTTCCGCCATCAAAAAATACAGCGTTATCCCATCCCGATCCATTTCCGAAAAGTGTCTGACAGGTATTTGGCACCCATCCGGGCTCCCAATAAACAACACCTTTTCCGCCAGCATCAATAGTGGCTTGCGTCAGCGCAATCATATAATCTCGTTGACCTTCCGGTGTTGCCGGAAAGTCGGAAACAAGTGCGCCATTTCCTAAAATATTCCCTTGATTGTCATGATTGGTGAAAGTAAACGGGTACGCTGTTTCGACTATCATCAACTCTCTGTCGAATGTGGAGATAATATTGGCAATGGCTGTGGTGATATCTTCAAACTCAACGTTGGACCAAATTGGATAGTAGGAAATTCCGATATAGTCAAAGTCAGTAACCTCGTTATCCATCGCTTGGTCAAAAAACCAAAGTGCATTTTCGGGTTGCGCGATGTGGAGCATTACTTTTATCTCTTTGTTTAACTGCGAAGAAGCATCTCTCACGGCTTGGATGCCACTGTTAATAATTTCCTTATTACGAGCCCAATTGATTTGAGTTGCAGGCGTGCCAATTTGCCGAAGCATCTCACTGTTGATCTCGTTGCCAACCTGCACGATTTCCGGGGCTAAATTTTCAGCACCCAATTTTATCAAGGTGTTAAAAGTGTAATTGTACATAGAGTCTTTCAGAACCTCTAAGTCTGTGATGTCTTTCCAAGCGTCCGGTATCCATTGTTTGGCGGGGTCTGCCCAAGTGTCGGAGTAGTGAAAGTCGAGCAAAACATCCATTTCATTTTCTTTAGCTCTTCGGATGGTTTTCTTCACATCTTCGTAGCCCGAAAATGAAGATAAAGTGGGAGGCACTACAGCAGGGTTATGCCAAAGCCTGACCCTGACCAAATTGGCTCCCTTTGAACTGAAAAATGCAAAAGGATCAACTGCTACACCATCATTAACATAGCCATCTGAGCAAGTTTCCATTTCATTGACGTATGACAAGTCTGCACCTAAATAGATATCCAAATCAGGTGTTGAACCTGTGTTTTCTCCGTCAGGGTCTTTTGGGTCTTTACTTAATCCATTGATGCCATTGTCGTCGCTGCACGATATAAACAATGCATTAAACATTAATAGCAAAACTACACAGGTATAATTCTTTAAAATTTTCATAACCACTTAAATCAATTTTATATATATATGAGTTAATATAATGCAACCGTACAAAAGAAATAATAATTTTAATCCTACCACAACAGTACCCACCAGTTTGTAAAATATTTTAACAGTTATAAGCCTTACAAATTAAATTTAAAAATGCAACACTTTATATATATACCTGATAAACAACATGTTATTATCCTATATTGTTTATTCCACCCATACGCTCTCCACAGCAAACCCATGTGCTTTTTCCAACTGGTCTGTTGGTATGCCCGGGCCTATGGAGACTTGGATGCTTTCTACATTGTTGATGTCAAATGGTTTGGGTGTTGGGTTTGTGTAGTAATAGGGGAGGAAAGACGGATATGGACGCGGCAATGTAACGGCCTTCACTTGTTTTAGGTCAGAAAATTCTAAGGAATAATCTTTCTTCTCAGGATATAAAGTGATTAGCCCGCCATATGCAGTCCCATCCAACATGGTAAAAGCCAGCTGAATGACTTCGGGTTTGTCATTCAATGATTTTCCTCTGAATACCAATTTCTTTTTAGCGGATAAATCATTTAATCGACCGGATATATCATCCCTGAAGAAATATTTAAAACTGTAATCGTATATTTTTTCTTCGTTCAGGTTTTCTGCATCCGGTTGGTATAATTTTTCAATATTTACTTCATATTCAGCTTTTCCGGGTTCTGAAAGCGGTTTTAACTCATTTCCTCTGCGATAGGCTTGCATCAACAAATCAGAATCCTGATAAGCGTCAAACACATAAATTGGGCTTTCAGATGGTACGACACGGGTCGTGTAGGGAGTTCCGTCAAAGAAATCCCAGTCAAAAGGTTGTCCGATTTTATCAGCTGGAAATGTGCGAAAATCTTCATCTTCTTGTATTTCAATATAATAGTTCATATTTCCTTCACGAACATTTTCGGCGGGAATCGTCACCTCAAATTCATAGCCTTCTTTGTTTTCCATTTCTAAAACCTGTGGACGACGGCCGTTAAAAGCTATGAGTTTTGCTTTTATCTTTTTATTGGAAACGATGGTCGCTTTTACATTTAATGACTGACTGGCTGATGTTTCAATCGTGGGATGATGAATCACGTAAGTCTTATCAACAGTTTCTGTAGGAGCAGTAAACTCATTGAGCTTGATGTGATTCCAACTCTGGTCAATGGGTGTTTTGTCTATTTTTGATTTGTCCGTAGCCAATAAATACGTTCCCGGGCTTACGGAAAAGCCTGTTGTAACGGCCTGCATTTCTTTTTTGTTACCTGTGTTGATGCCCTTAACATGAAAATTGCTTCCTAAACCGGAAAGCTTGATTTTTATAGGCCATTCGTTCCACTTGATGACAGCCACTTTCTTTTTGGGGCTGTTTCGTCCAAAAACATTGTCAATCCAAACGGCATCGGGCATAACTTCTAACCGCCAAAGCCCTTCTTCTATCTTATCTAAAAAATAAACACCTCGCCCCGAATATTGAACTACCGATGAATTGCCAAATCCTGCAATGGTTTCGATTATTTCCTGATTTTTCAATTCAGTAGAAGTGTTGTTGGTATAAATAAACTTGTTGTCGGATTGAAATTCGGCCAAATCATTTTCATAGTCAATTTTGAAATTGTCGAAGTTGGCATTCTGCGGATAACTTCCGTAATTTTTATACAAAGGCACTTCGTGAAAAACCTCAGCGGCAATCATCAGGCTGAGTGCTTTGCGCGGTGCGTAAGCCAAATTCATGTAATGTGTGTTATATTCTGTATTGACATCTGCCATAAAAGTAGGGTCATACGCAAAATGCGTAGCAATTTGTATCCCTGCTGTTCGAAAACTTCGGGCAATGGCAGGATAGATATACGATTTTCCAACGGCGGCGGCATCAAACTCATAAACCAACTTAGCACCTTTATTTTTTTGAATCACATCATCAAAAGGAATGTTGTAATCATCTACATTAGGCAGCAAGTTTCCACCCATTGACTGTGGATAACCTAACCCGGTCGGATACCACTGAAAAGTACCTCCTTGTATTCCGCCTTTAAAATAGGCTTCCGCAAAATGCACACTGTGGCTGATGTTGTAGAATATGGGTTTTTTGGTGCCTGTTTTACGCATGGAAGTGACCATCTTTTTGACAAAAGCGGTGACATCTTTGGCCTCACCGCCGTGATGCGGCTCATTGCTCACTTCAAAGGCAATGACGCGCGGGTCGTTTTTATAAACTAATCCGTTGTAACGATTTTTGTGATTGAGAAATTGGTATAAATAATTTTCTTGAGCTTTGATGCAATCGACATTGGTGAGGCAATCACCTTTACCGTATTTTTTTGAAAAACCGGGTGTGTTATCTGCCGATTCCGGATAACCGTTGTCCCAAAAAGCAATCGGCGTAATGACGTAGTTGATGTTTCTTTCAGACAACCTCATCAGTAAATAATCAAATAATTCTAAGTGTTCGTTGTTCAATAAATTCCCCAACGTATCGCTGATTTCCGTATCCCAAACATGCACGCGATATAAGTCAAACCCCAAACGAGAAAAATGATAAACATCTTCATCGATGGCTTTTTTTAGGTCTATTCCTTTTCGTTTTGCCGTGCGATAGGCATGGGCAAAAGGTGTTGTGTAATTCACCCCGAAACCTTGCACTTCTTTTTTACCTTTTGTCCATCGCATGACACCTTCGCTATCAACATAGACATCGCTGCTTGGGTTTTGGGCTTGTGAATAAACAAAAGATAGTAGCAGAAGTGCAAATGCGTATTTTAGAATTAAATTTTTAAAAACTGTTGGTTTCATGTTTTCCACTTTTAATGTGATAATTGGTTTTTATTCAGATTTGATAAGCAATTCGCCTGAAATCAGGTTCTCTGAAATGACTTTTATTAAAATATTTCCGGGTATTTTTCTGGCTTGTACAATTAACTGCGCTTTCCCGTTGAAGAGGCTTCGTTGATAATTGTTATCCAAAAATCTATCGGGTTCGTGGCTGCTCGGATCGCCGTTGCCAACTCCAATAGCTTTGGCATCACCTTCGATTTGAAATTTTATCAAATTATTTGCTGTCGGGACTTCCCTTCCTTTTTTATCAACTACCGAGATGTTAAAAATGCCTAAATCTTTTCCGTCTGCATGTATGATTTTTCGATCGGGTGTAAGGACTATTTTATATGGTGCATCTGTGGTTTCAACCTTGGCTTCAATTCTTCTGCCATCTTTGAAGGCAACGGCTTTGAGAACACCTTTTTTATAAGGAACCAACCATTTTAGATGACTGTTTCTTTCCATGATTTTTTTGCCCAAACTTTTGCCGTTGAGAAAAAGTTCAACGTTTTGTGCGTTTGAGTTTACCCAAACTTCAATATTTTCACCTTCTTTGCCTTCCCAATTCCAATGCGGAGAAATGTGTAAAACATCTTTGTCTGTCCACCAAGATTGGTAGTAATAATAGATGTTTTTGGGGAATCCGCACATATCCATTACACCAAAATGCGAATTGATATTGGGCCATTCATACGGAGTAGGTTCGCCTCGATAATCGAAGCCAGTCCAGATGTAGCCGCCCATAATGTTTTGATTTTCGGCCGCGATTTTCCACCAGGTTTCAGCAAGAGATGCCCACCACGGATGCGTAATGTCCTGGTCGGGAACATAGCCTCGAATGCTGTCTTTTACATAAATGCCACGTGTGGTTACGGTGCTTCCCATTTCTGTCCCTACAATTGGCTGATCGGGGTGGTCTTTGTGATATTCATCCATGGCAAACTCCCTGTAGTTAAACCCGCGGATGGGTATGATTTCGTTGATTCCTTTGCGGACATTCGGCAAATCAGCCGCATAGGTGGCTGTTCGGGTCGGATCGAGTTTTTTTAGTTCGTTTAGCATGCGGGTGGCAATCCGTTTCCCAATATCAGTAGTTTGCACATAACCTTCCTCGTTCCCAATAGACCACATGATGATGGAGGGATGATTTCTGTCTCGTTTGATCAGCCTTCTGAATTCATCCATGTATTCCGGGCTGCTGTTCAGCAATCGTGTTTCATCCATCACCAAAATTCCAAGTGAATCACAAGCTTCCAGAAGTTCCGGAGCAGGTGGATTGTGACTGGCTCGATAAGAATTGATGCCCATTTCTTTCATTAGTTTTACACGGTAATAATGAAGATAGTCCGGCAAAGCACTTCCTACACCCGCGTGATCTTGATGGTTGTTTACGCCTTGTATTTTGACGTGTTTACCATTGAGAAAAAATCCCTTTTGGGCATCAAATGCAAGTGTTCTGACTCCAAATCTTGTGGTAACTTCATCAATTATTTTCCCTTGATATCTGATGATTGACTTCACTTTATACAAATACGGATCTTCCAAAGACCAGAGTCGCGGTTTGCTCAGATTTAACTTTTGTTTACTATTGTTTTGATCTGAAAAAGAGACATCCAAAGAAAGTTCATCTGTTTGGGTTAGTATTTTGTTGTCTCGGTCTGTAACAACTGTTTGAAGCGTATATGCAACATCTTCGCTAAGCGTATTGTGCACATTTGTCTCAACGGTAATTTCGGCATCTTCGCCCTTCATTTTTGTGTGTACAAATACATCATCACTCGGTACAAAAACAGCATGGTGCTTCAGTAACCAAACATGGCGATATATCCCGGCTCCCTCGTAAAACCAACCTTCATATTGCGTGGCATCGACCCGAACAACTAAAATATTTTCTTTATCAAAATTTAGGTAATCTGACACATCATACGTCACCCCAATATAACCACTCTTGTTGTTTCCCAAATAAAAACCATTAATCCAAATTTCCGCATCGCGGAAAATACCGTCAAACTGAATTTCATACCGCTCATTGGGAAGTGGATTTTTAATTTCAAATGATTTTCTGTACCAACCAATACTCGTTTCCGGAAACAGCCCGCCAACCGGTTTGTAACCGTGGCTCATCACATCTCTGTTTTCCGAATTCACAAAAGGCAACTCAACGGCCCAGTCATGCGGCAAGTCTAAACTCCGCCATTTACTGTCGTCAAATTTATTTCCCATAGGTGTATCATCTGTTTTGCCTGTTTTGGAAAAAATGTTTGCCACACCGTAATTAAAATCCTTCGCGGGGTCGGATGCATGTCCAAAATGGAACCTCCAATTTTCATCAAAATTGATTTTTTCACGATAAGATGCCTGCGAAAAAGTTTGCAACGGTAAGATTAAAAAGCACAGGTAAGCAACTAAATGGGTTCGCATCATTATGGTTTTTTAAAAATAAAATCAATTGAGTTTATATGTTCGTTAAAATAGTACATTTATTTTTTTACAAATTAATTGAAATATTTGTTTTGTATCCAAACAGTACCCACCAGTTTTTATATATTTGCAATTATTCTAAATTTTAGGCTTGCTTTTCAAATTTTAAAATGACTACCAGATGAAAATCATCCATGTAAAAGAAAATTTGGGTTTACCGAAATACAAGCAAATCATACAATCTATTGAGAAGTCATTAATGGAAAACCGGCTCAAGATAGGAGACAGACTCCCTTCCATCAATAAAGTCTGCCTTGAGTTTTCGCTATCGAGAGACACGGTTCTTTTTGCTTATGATGATCTTAAAAAAAGAGGAATCATTTATTCTGCTCCCGGCAAAGGGTATTACGTCAAGTCGGCTGATGTCAATTATATCCAACATGTGTTCTTGCTTTTTGATGAATTGAATGTGTTCAAAGAAGATTTATATAATTCCTTACTCAATAATTTGGCCGACAAAGCCAAAGTGGATATCTATTTTCATCATTTTAACCTTGATATGTTTAAAACACTTATAGAAAACAGCAATGGAAACTATACTTCTTATGTTATCATGCCAGCCAATTTTGACCATATCCAACCATATTTGGAAGTTTTGCCGCGAAATAGTGTTTATATTTTAGACCAAATGAAAGAAGATTTATGCGATTATCCGGCTGTTTATCAAAATTTTAGAAAAGACATGGCAAATGCTTTGGAAATTGCAAAAGAATTGCTTGAAAAATACAAAAAGCTTATCATGGTTTTTCCTAATGAAAAGCAGCCACAAGGAATGCTTCACGGCTTTCAAGACTTTTGCTCAAAGCATACTTTTGAACACGAAGTTATCAGGGAGGTTATAAACCGTAGTCTGAAAACAGGTGAAGTGTATATTATGCCTAGTGATCGTGATTTGATTCATGTCATCAAAAAAGCGAAGGAGCAAAACCTAAAAATTGGTATCGATATCGGGGTTATTTCTTATAATGATTCGACCCTAAAAGAAGTTGTTCACAATGGTATTACCACGATTTCAACAGATTTTATAGGAATGGGTGAAAAATTAGCCAAAATGATTTTGGAAAACAAATCCATCCAAATCGAAAACAACTGCAAATTGATTGTACGGGAATCTTTGTAGGGTTTTTCTGTTCTTTGTGATTTAATAGGAATAGTTGACGTTTTTATTTTCACTTCCCCACCACCCACTTCCGCGCGTTGACGAATGCTTCTAACCATGGCGAAACCTCATCATTCCTGTCTTTTGGGTAATATGCCCAATTCCACGGAAAAGTAGAACGTTCGATATGTGGCATCATCACCAAATGCCTGCCAGTTTTGTCGCACAGCATAGCCGTATTGTAGTCCGAACCGTTTGGGTTGGCGGGATAAGCATCATAGCCGTATTTGGCTACAATGTGATAATTTTCTTCCGCCAAAGGCAAGTTAAATTTTCCTTCACCGTGCGATACCCAAACACCTAAAGTTGAACCTGCGAGTGTTTTGAGCATCACTGAATGGTTTTCCTGCACTTTCACCGAGGTAAAAATACTCTCGTGTTTGTGCGAATCGTTGTGCAACATTTTTCCGTGTACTTTCAGTTCCGGATGAACCAATTCCAACTCCATAAAAAGTTGGCAACCGTTGCATATTCCAACCGAAAGTGTGTCATCCCGCTGGAAAAAATTCTTGAGTGCCGTGTTGGCTTTTTCGTTGTATAAAAAGGCACCAGCCCAACCTTTGGCAGAGCCCAACACATCGGAGTTTGAGAATCCGCCAACGGCTCCGATAAATTGAATATCTTCCAAGGTTTCCCGACCCGAAATCAAATCGGTCATGTGGACATCTTTCACATCAAAACCCGCCAAATACATGGCGTTGGCCATTTCCCGCTCACTGTTGCTACCTTTCTCACGGATGATAGCGGCTTTGGGTTTTTTGATTTCTGCTCCCTGAGCGGAGTCGAAGGGAGTCGAAGTAAGTCGAAGGGAGTCGAAGGGAGTCAAATCACCCGTAAATTGCTTCGGAAATTCATAAACCAATTTTTGATTTTTATAATTTTCAAACCGCTCGACCGCTTTGTTGTTTTGGGTTTGGTGACGGTCTAACAAATAGGAGGTTTCAAACCAAATGTCCCTGAATTGCGGAATATCGAATACATGCCCGTCGATGGATAGAATTTCTCGAGAATCGACACTCCCGATCTTGAAAAATTCAATCTTTTCATTCTTGAGCTTGCTTTCAAAAGCAACATCATTTTTCGCTTGCACCACGATGCCGATGTTTTCCGAAAATAGTATTTTAACCAAATCTTTCTCTTGAAATTCTTTGAAACTGATTTGCGCACCCAAATTCGTATCGGCAAAACACATTTCCAGCAAAGTGGTGATGAGCCCGCCGCTGCCGATGTCGTGTCCGGCAACAATTTGACGGTCTTTGATGAGTTGCTGAACCGTTTCAAAAGCTCTTTTGAAAAAACTTGCGTCTTTGATATTTGGGGTATCTTCGCCTACCTTGTTTTGCGTTTGCGCAAAGGACGAACCGCCCAATTTAAAATCGTCTTGTGAAAAATTGATGTAATAAATGGACCCGCCGTTTCTTTGAAAAACCGGTTCCACCACGTTTTGAATATCGGAACAATGTCCGGCAGCGGAGATAATCACCGTTCCCGGCGCGATGACATCGCCATCCGGGTATTTTTGTTTCATCGACAACGAATCTTTTCCCGTTGGGATATTGATGCCCAACGCAATGGCAAAATCCGAGCAAGCCTGCACAGCTTCATACAAACGTGCATCTTCACCTTCGTTGCGGCATGGCCACATCCAATTGGCGGAGAGCGACACGCTCTTGATTCCGTTTTCGAGCGGAGCCCAAAGAATATTGGTCAAAGCCTCACCTATGCTGTTTCGGCTTCCGGCAGCGGCATCAATCAAGGCGGAAACCGGCGAGTGGCCAATGGAAGTGGCAATACCATTTTTACCTTTATAATCCAAAGCCATTACGCCAAGGTTGTTCAGCGGCAACTGCAGCGGTCCGGCGCACTGCTGTTTCGCCACGCGTCCGCCCACACAACGATCAACCTTGTTGGTCAGCCAATCTTTGCAGGCAACAGCTTCGAGTCTTAAAACATTTATAACTTGGTCAAAAATATTTGTGCCATTTACTAAACGCCCTACTTCAGTTCGATTTTCTAAATCACTGTATTTTCTATCTACCGTTCGGTCGTGCATAAAAGTTTTAGGCGAACTGCCGAACATTTCAGACAATGCCAAATTCATGGGTTTTTCATCTTTTGATTTGGATTGAAACACAAACCGATGATCCCCTGTCACTTCGCCCACCACATAAAAGGGCGAACGCTCGCGCTCGGCGATTCTTTTGAGGGTTTCCGTGTCTTTTTTACCAATCACCAAGCCCATGCGTTCCTGCGATTCGTTCCCGATGATTTCTTTGGCAGACAGCGTCGGGTCGCCGATGGGGAGTTTGTCTAAATTGATGATTCCACCAGTATCTTCCACCAATTCCGACAAGCAGTTAAGGTGTCCGCCCGCGCCGTGGTCATGAATGGAAACAATGGGGTTCACATCGCTTTCTACCATACCGCGAACGGCATTGGCCACGCGTTTTTGCATTTCCGGGTTGGAGCGTTGCACCGCGTTGAGTTCGATGCCACTGTGAAATTCGCCTGTATCTGCTGAAGAAACGGCCGCGCCACCCATCCCGATGCGGTAGTTGTCTCCGCCGAGCAACACGATGTCATCGGTCGGTTTGGGCAAATGTTTTTGAGCTTGATCGGCTTTGCCATAACCGATGCCGCCCGCCATCATGATGACTTTGTCAAAACCGAGCTTGCGGTCGTGCTCTTTGTGTTCGAATGTAAATAACGAGCCGGCAATCAGCGGTTGCCCGAATTTATTGCCAAAATCAGATGCACCATTGGAGGCCTTGATGAGAATATCCAAAGGCGTTTGGTAGAGCCATTTCCGGGCAGGCATGCCGTTTTCCCATCGGCGGTCATTTTCGAGACGGGAATAAGCTGTCATGTAAACGGCTGTTCCGGCCAGCGGAATCGAGCCTTGACCTCCAGCCAAACGATCGCGAATTTCGCCTCCTGAGCCGGTAGCCGCACCGTTGAAAGGCTCGACTGTGGTCGGGAAATTATGGGTTTCTGCTTTTAGAGAAAGTACCGAATCAAAATCTTTTTCTCGGTAAAAATCGGGTTTGTCTGCCGATTTGGGCGCAAATTGCGTCACGATAGGACCTTTCACAAATGCCACATTGTCTTTGTAGGCCGAAACAATATCGTTGGGATGAACTTCGGAAGTTTTCCTGATGAGTTTAAAAAGTGAGCTTGGTTTTTCTTTGCCGTCAATAACAAAAGTCCCGTTGAAGATTTTGTGACGACAGTGTTCGGAATTCACTTGCGAAAAACCAAAAACTTCGGAATCCGTGAGTTTTCTACCTATTTTTAATGCTAATTTTTCTAAATAATCGACTTCATCTTCGTTCAATGCCAAACCTTCTTTTTGATTATAAACAGCAATGTCATCAATCTCCAAAACCGCTTCGGGTTGCTGGTTTACATCAAAAATATGCTGATGGAGTTGGCTGTATTTCTGAAAGAGCATCGGGTCAAAACCTTGAAAAGTTTCGTCAACTTTTTCAAAAGCTTCGATGCGAATGATTCCTTCAATGGCCATGTTTTGGGTAATTTCTACCGCATTGGTACTCCAAGGCGTTACCATGGCAGCCCGCGGGCCCACAAAAAAGCCATCAACAGATGTTTGTGGATTTTCTGCATTTTTAGCGGTCAACAGTTTGCCGTCGAAAAGCCAGGCTAATTTCGAAAAATCGGCACTTGAAAGAGAAGAGAAGGTTTGTACGGCATAGACCGTACGGTTTTGATTTTCAAAAAAATAAATCATCTATAAAAACTTTCGGAAATACGCCTTCAAAAGTACGTATTTCCAAAGAAAGTTTTTGAGAAGAATTTTAGTTTATCACAATTTTTCGGGTAACAGACTTATTTCCTTCAAAAGTGATTTTTGCCAAATAAACACCTTTAGATAAATTGTTTAACACAACAGGTTGATTTTCTTTGGGTGCATTTACTTCTTTAACCAATTGACCCAATAAGTTGTAAACACTCAATTTTTCAACAATTTGATTGGATTGAATGAAAACCACGCCACTACTCACCGGATTGGGATATATTTTAAAAACTTCCTGACCAAAACCGGGTGATGACAAAGTAGTGATGGTATGTGTGCCCAAATCACCAAAAGTGTCTGTTGGAAAAACATCCCATTCACCGGCTTTATCAAAAGTGGTGTTGGGTGAGTTGATGGTTGGTTTTCTGCGCATGGTTTCATTGACGGAAAAGTTAGCCAATCCGCCATTGAATGTACCAATTATATCAATCAAAACGCCATTTTTAAATAAGCCTACCGGGTCGTTTCCATTGAAATCAATTGGAGCTCCGGTTGTATCATCGATAGGTGCACTTGTTCCTGAGATGGCATTAGAAGAATTGGCTACAACAAAAACACTACCATCTGCTAAGATGAAACCGACGGGAAAATTATAAGGGTTTATCCAACCTCCGGCACCGTTGGATTGCTTTTGAATCGTATAAACCGATAAATCTACCGCAGCACCTGTGAAATTCGCGATTTCTAAAGCTTTATTATTGGAAGAACCTTCTACGTATTCGGAGAAAAACAGTTCGGAAGCACCACCTCCGGAAGCGGCGGCCGTTGTGACTTGCAATCCGGCACTCGGTGCGGAAGTGTTGTTTGCGGCATCAAAAGCTGCAACCGTAAAAGTGTAAGTAGTGGAAGGTAATAAATCCACCACGGACATGCTTAAGAAAGTCGTAAAACCAAGTGAAACTCCATCTTGGAAAACCTCATAACCGGAAACGGACGTATCGTCAGTGGAAGGATTCCAACTCACCGTTAGGCCGGAAGAAGTAATATTTGAAGCTGCCAAACCTGAAGGAACGGACGGGGGCGTTGTATCCGGTGATCCGGCAAGTGTAGTGACTTGCAAAGCAGCACTTTGGGCAGATGAATTATTGGCCGCATCTTTGGCAGTTACCGTAAACGAATACAATGTAGCAGGTGTCAGTCCGGAAGCCGTAAACGTTAAACTTCCTGTTGTTCCGATAGAAACCCCATCTCTAAAAATTTCGTAAGCGGTGACGGCCACGTCATCTGTAGATGCATTCCAAGTCAGCACCACACTTGAAGAAGTGATGTTGGATGCTGCCAATCCGGTTGGTACAGAAGGTGCTGTCGTATCGGGAGTACCGGTAAAAATACCCCATCGGTCTGCTGCAGCAGGCCCTCCCCAGATGAGGGTTGCCAAAAAGGGTTCGTCTATAAAAGGATTGCGGTTGCCTTGTCCGTACGTATTATTTGCGTTTTCTAAATAGTTGTTTCGGTTGTCTTCTACTTGCGAAACCGGGTCTTCGGCATTCCACTGCAAAAGCATATCAACCATAGGTGGATCTATGGCGTTGGCACTGCCGATGGTTACTACATTGGGCGGTGTTTGGTTTCCGTATCGAAGATACATATACATCATCATACGTGCGACATCTCCTTTCCACTCGTCTCCGGGATACCAGCCTCCGTTGGATGGCCCTGCGTTTCCGCTTCCGGCCGCATAGGGCGTATTGGCTCGCTGTCCGTTAAATTGCACATCAGAAGCCCGCACATGGTGTACGTCGGTTCCCGGACCCGGGCTGGTAGTAAAACCACCCAAGGATTGCGGGTAGGTGTGTTCTCTATTCCATTGACCAGTTCCCCCGCCATTGTTGTTCTTGTCGCGGGTACGGTCGTTGATGACGCTGGCATCCGTATCGTTATAGCCGTAAATCAATAGCACTTTAGATTGCGTAGGATCGGCGGGGTCAAGGTCAACAATGCGGTCGGCTTCCCACACACCGGGCGAGTAAGATAAAACTTTTGTATGAGTATTAATGACTTTGGTCGCCAAGGCATCGCGAAGCGGAATACCCGTAAGGGTAAGGTTTACGTCGTTGTAGTAAGTCTGTTGGGCAGATGCAAACGCAGTAAAAAAAAGGGCAATAATTAGTAATCTTAATTTCATAAGTACAGTTTTTTGGTTAAAAAATTTGGAGTGCGAATATATAATTTTATGTTAAACACAAAAATTAAAATTGTATTAAATATTGCTAAATAAAAAATACGCCTAAAAGTTAGGATTTCCTATTGAGTCTTGCCATGTAAAAACCGTCAAAACCTTCGGATGGAAAAATCTTTTTTTCTTGTTCAAAAACGAATGATTTTCCGGCCTCCGATTGTAAGAATTTATCAACCTGATTGCGATTTTCTGAGGGCAATATGGAGCAAGTAGCATAGACCAATTTGCCTCCAGGCTTGACCATTTTGGCATAGTTATTTAATATTTCGGCTTGTGTTTTTTGGATGTTTTCGATAAACTCCGGTTGCAATTTCCATTTGGCATCGGGATTTCTTCGGAGTACGCCCAAGCCACTACAAGGCGCATCGATGAGAACTCGGTCGAGCTTTTCTTCTAATTTTTTTATGACTTTGGTTGAGTCTATCACACGTGTTTCGATGTTGTGTGCACCGCCTCGTTTGGCACGGCGTTTGAGTTCAATCAACTTTTTTTCGTAGATATCGAGGGCGATCACTTGCCCTTTGTTTTCCATCAGCGAGGCGAGGTGCAAAGATTTCCCACCGGCACCGGCACAGGTATCGGCAATCCGCATACCCGGTTCGATTTCGAGAAAACGCGCCACCAATTGTGAAGAAGCATCCTGTACTTCAAAAAAGCCGTTTTTAAATGCTTCTGTTTGAAAAACATTGGCGCGTTCTTTCAGTTTTATAGCATCCGGATAGCCATCTATAAAATCTGTTTCAATTTCTGATTGATGTAAAACGGCTTGCAATTCTTTTTTGTTGGTTTTTAAGGTATTCACCCGCAAAATCACATCGGCAGGTTGGTTGAGTGCCGCTATTTCTTTTGTCCAAACCGCTTCTCCCAGCTCTTTTTCACCCAATTCGTCGAGCCAATCGGGAATAGATTCTTTATATTTTCTGATTTTGGAAAGCTCATCATACCGACCTTTAATCCGTCTGACCGGGGTTTCTTCAAAATATTTCCAATCGGGTAGCTTAATCCCTCTCAAGACAGCCCAAACGGCAAAAATCCGCCAAAGTTTGTCTCTGTCAAAAGGTGCTTTTACTTCGGCTATTTCTGCGTATAATCTTTTCCAACGAACGATTTCATAAGTAGTTTCTGCTACAAATCCACGATCGCGGGCTCCCCAACGTTTATCTCTTTTGAGCAATCGCTCGACTACTTTGTCTGCATATTCTCCTTGGTTGAAGATAAAATCCAACCCATCTATTAAAGCAAAAACCAGATTTCTGTGAAGCCTCATTTATTTGTATTTTGGCAAAGATATTATTTAAAGTTGATACGAATCGTTTTATAAAATTTATCCCCTTATGAAAATACATTTTGCCGTTTTTATTCTACTGTTATTCCTTGTTTCTTGCAACCAAAAAGAAAATTTAAAAACATCCATTAGCGATGTAAAGATTGAAACCATTTACGAAGATTCCATCCGTATTCGCGCGATTGAAGTTTGGAATGACAGTACGCTGTGGTTCGCCTCCGATCAGGGAAAATTTGGCGTTCTGATTGGGAAAACACCAAAAATAGCCCAATTGAGGTACAACGATAGTTTGCTGATGGTTCGTTCGATTGCGAAAACGGAAAGTTCCATTTTTTTATTGAGTTCGGGAAATCCGGCTGTTTTGTACAAAACTTATTTTGACGGAAACGAAGTTTCGCTGATGTCTGATGTTTATCTGGAAGAAGGTGAAAAAGTTTTTTACGATTCGATGGTTTTTTGGGACGACATGAATGGCATTGCGATTGGCGACCCGACTGAAAATTGCATGTCCGTTTTGATAACCACCAACAGTGGCCTCACTTGGAAAAAGATTTCCTGCGAAAGCTTGCCAAAAACAGTCGATGGAGAAGCTGCGTTTGCGGCGAGTAACACCTCGGTAGCCTTGTTTGGAAACCATGCATGGATAGCAAGTGGTGGCAAAATCGCAAGGGTGTTTCACACACCGGATTTTGGAAAAACGTGGGAGGTTTTTGACACACCAATTGTTTCCGGAGAAAGCATGACCGGTATTTACAGCATCGCGTTTGCTGATGAAAAAAACGGAATTATTTTTGGCGGTGATTGGAATGCCAAACAAAAAAACACGGGCAACAAAGCCGTTACAAAAGACGGCGGCAAAACATGGAAGTTGGTGAGCGAAGGAAAAAATCCGGGCTATCGGTCGTGTGCACAATACTTTCCCGATAGCAACGGAAAAGAACTGGTTGCCATCGGGAGTGAAGGGATCGACTATTCGGCAGATGGTGGCGAAACATGGAAAAACTTGAGTTCGGAGGGTTTTTATACCATTCGATTTGTCAACGATTCACTTGCGTATGCGGCAGGAAATGGAAGAATTTCAAAATTAATTTTCAAAAGAGAATAATTTAAAGCATTCCATTCATTATGAATTTTTAGTTAAAATATTAGACAACCGTTAAAATATTGTTATAAATTATGAACAGATGCAACATTTATCGAATTTAAGCGTCTATATAATTGACAAGATCGAAGCGTTTGCTTCAAATAAAATAATAAAGAAATTTGTTATTTGAATTAGCAAAGAAATCCCGTTTCTCGCGGGATTTTTTATTTGATGCTGTTGCTGTTAAGGCTCGGAACTATTTCTTTGACCATCAAAAAATGCATGCCAACTCCTTTAATTTCATAGGGTTGGCCAATCACCGTACAATTTTGTTTCAAATAAAAATTTTTGGCAATCTCACGGGCATTAAACCAAAGTGTGTTCGCTTTGTTTTCTTTCAGTTGGTTTTCACCTGCTTTGAATAGCATTTCGCCAAATCCGTTTTGTTGAAATTCGGGCAGTACAGCCATTCCTCTGAGCTGAAATTGAATTCCTGAAAAATCGGCGTGGTCGTTTTTTAAATAAGACGCTACACCTACTAACCGATTGCCGGCATACAATCCCAAATGGAAGGATTCGGGATGCAAATCTCCTTCAAAAGAGCAAGTTTCTATCGGTTTTCCCTGTCTCAAAACGGGATGCCTTACCGCATAAGTTTCCGTTGATGAAATATTTTTTAGGATGGTTTGAATAATTCTTTTCTCGGACATCGTTGATTACTTTTAAAACGACTATTTTATTTTTGCTGGCGTATATTTTTGATTAAATACTTTACTTTCCAATACAAAAATTGGCAAAAATATTTCCAAGTAACTCATCATTAGATACTTGACCTGTAATTTCACCTAAATGATATAGTGCTTGACGAATATCAATTGCCATCAAATCTGAGGACAAACCGGATTGCAAACCCTGTTTCACTTTTTGAATTTCCGCCAAAGCTTTCAACAGTGCATCATAATGACGCGTATTGGTCACGATGGTTTCGTTGTTGCGCAATGCGCCGGTATTTACAAAAGAAATCAAGGTGCTTTTTAGTTCTTCTATGCCTGTTTTATTTTTTGCAGATATTGTTTCAAGTTTAAGGTTTAAGGTTTCAAGTTGTGCCCGAATATTTTTGATATCTGCTTCCGCGATTAGATCTACTTTATTGATGACAATCACCAAAGGTTTTAACGGATACTTGTTTTTAACTTTTTCAATTTCAGTGATGTATTCAAAACTTTGGACTTTAAACCTCGAACCATCGAATAAATAAATAACCAGCTGTGCCTGCTCAATTTTTTCAAAAGTGCGTTTGATTCCCAAACCCTCAATTTGGTCTGTGGTTTCCCGAATACCGGCTGTATCAATAAACCGAAAACCGATGCCGTCAATCACCAACTCATCTTCGATGGTGTCGCGTGTGGTACCAGCTATTTCTGAAACGATGGCGCGTTCCTCGTTGAGCAAAGCATTGAGCAAAGTCGATTTACCAACATTCGGCTCCCCAACAATGGCAACGGGAATCCCGTTTTTGATGACATTTCCCACTGCAAAAGAATCTATCAATCTTTTCAGTATAAATTCAATTCTGTTCAACAAATCGTGAAACTGTGTTCGGTCTGCAAATTCTACATCTTCCTCCGCAAAGTCGAGTTCGAGTTCGATGAGTGACGCAAAATTAAGCAACTCTTCCCGCAATTTCGCAATTTCGTTGCTAAATCCACCTCGCATTTGTTTAATGGCTATTTGGTGACTGGTTTCGTTTTCCGAAGCAATCAAATCGGCAACAGCTTCTGCTTGACTCAAATCCATCTTTCCGTTGAGAAAAGCACGCAAAGTGAATTCGCCGGCTTGTGCCATCCGGCAACCTCGCCGAAGCAACAATTGGATGATTTGTTGTTGAATAAAAACCGAGCCGTGGCAGGAAATTTCCACCACATCTTCGCCGGTATAGGAATGTGGGTTTTTGAAAATTGACACCAACACCTGATCCAAAACTTTGGGTTCGTCAACAACATGCCCTAGATGAATTGTATGCGACTTCTGTTTTGCTATGTCCTTACCCGAAACCGGGCGAAATACCTTCGATATAATCGAAACCGCATTTGGACCCGATAAGCGGATTACGGCAATTGCACCCGCACCCGAAGGTGTGGCAAGCGCTACAATGGTGTCTTGGTGCATGCTTTTCTTTTTGCAAAACTAATCATTTTTAAGGAAGCCTGTATGGTGCCAACTAACGAAAAGATGTCAGTAAAAAATATGCCAACTGACTTTATGTCTTTTAAAACCATGATTGTACAGTCAAAATGTCTTGATTGCACCGCTGGAATATAAATTGATGGGTAGGCTTAAAAATAAATGTCTAATCTTTTAAATATAAACACCATGACACTCGTAAAAACAAACAACGACTTTTGGTTTCCATCCGTCATTGACGAATTCTTGAAACCCGATTTTTTTGGCGGAAAACTATCCATGGGATTGGAAATTCCCGCCGTAAACATCAAAGAAACTGACCGCAACTTTGAGTTGGAATTGGCAGCGCCAGGTAAGAAAAAAGAAGACTTCATCATCGAAATTGATGACAATGTCTTGTCCATTTCTTCCGAAGAAAAAACCGAACATGTGGAAGAAAACAAAGAAGAACGCTACACCCGAAAAGAGTTTGGGTTTTCTTCTTTCAAACGTTCTTTTACCTTGCCGGAAAGTGTAGACGAAGCGCACATCAAAGCTACCTATAAAGAAGGTATTTTGACACTTACCATGCCCAAACACAAAGAAGCACTTCCAAAACCTAAAAAAAAGATTGAGATTGCCTAATCTGCTTTTTGGGCAACTTAAAACGGAAACCTCACCGCTCAAATGCTGTGAGGTTTTTTTGTTTTTGTATGAATAATTTATAAAAAATTGTTTTTTGAAGTGGTTAACTGCAAAAGAATCATTTTTGAATCCTTAAAATTTATTAACTTGCAGTACAATTTACAATCTTAAAATATAACAATCAATTAAAGCAAGCCTATTTATGTATCAAT
>JAXMLV010000071.1:0-26245 GCA_034367065.1 Flavobacteriaceae bacterium
AATTTTTAAAATAACATGACTTTTAGGTATGCAATCGACTGAAAAGGAAATAATCAAGAAAATAGGAGATAATATTCGTGGGGCAATGTTATTAGATTTTTAAGAGCAATAATAAGAGCAATAAGTATTATAGCTTTTTTCTATCAATCTGCAAATCTTCGTTTAAAAAGTGATTCAAATTAAAAACTCTATATATCTCAATCTAATTATTAAGGATAATTCACCTCTTGTCTCATTATTTACTGGGCTTTTCTGTTTTTATTAAAAAAGTGTAAACCCATGTCAAAGTGAAAGTAGGAATGACATCCGTAAAAGGCAATATCTCTTCCAAAACGGAAATTACCCCCGACACTTTCCCGACTGTGCCACCGTACATTTTATAAATCAAAAAACCCGAAATCGGTGCCCAAATCAAGTCGAATGATTCGCCAATCACGGGAAGTGTAAACGTCAGCATACCAAGCGCATCAAACAGCAAGCTCAGAAAAAGCAGCAGGTATTTGTTGGAAGTGTGTTGATTTTCCATGGAGTCAGTGGTCTTTTTTGAAACAAAACTCGGGTAACAGGATTTAAGAAGCACAAATTTGAAACTCAAACTGTCAAACCTGAAACCTGAAACTTTTTTTAGAGGTCAGTAGATAATTGCATATCAAAAGTGGTTCGTTTTGATGTTTAATGTCTGGTTGAGCGCAGTCGAAACCTATCTTGCACAACGAATCGTTCTCGACTGCGCTCGAACAGACAAATAGAAAATTTTTAAACTGCTTTTTTTCAAATAAATAGAATTTAAAAAAGTAGGTATATGACTACTGACCTCTAACTTTTTTAATATCCTTTAGATTCTTTCATTTCCCTTCCAACAACCGGTTTAACTTTGCAATCTTCGGAACGATAACATACTGGCAATAAGGTTGTTCGGTATTTAAATCAAAATAATTAAAATGTTCTTTTTCAGCCTTATAAAAAGCATCAAAAGGCGTAACTTCGGTTACAATCGGTTGATTAAACACCTGCTTTTCTTCGAGCTGGCGGATGTATTCCAAAGTCGCGTTTTTTTGTTCATCATCGTGATAAAATACCCCGGATCGGTATTGTGACCCGATGTCGTGACCTTGCCGGTTGAGGGTTGTCGGGTCGTGGGTGGCAAAAAATATTTCCAATAATCTTTCAAACCCAACTAAAAAAGAGTCGAAAGTAATTTGCACGGCTTCCGCATGTCCGGTTTTGCCACTGCAAACTTCACGATAGCAGGGGTTTTTGATGTGTCCGCCCGTGTAGCCCGGCACAACCGAATGCACGCCTTTCACTCTTTTTAAAACAGCTTCCGTGCACCAAAAACAGCCTCCGGCGAAAGTTGCGATGGAATGGGTGTTGTTCATTTTATTCATTTTCAAATTATCAATCCTGATTTCTTTCGCATCAAATCATTACATCATCAAATCATCAAAATACTTTTCAATTTTCTCTGCAGTAGGTTCTGCATTTTTGATACAATCACCTACTGAAACACCTCCGCGGTAGTTGCCACCCAAGAAAATGCCGGGATTGTTGGCTTCAAAAGTATCAAAATAGTTTTCGGTTTCGATATAGCCAAGGTTGTATTGCGGAATGGCTTTTGCCCAAAATCGGGTAGATTTAAAGAATGGTTTTCCACTTATTTTCATGATTTTTTCAAACTCTTCCTGAACGCGGGCTACGAGTTTCTCCCGATCTTCATGGATGATTTCCGGATTGCGCATGCCTCCGACAAAAAGCGTGAAAGCAGCGTGTTGCTCATCCGAGCGATCGGTGAAAATAACTGAACTCCAAACCGCACCGAGGAAAGATTTTTTTTCCTTTTCGGGTATCAAAAAACCAAAGCCATCGAGGGGTTGACCAATCACGCTCTTTGGATAAACCAAATAACAAACCAAGACCGGCGGGTATTCTATTTTGCTGAAAACAGCATCGATGTTTGCATCAAAATTTGACAGAAGCTTGTTGATACCATAAGGCGGAATGGTCGAAAGTACCGCATCCGATTCAAGCGTCGATTTTTTACCATCCGTAGTAAAAGTCACCATAAATTTCCCGCTTGTCATTTTATCTACAGAGATGACTTCGCTTTTGGTCAGCACCCGATTGCCCAACTGTTTTGTCAATGCGAGTGGCAAGGTTTGCATCCCGTTTCTAAACGATAACATCTTGGCACTTTGTTTGGAAACTTCGGCTCTTTTCTTTCGTTCTTTGGCACTTTTGAAAGCACCTATCATGAGTCCGCCGTACTTTTCTTCCAAGGCATAAAGTTTGGGGAAAGCAGAAGCAACACTCAGTTTTTCAGGTCTTCCGGCATAGACACCCGCCACAAAAGGATTGATGGCATAGTCTAGAAATTCTTGTCCCAATCTGCGTTTGACAAAATCGGCGATGCTTTGGTAATATCCGTCATCAGACCTGCCGACAAAGGGTTCTTTGAGCAATCTGAATTTGGCGGCGGTTGAAAAAAGTTTGGTTTGGAGAAACGCTTTCAGCGAAGTTGGCAATGCGTGTAACTGATTGTCCCGCAAAATATAACGTTTGTTGCCTTCGTCGTTGGCATAAATCACCTCCGATTCGAGTCCAAGCTCGGTGACCAATTGACCGATAAGCGGGACGGTTTCGAGCAGGCTGTTCGGTCCGCGGTCAAACAAAAACCCATTTTCGTGTACCGATTCCATCGCGCCGCCCGGTTGGTTATTTTTTTCGATGACGGTCACGTCAAAACCTTTTTTTTGAAGCAAGTAGGCGGTGGTTAATCCGGAGATACCTGCGCCTAAAATGGTTATTTTTTTGTTCATGGTATTTTACTCAAAAATTTACTGTAACTATTCAGTCTTATGAAAATTTGAACAAATTTTGTCTGTTCGAGTGTTTTATTGAAAAATGCGACAGCTTTTTTTAATAAAACGTATCGAGAACTCTACAATTTCGAGATTCTCGATACAATTTTTAATAGTAAAGCTGTCGCATTACTATTAAAAACCACTCGAAGTGACGGTTAAAACGAAATTCATTTGAATAGCTGAATAGTTACAATGTTACTAAAGTTTCATTCAAAACGAACTATGGTTTCACGGCCACAACTTCAATTTCAATCAGTGCGCCGGCAGCAAGTCCGGATGCAGCAAAGGTAGTCCTTGCAGGTTTGTTTGGGAAATATTGTTTATAAATTTCGTTGAACGCATCAAAATCTTGTATATCGGAAAGAATAACGGTACACTTCACGGCATGGCTCAAATCAGATTGATTGTGCTCCAAAACGGCTTTGATATTTTCGATGGTTTGACGCGTTTGTGCTTGAATTCCGCCTTCCACCAATTCGCCTTTGCTGTGATCACGCCCTATTTGACCGGACAGGAACAACAAATTATCGACAATTACCACATCTGAAAATGGCGTATTTTGACGCTTGGGCTCATGTGACTTTATAAAATTGACAGTAGCTGATTGATGTTCACAGGAATTGATTACAAGCAAGCTCAATAAAAAGGAAATTAGAAAAATCAAAGTATATTTCATCTGTTATTTTTTAATTGTTTTTAATAGGGTCATCCCGACGGTTCGGGAGGAATGCCCTAAGAACATATCGGTCGGTATCCGAAATTTGGTTATAGGCATTTCATCTGTTTAATTTTTAAGTTTATTTCATTTACGCAAAAGAATACATAAATTTAGCAAATTTTTTTTATGAATCGACAAGAACAATTTATCGAAACCATCCAAAGCGGATATCTTTTTAAAGGCGATTACATCGAATTGGGAAAAGCGATGCTCGATGGCGTTCCAAATCCGGAGGCTACCGTCTCTGTCCCACTCAAAACGTTGAACAGACACGGTCTGATAGCCGGCGCAACCGGAACCGGAAAAACCAAAACGCTGCAAATACTCTCTGAACAGTTGTCTGAAAAAGGAATTCCCGTCTTGATGATGGACATCAAAGGAGATTTGAGCGGAATAGCGCAAGCCGCTACATCCAATCCGAAGATAGACGAACGACATAAAACATTAAACATTCCTTATCAAGTCAGCAGTTATCCGGTTGAGTTATTGTCATTATCTAAAGAATCCGGCGCACGATTGCGTGCCACGGTTTCCGAATTTGGTCCGGTATTGTTTTCGAAAATATTGGGTTTGAGTGATGCGCAATCAGGTATAATTTCGATTGTTTTCAAATATTGTGACGACAACAAATTGCCGTTACTCGATTTAAAAGACCTTCGCAAAGTTTTGCAATACGCCACCGAAGAAGGAAAAGCAGAATTGGAACGCGAATACGGGCGAATATCTACTGCTTCTACGGGTGCCATTTTACGCGAAATTGTTGCGCTTGAGCAACAGGGAGCCAACCTGTTTTTTGGCGAACGTTCTTTTGAAGTCAACGATTTGCTGCGCATCGATGATCAAGGTAGGGGTTTTATCAACATCATTCGATTGACCGACATCCAAGATCGACCACAATTGTTTTCGACTTTCATGTTGAGTTTGCTCGCGGAGATTTACAACACTTTTCCGGAGCAAGGCGATTCGGGCAGACCGGAATTGGTGATTTTCTTGGACGAAGCGCATTTGATTTTTAATGAGGCTTCGGGAGCTTTGCTCAATCAAATCGAAAATATTGTCAAACTGATTCGTTCCAAGGGTGTCGGGTTGTATTTTGTGACTCAAAATCCGACCGATGTGCCGGATGCTGTTTTGAGTCAATTGGGATTGAAGATACAACACGCACTCAGGGCATTTACTGCCAAAGACCGAAAAGCGATCAAATTGACAGCAGAAAACTATCCGATTTCCGAATTTTACAAAACCGATGAGGTGCTCACTTCGTTGGGTATCGGCGAGGCTTTGGTATCGGCACTCAACGAAAAAGGCATTCCGACACCGCTTGCAGCCACCATGCTCAGAGCTCCACAAAGCCGAATGGACGTGTTGACTTCCGCTGAAATCAGTCAGTTGGTTGCTCAATCCAAATTAGCAGTCAAATACAATGAAACCATTGACAGAGAGAGCGCATACGAAATTTTGAACGACAAAATCGACCGAGCAAAGCAAATTGCCGAGGAAAAAAGACGCGAAGAATCCAACAATCGAAGAACAACGTTTCCTTATGAAACGGGCGGAACCAGGCGACGATCGACTGCTGCAAATCCGGTTACCAAACTCCTGACAAGTGCAACTTTTATCAGAGGTGTTTTTGGCGTTTTGTCAAAAGTCTTGCGGAAGTAATACTAAAAACCCGATGGTTGAGTTTTAAATTTTAACTATGTTTGCCAAACGATTATTTAACAATTACTGAAAAACAGCCACAATGACTCTCAAAAAGATTTTCACGATATTTATTCCACTTTCTTTGCTGATGGTTGCTTGCCAAAAAGATGAAGCATTCGTCATTCGCAACGGACAAGTCGGAAAAATAACAAAAGACACAAAAATTAAGCAGTTAGATTCTTTGTTTCCTAATGATTCTTTGGTCAAAAGTTATTCTGTAAATAATGCCTCAACTCCGGGCATAGTAGAAATTTATCAAAAAGGCGGAAAAAAATTACTCGAAATCACCCCATCAAAATTTGCTGAAGACGGACAAGGCATCAGCTATATTCAAATTTTGGATGAACGCTACAAAACCGAAAAAGGACTTTCTTGTAAAAGCACATTTAAAGATTTTGAAAAAAAATACACCATCTCGAGCATCGAAAACATGATCAACAATGTGATGGTTTCCTTTCAAGGCTACGATTTTTACATTGTCATCAGCAAGGACGAATTACCAGCCGAATTGCGGTTTGACAACAAATCAAAGATTGACAAACTACAAATTCCGGACGATGCAAAAGTCAAATATTTTAATGTGAGTTGGTAAACCGATTGAAATATGCCCATTCGTGGACTCGCCACCATATTGTTGCTTGTTTTGTCCAATGTTTTTATGACTTTGGCATGGTACGGACACCTGAAATTTAAAGAACTCAAATGGTTTGAAAACCTCGGACTGATAGCCATTATATTCATCAGTTGGGGGCTCGCTTTGTTTGAATATTTTTTTCAAGTACCTGCCAATCGCATCGGATTTAAGGAAAACGGCGGTCCGTTCACCTTGCTTGAATTGAAAATCATTCAGGAAGTAATCACCCTGATTGTTTTTGTGGTATTTTCAATGATTTTTTTCAAAACCCAAACATTCAAATTCAATCATTTCATCGGGATGATTTTTTTGATTTTGGCCGTTTATTTCATATTTAAAAAAGATTAATATGTCTGCCAACAAACCTTTTATTCAAAGAAAACCCTTCATCGTCCCAACGGATGATGGCAAACTGATAGCCGAGCATTTCGGATTGGCTTCCGATGGCAATTCAGCCATCAGCATCGCCTATATGGAAGCACCTCCGGGCTGGAGTGAGCCTTTTCAAACGCCTGAATTTGATGAATATACGTTTGTCATAGAAGGTAAAAAGCAATTTATCATCAACGGAGAAATCATCGTGTTGCACGCCGGCGAATCCATACATATTCCGAAAAATACCCGTGTGCAATACGCCAACCCTTTTGACAAACCTGTAAAATATATCGCCATCTGCAAGCCTGCTTTTTCGATGGATGCCGTACACCGCGAATCTTAAATTTTTAAAACAAAAAATGAAACCAACACTCTTGATAATGGCTGCCGGAATGGGAAGCCGATACGGCGGATTGAAACAAATGGACGGTTTTGGTCCGAATGGAGAAAACATCTTAGAATACAGTATTTTTGATGCCATCCGAGCCGGATTTGGCAAAGTCGTTTTCGTGATACGCGAAGATTTTTCAAACGAATTCAGCGCATTTATCGAACCAAAAATCAAAGGAAAAATCGACTTTGATTACGCTTTTCAATCGATGGATGTTTCGCAATACGGTTTTGATTTTCCCGACCGAAAAAAGCCTTGGGGAACAGCCCATGCGATACTTGCCGGGAAAAATGTTGTTCACACGCCTTTTTGCGTCATCAATGCCGATGATTTTTACGGGCAAGAAGCCTTTGAGGTCATGGCGAAATTCCTGACCCAAGAAGCACGACCCGATTATTTCAATCTGGTTGGGTTTCGTTTGGGAAAAACCCTGTCCGAATTTGGCTACGTTTCTCGCGGAATTTGCGAATTTGACACCCAAAACAACATCGCCGGATTCAAAGAGCGAACCAAAATATACAGACAAAACGATAACATCGTTTTTGAGGAAAACGAACAACAGTATCCGCTTGCCGATGACACCTTGGTTTCGATGAATTTCTGGGGATTTACCCGCGATGTTTTTGACTACATCGAGCAAAAATTCAAGCAGTTTTTGTCGCAACTCGAACCCGACTCGAAAGCCGAGTTTTTTATCGCGCTATTTGTGGAATCACTGATCCAAGAACACAAAGCTGCGTTCAAAGTCATCCCGACGGAGAGCGATTGGTTTGGTGTGACTTATGCGGAAGACAAACCTTGGGTACAACAACAAATCAACCAGCTCATCGACCGAAAGGTATATCCGAAGCGATTGTGGAGGTGAGGTTTTTAATGAGAAATTGGACAAATTCAAATTTATTTACCTTGGTGGAAGCTAAATAACGTGAGTTCGATATATAATTATTTGGTTTGAAGCGTTTTGAGTTTAATTTTTTTTATTTGCGCTGATTTGCGTAATCCGCGGGAGGCATTTAAAGAATATACCGCGATTGGACACAGTTAACTGTTTTTTGAAAATCATTAAATGACAATAATTTGCGTTATATTTGATTAGTTTGTTTTTCTTATATCGAACTTACGTTAATTCGAAATCACAAGAATCCGGATTCAAATTGTGCTGTTGGATTAAAATCAAGCTTACCTTTTCGGTATTATTTTCGGGTTTGTTCCGAAGCAAAAAAAAATTGCAAAAAAAAACTATTCAAACTCATTTGATGAATCATTCCGATTACTTTTCCTTCAAATCCAAATGATTATTTTATTTTAAATTCAAATATCTAAAGCATGAAATTCAGAAAAACAATATTCGTATTCATGTGTTGCAGTCTGACAGTTTCGATTGTTTTGAGCCAAACCCAAAAGCAATATCTCAATCCGGACGGGACAAAACCCGTCGGTTTTTCTCAAGTGGTCGTGACCAATCCGGGCAAAACCATTTATTTATCCGGGCAAGTGCCGTTTGATGCATCAGGGCGAATCAGTTCCGATTTTGAACAACAAACCACGCAGGTTTACAATAATATCCAAAAAGCATTGGCAGCAGCCGGCGCAACTTTTGCCGATGTGGTCAAAATGCAAATATTTATTGTTGACTACACGCCGGAGAAATTAGAAGTCATCCGAAAAATACGGTTAAAATACATAGATAATGAACATCCGCCCGCGACGACTTTGGTAGGCGTTTTGGCTTTTTTTCGCCCCGATGTCAAAATAGAAATAGATGTTATCGCAGTGATAAACTGATTTTATTTTCAGTAAATTAACTTATCTTTGAGTCAACCTAACAACCCGTCATGAAAAAAGTCGTCGTTCTCGCTTTCGTACTTTTTTGTACGCTTAACCGCGCGCAAAATCAGGCTTACCAAACAGCGGAAATCCACATCAACGAACTGATAGACGGCACGTTGTTGTTGCCGGAAGGAATTCAAAACCCGCCCTTGGTCATTCTCATCGCCGGTTCAGGCCCGACCGACCGCGATGGCAATCAACCCATGTTGCAAAACAATTCCTTGAAATATTTGGCAGAAGAACTATCCCGAAAAGGCATCGCGACTTTCCGCTACGACAAGCGAATCATCAAACAAATCAAGCTTAAAACCATCAAAGAAGAAGATTTGCTTTTCGAGGATTTTATCGATGATGCCAAAGCAGTTATCAATCATTTTCATCCCAATTTCACACGTGTTTTCATCGCCGGACACAGCGAAGGTTCGCTCATCGGGATGGTAGCTGCCCGAGAAAAAATTGTCGGATTTATTTCTCTTTCGGGAGCAGGCAGACCCATCGATGACATATTGAAAGAGCAAATCGGCAAACAAGCGCCCAATTTGGTTGCAGAATTAGATCAAAACTTCGCCTTGCTCAAAGACGGCAAAGAAATCAAAAGTGTAAATCCGATTTTGGCCTCGCTTTTTCGCCCATCTGTTCAACCGTATATGCGTTCGTGGGTCAAATACAACCCGACTGTTGAGATTGCAAAACTCAACATACCCGTTTTAATCGTCAACGGCAACAAGGATTTGCAAGTTTCGGTGCAAGATGCCGAATTGCTCTCAGCAGCCAAACCCGGTGCGCAGTTGGAAATCATCGACAACATGAATCACATTTTGAAAAACATCGAAGGGGATGTGATGGAAAACCAAATGTCTTACAACAAAAAAGAGTTGCCCGTCTCCGGAAAATTGGTGGAAATTATGGTTGAGTTTATGGTTAAAAACTAACTCCGAAAATAGGGCATATTGCTTAACAATTCCCGCTTTTTCTGAAAAGTGAAAATTCACTACTTTTGAGAAACACACAAACCAACCCATATCACCATGAACTACAATGCCAATCCTTCGCGTTACGAAAAGATGACCTATCGCCGTTGTGGCAAAAGTGGAGTTCGATTGCCTGAAATCTCATTGGGGTTGTGGCATAATTTCGGCGGAGTCGATACTTTCGAAAATTACCGAACCATACTCCGAACTGCTTTTGATGCGGGAATTACCCATTTTGATTTAGCCAACAATTACGGCCCGCCTCCCGGCTCTGCCGAGGAAAATTTCGGGATGATTCTCAAAAAAGATTTTTTACCATACAGAGATGAACTCATCATTTCCTCCAAAGCCGGTTACTTGATGTGGCCCGGACCTTACGGTGAGTGGGGTTCGCGCAAATACCTGATAGCCAGTTGTGATCAAAGTCTCAAACGCACCGGATTGGACTATTTCGATATTTTTTATTCGCATCGACCCGATCCGGACACCCCTTTGGAAGAAACCATGGGCGCACTTGACCACATCGTGCGTTCGGGCAAAGCACTTTACGCCGGATTGAGTAACTACAATGCCGAACAAACCGCAGGTGCATTGGCCATACTGAAAGATTTAGGTACACCTTGCCTGATTCACCAACCCAAATATTCCATGTTTGTTCGCGATTCCGAAAACGGGCTTTTGGATGTGCTCGGGCAAAACGGTGTGGGATGTATTCCGTTTTCACCGCTGGCGCAAGGATTGCTCACAGACAAATATCTGCATGGCATACCCGAAGGCTCAAGAGCAGCTTTAGATCACGGATTCCTCAAAAAAGAGGAGGTAAGTGGAGCCGTAGTAAACAAAATAAAGCAACTCAACGATTTGGCGCAAAAACGCGGACAAGCTTTGGCACAAATGGCCTTGGCTTGGTTGCTGAAAGACGAGCGCGTCACCACGGTGTTGATTGGTGCCAGTAAGGTTTCTCAACTTCACAATTCTTTGGGTGCTTTGGATAACAAGCATTTTTCGATGGAGGAGTTACATCATATCGAATTGATTTTGAAATCAAATTAGCGGATTAATGATGTAACAATATATCAATTAAACAATTAAGTAATTTTCACTTTGATACATTTACACATTGATGAATTGTTACATTTACAAATTAATAGAATTATCTTTGGCATAGAATGAAAATAGTCGAACAAATCAAATTGCCAATCGCGGAAGAAATGGAACTTTTCGAGAAAAAGTTTTTCGTTTCGATGTCTTCAAAAGTGGCTCTGCTCAACCGAATTACCTATTATATTGTCAATCGAAAGGGCAAACAGATGCGCCCAATGTTTGTGTTTTTGGTTTCCAAAATGGTTTCTGGTGGGGAAGTTAACGAGCGAACCTATCGCGGAGCTTCAGTGATTGAACTCATCCACACGGCCACTTTGGTACACGACGATGTGGTGGATGACAGCAACATGCGACGCGGATTTTTTTCCATCAATGCGCTTTGGAAGAACAAAATTGCCGTATTGGTAGGTGATTTTTTGTTGTCGAAAGGCTTGTTGTTATCCATCGACAATGGAGATTTTGATTTGTTGCGAATCATTTCCGTAGCCGTTCGCGAAATGAGTGAAGGCGAATTGCTTCAAATCGAGAAAGCGCGAGATTTAGACATCACGGAAGCGGTTTATTATGATATTATTCGTCAGAAAACCGCTACACTTATCGCTGCTTGTTGCAGTTTGGGTGCTTGTTCGGTAAAGCCAGAATCAGAAGATGTAGAAAAAATGCGCAAGTTTGGTGAATTAATTGGGATTGCATTTCAAATCAAGGACGATTTGTTCGACTATGGAAAAGAAGAAATCGGGAAACCTACCGGGATTGATATCAAAGAACAAAAAATGACCCTGCCGTTGATTTATGTGCTCAACAACTGCAATTCAGAAGACAAACGGTGGTTGATAAATTCGATAAAAAATCAAAACAAAAACAAAAAGCGAGTTCAAGAAGTGATACAATTTGTGAAAGAGAATGGAGGTTTGACGTATGCCGTATCGCAAATGTTGGAATACAGAGATGAAGCCCTTGAAATTCTCAATACCTACCCAAAATCTGCTCACAGAGATTCGCTGGCGTTGATGGTTAATTATGTGATTGACAGAAAAAAGTAGTTTAGACTGCGAAACAGGTGGGCATCATAATGCACTTATGGGAATTATTTCTTTATTTTACCCTACAAAAAAAGAAACAACCATGAGCCATTCAGAAAGCAGACGCAAAACCATTAGAAACATTGTACTTGGTGCCGGATTGGTGGGAGTAAGTCCTTTGGTTAAATTATCGGCAAATGATTTGGGTGCAATCAAGCCAAATTTTGAGTTGAAAGGCAACATCAATCATTCGGTCTGCCGTTGGTGCTACCAGAATATTTCTATGGATGTATTGTCGCATGAGGCCAAAGAGATGGGTTTGAAAGCCATTGACTTGCTTAAACCAAGCGAATGGAAAACTGCACAAGACGCAGGATTGACATGTGCTGTTGCCACCGATGATTTCGCCAGCATTACAGATGGATTCAACGACCTCAAAAACCATGACCATTTACAAAAATCCTACGAAAAACTAATTGTTCGGGCTGCGGAAAACGAAATTCCTAACGTGATTGTTTTTTCTGGAAACAAAAGAGGCATGGACGATGAACGCGCGCGAGAAAACTGCGCCAAAGGTTTGTATCCGTTGGTGAAGTTGGCCGAAAAGCACAATATCACGCTCATCATGGAATTGCTCAACAGCAAAGTAGATCACCACGATTATCAATGTGACCGAACACCTTGGGGCGTGGCGTTGGTGGACAAAATAGGCTCTTCTAATTTTAAATTATTGTATGACATTTACCACATGCAAATCATGGAAGGCGATGTGATTGCCACGATTCGAAAATATCATCCCTATATTGTGCATTACCACACCGGTGGTGTGCCGGGAAGAAACGAAATCAACGACACTCAGGAATTGAACTATCCCGCCATCATGCGCGCCATTCTCGAAACCGGTTTCAAGGGTTATGTAGCGCAGGAATTTATCCCGACTTATGAAGATAAAATTGCAGCGTTGAAAGAAGGTGTTTTGATTTGTGATGTGTAAAGTTTTGATATAGAAGTTACCGTTCTTCAAACAGGTTCGCCGTTCAAATCGGTTGTCAATACTTCGCTCATGTAGTCGAAAAATGGGCGGAGTGTCAAAAAGTGTCCGACGACTTCGTCTGCAAAATCTTCTGAAAACACTTCATTGTCGTCAAAACGATGAAAAACGACTAATTGTTTGAATCGAATCAAATCGATAGCCGGATGGTTTTTGTCAAATCCTTTGGGTGCTGTTTTGACCGATTCTCCTTCAAAAGAGCCATAGGTTTTTTTGAATACAGGATTGGCCAGTATGGTTCTGATTTCGCTATCATCTGCTTCAAATTCCTTGCGTATGCGTTGTAAATCTTCCTTGGATGGTTCCCAAAATCCACCACCGACAAAGGTGTTTTTGGGTTCGAGATGCAGGTAATATCCACCGCGATAATCCGGTTTTACCCGGCTGAATACGCCGCCAAAATGCGTTTTGTACGGTGTTTTATCCGAAGAAAAACGCACATCCCGATAAATGCGATAGACCTTTACGTTGTTTAAATGATCGTGTTTTTGCAGTTTGGAAAATATGGATTGATATAAATCTTTAACTTTTTTTTCGTGGGTTTTAAATTCGTTTTTGTGCGTGTCAAACCATTCTCGGGTGTTGTTTTTCCTAAGTTCGGTCAGAAACTTGTAAATTTCTTTTGAAAGCATATATTTTTATTCTTTTGTTTGATCCGAATTTAATAGAGGCCGAAAAGATTAATCTCGATGGCATAGAAACTTTCAGCCGTTAGCCATTAGCACTTATTTTTTGACATTAAATTATTTAGAGCCTACAGACTAACAGTTAATAGTTTTTGAAATAGCAGTAAATCATCTTTTACAGCCATTTCCTTTTTTTGAAATAGAACAGCATCATCACGAAAATAAGAAACATCAGGCCCAAAACCACATAATATCCGTTGTGAAAAGTAAGCTCGGGCATGTTTTGAAAATTCATACCATAAACACCTACGATAAATGTCAAGGGAATAAAAATGGTGGAAATGATGGTGAGTACTTTCATCACGCTGTTCATCTTGTTGCTCAGTCCGGACATGTACAAATCAGTCAGTCCGAAAAGCATGTCGCGATAGAGTTCTATCGATTCGATGATTTGGATGGTATGATCATACAGGTCTCTGAAATAATGGAGTGTCTCTTTTTGGATAAATTTCAGTTCCAATTTTTCAATCCGATTGACCACTTCTCTGAGTGGAAAGATTGCTCTGCGAATGCTCAAAGCTTCTTTTTTGAGATGTTGAATTTCAAACACCAATTCTTCCGATGGATTTTCGATGAGGCTGTTTTCAAGTTCTTCAACTTTTTCGCCCAAGGTTTCGATGACCAAAAAATAGTGATCGATGATGGCATCCATCAAAATCATCAACAAATAGTCGGCGCCTGAATTGCGAACTCGTCCCTTTTTGGTTTCAATTCGATCGCGTATGCTGTCAAAAATATCCCCTTCAGTTTCTTGAAAAGACAACACATAATTGTCGCCCAATACAAAACTCAAATGTTCGGTATTGATATCGCCTTCTTCCGGATAGGTCAACATTTTGATGACCACAAATACGCAATTTTCGTATTCATCGAGCTTGGGACGTTGTCCGGTGTTGACTAAGTCTTCGAGAAGAAGTGGGTGCAACTGATAGAAATTACCAATTTTCTGAATCGATTCCAAGTCACTCAAACCATTGACATTCACCCAAGTGATTCCCGTTTTGGTTTTGCAAGGAATGCAATCATCGATGGATGCGGTGGTTTGTCGTTCGTAATTTTCCAAATCGTAGTAGATAATATCAACATTTAATGGGATGTGGTGTTTTTTACCCATGTAAACCAAAGTTCCGGGAGCCAACCCGATTTTTTTGAGTCGATGGGAGCTTTTCTTTGGATTGGTTTTCTTTTTGGACTTCATGTACTTAGGTTTGCTAATCAAAGATACAGCAAATATAGTATTGACAGAAAAGCGGAGGTTCAATTTAAGCAAAAATAAAAGGTTGGAATATTAAACTAATCATTATTTTTAGTGTCTTAAAATAAATAAGAATCGTGCAAGAATCGTCGTTGGTCATACAATTACAGGGCAAGGAAACACAAAACAGTGCTTTCGAAGTTTTATTGGAGTTGTATCAACAAAGACTCTATTGGCACATCAGGAAAATTGTGATTGATCACGATGATGCGGACGATGTGTTGCAAAACACTTTCATCAAGGTTTTTAGGTATATCAAGGATTTTAAAGGCGATTGCAAATTGTACACTTGGCTCTATCGCATCGCCACCAATGAGGCACTGAGTTTTCTCAAAAGTAAAGCCAAACAAAACAAAGTTTCGTTGGAAGATCTGCAACAAGATGCTATCGAACAATTGGTTTCCGACCCGTATTTTGAAGGCGATGAGATTCAAATCAAACTACAAAAAGCCATCGCCACTTTGCCTCACAAGCAACAGTTGGTATTCAACATGCGATATTTCGATGAAATAAAATACGCCGAAATGTCCGAAATTTTAGAAACATCCGAAGGTGCACTGAAAGCGTCTTATCACCATGCCGTGAAAAAAATTGAAGCTTTTTTAAAAACCGATTAAACGATTGTCTTAAAAAAAAGTCAAACTTTTGAAAATGAAACCGATTAAGAAAAATATTGACTCTATCAAAACCAGTGGATTTGTCGTTCCCAGAGGATATTTTGAGCAATTTTCTCAAAGAATGAAAGACAAAACCACCGGCGACAACCCACTTTCCCAAAAGTATGAAGCCGGATTTGTCATTCCTGACGGCTATTTTGCAAAGTCAAAAGCGCAAATTTTGGCAACTGCACTACCCAAAAAACAAAGTAAACTTAGGGTTTTATTTGTCGAATATGGTCGGTATGCAGCTGTGGCCGCTGTTCTGATTTTTGTTTTTTACCTGACCCAATCACAACCTGGGCAGGCTACTCAAGACACTACTGCTTTGCAATGGGCGGATGTTCAAACATATCTCGACAATACCCTGAGTACACATGAAATGGATGTCAACACCTTATTTACTGACGAAATGGACTTGTCCGCTTTTTCTGAAGTTACGTTATCAGATAAAGTCTTGGAAGACTATTTGTCAGAGCATCTCACCAATTCACTTTTTACAGAAGAATAAAAAAACAACATGAAAAAACTCGTATTTACCTTATTGATTGTTTTGACGTGTATGCCCGGATTCTCTCAGCGAAAAGAATATCACGAGAAAATCATGGCGCTCAAAACCGCATTTTTCACCCAAGAATTGAGCTTGACCCCGGAAGAAGCGCAAAAATTTTGGCCTATTTACAACGCCTTCGAAAATGATTTCCTGCGCGAGAAAAGACACCAATTGCGCGCCATTCGCGGAAAATTGAAAGACAATTTTGCGTCTATCAGCGAAGCAGAAGCGTCTAAATATTTAGAAGACATCTATCAAATCGAAGAAAGCATACTGACGGAAAGGAAAAAGATGATGAATGACCTCAGCAAAGTAATCTCACCCAAAAAAGTCTTGTTGCTTACCAAGCTGGAAGAAGACTTCAACCGAAAGTTGTTGGACGATTACAGAAAACAAAAACCACATGATTGAATGTAGATAATTCACCAAAGATTAATGATTCGTTAAAAAGCCTGTTTTGCAGGCTTTTTAATTTTATGGTCGATGCGTTTCTTAGTATCTTTGTATTCAAATGATTTAAAAACCCATGAATAAAAAAGTTATACTCATGATACTCGATGGATGGGGTATTTCTCCCGACCCGAAAGTTTCAGCAGTTGATCATGCCCACACACCATTTATCGATAGTTTGTATCAAAAATATCCGCACGCCACGCTTCGCACCGACGGACTCAATGTAGGTTTGCCGGAAGGACAAATGGGAAACAGCGAAGTGGGTCACATGAATCTCGGTGCCGGAAGAATAGTCTATCAGGATTTGGCCAAAATCAATCTGGCTGTTCAAAAGCACACTTTGGCGAGCGAACCCGTCTTGGTCGAAGCGTTTAATCATGCCAAAACACACAACAAAAGTGTGCATTTCCTCGGATTGGTTTCCGATGGCGGTGTACATTCCCACATCACCCATTTAAAAGGTTTGATAGACGCAACCCAAGTTGCAGGTTTGGATAAAGTTTTTGTCCACGCTTTCACAGACGGTCGCGATGTCGATCCAAAATCAGGTTTGGGTTTCTTGACAGATTTACAAAAACACCTCTCAAAAACCACTGCCAAATTGGCAACCGTGATTGGTCGTTACTACGCCATGGACAGAGACAAACGTTGGGAACGCGTCAAATTGGCTTATGATTTGCTCGTCCGTGGAAAGGGAACTTTTTCTGATGATTTTCGAGAAACTTTCCGAAAAAGCTATGCAGATGATGTGACCGATGAGTTTATCAAACCGACTGTTATTACTGAAAATGGGAAACCCGTCGCGACCATTCAATCCGACGATGTTGTTATCTTCTTCAATTTCCGAACCGATCGCGGACGGGAGTTAACCGAAGTACTTTCGCAAAAAGATTTTCCGGAGTTTGCTATGAAGAAACTACCGTTGTACTACGTCACACTAACCAACTACGATGATACTTTTCAAAACATCCACGTGGTGTATGACAAAGACAACATTACCGAAACGCTGGGTGAAGTACTTGAAAAACACGGTAAAAAGCAGATTCGTATTGCGGAAACCGAGAAATACCCACACGTGACTTTCTTCTTTTCGGGTGGACGAGAAACCCCATTCGAGGGTGAAACCCGTATTTTGAAAAATTCACCCAAAGTAGCCACTTACGACTTGAAACCGGAGATGAGTGCTTACGAACTCAAAGATGCCTTGGTAACCGAACTCAAAAAAGGCGAAGTTGATTTTGTGTGTCTCAATTTTGCCAACGGCGACATGGTCGGACATACCGGTGTGATGGAAGCTGCCATCAAGGCTTGTGAAGCCGTAGAAGCCTGTGTGAAAGAAGTAGTTACCACGGCACTTGACAACGGATATACCACTCTGCTCATCGCTGATCACGGCAACTGCGAAACCATGATCAATCCGGACGGAACACCCAACACGGCTCACACCACCAACCCGGTACCCCTAATTTTGATAGACAAAGATTTGAAAAAAATCGAAAACGGCGTTTTGGGCGATATGGCTCCTACCATTTTAAAATTGATGGGAATTGAACAACCTGCGGTGATGACACAGCACACGTTGGTTTAGTCATTTTAAAGATTTATAAAAAAGTAAAGATGAAAAAAACATTATTTTTATTGCTGATTTTATCAGGTTTTTACGCCTGTAAAAATGACAAGAAGAACGAAACAACGCCTGATGATTCTCAACAAGAAATAATAATGAGTGAAAAAACAGACTCCGTAAAAACACCTATTTTGTTGGGAATATATCCCGTAGATGCCCTCAAAAAAGAGCCTTATGCGGAATGGTATATCACTGCTTATGATGCCTACAAGCCCAATCAAAAAATAATTGAAGACCTCAAAAGTCATTTAAAAGATGATGTTACCATCAAATTGTACATGGGAACTTGGTGTGAAGACAGCTGGCGAGAAGTTCCTGCATTTATCAAGATTTTAGACCAATCCGGATTTGACAAATCCAAACTGACCACCTTCATGCTTGATGAGGAAAAAACTTCACCTGCCGGTTTGGTAAAAGGAATGAACATAACCAATTTACCCACGATTATTTTTTATAGAAACAACCAAGAAATCAATCGCATCGTAGAGATTCCTATAGAAACTTTAGAGAAAGACATGTTTGTTATTTTATGTGGACAGTTCTATCGTCATGCCTATGATTTTTAATTTACAACCTCAATTTGTCAATTTCAATGAAAACATTTTCTATTACTATTGCTGCCGTAATTCTTTTCATTATGACTTCATCGTTCACTTCTAAACCGCCCAAAAAAATTGTTTTCTTTGGCGATTCTATCACGGAAATGGGAGTCCAAGAAGGTGGATATATAGATTTAATTCAAAAGAAATTAACCGAGAATAACCAAGCCGACTCCTACGAATTGATTGGTGCGGGTGTAGGCGGAAACAAAGTCTATGATTTGTATTTTCGTTTGGAAAAAGATGTGCTTGAACTTGAACCTGACGTTGTTTTTATTTTTGTTGGTGTCAACGATGTGTGGCACAAAGACGACTACGGAACAGGTACCGACCCCGATCGTTTTGATAGATTTTATACCGCTATTATAGAAAAAATTAAAGAACAAGGAGCAGAGGTTATTTGCGTAACGCCTGCGGTTATCGGAGAAAAAACAGACTTTTCAAACCAACAAGATGGCGACCTAAACGAATATGCCAAAATGGTTAGAAAAATTGCCGAAAAAACCGACAGCAAATTGGTCGATCTTCGACAAGCTTTTTTGGAATACAACCTGACAAATAATCCTGAAAATGCAGATCGAGGAATACTCACGGTAGATCGTGTTCATTTGAATGAAGCAGGTAATGAGTTGGTTGCCAATTTGTTTTTGTCTCAAATAATCAATTAAAAACCTTTTTTTTATAGTTCTCACAAATTTTAGCAAGAGTTTGTTAAATTATTTATGTCAATTTGCTAAGTTGATAGTATTACTATTATATTTGCAACCAATAATCATATATATGCAACAATTACTTTCAGCCGTTAAAATAAATGTCAGCGAGGGTCTCTATTTAAAAGACCCTGACACATCTGATTTGGGCAGACAAATCCTGACAAAGAGCATCGTTATGATTGATGAATTGGGTTTTGAAATGTTTACTTTCAAAAAATTAGGACAAGAAATTGGATCAAATGAAAGTTCGATATACCGCTATTTTGAAAACAAACACAAATTGCTTTTATACCTTACCGCTTACTATTGGACAGGTTTGGAATATCGATTGGTTTTTGCAACACACAACATTGAAAATTCGATTAAAAAACTAGAAAAAGCCATCGAAATATTGACCGAATTACCGGTGAATTTCACTAACAATACAACGATTAATCAGGTTTTGCTGAGAAATATTGTGATTTCTGAATTCAGCAAATCTTATCACAACAAATCCGTAGATACTGAAAACAACGAAGGATATTACGCTGCCTACAAAAAATTGATTTTGAGAGTCGTTGAGTTGGTTATCGAAGTTGACAAAAGTTACTTGTTTCCTAAATGTTTGGTTTCCGACATGTTAGCCGGAGCGTTGCATCAACATTTTTTAGCTGAACATTTTAAATCACTCACAGAATGCGGTACTTCCCTTAGTCCGACCGACTTTTATAAAAACCTATTCTCTAAACAATTAAATATCGATTTTAATGATAAATAATACTTGGAATCCTTGGAAGCGGTTGTTAAAACTCCTGAATTTTGAAAGAAAACTTGTCAATTCGATATTGATGTATGCCGTTTTTGCGGGTATTGTGAGCTTGTCATTGCCATTGGGCATTCAAGCCATTATCAACCTGATTCAAGGCGGACAAATCACAACTTCTTGGTATATTCTTGTTTTTTTGGTGATTTTGGGTGTAGCCTTTGGTGGTTTACTACAATATATGCAAATGCGTATATCTGAAGACTTGCAACAGCGCATTTTCACTAATTCTTCGTTCGATTTTGCTTACAGAATGCCAAAAATAACCATGAATGCATTTTACGGTTATTATCCCCCGGAATTGGCTAATCGGTTCTTTGATACATTGATCGTACAAAAAGGTGTTTCTAAAGTGATTTTAGATTTTTCGGCTGCAACACTTCAAATTTTTTTCGGACTTATCTTGTTATCGGTCTATCATCCATTTTTTATCATTTTTGGGCTTTTATTGACGCTATTTGTATTGCTTATCTTTAAATACGCTGCTCCTGAAGGTTTAAAAACAAGTTTAACAGAATCTAAATACAAGTATCGTGTAGCGCATTGGCTTCAGGAAGTTGCCCGAAGTCTATACAGTTTTAAAGTTTCCGGAAAGACAAGCTTGTCCATGCAAAAAAACGACAGTTTAGTAAGCAATTATATTGATGCACGTGAAAATCACTTTAGAATATTGAAAATTCAGTTTATTCAATTGATTGGATTTAAAGTTTTGCTAACCGCTGGTTTATTGATCATCGGGGGAATGCTGGTGCTCAATCAGCAAATGAATATTGGGCAATTTGTAGCCGCAGAAATTATCATTTTATTGGTAATCAATTCCGTTGAAAAATTGATTTTTGGTCTTGAAAATTTGTATGATGTACTGACTTCCATCGAAAAAATTGGTCAATTTTCGGACATGGAATTAGAAAATCAAGATAAAGGAAAAGAATTCAGTAAATCTGATCATTTTACTTTTGAATTAAAAGATGTCGGGTTGAAATATGTGGATTCTGAGAAGTTTGGCATTCAGGAAATCAATCTTTGCATAAAACCCCGGCAATCCATTTGCATTGTGGGTTCAAACGGATCGGGAAAGACCACTTTACTCAAGGTTTTGGCGGGAATTATTGATCACACCGAAGGTCAATTTTTTGTTAATGATACGTCAATCAAAAACATCAATATCAACCATTATCGTTCATTTTTGGGAATTTCTATATCCGGAATTCTTCCCTTTGAAGGAACTATTTGGGAAAATATTGCATTTAACAATCCTGATTTGACCGAAAAAGATATACTGTGGGCTGCCGAAAAAGTAGGATTGGAAACTTTTATTAAAAACAGTCCCAAAGGATTGAATACCGTGATTTATCCGGAAGGAAAACATCTGTCCTATACAATTTCAAAAAAGATAGTCTTAGCCAGAGCGATTGTTCACAAGCCCAAATTGCTCATACTGAAAGACCCTTTGGATCAATTTGACGAAATCGAATCAGAAAAAATTCTCAATTTCTTGTTTGACAAAAACAATCCTTGGGCAATTTGTGTTGTCAGCAGAAACACAAAATGGATAGAAAGAAGTGAAAAAGTGCTGGAAATGAAAGTTGGCAAACTAAATTATTCTAAAAATGCTTAATATTTCTGAAAACAACATTCAAGAGAAGATAGACCTGACCCAATACAAGTCAATCCAACAAGTGGGCAGAAAGATATATTACAAAAAGTTCAATCGCATCATGAAGTACGCCTTCGCTTTTGTGGTTCTCTGTTTGTTTTTACCCTGGACGCAAACCATTCACAGCAGCGGATTCGTCACAACACTCCGACCCGAACAAAGACCACAAACCATCCAATCTGCAATCGCCGGAAAAATCGAAAAATGGTTTGTCCGCGAAGGTGATTTTGTTCAAAAAGGCGATACCATACTGTTTATTTCGGAAGTTAAAGACGATTATTTTGACCCCAATTTGTTAGAAAGGACAGAATCTCAATTGAAGGCCAAAACGTTATCCGTCGAATCGTATGAAGAAAAAGTAAAAGCACTTGATAAGCAAATAGTTGCATTGTCAAGAGAACGAATGTTAAAACTTGAACAAACAAGAAATAAGCTTTTGCAAGCCAAACTGAAAGTCAAGACAGACAGCATCGATTTTGAAGCTTCAAAAACCATGTTGAGCATAGCCAATAAGCAATACGAACGCACGCTTTCGCTTCAAAAAGACGGGCTAAAATCTACGGCAGATTTGGAAGAAAAAAGATTAAAACAACAAGAAACTCAGGCAAAAATAGTCTCGCAAGAAAACAAATTGTTGGCTTCGAGAAATGAAATAATTAATGCCAAAATAGAATTGTCAAGTATTGAAACATCCTACATTGATAAAATATCAAAAGCGATGAGTGAAAAATATTCAGCATTGTCTTCACAGTATGATACTGAAGCACAAGTCAATAAACTTCAAAATCAATTCACCAACTACGAAGTAAGATCGGGCATGCGATACATCACCGCACCTCAAAGCGGGTACATCAACAAAGCATTGCAATCCGGTATTGGAGAAACCTTTAAAGAAGGAGCACAGATAGTGAGCATCATGCCATCGGATATTGAATTTGGTGTTGAAACCTATGTGTCGCCCATCGATTTACCTTTGTTGCATGTAGGCGAAAAAGTAAGAATATTTTTTGACGGATGGCCGGCAATCGTTTTCAGGGGTTGGCCAAACGTATCTTATGGAACCTATGGTGGAAAAATTGTAGCCATCGAAACTTACATAAGTTCAAACGGAAAATACAGAATTCTGATAGCACCCGATAACACAGACAATCCATGGCCCAAAGCCATACGCGCAGGTTCAGGGGCTCAGACCATGGCAATGCTCAATGACGTTCCTATATTCTACGAAATTTGGAGAAAAATTAATGCATTCCCACCCGATTTCTACCAACCCGCATCCAATGGAAAAAATAAAAAATAAAAATTCCGACTTGATGAAAATGATAAAATTCGATTTCACTCTTTCTTTTACATTGTTACTCGCAATGCTTTTTTGGAGTTCGCTTTCGAATGCGCAAACGAATAAAATTGATGAGGTACTGAGTTTTCAAGAATATTTGGGCTTTGTCAAAAAACATCATCCGATTGTGCGACAAGCAGAATTACAACTGTCCGCCGGAGAGGCAAATTTGCTGAAAGCACGCGGAGGATTTGACCCGAAAATTGAAATTGACTACGACCAAAAACGATTCAAAAACCAAGAATATTATGAGTTGCTCAATACGACTTTTAAAATTCCAACTTGGTATGGAGTCGAATTAAAAGCTGGTTTTGAACAAAACGATGGTGTTTTTTTAAATCCGGAAAACAATGTCCCCGAAATCGGTCTCTACAGTGCCGGAATTTCAATGGCATTGGGGCAAGGTCTTTTTATCAATCAACGGATGGCTTCGCTGCAACAAGCTAAAATTTTTAAGACAATCAGTCTTTCCGAGCGAAATTTGATGGTAAACCAAATCATTTATGAAGCATCTTTAGCCTATTTCAACTGGTATCAATCATTTCAAGAACTCACGGTTTTTCAAAATTTTTTGAGCAATGCACAACTTCGTTTTGAGGGGATTAAAAAGTTAGCATTAGCTGGAGAAATTGCAGCCATCGATACCTTAGAGGCAAATATTTTACTACAAAACCGAAAGCTAAATTTTGAGCAGGCGAACATACAGTTCATCAAAAACGCTCTTTCTTTATCCAATTTTCTTTGGATTGAAAATTCCATTCCTTTGGAAATCCAATCCAACATCATCCCCGATGATACTTTACCTGAATCGATAGACCAAATTTTGAATACCTCCTCAAATCTTCCCATTGATTTTTCAATCGAAAATCACCCGAAATTACTTGGTTTAAATGCGAAAATTGAATCGCTCAAAGTAGATCAACGTTTAAAAGCAGATAAACTTAAACCGGAAATCGCTTTTAACTATCAGTTTTTAGCCACAAAAGCCAATCGCTTTGACAGTTACTTTGAAGGTGACTACAAAGCAGGGCTTTCTTTTAGACTTCCGATTTTTTTGAGAAAAGAGCGAGGTGATTTGAAACTTTCAAAAATAAAAGTTGAAGAATCAACCTATGCGTACAATTATCAAACGCTTACATTGAAAAACAAGATTGAAGCAACTTTGAAAACAATCAACTCATTCGAATCTCAACTCAAAATGATGAATGCAATCGTTAGAGATTATCAAAAATTGCTCACAGCCGAAGAACGCAAATTTGCAATGGGAGAAAGTTCAGTTTTTCTTTTAAACAACAGAGAAAAAAGCCTCATAGACAGTCAACTCAAACAGATAGAAACCTACAATAAATTTTTCACCCTAAAAGCAGAACTTTTCAACGTGCTAGGAAGCGATTTATCAATTATCTCGATTGACTAAGTGCTTCAAAATATGATTTTTCCAAATATTCTTGATGGTTGGGATGTGTAATTCTCACCAACTCTTTCATCCTGTCTTTAAGGGTTTTACCGTACAAATAAGCGATTCCGTATTCCGTAATCACATAGTGAATATGCGCACGTGTTGTGACCACGCCGCCACCTTGCTTGAGGAAAGGCACAATTCTGCTCGCACCATTTTTGGTAATTGATGGCAAAGCGATGATGGCTTTTCCACCCTGACTCAAGGAAGCACCTCTGATAAAATCCATTTGTCCGCCCACGCCGGAATACATAGAACATCCGATGGAGTCTGCACAAACCTGACCGGTCACATCCACCTCGATGGCGGAATTGATGGCGACCATTTTCGGGTTTTTCTTGATACGTGCCGCGTCATTGACAAAGTTTGATGCGCGCATTTCTACAAACGGATTGTCATCGACAAAATCGTAGAGCTTTTTTGAACCTACCAAAAAAGTTGCCATGGCACGACCCGGGTTGACACCTTTGTATTTTCCGGTGATGACACCTTTTTCAACCAACTCGATAACACCGTCAGAAAACATTTCGGTATGTAAGCCAAGGTCTTTGTGATTTGTCAACTTGGTCAAAGCCGCGTTGGGAATAGAGCCAATGCCCATTTGCAAAGTGCTGCGATCGTCTATAAGTTCGGCTACATAACCCCCAATTTTGTCTTCCTGTTCTGTTATAGGCGGATTGTTGTGCTCGTAAATCGGGTAGTCAACCTCTACCATGGTATGTATTTTAGATACATGAATGATGCCGTCTCCATGGGTGCGCGGCATTTGCGGGTTGATTTGTGCCACGACGTGTTTGGCTTTGTTGATGGCTGACAAAGTAGCTTCAACAGAAACACCCAACGAGCAATAACCGTGTTTGTCGGGAGGTGACACGTGTATGAGTGCCACATCAAGTTGTAAAATATTGCGATCAAACAACAAGGGTAATTCACTCAAAAAAACAGGTGTGTACGAGCCATTACCCGCTTTGAGTGTGTGGCGGACATTTTTTCCGATAAAAAAAGAATTGACATGAAAACTTTCTCTGAGTTCGGGATTGGCATAAGCGGCTTCACCTTCGGTGTGCAAGTGGCAAACCTCCACATTGCGAAGTTCGGAAGCCCTTCTTGCCAATGCATTGGTGAGAACGGTGGGTGCTGCCGCTGCGGCTTGCACATAAACGCGATCGTTAGATTTTACAATCTTCAAAGCCTCATCGGCGGTAGTATATAAACTCATTTTTTGGTTAATTTTAGACAAAAGTAACAGTAACTTTTTTTAAAAAACATGATTTTTTTCAAGTTACAAAAAAAAATAATTTTGTAGCAGCCTGTCGTGCTGAATTCTGTTAGGTTTGATATAAAGAATTGGCTCAACCGATGTGCATTTAGAAGGAAATTTACCTGTGGAATGTTCGAGACGAGTTTAATTCACCTTTAAAATGAGTGAAATAAATATCGAGTAAACATTTTTTCAAAAAAAACATCTGTCGGGTTATGACACAAAAAACAGGGTCTATATACTTTTTCATTTAAGTAAAATCCAATTTAAGCGATATGTAGGTTACCGCATCTTTATTTAAAGGTGTTTGCTTACGCAATCTTGTTGTTAATGGCAATTTCTTACAGAAAAATCGAATCAAAATTCATTTACAGATTGTTAAAAACGTGAGCTCGACATATATTTAACTGATATATAGTTGTTTACTAAATTACTGTCAGGTCGAGCGCAGTCGAGACCATATTTTCAAAGTATCATTGCCTTAAAACCTCTCGACTGCCTGCCCGACTTTGTCATTCAGGCGG
>JAXMLV010000072.1:0-2901 GCA_034367065.1 Flavobacteriaceae bacterium
GTTGGCAAGCTGTTTTCCTGTACTACAATCTACGGGTACATAAATTGCAACAGATACGCAATTTTGCCCATCCAAGTCGCATGTTGTTTCAACTCCACCCCATCTCAAACATCCTGCCCCTGTTCCACCACCATTCCCACCCGAATCACCTATTCCTCCGTCCAATGGAACGCCACCACCCGTATTGCAACACGAATCACCCCCCACCGGGTCAATCGGGTCTTCTTGCTCTCTGCCTGTTCCATCTGAACCGCCGCCCGAAGTAGAGCCGTCTCCCGGCGGTGGCTCCGAGTCAACCCCCGAATCCGTACCTGCCGTATCTCCGGGATTCAGCCCGTCGCCGCTTCCGCTGCTTCCGCCCGAACTTCCGCCTGTGCCTCCACCTAAAGTGATGGATTGACAAGCTATCGGGTCGCCAAATTCGTCTAACTCGGGTTCACAGGCTGTTTGTGCATCTATCGTTGTTTGTCCTCTGTTGTTGGCTCGGTTGGCAACAACCAAATCACCTATAAGGGATTTGTCCGACCCAAAAAAATCTGCGTATTTGTGGTAGGTTATTTTTCCCCTGAATTTTCTAAAATCAAAGCGACTGTTTTTAAAAGCATCAAAAGCGGTCGAGTCGCTCACGTAACGCACGATGTATGGCACATTCATCACACCTTGGGCGTCTCTGCTGACAATCAGGTTGTAGAAAATACGCTCAGGGGTGTGTGGAAACCCAAACCGGATGGTGTAGTTGGTGTTGCCCAAAGTGTCGGTTACTTTCATGATGGTTTGTTCATCAAAAACTGCGCCTGTTTCGGTATCGGTGTAATTGTTTGTCGAAGTCACGCTGTTGTCTCGGTTGCGGGAAGGAAACATTTCTTTGACAAAAACCGGGGCTTGGTTGGCAGAGAGGTAGTCTATCTGAAATGGAGCTTTTGAAGTTAAAAGTTCTTCGTTTGGTTGAAGGTTTTGAATGTCTTCAAAACTGTCTTTTGTGCAATTCACTACTGAAAACAGTAGGATAGTGGCTAAGAATAACCGGGCGGGCTGCTTTAATTTTTGCTTCATAGATGCTTGTTTTTAAATAGGTTAATAAACTATTCCTTTAAAATACAAGTCATGTTCGAGGTTTTACCCTAAACCATAACGGTCGGCGCATAAAAGCAGTAGCGTAAAAATAAGCCAAACTCTTTGACATTTTACACTACCACAACAAAGAAGCAACAACCACAGGGTTTGCACCCAAGTAGCTATTGCTTTTATGCGCTGTTATGGTTTGGGGTTTCCCAAAGATATTAATCAATTTTTGACCAATTAATTATTTTTCCGTCTTTGTTTCTAACTTTAATTACTTGTTTGGTTCTGTCTAATACCTCAAATATTAAAACTTCACTTATTATAGGCATACCAAATTCATGATCGGTTTTTATAATATTGAATGAAATATCTTGGTTAAAATCACTATGAAAATGAAAAACGAAAGGTTCATATCCAATTCTGTTTATAATCGCATTGTAAAACTTATTCCCTTCTTTTTTAGGCAACTTCATTTGAACTTTTTTTTCTCCTTCAGGTATAGAAACACCTCCCATAAGTATAGTGTCCATGAATACAATTATATGAATATTCGCTAATGGTAAAATATCATCTTCTGCCAATACGAAATTTACAATAATCGAATCACTTAATGATTTCCAATAATGGACTCTATGATTACCATATTCTTTAAGAGGTAAATCATTACTAAAAAATAAACTGAGTTTATTATTTGTTAAAACAAAATTACCCTTGCCGTAATCAATATTGCCCATATCTGAGCCTGTTGAGTATTTGAAGCTACCATTCTTTTTAAATGTGATTGAAGTAACTGAAGATGACCCAGGAAGCGCATCAAGATAAGTGCCTTCCAGTTTTTGAGAAAAGACACTAATGCAGAAAAACAGAAAAACTATGATAAAAAGGCGCTTATTTGCAAGGGATGCCTTTAAATTCATTTTTGATTTCATCATTAATTTTTGTCTGAATTGATTTTTGTTCATTGAATAAAATTTTAGCTGTTTTTTTACGCTCACTTTCATCTATAATTAAGGATTTAAAAGCATCTGTTTCATTAGTAATGTTTCCAAGTTGATCCATTTGAAAAAGACCTCCATAAGCCATGGCTTTGTAATAGTCCCAACCAAGATTCCCGCCTGTACCAAACTTTCTGTCCCAATTGTATAATGAAAAGGCAATGGCATTTATGTAATCTCTCATAAACTCGTGATGAAGCCGATTCGTATCTGATGTATTATATCCGTTTTGAACGGCGAACAAATTTATTGCAATAGTAAAGTCCAATTCTCGAGTCTTGAATAAAAAGTATGCATGAGTAAGTTCATGTATCATTGTACGTGCTATAGATAATGTAGTAGCTGATTGTAAATAAGAGTTCGACATTGTTGTTAAAACAACAATTTTATCGATACCTTTTGAATTGGTAATAGCATTTTCTTTCAATAGATTATCATTTGTAACAATATAATCAAACGTCTTAGAATCATTAAAAATTTTGAGTACAGCATCTGAAAAAGTAATTAATTCACCGGTTGGCAAGATAATATTTGGCTTTATTGTTCCCTCTCTTGTGATACTTTTCCAAAGCTCATCAAATATATCAGATGCACAAGGATTCGTCAAATTATTCACAATCTGCTCTTCCTCGTTCACGACTTCTTCTGTTGTTCCTTTCGGTGGCAAAATCCCGATACCTCCGTCTGCGGGTTCGGTACATTCCGGACATTCTTCAAAGGAGTTGGTGGCAGTTTTTATTGTCCCAGTTTCGTTAAATGAAACACAATCAATACCCGTGGTGCGGGATGAGTATTCAGTTGTTCCGTCTGAGTAAGTTTTTGAAGAAGTAACCGTGGTCTGGGA
>JAXMLV010000073.1:0-46974 GCA_034367065.1 Flavobacteriaceae bacterium
GAGAAGCTTGAAATTGTAGTGTTCTCGATACGTTTTATTAAAAAAAACTGTCGCAATTTTCAATAAAACACTCGAACAGACGAAATTTGTATCGATTTTTCATGAGACTGAATAGTTACAAATTTTTAAAATTGAATCGCACCCACACCGGCTTCCCACAATTGTTTGTTGAAATCAGAAATACGCTTGTTGATTAAATCAGCTGCTTGCGTTTTCAAAATCATCCATTGCGCATCCAATTCTTTTTTTCGGTCAATGGAAGGTTGATTCACCCGCGGGATGGCACTTTCGGTTTGGTTTATCAAATAGATGTATTCTGCGGTAAACTTATTCGGAAAATTTTCCACATCGTCATAAGCTTTTGATTTGCGTTGAATCATCGCTTCGTCCCAAGTCACCAGTTCTTTCAACAAATCATTCCCCGATTGAATCAATGCTTCATTTCCCCCGTTTTTTTGGAGACTTTGAATGGCTTTTAAAATTTGATTTTGAACATTTTTCAAGCGGTTTACCTTTTGATGCATTTCGGTCAGCGATTGTTCCATCGAAGTCATGATTGCGTCATAGGCAGCAAATTCGCTCGCTGTAGTTTGATAGAGCGGATTCTCAACGATAACAGACTGGGTAGAAACCATTTCATCGCCTACTTTCAATTCGACGGTATAAGTTCCGGGCGAAACAACATGACCTCGGTAGTTGGCTTCGAGATAAGCTCCTGTAACCCCGGGCATAATCGGATGACGCATGTTCCAAATAAACCGATTCAATCCTTCATTTTTAGAAAGCGTTGGAGCAGGAGGTGGGCCTCCTTCATATTTTTGAAACAGTGTGTCTTTGACTGAAGTGAACGTATTGACAATTTCGCCCTTGTCATTTTTGAAGGTCAGCTCAACGACTGTTTTATCGGTTGATTTTGGCAAGTTGTAATAAACAACCACGCCATTAGCCGGATTGACACCTTCCAGCGGATTGGTGCCGTCAAAGTCTGTGATGTCACCGCTCAACGGACTTCCCCAAAAACCATATACTGCGTTTTCAGGTTGAAATAATTTTACTTTACTTTCGGGTTTGAATTGCGTCAAAACCGCCAAATCGTCGAGTATCCAGAACGATCTGCCGGAAGTAGCCACAATCAAATCGCCTTTGTGAATCATCAAATCTGTGATGGGTGTCACGGGAAGATTCAATTGAAAAGGTTCCCAAGAAGTCCCGCCATTCCATGAAATGTAAACTCCGGTTTCGGTTCCTGCATACAGCAAATCTTTTCTATTGGGGTCTTCTCTCACCACACGGGTGAAAGCACCATACGGAATTCCCGCGTTGATGCTCGTCCAGGTTTTACCGTAATCGGTGGTTTTGTACAATCCCGGTGTGTGGTCGTTAAATTTATAGCGCGTAGTCGCTATATAGGCTGTTGACGGATTGTTCGGTGATACTTCAATCGAATTAATCAGACATTCTTTTAAGCCTTTTGGAGTCACATTCGCCCAGGTTTTGCCACCATCTTTGGTAAGTTGTACCAAACCGTCATCGCTGCCAGTCCAGATAATCCCTTTTTCGGAAGGCGATTCTATGAGATAACTCAAAGTCCCGTAGTTTTCGGCACCCACGGCTTCATTGGTATAAGGTCCGCCGCCGTTGCCTTGTTTTTCGTCTATGTTTCGGGTCAAATCGGGAGAAATTTCTTGCCAAGTGAGTCCCATGTCTGTGGTTTTCAACACCAATTGCGCACCGTGATAATAGGTGTTTGACTCGTGTTTAGACCGGATGATGGGCGCATTCCAATTGAACAGATATTTCATGTTTCGCGCTTCACGACCCAAATATTGTATCGGTGCTTCCATGATGTTGGTCGCTGCTTTTGCCTGCATGTCCAGCACTTCAATGGTTCCCAAATAACTACCGCCCATCACATAACGCGGATTGTCCGGATCGAATGCTAAAAAAGCACTTTCACCACCCGCCGAGTCCATCCAATCTTTTTCGGATATACTCGAACGACCCAATGAAAGACTGGCAATTCTCAGTGATGCGTTGTCTTGCTGACCGCCGTAAATATTGTACGGAAACAAATTGTCTGCATTGATACGGTAGATTTGTGCCGTCGGCATGTTGGCTTGGGTGGACCAGGTTTTACCGTAATCATAGGAAACCGACGACCCACCGTCGTCCGACATGAGCAGATTTTTAGAATTTGCAGGGTTGATCCACAAGTCGTGGTAATCGCCGTGCGCACCTTCAATTTCTTCCCAAGTCTTGCCGCCGTCTATGGAGCGTAAAGCCTGCGCACTCATCACATAGACCGTGTTTTCATTGTTCGGGTCGGCAAAAACTTCAATATAATACCAAGCGCGTTGTGTCAAACGATTGTCATCGCTCACGCGAGACCAATTTTTCCCACCGTTTTCAGAAGCAAACAATCCACCCAAATCTTTGTCGCTGTCGCTTTCGATGAGCGCATACACTTTGTCGGAATTGGCGCGGCTGACGGCAATGGCCATTTTACCCATTTCTTTGGGAAGCCCTTCGTGAATTTTCACCCAAGTTTCACCGCTGTCCGTTGATTTGTACAACCCGCTGCCTTCGCCACCACTGATTACTTTCCAGGGTTTGCGTTGGTGTTCCCACATGGCGGCGTAGATAACATTCGGTAAATTCATATCCATCGATAATTCCACAGCACCGGTTAAATCGTTGACAAACAAAACGTTTTTCCAAGTTTTACCACCATCCTCCGATTTGTAAACACCTCGTTCCTTGTTGGGACCAAACAAAGCACCTTGTGCGGCTACAAAAACAACATCCGGATTGGTCGGATGAATGGTGATTCTCGATATGTGTTGGGTACTTTCAAGCCCTATTTTAGTCCAGGTTTTTCCGGCATCAACCGATTTGTAAACACCGTCTCCATAGGATGTCATCACCCCGCGCACGGCGTGTTCGCCCATGCCGCAATACACAATATTCGGATTGGATTCCGAGACAGCAACTGCGCCGACCGAACCCGTTTTAAAAAAACCGTCGGATATGTTTTTCCAGCGTTGACCACCGTCGTTGGTCTTCCAAAGTCCGCCGCCGGTAGTGCCCATGTAGTAGGTGAGGGGATCGCCGACTACGCCGGTTCCCGTAACAGAGCGACCTCCGCGAAACGGACCGATGTTTCTGTACTTGAGTGGTTTGAAATAGGTGTTGGCATCCTGAGCCAACAGGCTGCCCGTAAACAGGAGCAGTAAAAAAGAAAGGTGTAATTTTTTCATGTTAAGTTTGTTTGAATCAAAGATAATGGATTTTAGGACTTATCAAATGTATTTTAGTACCCTCTAAAATACAAAAAAATCATACATTTAAACTTTCAAATGAAAGACATCAATCTATATATTCACGTCAAAATTGCCCTACTTTATCTGCTGATTGTCGCTGTTTTGGGGACAAGCCTCCGGTTGTTCGTCGTGGTTGATATTCCCGCAACCTACCGATTTTTGGTTCACACCCATTCGCATATTGCCCTTTTGGGTTGGGTGTATTTGGCACTGACGACCTTGCTGTACAAACTGTATTTGGAAAAAGAAAATGTAGCCAAAACCTATCGGCGAATGTATGGGTTTACCCAATTTTCTTTACTCGGGATGTTGTTGAGTTTTCCATTTCGGGGTTATGCCTTGTTTTCAATTGTTTTTTCAACTTTATTTTTGATTGCCAGCTACTTTTTTGCCTGGTTGTTTTGGACAAAAACAGCAGGGGAGACCCGAGGACTTCTGTCCTACAAACTGATAAAATCGGCACTGGTTTTTATGGTGGTTTCGAGTGTGGGACCTTGGGCTTTGGGCGTTATCATGAGCACGCTGGGCAGCCTGTCTATTTGGTATAAACTGGCAATTTATTTCTATCTGCATTTTCAGTACAACGGCTGGTTTATTATGAGTTTATTGGGACTGTTGTTTTATTTTTTGGAACGAAAAAACATTAAAATTTCAATTAATCACAGGTCATTTTTGTGGTTACTCAACAGCAGTGTGGTGCTGACTTTTGTTTTATCCGTTCTTTGGACAAAACCTGTAACATTACTTTATATAACAGCATTTATAGGCGCTGTTTTACAGTTGTTTGTATTTTTTAAAATTGTTCTTAAATTGAGACCTGATTGGCAATTTTTCTCACAAACCCTCAAGCCGGGCGTGACAAGTATGCTGCGGATTGCTTGCTTTTTGTGGTTCGTAAAAATGTGCCTGCAACTGCTGACGGCGTTCCCGTATTTTGCCGATTTGGCCTTTCAAAATTTAGACTTTGTGATTGGCTATTTGCATTTGGCTTTTCTGGGCGTGATGACGATTTCGCTTTGGGCTTTCTTAAAGCAAACAGGCTTACTCACAATCCCGAAGTTTGCTTTTCCGATTTTTCTGACCGCGTTTGTTGTAACGGAATGTTTACTTTTCTACAAAGGCTCGGCGGCTTGGCTGGGATGGCCGATTTTTGATTTGTATTTTACCACCTTGGCAGTGTCGAGCGCTTTGTTTGTGGTGAGCGTGTTGTGGGTGTTGGTTGGTGGGAAAAAGAATACGGTTTGGTGATTGATGGATTTTAGAAAGAAGTCACCTCGTACATAAAAGTTTATTTGTGTTATAATGTTCTGCGTTATGTAACTTCGCCTTAATAAATTCCATTGAAAAATCGAAATAAAACATCAATTTATCTATATCTTTCCAATTCATTTTTTGACTTTAAAATCAGCACGAATTAAATGGCATTTTTTCAAAACTCGGTACTTAATAAACACTTAAGAACGCAGGATGCTGAAACTGTTAAAGCAGCTTACCTTAAGTTCTGTGCTTACTTTCATAATCCCGTCATTCAGGAAAATATAAGAGATGCCAAAGAAGAACAATTTCAAGAGGGATTTTTACGTGAATTGTTTGTTGATATTTTAGGATACACCTTAAATCCGCAACCAAACTTTAATTTAACGACCGAATTAAAGAATGAAAAAGGCGCAAAAAAAGCCGATGGCGCTATTTTGCATGGCGGGAAAGCTTTAGGTGTTATCGAGCTAAAAGGAACGGAAACCAAAGATTTAGATAAAATAAATATACAGGCGTTTAACTACAAAAACAACCAAACAGGTTGTATCTATGTTATCACATCCAATTTCGAGAAACTGCGTTTCTTCATTCATCATTCGGTTGAGCATTTGGAATTTAATCTTTTTACGCTTACTGAATCTGAATTTCAATTGTTATGGCTTTGCTTAAGGGTTGAGAATCTTTTAAATGGTGTTCCGTTAAAAGTAAAAGAGGAAACTATTCTCCTATGTAAAGAACTCAAAGTACCTCATTATTTATTCGAGAACATCTTTAAAGGCAGCCTATTATTTCTTAACTAGCTAGAATTGGTTGCAAACATAGCACCGCGTTTTGCAGAGGTTGAAGATTACTTTGATGAACTTAAAAATAAGTATGGGTTCAATTGAAACTAAGACATGATAATACATTTACCAACTCATAAACTAATATTTTGAATCAAGAGAATAAAATAAAACGCCCAAATTGCGGCACATCTTTAGATTTTCAATATATACTATCACATCAATTGTAAAAATTATGGATAAACAATATAGTGAACTAATCATCTCTTTAAAAGAACATGTCCGCTTATCGCAGCAACAAGCTGTACTGGCGGTTAACACGCGTTTGCTTTTTCTGTATTGGGAAATAGGACATTTTATTAATCATCAAAAGGAAAAGTTAGGTTGGGGATCAGCGGTTATTAAACAAATATCAAAAGACCTTTCAGGTGAATTTCCTGAAATGAAAGGCTTTTCGATGCGCAACCTTAATTACATGGCACGATTTGCTAAAAATTTTACTGTTTCAAATGTGCAACCACTGGCTGCACAAATTGAGAATACCACTAAAACAGAGAAAAAAGAAATTATGCATCCAGTGGCTGCACAAATTCAATCACCCATAAATTGGATAGATTTTTCCAACACGCCCATAGCTCAAGTTTGTTGGTCGCATCATATGGTATTGTTAGATAAAACGAATGACGCAGAAGAATACAATTATTATTTAAAACGCACTATATCTGAAGGCTGGTCAAAACGAGTATTAGCACATAAAATAGAACAGAAATTATTTGAAAGCCAGGGGAACTTGCCTAATAACTTTGATAATACACTGCCTGCACCACAAAGTGAATTAGCAAAGCAAACCCTTAAAGACCAGTACATATTTGATTTTCTGAGTTTGGGTAATGAAGCATTAGAAAGAGAAGTGGAAAATGCACTACTCAAACAAATTACGAAGTTCTTATTAGAAATGGGTAAAGGTTTTGCCTTTTTAGGGCAGCAATACCACATGGAAATAGGAAAGCAGGACTATTATTTGGATTTGTTGCTTTTTCACACACAATTAAACTGTTATTTCATTATAGAATTAAAAATAGACGACTTTAAACCCGAATATGCAGGCAAACTGAACTTCTATCTGAATGCAGCAGACGACATACTAAAACATCCAAATCATAATCCAACCATTGGTCTTTTACTTTGTAAGAGCGCAAACAAAGTCGTGGCTGAATACAGTCTTAAAGACAATAATAAACCAATAGGAATAGCAACTTATCAGTTATTGCCAAAGGAAGAATTATTTGTAGAACTACTCAGTAAAGGAGGTAAAACATGAAAAACGAAACTCAAATAAAATGTCCCAACTGCGGAACATCGATTGATGTTCAGGATATACTATCACATCAATTAGAAGAAGAAATCAAGCAAAAATATCAGTCCCAATTAGCTGATGAGAAGAAGAAGTATGAAGCTGAACAAGAAAAATTAAAACTAGAAAAACTTGAGTTTGAGCAAAAGAAAAAGCAAGAAAATGAATTGTTTCAGGAACGTTTTGATAAAAAAATAAAGGAGGAAAAAGGGATTCTTGAAGGAAAGTTAAAAGCAAAAATTCTGGAAGAACAATCAGAACAATTTACTGCGTTACAAAAAGAGCTTAATGAAAAATCTGAGCAAATAAAGGAACTTAACAGAACCAAAGCCGAAATTGAAAAACTGAAACGTGAAAAGGGAGAACTTAAAGAAGCCATCGAGGCGGAAGCTCAAAAACATTTAAATGAAGTTCTTCTTTCAGAAAAGGAAAAAATTAGAAAATCTGAAGAAGACAAAAATGAATTGCGTTTTAAAGAAATGCAAAAACAACTCGAAGACCAAAAAAAGCTTACCGAAGAGATGAAACGTAAGCAAGAACAGGGTTCTATGCAATTGCAGGGTGAAGTTCAAGAGCTTGCCATAGAAGAATGGTTAGCGGCGCAATTTCCATTAGATACTATCGAAGAAATTAAAAAAGGTGCTAGAGGAGGCGACTGTATTCAAATTGTAAACACCCGAACCGAACAAAATTGCGGTAAAATATATTACGAAAGTAAGCGAACCAAAGATTTTCAACCCAGTTGGATTGAGAAATTCAAAAATGACATCCGGGAAAAAGGAGCTAACATAGGCGTTTTGGTTACTGAAGTGATGCCTTCCGATATGGACAGAATGGGCTTGAAAGATGGTATTTGGATATGCAACTATGATGAGTTTAAAGGGCTTTGCAATGTATTGCGTGAATCTATTGTTAAAGTAAATTTAGCGATAAGTTCGCAAGAAAATAAAGGCGATAAAATGCAGATGCTTTATGATTACTTAACCAGTAATCAGTTCAGGATGCAAATTGAAGCCATTGTTGAAGGCTTTACTTCAATGAAAATTGCTTTGGATGGTGAAAAAAGAGCGATGCAACGTATTTGGAAGGAACGCGAAAAGCAAATTGAAAAAGTTACCGCAAATACCATAGATATGCACGCCTCTATAAAAGGTATTGCTGGTAATGCCATCCAATCTGTTAAGGCTTTGGAATTACCCGGATATGATGATTCCGAAACGACTTTAACCTGATTCTCGTTTATGTATATTTGTACTATAATTTATATTATGTAAAATAGAATGTTTGATAAAACAGCGGCGAAGTAAATATTCACCTCGCCGCTGCTAAAATATATACCCAAATTCCTGAGTCCTGATTCTTGCCTCTTGATTCCGGCTTACTTTCCACCGTCTGCAATCCATTTGTCAATTTTGGTTTCCAACAAGCTCAACGGTAAACTTCCGGACATCAGAACTTGGTTGTGGAACTTGCGGATATCAAACCGATCTCCCAATTCCTTTTCGGCTTTGGCTCTGAGTTCACGAATCTTTAGTTGCCCGATTTTGTAAGACAACGCTTGTCCGGGAATCACCATATAACGCTCGATCTCGGCAATGATGCTTTCTTTGCTTCTCGCTTCGTTTGCCAACGAATAGTCGATGGCTTGTTCACGTGTCCAACCTTTGGCATGCAGCCCCGTGTCAACCACCAAGCGAATGGCTCTGTGCATTTCGGCACTCAACATTCCGAAGTATTGGTATGGATCTTTATACAAGCCCAGTTCTTTACCCAAGGATTCGGCATACAAAGCCCAACCTTCTCCATACGCGCTGTACCAAAGTGTTCTTCTGAATTGCGGCAAACCCTGATTCTCTTGTTGAATCGACACCTGATAATGATGCCCGGGAATGGCTTCATGCAAAAACAAATCTTCATCCGAATAGTAATTGTAGGTTTTTATATTCGGAATCGGTACGTAAAAAATACCCGGTCGCGTACCGTCTAACGATCCTTGATTGTACTCCGCACTCGCAGAGGCTTCCCTGAATGCTTCGGTGCGGCGAACTTCAAACTGGGTTTTGGGTTTTAAGTCAAACAGCTTTTCCAGATTGGGCTTCATCCGTTCGTGGATGGCGTTAAAATTGGCAATCACTTGCTCGGGCTTGGTAAACGGCATCAGTTCTTTTTTGTTTCTCACGTCATCAAAAAACGAAATTAGATCGCCTTTGTATCCGACTTCTGCCATCACTTTTTGCATTTCTGCGGAAATTCTGACCACTTCGCTCAATCCCAATTGGTGAATTTCTTCGGCAGTCAAATCGGTGGTGGTGTAATATTTTATCCAATATTTATACAATTCCTTGCCGTTCGGAATGCCTTCTATTCCCGATGTTTCTCTGCCGGCGGCCAAATAATCGGTCTTGACATATGCTGTGAGTGCGCGCAAACTCGGAATGAATTTATCGGTCAAAAAAGCGCGATATTCTGCTGTCAGTTCAGCTTTTTGACCTTCGGTAAATGTTTTCGGGAAATTTTTCACCGGCGAATAAAACAAATTGTCTTCAACAGGTGTTTTGCTGAAATCATCCAACTGCGGAATCATTTTCACAATCAAGGTTTTGGGTAAAACTATTCCCTCCCTCACACCTTTCCGCATGTTGGCTTGCGCCGTGTCTATCCAAACAGTGAATTTTTCCAATCTTTTGAGCCAATTCCGGTAATCGGTAAATGTTTTAAAGGGTTGTGCCCCACTCCCACTCCCCAATTGTCCCATCGTGAGCTGCAAAGATGAAAACTGATTGATTGGCATCAACTCGTTTTTAAAATCAAAACTGTGAATGTTTTCATCCAACTCCCACAACAAAATGGCTTTGCTCGTTTTTTCTTCCGCCGAGAGTTTGCCATCCGGATACTGATTGAGCGAATCTTTAAAATTATTGAAAACGGCCAGGGCTTCGGTCTTATAAGCTTGTGTTAAGTTGTTGGGCAACAAATCGTTGTATCGATTGTCTCCGGCAAATGTAGCGTTCAGCGGATTGAGCTTCAGCGATGCTTCGTAATACGAATCAAAGAGTTTATTGATGGGTGGCAATTCAGCTTTTTGTTCCTTTTTACAAGAAACAGAGAAAAGCAGGCAAGCGGTTAGTCCGAAGATTCGTTTTTTCATGGTTTGTTGATTTTGATTAGGATATGTTCAGTTTCAAATTTACAGATAATATTCACGGATTCATAGGAAGTTTTATCAGCATTTACTTTCGCTGTATTTTTACCACAAAGGCAAAAATCTCACCGAGTTATAAAACTTCACTACAACGAAATTAAGAAAAATAAAAGAGGTAAACAACCCGTTCCCTGAGCGGAGTCGAAGGGAACATGAAACCTGAAACTCTACCTAAATTCTTTCTTAATCCGGTCTAACTTCCGGTCTGCTTCGCGGGTTTTGAGTGTTTCGCGTTTGTCGTAGAGTTTTTTACCGCGACCCAGGGCGATTTCAAGCTTGGCCAATCCCCTGTCGTTGATAAACAAGCGCAAAGGAATGATGGTGAGTCCTTTGTTTTCTACATTTTTTTGCAATCCTTTGAGCTCTTTTTTGGTCAGTAACAACCGGCGTTCGCCACGCGGAACGTGGTTGTAGTGCGTGCCAAACGAATATTCCTGTATGTACATATTCACCACAAACAACTCATTTTCATGAAATTCGCAAAAACTTTCGGTAACAGAAGCCTTGCCCAACCGAATGGACTTGATTTCCGTTCCGGTGAGTTGGATGCCCGCGACAAATTTGTCCATGATTTCGTAATCGAAACGGGCGCGTTTATTAAGTATGTTAATCGGTTTTTGCATAACTCCGCAAAAGTACTACTTAATCGACGATGTGCAAAACGGCTAAGTTTTATTACATTTGTGGGATGTCGATAGTCAACCTGCCTGCCGCAGGCAGGTAGACAATTGGCAATTGACAAGCCAGAAACTGCCGACAGGCAGGGAAACCAGAAACCAGAAACCAGAAACCAGAAACCAAAAATATGAAAACATGGATTTTTTTAGCAGTTTTGACAAGTACAATTCTTGTTGGCTGCCAAGACAAAAACAAAAAAGCGCAAAAAATCGAACCGACAGAAACGGCATCGACGGTTGTACCAGATTCTTGGATAAAAAACAGGGTTGAAAAAACGAAAACGCATTTGCAGCAAACCGATGCCGGAAAGGTGGTTTGGAATGCCATGGAAGCCCACGGCGGACTCGAAAAATATTACAGCAACGGCTATTTGTCTTTCCACTTCAACTACCAACCGCTGGGAGAAGGAACTCCGCGAAACACCTATCAAATCGTGGACACCTGGAGCAACAAAGCCCGGCAAAAAGAGGCAAAAGACACTACTTTACAATACGGCTGGAATGGCGAAACCGCTTGGAAAGTGGTTAAAGACAGCACTTCCATTCCGTATGACACACGTTTTTGGGCTTTGACACCTTATTATTTTTCTGCCATACCTTTCGTTTTGGACGGCTCCGGCGTGAATTTGGAGTTGCTGCCGCAAACTACTTACAAAGACCAACTGAACGACGTGGTGAAAGTAACTTTCGCTGCCGGCACCGGCGACGCACCGGACGATTATTACATACTTTATTTCGATGCAGTATCCCACAAACTAACCGTCATACGTTACATTGTTTCGTACCCGGCCTATTTCCCGAAAGGCAAGCACATGCCCGAGAAATTTATGGATGTCATCGGCGAACAAGTGGTTGACGGAATCACTTTTCCCAAAAGCTACAAGACCTATTGGCTGACCGCCGATAATTTGCCCGGAGAATACATCACCGCCATCGAATTGAGCGAAGTTTCCTTTAAAAAAGACGTGAAGAAAACTTATTTTGATCCACCGAAAGGTGCGGTTATTGTGGATGGATTGTAGAATTATTGAGAAACATGTTAATTATTAGCTGTTAGTTTTTGGCTATTGGACTTTTTAAAGAACAATATTCACAGCCAATTCATAAATAGACTAACGGCTAAAAGCCAAAAGCCTTTAAAAATAATAGTAAACCCAATTATTAGAATCAAAAATGAAGAAAATTTTGCTATCCTTATTAATACTGACAAGCTTTGTTGCTTGCAAAGAGAAACCCCAACCATTGACCGTTCAACAAATTGTCGATCAAGCCATTGAAAAAGCGGGTGGCGACTTGTATGAAAAGGCTCACATCGAATTTGATTTCAGGAAAATTCATTACCTCTCTACGCGTCAGGGAAGTAAATATTCCTACGAACGGGTGCAAACAGATTCAACCGGAAGAAAAATTCACGATGTATTGACCAACAAGGGTTTTGAACGATTTATAAACGATTCGTTGGTGCAAGTAGTCGATTCGATGGCTAATAAGTATGCCAATTCAGTCAATTCGGTTCATTATTTTGCCTATCTCCCGTACGGACTCAATGACAAAGCAGTTCACAAAAAATTGTTGGGTGAAAAAACCATCAAAGGGAAAACCTACTATCAAATTGAAGTGACTTTCTCCGAAGAAAACGGCGGCGACGACCACAGCGATGAGTTTCTGTATTGGATAAACAAGGAAACTTTTTTGGTGGATTATTTAGCCTATCTCTACCACACGGATGAAGGCGGAATCCGTTTCAGGGAAGCCTTTAATCCAAGAGCTGTAAACGGCATTAGATTAGTCGATTATAAAAATTACAAACCTTTTTCGGATGACATTGATTTCTATCAAATCGGTGAACTATTCGATGCCGGAAAATTAGAATTGTTATCTGAAATCGTGAATGAAAATGTGACGATTAAGATCGTTGAGTAGTTATAGATTATTTTAGAAAACAACATGTCCCCATTAAAACCACAACGCAGTCCTGTATTGGAAATTTACACTGCCGACACGCAGACTGAACTCGAATTGCCGCTGCTTCCGTTTGCAATAAGTGCAGGTTTTCCCTCACCGGCATTGGATTTTATCGACTTAGGAATTGATTTAAACAAGCATCTCATTGAGCACCCGTCGGCTACTTTTTACGGACGCGTACAAGGTGAATCTATGCGCGATGCCGGTATAAATGATGGAGACCTTTTGATAATTGACAAAAGTATTGAACCTGCGGACGGTAAAATTGCCGTTTGCTATCTTGACGGAGAGTTTACGCTAAAACGCATAAAGCTAAGCAAACAAGGATTGTGGCTTATGCCTGAAAACGAAGGGTATCAGCCCATAAAAATAGAAGCGCACAATGATCTAAAAATTTGGGGCGTTGTTACCTTTATCGTCAAGAAACCACTGTGATGTTTGCCTTAATTGACTGCAATAATTTTTATGCTTCCTGCGAGCGGGTTTTTCGTCCGGATCTTGTTGGAAAACCCGTTGTGGTGCTTTCCAACAACGATGGCTGTGTAATAGCACGCAGCGGCGAAGCCAAAGCCATTGGCATTCCGATGGGTGCGGCAGCGTTTGAATATGAGAAAATGTTTAAACAAAACAACGTGCATGTTTTTTCCGCAAACTTCGCTTTGTATGGCGATATGAGCCAACGGGTAATGGATATTTTGAGCGGTTACAGTCCCGAAATAGAAATTTACAGCATTGATGAAGCGTTTTTGAAACTAAAAGGTTTTGAAAAATTTGACCTGCAAAAATACGGTGCCGAAATGCGCTATAAGGTACAAAAATGGACGGGAATTCCCATCAGCGTAGGCATTGCGCCCACCAAAGCATTGGCAAAAGTTGCCAATAAAATTGCGAAAAAATACCCGAAAGAGTTGCAAAATGTGTACATCATTGACACAGAAGAAAAGAGAACAAAAGCCCTGAAATGGTTGAAAATAGAAGATGTTTGGGGCATTGGCAGACAACACAGCAAACGTCTGAAAGCGATAAATGTAAACACGGCTTACGATTTCACACAACTGGACGATGTGTGGGTAAAAACACATTTGGCAATTGTTGGTTTGCGATTAAAACACGATTTGTCAGGTATCCCGACACTGGATTTGGAAGAAGCGCAACCGAAGAAAAATATTTCAACCACACGCTCATTTGAAAGCAATTATACCGAGTTGGCGCAATTGCGGGAACGGATTGTAACTTTTGCCGTTTCCTGTGCCGAAAAATTGCGCAAACAAAATTCTTGCTGCAATTCTTTAAGGGTATTTATCCATACCAACGAACACCGAAAAGATTTACCGCAATACAGCCGAAACATGGTAATACAATTGCCATTCCCAACCAATTCAAGCATGGAGTTGGCAACATTTGCAAATTTGGCATTACAAAAGATATTCAGAGAAGGCTATCACTACAAAAAAGCCGGTGTAATTGTACAAGATTTTACGCCCGAAAACACGCAACAACTGAAACTATTTGAAAGCAGAAATGAAAAACACATTCCGCTCATGCAGGTGGTGGACAAGCTAAACAAAAGTTACGGTCAACAAAAAATACGACTGGCGGGACAAGACATAAAACGAATTTGGAAAATGAAACAAGAAAAATTATCGCCTCGCTACACCACCAAATTATCCGACATCATAACCATTCACTGTTAACATGTGTTTTCATTCAAAACAATCTAAATCGGCACAAGCATTGAAGCATCGTTTCAAAGCAACCTTTGAATATCAACCGACCATTTACAACGGTTTTCAACATCCCAAAACGCCCGTTATCACAAACAGAGCAGACGACCTCATTCAACTTTATAACTGGGGTTTGATTCCGTATTGGTCGAAAGACGATTCCATCAAAAAAAACACACTCAACGCAAAAATTGAGACCATACACGAAAAACCGTCCTTTAAAGATGTCGTACACAATCGCTGTTTGGTGCTTTCCGATGGTTTTTACGAATGGAAGTGGTTGGACGATAAAGGTAAACACAAACAAAAATATCTCCTCACATTACCCGATTACGAAGCCTTTGCTTTTGCAGGATTGTACAGTACTTGGACTAACCCCAGTACGGGAAAAGTACTAAACACCTATGCCGTTTTAACGACAGAAGCAAATGAACTGATGCGTGAAATACACAACACAAAAAAGCGAATGCCTGTGATATTAAACCGCACAGACGAACGTAATTGGCTTTTAGGACGCACAAACACATTGACCGAAATACAATTGATAGCAACCAAAGTGTCAACAGATAATCAATAGAATTGGAGACCCAATAGTTTGGTGTTAAATTCTCCTTTTTCAAAACACATGGGCTGTGAGCCATCGCAACAACTACCACTTTGGTGAAACATCAGTTCAGCAAATCTGTTTTTAAGCGTTTCCACAACCTTCTCCGCTTCCGGTAAAATTGGTCATTTTCAGAATTCAAATGACACTTAAAAAAACTTTATGAACCTTTAAGTTTCTTTATAAAATAGAAATTTCACAAAGTTTTTTTAACCCGTTGGATGTAATTAATACAATCGAAAACTCAAGTGTTTTGTGATGGTTTTGTGGTACTTTGTGTATTAAATGTCTCGCTTATATTTTTACAACTATTGATTATCGTGGAGCCTTACTTATAATGCGAATTAAGGAGTGGTTTTATAAAATAACCGTTTTATAAATGACTTGTCAAATTGTAACAGACGATTTGCCTGATACCGAAGACATCACACGTTCACGACTTCCACTTTAAAGACAATACTGCAACCCCATCGGGGTCGAAAAAGCACAATATCAAATGTCACATCTACAAACGTTTAATCCCTCTGGGATTAGAATTAGCCTAAATGAATGGGTCGGGCTTAATTCGTATATAATAATCTTGAAACAAATAGGGGTTTAAAACCTGCTTAGGAAACTGCCTCCTTGATTCTTTTTAAGGCTTCTGTCAATTCTTCGGTAGAAGCAGCATAAGAAATTCGGATACAATCCTTGCTGCCAAAAGCATCGCCGGTTACGGTTGCCACATTGGCTTCTTCCAACAAATACATGGAAAAATCGTCAGAATTGTTAATTTTTTTTCCTCTGAGGGTTTTGCCAAAAAACGAAGACACATCCGGAAACACGTAAAAAGCACCCTCCGGCACGTTGGTTTTGATACCGGGAATTTCGTTGAGCAAACCCAAAACCAAGTCTCTTCTGGTTTTAAATGCATCCACCATATATTTGACACTGCTCACAGGCGCGAGAAGCGCCGCGATGGTTGCGCGTTGCGCGATGCTGTTGGCTCCGGAAGTTATTTGACCTTGTATTTTATTGCACGCATCGGCAATCCATTGTGGCGCGCCGATGTATCCGATTCTCCACCCGGTCATGGCAAATGCTTTTGACACGCCATTGACGGTGATGGTGCGTTCATACATGCCCGGAATGGTGGCGATACTTGCATGACCTCCCACAAAGTTGATGTGTTCGTAAATCTCATCAGAAACCACAAAAAGATTGGGGTGTTTCAAAATGACGGCTGCCAGTCCTTCAAGTTCTGCTCGGCTGTAAACAGAGCCTGTCGGATTGCAAGGCGAACTGAAAATAATCAGTTTGGTTTTATCGGTAATCGCTGCTTCCAATTGCTGCGGTGTGATTTTGAAATCAGAATCTATACTGGTAGGAACTTCAACCGGTTCGCCATCGGCTATTTTAACCAAGTCGCTGTAACTCACCCAATACGGTGCGGGTAAAATAACTTCGTCACCGGGATTCAACATGACCAAAGTGATGTTTGCCAAAGATTGTTTGGCTCCTGTTGAAACCACAATTTGATTGGGTTTGTAATCTAAATTATTGTCTCTTTTAAATTTTAAAGATATGGCTTCGCGCAAATCTTGGTAACCGTTGACTGGCGAATAAGAACTGTAATTTTGGTGAATTCCTTCGATGGCGGCTTCTTTGATAAAATCCGGTACATTGAAGTCGGGTTCGCCCAAACTCAATCCGATGATGTCTTTTCCGGCAGCTTTAAGTTCACGCGTTTTTGCGGCCATTGCCAAAGTTGCAGACGTAGCCAATTTATTGATGCGATCTGATAACAAATTCATAACAGTATAGATAGTTTGGATAGTGAAATGTTTAAAACAAAAAAATTAAGCAGGGTTAAACTCGGGTTTTTTACCCAATTCTTTGAGTTGTTGAAAGTGAGAAATCAACGCGGCACGGGTGGTTTTAAATTCCTTGTAAGGCAGGTTAAATTCTTTGGCTGTTTTCTTGACGATAGCCGAAATTTTGGTGTAATGGACATGGCTGATGTTTGGAAAAATATGATGCTCAACTTGGTGGTTGAGTCCACCGGTAAACCAATTGACAAATCTGTTTTTGGTGCCGAAATTGGTCGTTGTAAAAAGCTGGTGAATTGCCCATACATTTTTAATCTGACCATCATTCGGTGGCAATTGGGTTTCCACATCATCCGAAACGTGTGCCAGCTGAAAAACCACACTCAATATGAGTCCTGCGGTATAATGCATGGCAAAAAATCCGATGAGAACTTTCCACCAGGCAATGTCCGAAACCAGTAACGGGATGATTATCCAAACCGAGACGTAGATAATTTTGGTGATGACCAAAAGACTCCATTCTCTGGCTGGATTCAGTTTGTTGTCAGCAGACAACCCTCGCTTGATATATCTTTTCATCTGTGAAAAATCTGACGTAATGGCCCAATTGATGGTCAACAAACCATATAGAAAGATGGAATAGTAGTGTTGAAAACGATGAAAACGATGCCATTTGGCATGTTTGGAAAACCGAAGAATTCTTCCTGCATCCAAGTCTTCGTCGTGCCCGTGTATATTGGTATAGGTATGGTGCAACACATTGTGCTGTACTTTCCAATTATAGACATTTCCCGAAAGTATATAGATGCTCCCACCCATAAAGTTGTTGATCCATTTTTTGGAAGAATACGTACCGTGGTTGCCGTCGTGCATCACATTCATTCCGACGCCGGCCATTCCGACTCCGATAATTATAGAGAAAAGCAAGAACCACCAACCCGGAATATTTAGCGTAAGAATCAAAAAATATGGAGTTAAAAAAATAGAAAACATGATGATCGTTTTCAAATGCAATTTCCAGTTGCCGGTTTTCTTGAGGTTATTGTTTTTAAAATAATCATTGACTCTGTTGTTGAGCGTTTTGAAAAAATCAGTTTCGTCTTTGCGTTGAAACCTTAATGGAGTGTATGACATGGTAATATTTTTATGTAGAATATATACTTTGAACCTGTAAACAGGTCTTTTTTTAAATTTTCACAAAAGTAAAGATTAATCTACTCAGTCAAAAGCCTAGTTTGATAAATTTAACTTATTTAAAACGTATTTTTGTGATAAAATTGTTTAGATGCAACTTATTCACAAGTATTTTAAAAACTTAACTGACGAACAGATTCGTCAATTCTCCGAGCTCGAAAGGCTCTATTCGGATTGGAATCAAAAAATCAATGTCATCTCTCGAAAAGACGTTGAACACTTGTATGAAAGGCATGTTTTACACGCTTTGAGCATTGCCAAAGTGATTGAATTTCTTCCGCAATCCAAAATTTTAGATGTCGGAACGGGTGGTGGATTTCCCGGAATTCCATTGGCTATTTTGTTTCCCGAAGTTCAGTTTCACCTGATTGATGCCATCGGTAAAAAAATTGCGGTTGTGCAGGCAATTTCGGATGCATTAAAACTGAAAAACGTCAAAGCCGAACACATTCGTGCCGATCAGGTGAAAAATCAATACGATTTTATCGTCAGCCGAGCGGTGACCAACATGCCCGATTTTGTAAAATGGGTCAAAGGAAAGGTACTTAAAACCAACCGACACAACTTGGAAAACGGAATTTTGTATCTGAAAGGTGGCGACCTGACTGAGGAATTAAAAATTTATCAAAAAGTAACTTGCTTCGAAATCAGCGATTTCTTTGAAGAAGCTTTTTTTGAATCCAAAAAAGTGGTCTTCCTACCGCTGAAATATAAAGCTTAGAGCATAGAGTATTAAGTATTTAGTATTAAGATGGTTATATTGTTTATTTTTTAAAGAATAAACAAAAAAAACAATAACCATCGAAATGCTCTTTTGTTGTCAATTCTGCGCTGAAAAATGAGTAGAAGTTTGATTTAGTTACCCTAAAAGCGAAGTTTTAGTCTTCAATTTATGCAGAATGGTATTCCCTTCTTGAGAGGGGAATAACACTCTACGTAAATTAGAGACTTTACCTTACATTGTAAAACATCAATTGCAACCTTAAATCTAAATAAGCAGTTGTGGCTATCCCAAAATAAAAAATCAAGATACCGTAAACCACGCTTCTACTTCGGCTAATTGCAGAGCGGGAATTTCAAGCTTGTTTTTTTTGCGGTAACCATTCAGGTTTTGATGTACTTGCGTCGCTTTGTTCGTTCGCAGTTTATCGACGGTTTCGTAAACTTTCAAAACGTATTCTGCCCAAATCTCATGGACACCAATTTTGATAAAGTCTTCCGGTTTGGCGACTTTGGCAGTTTTTTCAGGACGCATTTGCGGAAAAAACAGCACTTCTTGAATGGAGCTGTTGTTGGTCATCAGCATCACCAATCGATCGATGCCAATACCAATGCCTGAAGTGGGCGGCATGCCGTATTCCAACGCGCGAATAAAATCTTGGTCGATGTACATGGCTTCGTCATCGCCTTTTTCGGACAAGCGGAGTTGCTCTTCAAACCGCAGTCTTTGTTCAATCGGATCATTCAATTCAGAATAACAGTTTGCCAATTCTTTGCCGTTGACCATCAATTCAAATCGTTCGGTGAGTTCGGGATTGTCGCGATGTGCTTTGGTCAGCGGGCTCATTTCTTTCGGATAATCGATGATGAAAGTCGGTTGCACATAATGATGCTCACATTTTTCACCAAAAATTTCGTCGATGAGTTTTCCTTTGCCCATGGTGTCATCAACTTCCAAATGAAGTTTACGTGCGATTTCTCTAATCTCATTTTCGCTTTTGCCCGACAAATCAAATCCGGTGTGAATCTCAATAGCTTCCAAAATAGGCACACGCGGATAGGGTGCTTTAAAATCGATGGTGCGATCGCCAACTTTCAAAGCGGTGGTTTTATGCACTTGCATCGCCACCGTTTCCAAGAGTTTTTCTGTGGTGTTCATCATCCAAAAATAATCTTTGTATGCCACGTAAAGTTCCATGACTGTAAACTCCGGATTGTGGGTTTTGTCCATGCCTTCGTTTCGGAAATCTTTCGAAAACTCATAAACGCCTTCAAAACCACCGACGATTAACCTCTTGAGATACAGCTCGTTTGCTATCCTCAAATAAAGCGGCATATCAAGTGCATTGTGGTGTGTGATGAAAGGTCTTGCGGAGGCACCACCCGGTATGGGTTGCAAAATCGGTGTTTCAACTTCGAGGTATTCGCGTTCGTTGAAAAAGTTGCGAATGGCGTTGGTAATCTGGGTGCGTTTGACAAAAGTATCTTTCACCTGATCGTTCACAATCAAATCTACATAGCGTCTGCGGTAGCGTTGTTCGGGATCGGCAAAAGCATCGTGCACATGACCTTCGGCATCTGTTTTGACAATCGGCAACGGGCGTAAAGCTTTTGAAAGGACAAACAATTCGCGGGCGTGAACAGAGATTTCGCCCACTTGGGTTTTGAAAACCTCGCCTCGGATTCCGATAAAATCACCAATGTCCAACAGTTTTTTGAAAACGGTATTGTACATCGTGCTTTCTGCATCGGTTGAAATATCGTCGCGGCTCACATAAATTTGGATACGCCCTTTGCTGTCTTTGAGTTCGGCAAATGAAGCTTTCCCCATGATGCGGCGACTCATCAATCTTCCTGCCAGCACCACTTCTTTGCCTTCGAGCGAATCGAAGTTATTGACTATTTCCGTTGAAAAATGTGTGCATTTGAATTCTTGTGCCGGATACGGCTCAATACCGAGGCTTCGCAATTGCTCCAAAGCCTGTCTTCTGATGATTTCTTGTTCGGATAATGACATGTAAATTTACTTTCAAAAATATGAGTTGCAAAGATACACAGACAGAATGGATATTAAAAAAATGGAATGGGGATGAATTGCCAACTATTGTTCTTCTTTCTCAAATGCAATCGAAACCGAGTTGATGCAATACCGCAAGCCGGTTTCGGTGGGGCCATCATCAAACACATGGCCTAAATGACCACCACAATTGGAACAAACGACTTCTTTTCGAATCATGCCAAATGAAGTGTCTTTAAAAGTGGCAACACTGCCGGGAACGATGTCGTCAAAAGCCGGCCAGCCACATTCAGAATCAAATTTTTGGTTTGATTTAAACAAGTATTGCCCGCATCCGGCGCAATTGTAATTGCCGTCTTCAAAATGGAGATTGTATTTTCCGCTGTTTGGAAATTCGGTTCCTTTCAATCTTAAGATTCGGTATTGCTCAGGTGTAAGCTGTTTCTCCCATTCTTGTTCTGATTTTTTCAAGGGGAATGAGTTGTCGGTATTTATTTTCATTTTTTTGGTTTAAAATCTAAAGCAATCGAGTTCATACAATAACGTTTTCCGGTGGTTTTTTGTGGTCCATCCTCAAAAACATGACCGAGATGGCTGCCGCACCGGGCACACAAAATTTCCGTGCGGGTCATCCCGATTGAGCGATCGATTTTGAGCACGACACGACCTTCAATAGCGCGGTCAAAAGACGGCCAACCCGAACCGGAATCAAATTTGTATTTTGAATCGAACAAAGGGTTCGCGCATGCTTTGCACACATAAGTCCCAGGTTCATAAAAATGATCGTATTTACCAGAAAAAGCTCTTTCTGTTCCCTTTTCTCGAAGTACAAAATATTCAAAATCTGTTAATGATGCCTTCCATTCCGCTTCGGTTTTTACGATTGGAAAGGATTTGACTTCCTTGTTTTTGTCTTGACCGTTGCAGGAAAATGCAAAAATAGCAACCAATATGAGTAGGTTTTTCGTTCTCATACTTTTTTAGTGATTAAAACAGTTATCAAAAATTTACTTTCGATTCGCACACAAAATTACAGATTTTCTCAATGACTTCACGGTTGGCGAGTATCATTCTGTGTCCTAATTTTTGAGTGATAACCAATTCGCTGTTTTTCAAATTTTTGGCAATTCTATGCGCGCAACTAACCGAAACGTCCTTGTCATCTTCATCATGAATCACCAGTGTTGGGATGTGGACAAATGCAGCGGCTTCACTACCCGAATAACGGTCGATGTCTTCGTCGTGTAGTTTGTCAAAATATTTCTTCATTCTATCTGCCACTTCTGGTTTGAGTTGGAGGTTTTTGACAAATTCATAACTGATTTCCGTGATGCTGTCGCCGGTGCCAATCAACACCAATTTTTCGAGTTGCAACCCTTTTCTGACCGCATTGAGCAAGCTCATCCCACCCAATGAATGACCAACGGCTGCATAAAACGACCCATAATGTTGTTCAAGTTCCAAACAAGCGGCAATAAAATGAGGCATCATTGTGGTCTTTCCGGGTGATTTTCCGTGCGCCGGTGCGTCGAAACTAATGGTCATAAATCCTGCTTTCAGCAGTGCATCTGCTATTTTAAACATTTGGGTGCCTCGCCCACTCCAACCGTGAACCAACAATATTTTTTTGTCCGATTGTCCGTATTCATACACCCGAATGATGCGGTCTATTTCCTTAATCGTGAAGTCTTTCTGAACCGATTTTTGATTCATGACCTCCTCCCGTTTTGGTGGGGTATATTTTATCGGTGTGATAAAGAGTTTAGCAGCGAATTTTGTCGCCAATGAGAGCGATATGGATTGTAATACCTTTCCGGTTTTAATAATATTTGAAGGCATTTGAACACTTCTTTCTTGTAACAACTTTAATTGTTTTTGTGGCATTATCTAAAAATTTACACGCAAGATAAATATTTAATCCATTTTTTATACTTTTATAAAAAATGATAATGTTTTTTTTTATGATAAATCAATCGCGTGTAGTTATAGAAAATATTTCTCCTTTGGTAGAAGGTGGAATTTTTCCTGTCAAAAGAGTGTTGGGCGAAATCGTTCATGTCGAGGCAGATGTTTTCCCGGATGGTCACGATGTCATCCAAGCTGAACTTTTATACAAACCCAATAGCCGAGATAATTGGTCTGAAATTCGGATGAAACCCACTGTCAATGACCGTTGGGAAGCCTCATTTGAAGTGAGCGAGCAAGGATTTTACAAGTATAAAATCAGCGCATGGGTCGATCATCCACTGAATTGGCAACACGGCATTGAGCGAAAAATCGACGACGGGCAAAAAGTCACCTCTGAACTTTTAGAAGGTCGGATTTTTATTGAAAAAATCATTCCGGAAGCAGACGAAACTACGCGACAATACTTGACTTATTTATTGGAAATTTTCGCTGATGAAAATCAGTATCAAACGGCCATCACGGAAGCAATTTCGAAAAATTTAAAAAGTATATTTATAAAACATCCCGACCGTTTTTTATCGAACGAATCGCCGGAATATGCCGTATATGTCGATCGCGTCAAAGCGCGATTCAGCACTTGGTACGAATTTTTTCCGCGCTCGGCATCCGAAGCACCCAACGTGCACGGAACTTTCAAAGACTGTCATCGTTTGTTGCCACGCATTGCCCAAATGGGTTTTGATGTGCTCTATTTTCCACCGGTACACCCGATTGGAGAGGTAAACAGAAAAGGAAAAAACAACGCAACGGTTGCCAAAGAAGGCGATGTGGGTTCGCCTTGGGGAATCGGTTCCAATGAAGGTGGGCACAAATCATTGCATTCGCAATTGGGCGATATGGATGATTTTAAACAATTGATTCACGCTGCCAACGAGCACGGAATCGAAATTGCCATGGATTTCGCTTTGCAATGCGCGCCCGATCATCCGTATGTAAAAGAACACCCGAAATGGTTCAAATGGCGACCTGACGGAACGGTTCAATATGCCGAAAATCCACCCAAAAAATACCAAGATATATTGCCTATTCATTTTGAAACGGAAGATTTTAAAAACCTTTGGAATGAACTTTTGGACATCGCGCTTTATTGGATTGATTGTGGCATTCGCATCTTCCGAGTTGACAATCCGCACACCAAACCTTATTTCTTTTGGGGTTGGTTGATCAACGAGGTCAAATTAAAACATCCCGATGTGTTGTTTTTAGCAGAGGCTTTTACACGACCAAAAATCATGCATCAACTGGCAAAACAAGGATTTACGCAATCTTATACTTATTTCACTTGGCGCAATTCGAAGCATGAACTCATCGAGTATTTAACAGAACTTACGCAAACAACACAGCGCGAATTTTTCAGGCCTAACTTTTGGCCCAACACACCCGACATCAATCCCTATGATTTGCAAAGCGGACTCGAATCGGTACATTTACAGAAATATTTTTTGGCGGCTACTTTAAGCTCAAATACAGGTATTTACGGCCCAGTTTTTGAACAAATGGTTTGCCAAGCAGTACCGGGCAAAGAAGAATATCTGGATTCTGAAAAGTATGAAATTCACCATTGGGATTGGTATAAGAACAACAAGCTCACCATGTTGATTTCAAAGATTAATCACATCCGTAAAGAACACGCTTCTTTGCAACAAACCAACAACATTCAATTTTGCAGCATAGAAAATAACCAACTATTGGCTTACTACAAATTTGATGACAGCAGAAGTGACGAAACGCTGATGATTGTCAATTTAGACCCCTATTACAAACAGCAAGGTTGGGTGCAATTGCCCTTGCAGGAATTGGGAATCAGAGAAGGACATCCGGTGCGGGTGTATGATTTAATCACCGACAGCAGTTATATTTGGAATAAAGAATGGAATTATGTAGAAATTCATCCTTCGTTGCCATTTCATCTCTTTAAAATTTATAAATAAATTTTAAAACACGTATATTCGATTCCCATATTGGGTATTGCCGATTAAAATTTAAACCTAATGAAAGAAAAACAAGCAATCAATTCGGCCACTTTTGACAATGTGCATGTTTTTGAGAATGAATGGCGATTTTTATTTGAGTCTCCTGAATTTGCAGAAACATTTTGTCAAGATATTTTAGAGCCTTTCATTCTGAAACAAAGGTGGTATGCTGGAAAATCGAGCGCGATGAAATACATCGAATTACTTGATTTTTTTAAACTTGAAAACGACGGAAATTGCTTCTACGGTGTGCTGTTTGAAGTCAATTTTAAAGAAGCTTTTGTACAAGATTATTTTCTTCCGTTGGCTTTTGTGAAAGAGCAACCGACACAAGATTCAATTGTCTTGGCGAAAGTTCAACTCAAAAAAGAAATTGGTTACCTAATAGACGGTATTTATTTGGAAGAAATGCGCAAATTGATTTTCGAAAACATCATCCACAACAAAAAAGAAAAAAACAGTTTGGTCAAATTCAGAAAAGGATCCCGATTAAAAGCTGTTTCGTATGAATCTTCTAAGTTTTTAGGCGTAGAACAAAGCAACACCAGCATCGTATTCAACGACAAATATATTCTTAAAATTTTCAGGAGAATATATGTCGATCAAAATCCGGATTACGAAATCAGTAAATTCCTGACCGAAACCGGGCATTTCAAAAATACGCCTGCCTATTTAGGAAGTATCAGCCTCAATTTTTCCGATAAAAACACCATCACTTTAGGCTTGATGCAAGAACTCATTCCCAATGAAGGTGATGCTTGGAGTTATTTTTTGAAAGTTTTAGATGATGTTTTCTCAAACATAGAAAAAAATAAAATAGAGATTAATTCACTACCCGAAATCAAACTGTTTACCCGACTGCACCCAACCGATATTCCAAAAGCGTTTTTGGATTGGACAGGCATTGAACTTTTCAAAGAAACAGCCACACTCGGTCGCCGTACTGCACAGATGCACATTGCATTGGGCTCCGAAACCAAAGACACGGCCTTTACCTCGCAAAATTTCACGAACGACTATACGGTTTGGTTGAAAAACCGATTGATTTATCAATTTGAAAACCGTGTGAATTTGATCGAAAACAACATGCATCGATTAGACGGCATGCCCTTAGAATTAGCACATGATTTTCTAAATAATAAAAAAGAATTAAGAACGCGTTTTCTCGATTTTGATGAAACCAAACTGAAAGGAGAACGCATCCGGATTCACGGAGATTACCACCTGGGGCAAGTCTTGGTGAATGACGGGGATTTTTATATCATTGATTTTGAAGGCGAACCCGAAAGTACCATTCGCGATAGAAAAGTAAAACAACCCCCACTTAAGGATGTAGCCGGCATGTTCCGATCTTTTCATTATGCAATTTATGCGACTATTTTTAACAATAAAGAGAAATATCCCCAAAAAAGTGAAGAACTCTTTGAAGCCGGAGAAAAATTGTACAAATACATGGTGGGTGTTTTTATGAATACCTATGTGAGTTTTGTACAATCTAAAAATCTAAACATCGGATACCAATCCGAAATCAATTTTTTACTCAAATATTGTATGCTCGAAAAAGCGGTTTATGAATTGGGATATGAACTTAATTCTAGACCTCGATGGGCCATCATCCCACTCAAAGGAATTTCTAATATTTTAAATAACCAAGACTGATATGGACAACAAAGTTCAGGTTTACAGCCTGCTGACAGCATTTGACATCGACTTATTCAAATCCGGAAAACACTTCCGTTTATTCGAAAAATTAGGAAGCCATGCCGTGACACACAATGGCATTAAAGGCACCTATTTTGCAGTTTGGGCACCTTCTGCAAAAGCCGTTTCCGTGATCGGAAATTTTAATTTTTGGGTAGAAGGCCAACACCCGCTCAATGTGCGATGGGATAGCTCCGGAATTTGGGAAGGATTTATTCCTGCGGTAGGACACGGAGATTTATACAAATATAAAATTCACTCAAACATCAACGATGTAAAAACCGAAAAAGCAGATCCTTATGCACGCTTTTGCGAAATCCCTTCCAATACAGCGTCCGTTGTTTGGGACGGCAACCACAAATGGCAAGACAAAGACTGGATGTCGTATCGGAAAAACAAAAACGGATTAGACAAACCCTATTCTGTTTATGAACTTCACTTGGGTTCATGGAAAAAAAATCTACAGGAAAACCGTTCTTTAACTTACAGAGAATTGGCAGTAGATTTAGTCCAATACATTAAGGAAACCGGATTTACCCATGTAGAGTTTATGCCGGTCATGGAACATCCGTACGAACCATCTTGGGGCTATCAGTTGACGGGCTATTTTGCGCCAAGCTCGCGTTTCGGCTCACCCGAAGACTTCAAATACTTGGTCGATCAGTTGCATCAAAACGACATCGGTGTTATTTTGGATTGGGTTCCTTCCCATTTTCCCGAAGATGCACACGGACTCGGATTCTTCGACGGCAGTTGCCTATACGAGCATCCCGATCCCAAAAAAGGGTATCACCAAGACTGGAAAAGTTTGATTTTTAACTATGGAAGGAATGAAGTCAGGGCTTTTCTTATCAGCAATGCCATTTTTTGGTTGGAACAATACCACATAGACGGGCTTCGTGTGGATGCTGTTGCCTCTATGCTCTATTTAGACTATTCGCGCGAAGACGGTGAATGGGAACCAAACATCTATGGCGGCAGAGAAAATTTGGATGCAATTTCATTTTTAAAAGAATTCAACGAAGAGGTTTTTAAAAACTTTGACGATGTTCAAACCATTGCCGAAGAATCTACCGCTTTCCCGATGGTGACCAAACCGGTCTATCTGGGCGGATTGGGTTTTGGCATGAAGTGGATGATGGGTTGGATGCACGATACTTTGGAGTTTTTCAAAAAAGACCCGATTTACAGAAGATTCCATCTCAACAATTTGTCTTTCGGGTTAGTCTATGGTTTTTCCGAAAATTTTATGCTGCCACTTTCGCATGACGAAGTGGTTTACGGCAAACAATCGCTTTTGGGAAGAATGCCGGGTGACGAATGGCAACGTTTTGCAAATCTCCGCCTGCTTTTTGGTCACATGTTCACCCATCCCGGGACAAAACTCCTCTTTATGGGTGCAGAATTTGGTCAATCTTCGGAATGGAATTTTCAAACCAGCCTCGATTGGCATCTGCTACAATTTGATTATCACAAGGGTGTAAAAACTTTTATTTCTGACCTCAATAACTTCTACAAATCGCAACCGGCTTTGTATGAGAAAGCATTCTCAACAGAAGGCTTCGAGTGGATTGACTACGGCGATCATCAAAATTCCATCTTGACTTTTATCCGTAAAGGTCATGACACGGAAAATGATCTGATTGTTGTCAGTAATTTTACGCCCAATACTTTCAATGAATATCAAATTGGGCTGCCACGTAAAGGCAAACTCAAGCTGCTGTTTAACAGTGATGATGACAAATATGAAGGAAGTGGTTTTGTCGAAAATGGTAAATTATATCCAATAAGTAAATTAAAAACCGAACTTCACGGTCGGTCGTATGCTGCAAACATTGAAATCGGACCCCTTTCTACCCTGATTTATCAAATTTTATAAACAAAACTTGCAGTCTGCTACAAAAAAGCATTTTTTTGCATAAAACTTTTTTAACCTAATGATTACAAATACGGAACTTGAGTATAAAGGAAATTTGTTTCCTTTGAAATGCTTTTCATTTACTAAAAACGTCAATATTTTAGAGTTTAAAACAGAAAACGATGTGACACTCCAATTGTCCATTATCAGGGACAGTGTGCTTCGTTTCAGATATTCTACAGACGGTTATTTTAACGAAGATTTTTCTTACGCCATCGACGAAGCAGCAAGCATCGGATATAATTCTCTTGACATCAAAGAATTGGAGGATATGTATTTGATAGAAACCGGCAAGCTGAAATGTTATGTTCACAAAGAAGATTTACGCATATCCATACACGACAAATCAGACCAAGTCATCTTAGAAGACGAACTCGGATTTCATTGGGAAGAAGATTACGAAATCGGAAGTAACATTGTCAAAATGAGTAAAGTATCGCAAGATGCTGAAAGCTATTATGGTTTGGGTGATAAACCAACTCATTTCAATCTCAAAGGGAAAAAATTCCAAAATTGGGTAACCGATGAATACGCTTTTGGAAAGGACAAAGACCCGATTTACAAAGCCATTCCATTCTACATCGGTTTGCACCACCAGTCTGCTTACGGAATATTCTTTGACAATACTTTTAAAACGCATTTCGATTTTTGCCACGAAAGACGCAACGTTACCAGTTTTTGGGCAGATGGCGGCGAGATGAATTATTACTTTATCTACGGTCCCGACATGAACGATGTGGTGGTCAATTATACCGATTTGACCGGAAAACCGGAACTACCGCCTCTTTGGGTTTTGGGCTATCATCAAAGTAAGTGGAGCTATTATCCGGAATCCAAAGTCAAAGAAATTGCCAAAAATTTCAGAAAACATAAAATTCCTTGCGATGCCATCTACTTAGATATTGATTATATGGAAGGTTTTCGTTGCTTCACTTGGAACAAAGATTATTTCCCAAATCCGAAAAAGATGATAGATGAACTTTACGAAAAGGGATTTAAAACCATCGTTATCATTGACCCCGGCATCAAAATTGACAAATATTACGATATTTACAGGCAAGCACTTGAAAACGACTACTTCTGCAAGCGAGCTGACGGTCCTTACATCAAAGGGAAAGTTTGGCCGGGCGAATGCAACTTCCCCGACTTCACCAAACCCGAAGTTCGCGAGTGGTGGGCCGGTTTATACAAAGAATTAATTTCCGACATGGGCGTGAAAGGCGTTTGGAACGACATGAACGAACCTGCCATCATGGAAGTCCCCACCAAAACTTTTCACCTCGATGTCCGCCACGATTATGACGGGCATCCTTGTAGCCACAGAAAAGCTCATAATGTATATGGAATGCAAATGGCACGAGCCACTTACGAAGGTGTTAAGAAATTTGCTTATCCAAAACGCCCGTTTGTCATCACACGTGCTGCTTATTCCGGCACACAACGATACACCTCTACCTGGACTGGCGACAATGTTGCTTCTTGGGAACATCTTTGGGTTGCCAATATTCAGGCACAACGCATGAGTTTGAGCGGTATGTCTTTTGTGGGATCTGACATTGGCGGATTTGCAGAGCAACCTACCGGAGAACTTTTTGCCCGATGGATTCAACTCGGGGTTTTTCATCCTTTTTGCAGAACGCATTCCTCCGGCGACCATGGCGAACAAGAGCCTTGGTCGTTTGACAAAGAAGTATTGGACATCGTGCGAAGCTTCATCGAACTTCGCTATCAGCTCCTTCCCTACCTTTATACCATGTTCTACAAATACGTGGAAGATGCTGTTCCGATGCTCAAACCACTGGTGCTTTTTGATCAAGAAGATCCACAAACACACTATCGTACAGATGAATTTATTTTTGGCGAACATATCTTAATCTGTCCGGTTCTTGAACCCAATGCCAAAGGAAGAAGAATGTACATCCCAAGAGGCAATTGGTATAATTTTTGGACAGATGAATGTGTGGAAGGCGGAAAAGAATTTTGGGTAGCAGCAGATCTCGACAGTATGCCAATCTTTGTAAATGAAGGTTCCATCATTCCAAAATACCCGGTTCAACAATACGTCGGAGAATTGCAAATTCAACAGTTGATGTTAGATGTCTATTACAAAGAAGGTGTAAAAAAATCGGATGTATATGAAGATTCCGGGGATGGATATGACTACAAAAAAGGACGATACAGCTTGCGAAATTTCACGCTTTCAGGCAAAAAAAATGAACTCATCATCCAACAATTTAAAGCCGGAAAACACGAGACAAGCTACCAGAGTTTTAAAATAAAACTGCATGGTTTGCCATTCATAGTGGACAAGGTTCAGGTTGACAATGAAACGATTGCATTCAGTGACATCAAATTAAATGGCGACAACACCATGGTTGTTACCCATAATTTCACAGAATTGCATATCATCGGGAAATAATAAAAACCAATTCGGAAAGTTAACTTCTTAGATTGTCTTTTAATAAATTACAAAAATTTTAAAATATGAAAAATTTCCTTTCAGCAGTTTTTCTATACTTGTTAGCAGCTGCCTGCGCAACCAACCCTTTCACCGGAAAGCAAACAATGAGTTTTTACTCAAATGATGCTGTTTTTCCGCAATCTTTTCAGCAGTATAATCAATTTTTATCTGAAAATAAAGTCATTAAAACTTCGCCTCAATTGGATCAAATCAAACGTGTCGGGCAAAAAATTATCGTGGCTGCCGAACGCTATTTGGACGCAAACGGCTATGCAGGCTACCTTAAAGACTACAAATGGGAATTTAATTTGGTCGAAAGTGATCAAGTAAATGCTTTTGCCATGCCCGGCGGAAAAGTTGTTTTTTATACCGGTATCATGCCCATCACCCTAAATGACGCAGGTATCGCCACAGTCATGGGACATGAAATTGCACACGCCTTGGCCAATCACGGTGCACAACGCATGAGTGCAGGAACTTTACAACAACTGGGAGCCGTAGGTGTTGCAGTAGCCACAGGCGGAAAATCAGCCGAATCCCAAGAACTTTGGATGCAGGCTTATGGAGTAAGTACACAATATGGGGGAATGCTTCCTTTCAGTCGTTCCCATGAAAGCGAAGCAGACGCAATCGGTCTGACGCTCATGGCAATCGCGGGTTATAATCCGGAAGAAGCAGCCAGTTTTTGGCAACGCATGGAAGCAAAAAGTGGCGGTCAAGCACCCCCCGAATTTTTAAGCACCCACCCTTCCGCCGAAAACAGAATAACCAACTTAAGACAACTCGCACCCCAAGCCAAGGCTGAAGCAGCTAAATTTGGTGTGAATTTTAACTGATACGATACATGGAGCAACTCCCAAAAGGTCATCCAAAATTATTAAGCGCATGGGCTTTTTATGATTGGGCAAATTCTGTTTACAGTTTGGTTATTGCTTCTGCGATTTTTCCTATATTTTATGGTGCACTAACCATCGTGAGAGATTCGGAAGGAAATAAAATAAGTGATTCCGTGGTTTTTTTAGGCACGTCCTTCAACAATGATGCGCTCATCAGTTATGTAACTTCCATTAGTTTTTTGGTTGTTGCCATCATTTCTCCTTTTCTGTCCGGTATTTCTGACTACATCGGAAATAAAAAGGCATTTTTGCGGTTTTTCTGTTTTTTGGGAGCAATTTCCTGCATCGGCCTGTATTGGTTTTCTCTGGAAAACCTGCTGTTCGGGATCATCTGTTATATGTTAGCGTTGATTGGTTTTTGGGGAAGCTTGGTCTTTTACAATTCCTATCTGCCCGACATCGTTGAAAAAGAAGGTCAAGACAACTTGAGCGCAAGAGGTTATATTTCAGGCTATTTCGGAAGTGTTATTTTACTAATAATGTGCTTGATTTTAATTATGAAACACGATTTTTTCGGGTTTCCGGATGAAGGAAAACCAACCCGAATCTCTTTTGTAATGGTTGGTTTGTGGTGGATTGGTTTCAGTCAATATTCCCTTTATTTTTTACCCAAAGGCAACAAAATCAAACGCGTTCCTAAAGATGTGTTGTTCAATGGTTTTAGAGAATTAAAAAAAGTATATCATCAACTACTCGAAAACGAATATTTGAAACGCTATTTATTGGCTTTTTTCGTGTACAGCATGGCTGTACAAACCGTGATGATTGTCGCAACCTACTTCGGAATGGAAGAAATTGATTGGTCTGGACAAAGCGCAACAACCGGTTTGATAGTCAGTATCTTACTCATCCAATTGGTAGCTGCAGGCGGTGCTAAACTCACAGCCATATCTTCAAAAAAATTTGGAAACATCACCACACTGTTGATTTTGAATATACTATGGGCAATGGTTTGTTTTTATGCCTTTTTTATGACAAAACCCATGCAGTTTTACATCGCCGCATCTTGTGTCGGTTTGGTAATGGGCGGCATTCAATCACTCTCACGGTCAACTTACTCTAAACTTTTACCACAAACAGATGACACCGCTTCTTTCTTTAGCTTTTATGACGTTACCGAAAAAATCGGCATTGTCATCGGAATGTTTATGTATGGTTATATTTCTCAAATTACCGGCAGCATGCGAAATGCAATTCTGTTTCTAATAAGTTTCTTCGTAATTGGCATTATTTTACTGCTTAGAATTCCCAATTCTTTAAGGAAATTATCTTAACATTTTTTGTTTTTTTATAACATAATGTTTGAAATATTTCTCATTCAACGTGAGAATATTACCATTATTCTATGCCAATTTGATTTTACAAATTAGTAAATTACCAATCTTCACAAATAAAATTATGAATCTGGCAATAAAAAACATGAATTCTAAATATTAATGAAAATGTGGGTTAAAGTTGAGTAAAATCTATACTTTTTTGTAATTGTTAAGTAATTTTGCAAACATTCTTTTCAAATATTACATTTTATGTTGAAGCAACAAGGACTTTATTTACCCGAATTTGAACATGACAATTGTGGTGCCGGATTTATATGCAGCCTGAAAGGTGAAAAATCAAATGAAGTCATACACAAAGCACTCGAAATTCTCGAAAAACTCGAACATCGCGGTGCAGTCAGTGCAGATGGACGTACCGGTGACGGTGCAGGTATCCTGATTGATATTCCGCACGACTTTTTTATAAAAAATTGTCTCGAGATAAATATTCCCGAACCCAATGAATATGCTGTCGGAAATGTTTTTCTTCCAAAAAAAGAAAATCAAAAAATCTTCTGCAAAGAAGTGTTTTTAGAAAACATCCAGAAATTTGACCTTGAACTTTTAGGCTGGCGAAAAGTGCCGGTCGATTCGCAAAACATTGGCCGAATAGCTTCCGAATCTGAGCCGGACATCGAACAGATTTTCATCGGAAAAGGGCAATCCAAATTGAACGAATACGAATTTATGGTCAAGCTCTATATTGTTCGTAAACTCACCGAAAACACCATACGCGAGTCAAAATTATCTGAAAGTTCCTATTTCTATTTACCGACGCTTTCCACCAAAACCATCATTTTTAAAGGCTTACTCAAACCGAAAGACATCAAACTTTACTACACAGATTTGATGCATCCGGACGTTATCACACGCCTTGCCTTGGTACACCAAAGGTTCTCTACCAATACTTTCCCAACCTGGGATTTGGCACAACCGTTCCGATACATGTGTCACAACGGAGAAATCAACACCCTCCGCGGAAACGTTTCTCGTATGAAAGCACGTGAAGAATTGCTGAAATCGGACTTATTCGGTGAAGAAATAAAGAAAATATTACCAATCATCATCGAAGGAAAATCCGATTCTGCCTGCATGGACAATGTGGTCGAATTGCTTTTGATGACCGGACGCTCTCTGCCCGAAGTCATGATGATGCTGATTCCTGAAGCCTGGGAAAAACACAAAGAAATGTCGCCGGAGAAAAAAGCCTTTTACGAGTTTAATTCCTGCCTAATGGAGCCATGGGACGGTCCCGCCTCCATTCCATTTACCGATGGAAATTACATCGGTGCATTGTTAGACAGAAACGGTTTGCGCCCTTCTCGATACACCGTAACAAAAGATGGCTATGTCATCATGTCTTCCGAAACCGGCGTGGTGGATATTGAGCCGAAAAACATCGAATCGCACGGACGGCTCGAACCGGGCAGAATGTTTTTGGTGGACATGAATGCCGGAAGAATCATCAACGATGACGAAATCAAAAACAGAATTGTTTCGCAACGCCCTTATCAGCAATGGATTGATAAAAATCTGGTTCATCTTCGAAACATTCCATACATCAATTGTCCGATTTTTCAGGAAACAGAATCCATCGATGTACGCAAACGAATTTTCGGTTACACGGTTGAAGATGTCAACACCATCATCAATCCCATGGCAATACTCGGTAAAGAAGCCATCGGTTCGATGGGCACAGACACGCCGCTTGCTGTTTTGTCAGACCGCCCCCAACTTACCTACAACTATTTCAAACAGCTGTTTGCACAGGTAACCAATCCACCGCTCGACGGTATCCGTGAGGAAATCATCACAGACATCAGTCTGACCTTGGGAAGTGATTTCAATATTTTTGAGATCGATGAAAAACACGCCCGTCGTTTAAAAATTCAAAACCCGGTCATTTCTCGGGAAGATTTAGAAAAAATAAAAAGTTTTGACAACGGTCATATTAAAACCAAAAGCATCAAAACGCTCTACCCGATAGCCCATGGGCTAAACGGTTTGGAAAATGCCCTCGAAGACATCGCACAACAAGCTTCCAAAGCAATCGACGAAGGTTTCACCATCCTGATTTTGTCAGACCGCGGTGTTTCTGAAGAATTTGCGCCCATTCCCGCATTATTGGCTTGTTCGCATGTTCACAGCGCACTCAAAAACTTTAAAAAAAGGTCGAAGATTGCCATCATCATCGAATCAGCCGAACCGAGAGAAGTGCATCATTTTGCTTTGCTTTTTGGATACGGGGCAAGTGCCATCAACCCATATATGGTCAACGAAATTATCCGCGAGCAAATCAAAGAAAATATCTTGACCGATATAGAGGAAGAATACGCCATCAAAAATTTTAACAAAGCCGTGGGATTGGGTGTACTCAAAGTAATGAACAAAATTGGTATTTCTACACTTAACTCTTACAGAGGCTCTCAACTCTTCGAATGCATCGGCATCAACAAAGGTGTTATTGATAAATATTTTCCCAACACACCTTCCCGAATAGAAGGAATCGGTTTGTATGAAATAGAAAAAGAAATTGCCCAACGCCACCAACGTGCTTTTCAACAAGATGATGTGGACGGAAATCTCAATTTAGAGATGGGAGGGGAATACAAATGGAGACGCAACGGCGAACGTCATATGTTCAACCCATTGACCGTTGCTAAACTGCAACAAGCCGTTAGACAAAACAACCCTAAAACTTATCACGAATACGCCGAATTGGTCAACAACCAAAGCAAAGAATTGATGACGCTTCGCGGGATGTTTGAGTTTACCAATTTCGACCCGATTCCGATTGAAGAAGTTGAACCTTGGACAGAGATTGTCAAACGATTTAAAACTGGTGCCATGTCTTATGGCTCCATCAGCAGTGAAGCGCATGAAAACCTTGCCATTGCCATGAACCGAATCGGTGGCAAAAGTAATTCGGGCGAAGGTGGTGAAGACCCGCAACGTTTTTATAAAGACGCCGATGGTGATTGGCGCAACAGTGCTATCAAGCAAGTCGCTTCCGGTCGTTTTGGCGTTTCGATTAATTACCTGACCAATGCCTCCGAAATACAAATCAAGATGGCACAAGGAGCCAAACCGGGAGAAGGCGGACAGTTGCCCGGAGAAAAAGTATATCCTTGGATAGCCAAAGTCAGAAATTCCACCCCATACGTTGGTTTGATATCACCGCCCCCCCATCATGATATTTACTCTATCGAAGATTTGGCTCAACTTATTTTTGACCTCAAAAATGCCAATCGAGAGGCGCGTATAAATGTAAAATTGGTCTCGGAAGTTGGCGTAGGAACTGTTGCCGCAGGAGTTGCCAAAGCCAAAGCGGATGTCATTTTGGTATCCGGTTATGACGGCGGAACCGGTGCATCACCGTTGACTTCACTTAAACATGCCGGTCTTCCTTGGGAATTAGGCATAGCGGAAGCACAACAAACCTTAGTCATGAACGATTTGAGAAGCCGTGTCGTACTCGAATGCGACGGCCAACTCAAAACCGGACGGGATGTCGCGGTTGCCTGCCTTTTAGGCGCAGAAGAATTCGGCTTTGCAACCGCGCCTTTGGTCGCTTCAGGCTGCATCATGATGCGTGTTTGCCATTTGAATACTTGCCCCGTCGGTATTGCCACACAAAATCCTGAACTGCGCAAAAAATTTGAAGGCAAACCCGAGCATGTAGTCAATTTCATGTACTTTATCGCTGAAGAACTCAGGTCAATCATGGCTCAACTCGGTTTTAGAACCATCAACGAAATGGTCGGTCAAGTTCACAAAATCAACACCCGAAAAGCCATCAGTCATTTCAAAGCCAAAGGATTGAATCTTTCACCTATTCTTAAAAAGATTGATACTCCGGATGGTGTAGCAGTTTACAATACCCAAAAACAAGAACATCATCTCGAAGATGCCATCGATTTCAAAATCATCAGCCAGGCTCATTTGGCACTTTTCCGCAAAGAAAAAATGGTGCTCGATTACCCGATTCACAACACAGACAGAGCAGTCGGCGCAATTTTGAGCAATGAAATATCAAAAATTTACGGCGCACAAGGTCTTCCTGACAACACACTTAAAATCAACTTCAAAGGTTCGGCAGGACAAAGTTTTGCCGCATTTGCCACCAAAGGATTGACACTCAAAATTGAAGGAAACACCAATGACTATTTGGCAAAAGGACTTTCTGGAGCAAGAGTCATCATCAAAGTTCCGGACGAAACGACATTCAAGCCTGAGGATAATATCATCATCGGGAATGTCGCGCTCTACGGTGCCATTGATGGCGAGGTTTACATCAACGGTGTCGCAGGTGAGCGTTTTTGTGTTCGAAATTCGGGCGCAAAAGCTGTAGTGGAAGGTATCGGCGACCACGGTTGCGAATACATGACCGGCGGTGTCGCTGTCGTGCTCGGGAAAACAGGTCGAAATTTTGCAGCCGGTATGAGCGGTGGTATCGCTTATGTGTTCAATCCGGATGGAAAATTCACCGACAAATGCAACCTCGAAAGTGTCGCTTTGGAAGAAATTGCCGAAGTCGAAGATCAACTGCAACTCAAAGAATTGATTGAGAATCATTACAATTTCACCAACAGCCCGCTGGCATACCGCATTTTGGAGCAATGGGAAAACAGTTTGAAAAATTTCGTCAAAGTGATGCCTTTCGAATACAAAAAAGCATTGGAACGAATTAAAAAAGAATCATTAGAAACCGCTATAAGTCAATAATGTTATGGGAAAAGCAACCGGTTTTTTGGAATTTCCAAGAGAAGTAGAAGCCTACAAACCCGTCGAAGAACGCGTCAAAGTCTATAAAGAATTCACCCTTCCGCTAGACGAAACCAAATTAAAAAATCAAGGTGCGAGATGCATGGATTGCGGAATCCCGTTTTGCCACAGTGGCTGTCCATTGGGAAATTTGATACCCGATTTCAACGATTTGATCTATCGCGGTCGTTGGAAAGAAGCCTTAGAAGTACTCCATTCAACCAATAATTTTCCGGAATTCACCGGCAGATTGTGTCCCGCACCCTGCGAGGAAGCTTGCGTATTGGGCATCAATGAAGATCCTGTGAGTATTGAAAACATCGAAAAAAATATCGTTGAAAGAGGATTTAAAGAAGGATGGATTGTCGCCAATCCACCCAAACATCGCAGCGGAAAAAATGTTGCAGTCATTGGTTCAGGTCCCGCTGGTTTGGCCGCTGCACAGCAATTGAACAGAGCCGGACATTGGGTCACGGTTTTTGAAAGAGATTCTCGCGTTGGCGGACTGCTTCGTTATGGAATTCCTGATTTCAAAATGGAAAAAACAGTCATCGACAGACGCGTGGCTATCTTAGAACAAGAAGGAATCGTGTTTAGAACCAATACCGAAGTGGGTAAAAACACCGCTGTTTCTGAATTGGATTCTTTTGATGCAATTGTATTGAGTACAGGAGCAACAACCAGAAGAGATTTACCCATCAAAGGCAACAAGCTCAAAGGTGTCGTACAGGCGATGGATTTTTTGAAACAACAAAACAAACGTGTAGAGGGTGTCGAATTTGAAGGTGAAGCCATTTCCGCGAAAGGAAAGCATGTCATCGTGATTGGCGGTGGCGACACCGGGTCGGATTGTATCGGTACATCAAATAGGCAAGGCGCACTGTCGGTTACCAACTTCGAAATCATGCCGCGTGGCACGGAAGCGCGCCCGGAAGACCAACCTTGGCCATATTATCCGATGCGACTGCGCACAACATCCTCACACAAAGAAGGAGTAAACAGACATTGGAGCATTTCTACCAAAGAATTTGTCGGTGACAAAGCAAACAATGTAATTGGACTAATAACTACCGAAGTAGAATGGGTTCGCAAGCCCGGCGAAAGACTGCAACTTCGTGAAGTTCCTGACTCTGTCAAAGAATTTCCGTGCGATTTGATTGTTCTTGCACTCGGTTTCACGGGTTCTGAAAACACGCTTGCCGAACAGCTGGGGGTCCGATTGGATACCCGAACAAACATCGAAGCGCAAGAAACCAATTACCAAACCAACGTACCGCAGGTGTTTTCCGCAGGAGATGCTCGCCGAGGACAATCACTCATTGTTTGGGCAATTTCGGAAGGAAGAGAAGCCGCGCACCACGTGGACAAATACCTGATGGGCAAATCTTTGTTGCCAACTAAAGGAAAGGGCGATTTACCGCGGATTTAGTTTAAAAAGTAAGTTGAATAGAAATATCTAAACTTTAAAACAAGGGTTACAAGTGAGCATTCCAAAAATATTTGGAAATGCTCATTTTTTTTGAATCAGCAGAGAAAAAGACTTCACAGGTTTTAAAATCTTGTGAGGCCTAAAATCAGGTTGATATATTGACTTGGCAGCTGTTTAACATGTTTACAAAGTCTTTTCCCGTAAAATCAGTTTTTTTTTATAATTTTAGGACTCAACAAATGAACCTAAAATTATCCTGCGCAATGAAATCTTACAGAATCAAAAACTTAGAGCAGTACTTCAAACAATACAAAAAATCTGTCCAAAATCCGGAGAAATTTTGGAACAAAATAGCCGATGAAAACTTTGTCTGGTTTCAGAAATGGAATAATGTACTTGAATATGATCTGACAGAAGCAAACTGTAAATGGTTTTTGAATGCCAAACTCAACATCACCAAAAACTGCATCGACAGGCATCTTTCCATACGAGGAAACAAAACTGCCATCATTTTTGAACCCAACAATCCGAATGAACCAGCGCAGCACATCACATACCAAAACTTGTACGAACGTGTTTGCAAGATGGCCAATGTCTTAAAAGAAAAAGGCATCAAAAAAGGAGATCGCGTTTGTATTTACCTGCCGATGATTCCTGAATTGGCTGTTTCCGTTTTGGCATGTGCGAGAATCGGTGCCGTTCATTCGGTTGTTTTTGCCGGATATTCAGCCAGTGCGCTTACTACACGTATCAACGATTTAGCATGTAAAATGGTCATTACTTCCGACGGTGGATTCAGAGGCGACAAAACCATCGACCTAAAATCGATCGTGAACAACGCCTTGGAAAAATGTTCTTGTGTAGAATCAGTATTGGTCGTGAAAAGAACGCAGACACCAGTCAGTATGAAAAAAGAAAGAGATTGTTGGCTTGCGCCCTTATTGGAAAATGCATCCATAGAAAACGTGGCGGAAATCATGGATTCAGAAGACCCGTTGTTTATACTTTACACATCCGGATCAACCGGTAAACCAAAAGGAATGATGCACACTACAGCAGGATACATGGTTTACACGGCATACACTTTTAAAAACATATTTCAATATGAAGAAAACGATGTTTTTTGGTGTACGGCAGATATCGGTTGGATTACCGGTCATTCATACATCGTTTACGGACCGCTTTTGAACGGAGCTACCACGCTCATGTTTGAAGGTGTTCCCTCCTATCCTGATTACGGGCGTTTTTGGGAAGTCATTGAAAAGCATAAAGTTAATCAATTCTATACAGCACCGACCGCCATTCGTGCTTTGGCAAAAGAAAATGTAGCCTATGTCGAAAATCACGATTTATCATCATTAAAATTGCTTGGTTCGGTTGGAGAACCCATCAACGAGGAAGCTTGGCATTGGTACAATGACCATGTTGGGAAAAAAAACTGCCCGATTGTGGACACTTGGTGGCAAACCGAAACAGGCGGTATTATGATTTCTCCCATACCATTTGTCACGCCTACCAAACCCACATATGCCACTTTGCCTCTACCAGGCATTCAACCCGTTTTGATGGATGAAAAACGCAACGAAATAGAGGGCAATCTTTCTTCGGGAAGTTTGTGTATCAAGTTTCCGTGGCCGTCGATGGCGCGAACTATTTGGGGTGATCATCAACGTTACAAAGAGACCTATTTTACGGCTTTTCCCGGAAAGTATTTTACTGGTGATGGCGCACTTCGCGATGAAGTCGGTTATTATCGAATCACGGGACGAGTAGATGATGTGATTATCGTGTCGGGGCATAATTTAGGTACTGCGCCAATCGAAGATGCCATCAACGAACATCCGGCAGTAGCAGAATCTGCAATTGTTGGCTTTCCACACGATGTGAAAGGAAATGCACTTTACGGATTTGTGATATTAAAAGAAGAAGGAGAAAGCAGGGTTCGCGAAAATTTGAGTAAGGAAATCAATCAACTGATATCAGATCACATTGGCCCGATTGCTAAGTTGGAAAAAATTCAGTTTGTTCCCGGTTTACCCAAAACGCGTTCCGGAAAAATCATGCGGCGTATTCTGCGAAAAATAGCAGAAGGCGATTTTTCTAATTTTGGGGATATTTCTACGCTTTTGAATCCAGAAATTGTAGAAGAAATCAAAAACGGACGCATTGGGTAATATTATTTTATGTTGATTTTAAATTTTATTCGAATGGAAATAACAACAAAAATATTTATTGGTTTGGTCGCTTTTGAACATTTGTATTTTTTGTGGTTGGAAATGTTTGCATGGGAGACAGCGGGCAGAAGAACGTTTAAGTCGTTGCCTGCCGAATTGTTTAAACCTACCAAAGTACTTGCTGCCAACCAAGGATTGTACAACGGATTTTTGGCAGCCGGACTGATTTGGACTTTTTTTATTTCGGACGAAAAATGGCGCATGAACATTGCTGTTTTCTTTTTGAGCTGCGTGGCTGTTGCAGGAGTTTATGGTGCTTTTACCGTCAGCAAAAAAATATTTTTCATACAAGCGTTGCCCGCACTTTTGGCAATATTGAGTTTGATAGTTTGACCCAACAAACCAAATGAAAAAGCGCCCTTCCGGGCGCTCCTTACAAACAAACCAATTAATCAACCAATTTTATCCTTGATATGGAAAGCTAAATACTTTCCCGTTTTTTTTAACTTGAAGCGAATAATTTCCACTTTCTACTTTTGAAAAATTGTAGTTTCGTTTCAGTTCAATGCTGTCTGTAATCGTTTCTTCAAACAACAGTTGACCTAATTCATCATAAATAGATACTGTAACCGGGGTTTGTTCCGGGTTGAAATTCATCAGTAGCAAAGAAGTACCGCTTAGCTTCACAAAAGGTTTAAAAACTTCTGTTTTCAATTCTAATTTCAATATGGCTTCCTGATCAGACACTTGTAGTGGAATGATAACTTGCTTGATAGCAGCATCCATTTCAAGAAAATAGTTGCCGGCAGGTAATCTGCTGAAATTGATTTGTTTGCCAGTTTCTAAACTATTTTTGAGTGTTTCTTCATAAAGAACTACTCCAAATTCATCCACAATCTTCAAATTAGAAAATGGCTGCAACAACGAAGCGCTCAAACGTATGGTTTTAGCACTTGTGTTTCCGTCGTTCACCGGATTTACTTTTTCGGTGGCAGAAATTTGTAATACACCAAAAAGGGCTATTACAATTAAATAATACTTGATGTCTTTTTTCATAGCATTGAATTTTTAAAAGATTCTATGCAAAGATACAGTCTCTTCAACAAGGCTAAATCCCATTAATTTCCCACTTTATACAATATTTTACCTTCAAAACTTGATATTTAAAAATAAAAAGTTAATTTTACACATATTATAGATAATCAAAACGCAATCAGATCTAACTATTTAACATATTTTTGTTTAAAAATTGCTGTAAACCATGACATTAAGTAATCTAAAACCTTCGTTAGAAAAGATATCGCCGCCTTTTGGTAGCTCGATACTGTTTAAACAATATGCTGAACAATCGCAAAACAAAGATCCACAATGGCATTTCCATCCGGAGGTCGAGTTGGTCTGTGTCAATGGTGGAATGGGAAAAAGATTGGTGGGCAGCCATGTTTCTTTCTATCGCAACGGCGATTTGATTCTCATCGGCTCAAATCTTCCGCACTATGGCTTCACCGATCGGCTGACCGGTAACAAAAGTGAAACCATCATCCAATTTCGTGAAGATTTTTTAGGAGAAGACTTTTTGACGGTTCCAGAAATGTCTGGAATCAGAAAACTTTTGGAACGCGCTAAAATGGGAGTCGTTTTTCATGGCGACACCAAAAAATCTGTTGGAGCCAAGATTGAGAAACTCGGTCAATACAGCTATTTTGAACGCTTGATCCGATTGTTGCAAATCTTTAAGGAGCTCGACGAGTCGGACGAATACACCATCCTTAATGCGCAAGGTTTTGTATTGGAAGTTGAACCACAAGACAATCAACGCATTGACATGGTTTTTGGTTTCGTTCGCGAAAATTTTAGCCGATCCATTACACTTGAAGAAATATCTTCTTTGGTCAGCATGACCATTCCTGCATTTTGTCGCTATTTCAAAAAAATAACGGGAAAGACATTTACGCAGTTTGTGAATGAATATCGCTTGGTGCATGCCTCAAAATTGTTGGCCGAAAAACCATCGAGCATCACTGAAATTTGCTATGAAAGTGGTTTCAACAACTTTTCTCATTTCAACAAATTGTTTAAAGAATTCACAGGGCGCAATCCGTCAACCTATCGCAACGAATTGAAGTTGATATTGAAATAACAGGCGATTATTATTCAAAATTATTCTTTTGAAAAGATTATTAAATTCTCAAAAAAATCATTTTTTAAGTAGGTATTTTTGAATTAATTGAAACCGAAAAATTAATCAATCCTTAATTCGTTAAATTCTTTGGAGAACAGTACATTTGCAAAAAAAATGAAATGAAGCTTAATTTTAGAGAAATCGTCACGGCAACCATGGTGCTTTTTGCGGTGATAGACATTATCGGGAGCATTCCGATTATCATTGATTTGCGCAAGAAAGTCGGTCATATACAATCCGAAAAAGCGTCTTTGGTCGCGGCCGTTATCATGATTTTGTTTATGTTCGTGGGGGAAGAGATTCTGAAACTCATCGGCATCGACATCAACTCATTTGCGGTGGCGGGCTCGCTTGTCATTTTTTTCCTCGCTTTGGAGATGATTTTAGGCATTACGTTTTATAGGGATGAACAACCGGAAACGGCATCAATAGTACCGATTGCCTTTCCTCTCATTGCCGGAGCCGGCACCATGACTTCTATCTTATCGTTACGCGCAGAATTTCAAACAATTAATATCATCATCGCCATAGTTGTCAACATTGTTTTTGTCTATCTTGTGCTGAAATCATCCGCAAAAATCGAAAGACTTTTCGGGAAATCGGGCATCAATGTGATTCGGAAAGTATTTGGAATTATTCTGCTAGCCATAGCAGTCAAATTGTTTACAACAAACATCAAAGGATTGATTTAACATGTTTTGATTAATTTATAATACAGAATTTCAACTATATAACACTATAAAAATGAAAGTAGTTTGGTATTTGCTGGCATTGGTCGCATTGTCATTGGCGATTTTTAATTTGGTTCAAATAGATTTTGATAATCCATTTGGAGACAACAGCACCATAGCAATCGGTGGAACTTTGGTTTCGCTTTGTGCCATGGTATTAATCTTTATCTTCTTGATATCGAAATCTATCAAAGAAAAATTAAGAAAATAATGTTTGACGTGTTAATGTTATTGAACCGAATCATACACGACCACTTTCCCCCAAAGATGACTGTATTCTTCGATAAATTGAAGATGAATCGGGTCTTGCTGGTATTGCTCCTCTTCTTCTACGTTTTTAAATAAGCACAGCCAACTGACCGCGTATCCTTTTTCGATTACAGAACGATTGGTTGCGGCAGGAAAACCAACGTAAGATTGCTGAATAGTTGAAACTTTCGACAATTTCCCCAGGCCTTCCACGAGTTTGTCTCGGTCTGCCAAATTATTTGGATTTTTCAGGTAAAAATACACGTGATGAATAAACGGATTGGTCATTGTTTTTTGATTTTGTTCGACATAGGCATGCTCATCCACTTTGGCTGAAATATGGATGCAAGATGATAAAATCAATGAAAAGACAATCGCAGCGAAAAAGGATTGGGTTGGATTCATGGTTTTATAGGTAGTTATTACTTTTTTAAGATTCCTGCTAAAGATAAAAAATAGTTTGCTTTAAATGATATTTTTGATGTTTTCCAACGGTCAATAAAAAATCTGTTGATAAAATAGTCGGGAATGATACGCAAACCATCGTGTTTCCAGTTTCATTTTTTTATTTTTGTACAAAACAAGCATCATGGAACAATTTGTGGTATCGGCACGGAAATACAGACCGATTGATTTTGAAGACGTGGTCGGTCAGCAAGCGATTACCCAAACCCTGCTCAATGCCATCCGAAGCAATCATCTTGCACAGGCACTGCTTTTCACAGGTCCGAGAGGTGTCGGCAAAACAACTTGTGCCCGCATTTTGGCTAAAAAAATCAACACGACCGAAAATACGCAAGTAGATGAAGATTTTGCTTTCAATATTTTCGAATTGGACGCTGCTTCCAACAATTCTGTTGACGACATCCGCAGCCTGACGGATCAAGTCCGGATACCGCCACAATCCGGAAAATACAAAGTTTACATCATCGATGAGGTACACATGTTGTCGCAATCTGCTTTCAATGCCTTTCTGAAAACCCTTGAAGAACCGCCTAAACACGCCATATTTATCTTGGCTACCACCGAAAAACACAAAATCTTACCAACCATACTTTCTCGATGCCAAATTTTTGATTTCAAAAGAATTACAATTCAAGATATCAAAGAACATTTGGCACATATCGCGAAAATTGAAGGCATAGAAACGGAAGAAGAAGCCTTGCACATCATCGCCCAAAAAGCAGACGGTGCACTGCGCGATGCACTCAGCACATTTGACCGTGTGGTGACTTTCTGCGGCAAAAAACTGACTCGAAAAGCAGTTGCGGAAAATCTGAATGTACTTGATTATGATGCATATTTCCAAGCAACTGAAAGCATACTGACAGGAAACGTTCCAAAATTATTAAATCTCTACAACGAAATACTGTCCAAAGGGTTTGAAGGACTTCATTTTGTATCCGGATTGGCAGCGCATTTCAGAGATTTGATGGTCAGTAAAAATAAAGATACACAATCCCTGATAGAAACAGGAGAACAAGTCAGAGAGCAATACATCCGACAAAGCAATCAATGTACAGGAAGTTTTTTGATTTATGCTTTAGATTTAGCCAATCAATGCAGTATCGATTATAAAAACAGCTCGCACCAAAGGCTGTTGGTCGAATTGCTTCTTCTCAAATTGGCTTCCGCTCATCAGCAAGCCGAGGAAAAAAAAAATCCTGAACCGGAGCTAATTCATACCGAGCCAAAGCCAATTAAACCTCAACAAAATCTTGAGTATAAAGACCTAAACAAGCTGGATTCGAACGAAATAGAAGAAAGCACAACTCCACTTGAACCAACCAAGTTGCCCGATATTCCTAAAAAAGAGCGAATATCCGCACTTTCTATCAAGAGTTTACAAGTTCAAAAGAATCTGGCAGCAAAAACTACCGCTACACAAATCGATACATCGATAAAACCGCAAGATACTTTTACAGAAGAAATGCTTCAGACTTGCTGGAAAGAATTTGCCGATGCCAAGCAGAGTAAGGGTGAACACATCATTGCTTCAATTTTAAATTGTAACAAACCATTGGCAAATGACAATGTGATAAGCTTCGAATTTCCCAATATTTCGATGAAAAATGATTTTGCAAACTGTAAATCCGATTTGCAAAATTTCTTAACGGAAAAACTTAATAACCATTTTTTACAATTCAAACTGACCGTTAGCGAATCTATCGAACAAAAAATTGCCTACACAACTGAAGATAAATTGGAGCGGTTAATCGAGAAAAATGAAAACCTGAAATTATTGATAAACACCTTAAAATTAGACATCTGATAAAATTTTTAAAGTGATAACTAAATACTTGTTAAATCTTTGATGAACCTATAATTTTTTGGTACATTTGTTGGTAGTAAAAACTGGAATTTTTAAACCCACTCAACAATGAAAAAAGTATTTTTTATCGCAACCATTTTCGCTTTCGTGTTAAGCTCATGCGTATCCAACCAAAAATATGCAGATCTTGAAACTCGACAAAAAGAAACTCAAGACCTTCTAAATTCAGCAACTGTTAAACTAAACACTTGCTTAGAAGAAAAAGTCAATGCAACTGCACAAGTTAAAACGCTGCAAGAACAAGTTCAATTTCTAA